>CAMTUJ010000017.1:0-23421 GCA_947084925.1 uncultured Gammaproteobacteria bacterium
ACTCGCGCATTTCAGAAGCGGTAAACAGGGCTTGCCTGAAGGCGAAGTAGACGACGAATCCGAATCCACCCAGCCCGAATAAAGGAGGACTACCCCATGACCGCTATTACTAACCGCTACGAATTTCTGTTCCTGTTTGACTGCGAGAACGGCAACCCCAATGGCGATCCAGACGCCGGAAACGCACCTCGCATTGACCCCGAGGATATGCACGGCCTGGTTTCCGATGTGGCTACCAAGCGGCGGGTGCGCAACTATGTGCAGGAGTCCAGTGGCAACAAGAGACCCCATGCCATCTTCGTCGAGCACGCCACCAACATGAACCGGCCTATTGCTGAAGCGCACGAGCAGGCCAATCGCGAGATTCCTGCAAAAGCTACCAAGGACAAAGTAAAAAAAGCACGCGACTGGATGTGCGCCAATTTCTTTGATGTACGCACCTTCGGCGCGGTCATGAGTACTGGTGCCAATGCTGGACAAGTGCGTGGGCCGGTGCAGTTTTCCTTCGCTCGCTCCATCGACCCAGTGTTACCCATGGATTTGGGCATTACGCGCGTTGCTACCGCCAATCTGACAAAGAAAACACACGGTGTGGAGGAGAAAGACGGGATGAGTAGCGAAGAACTGATGGCTTTGGAAAACCAAGCGCCTGAAGACACGCTACGCACCATGGGTCGCAAACAACTCATTCCCTATGGCCTCTACGCCATGAAAGGCTTCGTCTCCGCCCATCTGGCCGAAGGCACCGGCTTCACCGACGACGACCTCGCTCTGCTTTGGCAAGCGCTCGCCAACATGTACGAACACGACCGCTCCGCCAGCAAGGGAGTGATGACTTGCCGGGGTCTGTACGTGTTCAAACACGTCGGCACCGACAGCAACGAAGAACAGCGCAAGAAACAGGCCATGCTGGGCTGTGCGCCGGCGCATCGGCTGCTCGATTTCTCGATGCCGGCACGCCCATTGGATAATGCCATCATCGACATCAACCACCGCGAAGGCTTGTCGGGTTCCCCACGCAGCTTCGCGGATTATCGCGTTGCGGTGCACAAAGAGCGGCTGCCCAACGGCGTTGAGCTTGTTTGCAAGTGCTGAAGATTCTTCGAGGAGAGCCGGAATGACCGAAATTCACTTTGTGATCGAAGAGGCGGCGGAGGGTGGCTACATCGCCCGCGCCGTTGGCGTCGATATCTTTACCGAGGCCGATGACCTGCCGATGTTGCGGGAGCGCCTGCGGGACGCAGTGCACTGCCATTTTGAAGATAGCGACAGACCCGCATTGATTCGCCTGCATATTTCGCGGGAAGAGGTTATCGCGGCGTGAGGTTGCCGCGCGATCTTACCGGTGTGGAACTGGCCAGGCGGTTGGCGCGGCTGGGCTATACGATTACCCGCCAAACGGGAAGTCACCTGCGTCTGACCAGAGGCAACGGGGGCGATCATCATGTGACTGTGCCTCGTCACGATCCACTGCGGATCGGTACCTTGGCGGCCATTCTCGATGCCGTTGCCGTCTACCATGGCTTGAGTCGGGATGAACTGTTGGAGCGGCTGTTTGGTTGAACAATGATCAACATCGACCCCATCCCGCTCTCCGCCCTCAATCACTACGCCTACTGCCCCCGGCGTTGTGGGCTGATCCATGTGGAGGGTGAATTTAGGGACAACGTCCTTACGACACACAGCATGGATAACACCATCATCGACCTCAGCCATCGCGAGGGGCTGTCGGGTTCCCCGCGCAGCTTTGCGGATTACCCTGTTGCCATGCATCGCGACCGTCTGCCCGGTGGCATGGAGCTGATTCAGTCATGATCAACGACCGACCCTATGGCTCATCGGCCGGCCCAATACCCCGGTCGGCGTCTTTGGTGCGCCAACGCGACGATGATGACAGCCTCCGTCGTCAAGCGATAAATGATGTTGAAGGGGTGGTCGTGCAGAGGATATCGACGGATTTCGCGATGGATGCGTACCCCGATTTCCGGGTGTTCGAGCAATTGCCTTGTCAGGCGCCGCACTCCATCCCTGAAGTCGTGGGCAACGTCTTCGCCAGCATTGGCTCGATAGTATTGCACTGCTTCCTTGAGTTCGATCTTGGCATGGTCCTGCCAGACGATTCTCACTTCCCCGCTTTCCTCAGCATGTCGTCGATCTCCGCAAAAACCTCTTCTTCCGGAATCAGCACTGCGGTCCCGGCGTCGATTTCTGCCACCCGCCGGGCTATTTCCTCATCCCAAGCCTTGGCGACTTCCTCCGGCGTATCTTCGGGTTCGCCATCCAGGCTGACGATCAGGCGGTGGATCAGTTGGCCGCGCTCGTCAGGCGGCAACAGCAAGGCCTGTGCTTCCAGTTTTTCTAAAATCGTTGCCATGATATGACTCCTGACAAAATTGCAATCGATTCAAATGGTAGCACTCTCGGTATCACCGAGACAGACTTCATCCCGCTGTCCGCCCTCAACCACTACGCCTATTGCCCCCGGCGTTGTGGGCTGATCCATGTGGAGGGGGAGTTCACCGACAATATCCACACCGCGCGCGGCAACGCCGAGCACGCGCGGGTGGATCGGGTCGCCTACGAGACCAGGCAGTCGGGAGCGCGGGTGGAATACGCGCTGCCGGTCTGGTCCGACCGGGTTGGTCTGATCGGCAAATGTGATGTGGTCGAGTTCTGGCCGGACGGCACCGTTTATCCGGTGGAGTACAAGCACGGCGCCCGCAAGAAGTGGCTCAACGACGACCTCCAGCTCGCCGCCCAGGCGCTGTGCCTGGAAGAAATGCTCGGGCGACCGGTAGCCCACGGCGCCATTTATCACGCCGGCAGTCGGCGGCGGCGCGAAGTCGCCATCACGCCCGAGCTGCGCGCTCTGGTGCTTCAGACGGCCGACGCCATACGCGCCATGCTGGCCAGCGGTCGCTTGCCGCCACCGGTGAACGACGCCCGCTGCCGCGAATGCTCGCTGAACAAAATCTGCGAACCGGCGGCGCTCGCGGCAAAGAGCCTACAGGCCGAACTGCGCGCCGACCTGTTCCGCGCCACCGATCCATCGTAGAGGCCGCCATGTACGCCTTGCAAAACACTCTCTACGTGATGACGCCCAATGCCTATGCGCACCTGGAGAACAACACCGTGCGTATCGACGTCGAGCGGGAAAAACGCCTGCAAGTGCCGCTGCACCACGTCGGAGGCCTGGTGTGCTTTGGCAATGTCATGGTGTCGCCGGCGCTGATGCACCGGTTGGCCGACGAGGGCAAGTCGCTGGTGCTGCTGGAGGCGAGCGGACGCTTCAAGGCGCGTCTCGAAGGGCCTGTGTCCGGCAACATCCTGTTGCGTCAGGCGCAACACCAGAATGCCCGGGACGCCGGCTTTGCGCTTGAATTCGCTCGCGCCGTGATTGCCGGCAAGCTCAAAAACAGCCGCGGTCTACTGCTGCGCGCGGCCCGTGAGGCTGCCGATCCCGCCGAACAGGCCGCACTCACCCGTGCCGCCGACAATCTGGCCGCCTCGTTGCGCGCGGCCGCGGGAGCGACCGACCTCGATGCCTTGCGCGGAGTGGAAGGCGAGGCCGCCCGGGGCTATTTCGCGGCCATGAATCTGGTGGTCAAACCCCAGGTGCGTGGCCATTTCGTCCTCAATGGCCGCACCCGTCGCCCGCCGCTGGACCGCTTCAACGCACTGCTGTCGTTCCTGTACTCCATGCTGATGAACGACTGCCGCTCGGCACTGGAGACCGTGGGCCTCGATCCGCAACTTGGCTTTTTACATGCCGTGCGACCGGGGCGGGCGGCGCTGGCGCTGGATCTGCAAGAGGAATTTCGCTCCGTGATGGCGGATCGCCTGGCGCTCACCCTTGTCAATCGTGGCCAGCTCGGGCCAGGTGATTTCGATGAACGTGAAGGCGGCGCGATTTTGCTCAACGACAAAGGGCGTCGCACGGTGGTTGCGGCCTGGCAGGAACGCAAACAGGAAGAAGTTACGCACCCGTTGCTGAACACGAAGCTTCCCGTCGGCGTCGTGCCCTTTGTGCAGGCGCGCTTGATGGCTCGCGCCGTGCGCGGCGAGATGGCGGGCTATCTGCCTTATCTTCCAAGATAAGTTTTTTGAGACAAGTTTTCCGACATGAGATTTCCGACATGAAATTTCCGACATGATATTTCACAAGTGAGTCTGCCGAAATGAGGGTGCCATGCTTGTCGTTGTGACTTACGATGTTTCCACCGAGACCTCGGCAGGGCGCAGGCGTTTGCGCCGGGTGGCACGGGTGTGCGTGAGTACGGGCCAACGCGTGCAAAAGTCGGTGTTCGAATGCCAGGTCAACGAAATGCAATTCGAAGAATTGGAACGAGCACTGCTTGCTGAAATTGACGAAACTCAGGACAACCTGCGCTTTTACCGAATAACTGAATCGGCCCAGATGCGCGTCAAGCAGTACGGCACTTTTCGCTCTACCGACTTCGAGGGGCCGTTGGTCATATGAAGCGCGAACCTGAAGCAGGGTGGATTTTCCCCGCAGGTTCGCGCCAATCGCAACCCATTGAAGAGTCGATGAAAATTGAAATTGGACGAGACGCAAACCGAGTTGCCGGTCGATTGCCAGCGAGGGTTCGCGTTTCCCCCCAGAAATTCACTTCCGGCAGCCACGGTTGTTGGAGTGGAGCATCACCCGGCCGCAAGGCCGGGTGCGGATTGAAACCGACATCGGCGTCGGCAATCGCCCGCTGATGAAATGCATCACCCGGCCGCAAGGCCGGGTGCGGATTGAAACTGGGTGCCGCGCAGCGCGGCAATGGGCTGCATTGTGCATCACCCGGCCGCAAGGCCGGGTGCGGATTGAAACACGCGAGGAATCGAGGACGCGAAGGCCAAGCTGGGCATCACCCGGCCGCAAGGCCGGGTGCGGATTGAAACTTCCATAAAACTTGGCCCCGAGCGCAACGGTTGGTTGCATCACCCGGCCGCAAGGCCGGGTGCGGATTGAAACCGATTTCGTGCTATAGGTTTCCGGCCCGGGCGTTTGCATCACCCGGCCGCAAGGCCGGGTGCGGATTGAAACTCCTGCAGCAGGGAGGTGGTGGATTTCAGGCGCTGCGCATCACCCGGCCGCAAGGCCGGGTGCGGATTGAAACGATAGCGATGGTGATCATGAGTTATGCTGCGCCAGCGCCATCATCGTGGCACGGACCGTCGGGCTCATACCCCGAATCGCTCCGGGCGTTTGTGGAACGGGTCACGGTGATCGGCGCTTTCTGATGTAGATCGAATCGGGTACCAGCATCTTGCGGCCGGTGCGCGCTTCTATCGCAAGGATCCATTCTTCGGCTCCGATACGCTTGATCCAGCGCAGCATAGGATGCCGAGCGAACCGCGAGCGCCCGGCGTCTTCGATGACATCGGGTGTGCCGAAACCTGAAAACATCGCTTGAGCGTCAAACGCGAGGCGCACCGCGCGCAGTGACCGGGACATATCAAACCAGAGGCGAGGGCGCGAACAAGGCACAACGCAAACAGATGGCTGCGGCAGCGGTTTTTCGACCGCCTGTCAGGGCACGGCGGCGATAAAAATCACCGACGCCGGCTGTCCGGTTGCGGGTGCGCGGGGCTCCCGCAGTTCCAGCAGGCGCAGGCCGTGGGCGCCGAACAACCGCACCCAGGATTCCAGGGTGCGGAAATACCAGGGCGGCGGTTCCTCGACCCCGGCGCTGAAGGCGGCCCAGGAATCCCGGCGCCAGCCATCGCGGTACGGTTGCTCGCCGCACGCGATCAGGGGATGCAGGGTCTGCACGATGAAGTGCCCGCCGGGCAGCAGTTGCGGCGGATTGGCGAACAGGTGCTCGACCGGTTCCTTGCCCAGCAGGGCGAAATTGCTTACCGCCATGGCGAAGGTGCCGAGCCCCGGGGGCAGGGCGTCGTAGCCCGCCGCCATAAAATGTCCCCCGCCGGCCTGACGGGCGGCATCGATCAGGGCCGGTGCGGCGTCGATCCCGGTCACGGCGATGCCGAGCGGCGCTAGCCGCCGCGCCAGCCAGCCTTCCCCGCAGCCGAGATCCAGCAGGGTGTCGGGCCGGTAATCGAGAATGGCATCGACCAGCGCCTGATCGGTCACCGCGACCCGGCTCGGAATGCGCCGCGCGCGCACCGCGTCGATCCAGGCGTCGCTGTGCCGGCGCCAGCGCTGGCTGAGCTGGGCTTCGTTGGCATCGGCGCTGTCCGGCTCTGTAGTCATGGCACGGTCCTCTTGCAGGTTGCTGAAAAACTACTGCGGGCACCATCTGCTTCGTTGCGCGGTGCTCGCTCCCTCGCCTATCTGGTTTGATATGTCTCGGTCGCTGCGCGCCGTGCGCCTCGCATCTGGCCCCCTCGCAACGTTTTTCAGCAACCTGCTAGGGTTCGGCGCGCGCGGCGGCCTGGTGCTCGCCGGCAAAAGCACAAAAATCCCGCAGATAGTCCAGCTCCCGGTCGCTGGAACGCAGCGCGGCATACAGGGTGCGGTGCAGTCCCGCCTCGCCCAGCGGCCGGGTCACCAGGCTGCGACTGTGGGGCGTGTGGCGCATCACCCAGTCGGGCAGGGCCGCGACGCCCTGACCGCTGGTCACCAGCAGCAGGATGATCGCGGTGAGTTCCGCCTGGCGCACGGCCGCCGGCGCCACGCCGGCCGGTTGCAGAAAATACTTGAACACGTCCATGCGCGCCGGTTGCACGGGATAGGTGATCAGGGTCTCGCCGGCCAGATGCTCGGGTTGAATCCAGGGCTGTGCCGTCAGTGGATGGTTGTCCGGCAGCACCAGCAAGCCTTCGTAGTCGAACAGCGGGACGAACGCGAGGTCGGGCGTTTCCACCGGGTCCGAGGTGATCACCAGATCGATATCGCCCTGGCGCAGCGCGGGCAGGGAGTCGAAGGCGAGGCCGAGGCGGATATCCACGTCCACCGCGCGCCAGCGTGCCTTGAAGCGCGCCAGTACCGGCATCAGCCATTCGAAACAGGCATGGCATTCGATGGCCAGATGCAGCCGGCCAGCGTCGCCGGCGGCGATCCGCGCCAGCTCGCGTTCGACCTGTTCGAAGCGGGGGAGGGTGTCCCGCGCCAGCGCCACCAGCTTTTGGCCGGCCGCCGACAGCCGGATCGGCTTGGTGTGGCGGTGGAACAGCGCCAGACCGTAATAGTCCTCCAGTAGCTTGATCTGGTGGGACAGCGCCGAGGGGGTCAGATGCAGGCGCTCGGCGGCGCGCGCCAGGCTCCCGGTGTCGGCCATGGCGAGCAGGTTGCGCAGGTGTCGGCGTTCGATCATGTTGAGCAGAAATCATGTTGGTTGGTAGAGACGTGAGATTTTATGGATTAGTCAGCGAAAATAGAATGGTCGTCCTGCTGCAATCCGAGACGACACATGGACGCTTTGCCAACCATCTGTGCCCACAATCTGGGTTTTCCCCGCATCGGCCGCAACCGGGAGCTGAAATGGGCGCTCGAAGCCTATTGGCGCGGGGAGCTCGATCAGGACCAACTGGAGCTGCGCGGACGCGAGCTGCGCCGCCGCCACTGGGCGCTGCAACGCGCCGCCGGTCTTGACCTGGTGCCGGTGGGAGATTTTTCCTGGTACGACCAGGTGCTGGACATGACCGCATTGCTGGGGGTGATTCCGGCGCGCTTCGACTGGGACGGCGGCGCGGTGGATCTCGACCTCTACTTCCGCCTGGCGCGGGGCCGCGCGCCCAGTGGCAGCCCCGCCCCCGCCTGCGAGATGACCAAGTGGTTCGATACCAACTACCACTATCTGGTCCCCGAGCTGAGCGCCGGGCAGGAATTCCGGCTCTCCGGCACCCGCCTGTTCGATCAGGTCGCCGAGGCGCAAGCGCTGGGTCTGCGGCCCAAGCCGGTGCTGGTGGGGCCGCTGACCTGGCTGTGGCTGGCGCGACCAGCGAGCGAGCGCGACGACCGGCTGGCGCTGTTGCCGGGCTTGCTCGCGGTGTATCGGCAGATTCTCGCCCGGCTCGCCGCCCAGGGCGTGGCCTGGGTACAGATCGACGAACCCATCCTCGCGCTCGACCTGCCCGCGCCCTGGCAGGCGGCTTTTCCCGATGCTTACTCCGTACTGGAAAACTGCGGTGTGCAGGTGCTGCTCGCGAATTATTTCGGGCCGCTCGCCGACAATCTGGCGCTCGCCTGCGCGCTGCCGGTGGCGGGCCTGCACGTCGATGCCGTCCGCGCCGCGCACGAACTGGACGCGGTCGACGAGCGGCTGCCATCGGGGCGCGTGCTCTCGGTGGGGATCGTCGATGGCCGCAATATCTGGCGCACCGATCTCGATGCGGCGCTGGCCCGGTTGCAGGCGGTTCTGGCGCGGCGCGAGGGCCGGCTCTGGCTGGCGCCGTCCTGCTCGCTGCTGCATGTTCCCGCGGATCACACCGGCGACGACCGGCTGCCGGCGGATGTGATTTCCTGGCTCGCTTTTGCCACCCAGAAACTCGACGAGATCGCGCTGTTGCGCCACGCCCTGGCGGGCGAGACCGCCGCGACGCGGGACGCCTTCGACGCCAGTCGCCGCGCGCTGGCGAGCCGGCGCGCCTCGCCCCGGGTGCATCGCCCCGAGGTGGCGGCGCGGGTGGCCGCGCTCCGGGCAACCGATGAGCACCGGGCGCGACCCTACGGCGAGCGCATCGGCGCGCAGCGGGAGCGGTTGCAACTTCCGCTGTTTCCCACCACCACCATCGGCTCGTTTCCCCAGACCGCCGCCATTCGTCAGGCGCGCAGCCGTTGGCGGGCCGGGGAGATTCCCGACGCCGAATACGATGATTTCATCCGCGCCGAAATCGCCAACGCCATCCGCGAGCAGGAAGCCCTCGGCCTCGATGTTCTGGTGCATGGCGAAGCCGAGCGCAACGACATGGTGGAGTACTTCGGCGAACACCTTGACGGCTTCGTGTTCTCGGGCAACGGCTGGGTGCAGTCCTATGGTTCCCGCTGCGTGAAGCCGCCCATCATCCTGGGGGATGTGGCGCGCCCCGCGGCGATGACGGTGGCATGGATCCGCTACGCCCAGACCCTGACGGACAGGCCCGTCAAAGGCATGCTCACCGGCCCCGTGACGCTGCTCAACTGGTCCTTCGTGCGCGATGACCAGCCGCGCGCCGCCACCTGCCTTCAGCTTGCGCTCGCGATCCGCGATGAAGTGCGGGATCTGGAGGCGGCCGGCATCGGCATCATCCAGATCGACGAGGCCGCGTTGCGCGAGGGTTTGCCGCTGCGCCATGCGGACTGGGATGAATACCTCGCCTGGGCGGTGCGCGCGTTTCGCATCGCGTCAGCCGGGGTGGACGATGCCACCCAGATCCACACTCACATGTGCTATTCGGACTTCAACGACATCATCGGCGCGGTGGCCGCCATGGATGCCGACGTCACCACCATCGAGAGCGCGCGCTCGGATGATCGGCTGCTGGATGCGTTCCGGGATTTCGCCTACCCCAACGAGATCGGTCCCGGGGTCTACGACATCCACTCGCCCAATGTGCCCCAGGCCGCCGAGATTCTGGATCGCCTGCGCCGTGCCCGTGCCCGGGTGCCGGCGGAGCGGCTGTGGGTAAACCCAGACTGCGGTCTCAAGACTCGATCCTGGGACGAGGTGCGGCCCGCACTCACGGCCATGGTGGCCGCGGCCCGCGCGCTGCGCGCTGCGTCCGACTGACGGCGCCGGGTTGTGCGCGGGTTTCGGGTCGCCTTGAGGCGGTTGCGGATTCGGGCTACATTCCCGCGCCACTTCGATTCCCGCGCCGCTTTGCAACTTTCCGTCTTTACGGAGCAATGCGGCAGCCCTCCTCCTGAGGACAGCCCGAGGACAGTATGAGCGACGGCAAGACCCTGACCGAGGCCATGAAGCCCTTTGCCGAGCGCAAGCAGGCGCTGGCCGCCATCGACTATGCGCGCCGCCACGCGCGCGGTCTGCTGTCCGCCCGCGAGCGCGTCGATCTGCTGTTCGACGCGGGTACGTTCCTGGAGCTCGCGCCGCTGGCGCGCGAAAGCGATCTCGCCCGCGACACCAAGCCGGGCGAGACGCCGCGCGACGGCATCGTGGTGGGCTACGGCAAGGTCAACGGGCGCCGGGTCGCGGTCGCGGCCTACGACATGGAGTTTCGCGGCGGCTCCATGGGCAAGGTGTGCGAATGGAAATTCACGCGCCTGAAACGGATGGTGCTGGATCACGGGTTTCCGCTGGTCATCCTCACCGAGGGCACCGGCGCGCGGCTCGAAGAAGAGGTCAGTTCCCAGGGCGCCTACGACAATCCACAGTTCTCGAATCTGGTGGCGCTCAGCGGTTATGTGCCCATCGTGGTGGCGGTGATGGGGCTCTGCGTCGGCGGCCACGCCAATCTCACCGCCATCGGGGATTTCGTGCCCATGACGCGCGGCGCCTGCATGATGATCGCCGGCCCGCAGTTGCTGAAAACCAAGATGGGCATCGACACCACGCTGGAAGAGCTGGGCAGCGCGAAAAAACACGTCGAGCGTTCGGGCATGGCCGATCTGCTGGTCGAGGACGACCGCGAATGCATCGCGAGCATCAAGGAATTTCTGGCGTATGTTCCCGATAACTGCAATCAAGCCGCGCCGCGCCGGGCTACCCGCGACCGCCCCGATCGCCGCTGCGACGAACTGCTGGAGGTGGTACCGTCCGATTTGCGTTTTGCCTACGATGTCAAAAAAGTTGTCCGCAGTCTGGTGGACGATGGTGCCTGCTTCGAATTCAAACCGCGTTTTGCGCAGAATGTGGTGACCGCGCTCGCGCATCTGGATGGCCGCGCGGTCGGCATCATCGCCAACCAGCCCAATCAGATGTCCGGCACGCTGGATGTAAAAGCCTGTCAGAAAATCTGTCGCTTCATCAATTTCTGCGACGTGTACGGTTTCGCGCTGATCTTTCTGCAGGACATTCCGGGTTTCTATCCCGGGCCGCAGTCGGAGGAGGACGGCATCATCCGCTGGTCCACGCGCATGCTTTACGAAATCGAGCACGCCACCGTTCCGCGCATGACGGTGATGATGCGCAAGGCCTACGGTCTCGCCCACTACGGCATGAACAGCCTGGGCATGCGCCCCGATCTGCTGGTGGCCTGGCCGCTCGCGTCGTTCAGCGCCATCGCGCCCGACGATGCGGTGCAGGTGCTGTTCGGCAAGCAGCTCGCGCAGCAGGAAGACGGCGAGCAGCGCAAGCAGGAACTGATCGACGAATTTCGCGCCAAGATCGGCATTCTGCCCGCCGCCGAAGCCGCGCTGGTGGACGACGTCATCGACCCCAGGGACACCCGCCGGGTGCTGATCCAGGCGCTCGACATGGCGCGCGAACGCCGCGCCGGACATCCCTTCAAAAGGCGGGGGATAACGCCGATCTGAAGGTCATCAGTGCGCGGCGGCGGCTGGAATCAGGCCTCCGGCGTTTTGGGCGCATCCGGTTTGGGCCGGTCGCCGATCAGGCGGTCGATCATGTCCAGCGGCATCGGGAACACGATGGTGTTGGTTTTTTCGCCGGCGATGCCGGTCAGGGTCTGCAGGTAACGCAGGTGAAGCGCCTCGGGTTGCTGTGCCAGGATGCGGGCGGCTTCGAGCAGCTTTTCCGCCGCCTGTAATTCGCCCTCGGCGTGGATCACCTTGGCGCGCCGCGTGCGTTCCTCCTCGGCCTGGCGGGCGATGGCGCGGATCATGGTTTCGTTGAGATCGACGTGCTTGATTTCGACATTACCGACCTTGATGCCCCAGGCATCGGTCTGGGCATCGAGGATATTCTGGATATCGGCATTCAGCCGGTCGCGCTGGGCCAGCATCTCGTCCAGCTCGTGTTGCCCCAGCACCGAGCGCAGCGTGGTCTGGGCCAGCTGACTGGTGGCGTCGAGATAATCCTCGACCTGGATGATGGCGCGTTCCGGATCAATTACCCGGAAGTAGATCACCGCGTTGACCTGCACCGAGACGTTGTCGCGGGAAATCACGTCCTGGCTCGGAACATCCATCACCACGGTGCGCAGATCCACCCGCACCATCTGCTGGATGCCGGGGATGATGATGATGAAGCCGGGGCCCTTGACCTTCCAGAAACGGCCGAGCGTAAATACGACGCCGCGCTCGTACTCGCGCAGGATTTTGATGGCGCTTGCCAGAAAAACAATGACGAGCAGCAGCAGGGTAAAGAGCGGATATTGCATCATGAGCCGGCCTCCAGGCTGGTGGTTTCCACGGGTTCGAGTTCCAGGGTCAGGCCGTCGATAGCCCTTACCCGGGCTTTTTGTCCTCTCCTCAGGGGTTGCGCGCTGCGACCGCGCCAGCTTTCGCTGTGCACGAACACCCGCCCCTGGTGGTCGCTGAAGTCTTCCGTTACCTCCCCTACCGCGCCTATGAGTTGTTCGGCTCCGGATACCACGCCACGGTGCCGAGAGGACAATGCCATCCCGACCATGGTGATCAGGAACATCGCGCTCAGTATGGCAGTGGTGACGATTACCGAGAGATAGATACGAAAGTTGGGGACTTCGGTGTCCATGAGGATGATGGAGCCGATCACGAAGGCGATGATACCGCCTATGCCCAGCATGCCGAAGCTGGGTTCAAACGCTTCGGCAATCATGAAGCCGATGCCCAGCAGGATGAGTCCGAAACCGGCGTAGTTCACCGGCAGCATCTGAAAGGAATACAGCGCGAGCAACAGGCAGATAGCCCCAATGGTGCCGGGGATCAGGCTGCCGGGGTTGTAGAACTCGAGGATCAAGCCGTAGATACCCACCAGCATCAGGATGTAGGCGACATTGGGGTTGGTGATGACGCCGAGCAGGCGCGAGCGCCAGTCCGGCAGCAATTCGGTAACCGGGAGTCCCCGCGTGCGGAGGGTGATCTCGTTGCCCTGCACGCTGACTACCCGCCCGTCCATCTGCGCGAGCAGATCGTTGACATCCTGGGCGACGATGTCGATCACGCCCTGTGCCAGGGCTTCGCTGGCCTGCAGGCTCGCCGCCTCGCGCACCGTGCGCTCAGCCCAGTCGGCGTTGCGCCCGCGCAGTTCCGCAAGCCCGCGGATGTAGGCTGCGGCGTCATTGACCGCTTTCTTTTCCATTGCGGTTTTGCCGCCGGCATCGCCTTTGGCCCCGTCGGTGCCATCCGATTCATCCGGCTGGCGCCCGGGTGACAACCCGCCGATGGCCACGGGAGTCGCCGCACCCAGGTTAGTGCCGGGGGCCATGGCGGCGATATGGCTGGCATACAGGATGTAGGTACCGGCGCTCGCCGCCCGCGCCCCCGTGGGCGCCACATAGGTGGCGACCGGAATCGGCGATGCGGTGATGCGCCGGATCATGGCACGCATCGCGGTGTCCAGTCCGCCCGGGGTATCCATGTGCAGGATGATGATCCGGGGTGACAGCTCTGCCGCCTGGTCGAGCGCGTGGGCCAAGTAATCGTCCGTTGCCGGGCCGATGGCACCGTCCACCGAAAGCAGCATCGCATGCGCATCGCCGGCGGTCGGCTTGTTGTCGGTCGCCGGGACTCCGGTGGCCGTTGTCAGGAAGATCCAGAAAAGGACACGGCTGAAGCGCTGCATAGCTGTCGCGGCCTGGTGTGAGCCTCCGTTCTACCAGTGTCTGGCTCCCCCGGCAAGTCGCAGAGCACGGGCCAGAGCGAGAGCGGAGGTAGCGGCAGCAGTGCAATCAGGGTTGGCGGGCCGCAAGCCAGAGCGCCGATCGGAGGCGCAACCCGGAAAAAAGCGCGGCGCGGCCGGCCGGTCCTGACAGAAACGACGAAGGCCGCCCAAGGGCGGCCTTCGAGGGTGCTGGTGGTTGCGCTCCGCTTACTTGCTGTGTTCCACCATGTAGTCGACGGAGGCCTTGAGCTCGTCGTCCGAGCAGTCCATGCACAGGCCCTTGGGCGGCATGCCCAGGAAGCCGTTGGTAGTGCTGGCATAGAGCACGTCCATGCCCTTGGCAAGGCGGGGCGCCCAATCGCTGGCAGCTCCCACCTTGGGTGCGCCGGCGGCGCCGGTGGCATGGCAGACGGTACATTTGGCTTGATAAACCTCTTCACCGGAGCGCGCGGCACCGCCCGCAGCGGGCGCGGCCGCACCCTGCTTGACGATTTCGCCCTCAGGCGCGATGCGCTCGGCGATCTGAGCCTGGATTTCGGGTGGCGGCGCCCCCTTTTCTTTTGAACCACAGGCGACCAGCGCCGAACTCATACCCAGCCCCAAAACGACCAAGGCTGACACGCCAAGGGTTTTCTTCATCGCCCAATCTCCATCGCTGCACAGGAAGCGCGAACGCGCCGGGGCATTATAGTCGCTTGCCTATGCAGGAACATGACCTCGGGCAAGTTCATGTGCGGATCGGCTCTGGCGTGGCTCATGACGTTTGTCAACAGGCTGCTGACTGCCGGGGCTGCGAGACGCTGAAATGCTATTCCACCGGCCAGTCTTCCATCAGATGCCGCTGCACTTTCCCGGCGGTGCTGCGCGGAAATTTCTCGAAGGGCACGAAGCAGATCGCCTTCGGTTGTTTGTAGCCGGCGAGCTGCGCGCGGCAGGCGGCGCGCAGGGTATCGGCATCGAGGCTGGTGTCGCTGCGCGCCACGAAGGCTACCGGCACTTCGCCCCAGCGCGCGTCCGGACGGCGCACCACCGCGGCTTCCAGCACCAGCGGATTGGCCAGCAGTACCCGCTCGATCTCGGCGGGATAGATATTCTCGCCGCCGGATTTGATCATGTATTTGGCGCGATCGACGAACGCCACACGCCCGTCCTCGCGGCGCACGAACACATCGCCCATGTGGAACCAGCCGCCGCGAAAATCGCGCTCATTCACTTCGCGCGCGTTCCAGTAACCGCTGAACAGCGTGGGACCGCGCACCGCCATTTCACCCGGTACACCCACCGGCACTTCGTTGTCGTCGGCGTCCACCAGCTTCACCCGACACAGACCCGATATCCGCTTGGCGAGATCGGTGGGCACCTCGCCCACGGCGATGGTGGCGCCGGTGGCTGGCGGCAGGCCGGTTTCGGTGGAGCCAAAGGTGTTCACATAGGGGGCGCGCAGCAGTTGCGTCAGCTCGACGAGCTGGTGCGGTGGCACCAGGTCCGCCATCGCGCCCACGTAGCGCACGCCCTTGGGCGTCAATCCCTGCGGGCGCGCGCGCACCTCGGCCAGAAACTGTTCGATCATGCCGGGAATCATGACCAGCCAGCCGATGCGCTGGTGCTCGAGGATGTCGATGATCCGTGCCCCCTGGTAGCCATCCACGATGTGCACCGGAGCGCCCATGAGCAGGGTCGCCAGCGCCTGGTCGGTGGAAGCCATGTGGTAGAAGGGTGCCCAGGCGATGAAGCCGTCGTCGCGGGCAAGGCCCATTTCCATACGGAAGATACTGGCGCGCGCGACCATGGCCCGGTGGCTGATGAGGGCGCCCTTGGGCAGGCCCGTGGTGCCGCTGGTGTAGATGATCACCAGCCCGTCCTCGGGATCGGCCTCGTAGGCAGGCTCGCGGTCGGATGCAGCGGCAAGCCGTGTTTCGTAGTCGGTATCCAGGTCCACCCGGTGCTCGATACGGCAGGTGAGTCCGGCGGGCTCGCTCGCATACCGGGGTTCATGGATCAGCACCCGGGGCGCCACCAGGTTCAGGCAGTGCGCGAGCTCCGGCTCGGCCAGGCGCCAGTTCACCGCGCAGAGAATGACGCCCAGTTTGGCGGCGGCGAGTTCCAGCTCGATGTATTCGGCGCGGTTGCTGGACAGCACCGCAAACCGATCACCCGGCACCAGACCCATTCCGGACAGTGCGTTGGCGGCACGGTTTACCCGGCGATTCAATTCCGCAAAGGTGTAGCGCCGTTCACCGTCCACCACGGCGAGTCGCTCGCCATCGTTGCGCACCCGCTCCCGGAACAGCTCGGCGACGTTGGTCCGGGTGCTGCGGGCAAGATGCGGGTTGTTCTCGAAAAAATGGTCGCGGTGGGCCGCCATCGCTGGGCTCCGGTAAGCAGGGTCACATCGATCTTGTGTTTGAACGGGCAGGACTGGGCCTGAACATTGCCGTGCAATACCCCGGTCCGCCTCGGCGAGATTGGATGGTACAGGTGGCGGCGGGCGCGCGCATCGCGGCATCGGATGCCGATGCGGAAATCGCGCTTGCTGCGGCCTTGTGTCTGAAAAACGGGGAAAACCCGAGGAAGAGAATTCGAGGGTAATACACGGTTTTTGTTGGTGCCCAGGGGCGGAATCGAACCACCGACACGAGGATTTTCAATTCAAACTTGCTAATATACGCATGCGTTGAAGCATATAGTATAATGCATACAAATCAACGCATTACCGCGACGTACTGGACAAACAACCACCATCCCGCGTTGATCGAAATTCGCCTTTTTTAGGGGAATGGCCTGTCTTCCGCCTGTCTTCGGCGAAGGTGGCCCGACACGAGGACTTTTCGATGGACGGAAAAAAGGAGCGAGCAACCGCCGGCCGCGCAATCGTGCCAAAGGCCGGAAAAGTGCGGTTCACGGCGGGCCGGGTGGCCGCGTTCACCTGCCCGGCCGGCAAGTCCATAGCCTATCTATGGGATTCAGAAGCGCCCGGGCTGGGGTTGCTGGCGCGGCCCAACGGAAAGCCGACTTTCATTTTTCAAGGGAGCGACAAGGGCAAGGCCATCCGGGCGGTTATCGGACTCCCGAAGGACTGGCCCATTCCCAAGGCCCAGGCCCGCGCCCGGGAAATGCAGCGCGACATCGACAAAGGCCGCGACCCGCGCGAGGTGAAGGCCGAGAAATCAGCGGCAGACACCGCCAAGCGCGACGCCAAGCGCGCGGATGCCGTCACAGTGGGCGAGGCGTGGGCGCGCTACGTCGAGGAACGGCGCCCAAACTGGCGGCCGCTCACCTACCGCGACCACCTGGCAATGGCATCCCCAGGCGGGGAACTGCGCAAGCGCATGCCTGGAGTGCGCACCCTGCCGGGGCCGCTGGTGTCGTTGATGGGGCTGCGCCTGGCGGACCTGGACGCCGATGCTGTGGCGGCGATGGTTGCCAAGGAATCCAAGACCAGACCCGCACGGGCCCGGCTGGCGCTGCGGATGCTGAAGGCATTCTTGCGCTGGGCCGACCTGGAGAAAGATTTGACCGGCAAGGCGAGCCCGACCGCCGCCAGCGGCAAGAAACTGCGCGAGGCGGCCGGCAAGCCGAAAGTGAAAGCCGATTATATCCAGCGCGAACAGCTCGCCACCTGGTTTGACCATGTGCGCCGGATTCAAAACCCCGTGATTGCCGCCTATCTGCAATGTCTGCTGCTGACCGGGGCACGGCGCGAGGAACTGGCCTGCTTGAAGTGGGCCGATGTCAATTTTCAGTGGCGGGGCATGACCATTGCCGACAAGGTGGAAGATTCGCGCGCGGTCCCGCTTACCGATTACGTCGCGCACCTGTTGCGAAACCTGCCACGGCGGAATGAATGGGTTTTCAGTGCCGGGAGCAAATCGGGCCGACTGATCGACGGCAGTATTGCGCACCGGCAAGCGTGCCAAGCGGCCGGCCTGGTGGTGACCCTGCACGGATTGCGGAGATCCTTCAAAAGTTTGTCCGAATGGCTCGAAGTGCCCGTGGGCGTAGTCGCGCAAATCATGGGGCACAAGGCCAGCGCGACGGCCGAAAAGCATTACACCATTCGACCCGTGGACCTGCTGCGCGTGCATCACCAGAAAATAGAAAACTGGATTTTGGAGCAAGCTGGGGTGACGTTCGATCCCGGCGCAATAGGACTGCGCGTTGTGGGGGCGCCATGAACCAGATATTCGAGGAACTGAAAGCGCGAATCCTTTCTGACCTGAAAGAAAATGTTCACCCGGAGCATTTTTGCTTTACGTCTGGTGAAGTCGGTCATGTCATGGCGTGCGCCGCTGCCAGTGCGGAAGAAAGGCCGCTCGAATTGCCGGGCGAAGGATTCATTCCGCACCCAATGACGGGCGACGAAAGGGGCGCGATTCTGCGCAAGTTTCGATGGGGCGCCCAGGCTATCGAGCTGGGGCACAAGCTGGCCGGCAAGGGTGATTCCGGAAAGCTTACGCCCCGCCAGCTTCGCGCCGCGCATGTGCTCGCGTTGGCCGGAATACACTCGACCCATGAAGCCGACGTGGTTTTTCTGGATAGCAAAAACGCGCACGCATTCTGCGAAGAAACCGAAGCGGCGATTATTCAAAAACGCGAAGAATTGAAAAACAGTTTCGAGAATCTGAAAACCGCCTTCAATGAATACCGCAGTTATCTGCCGGCCGACGAAAGCGCACGGCTTGCAAAACTGTTTGCGCCTGAAGATGCATCACTGGTTGTGCCCGAAGATGCACCAGAGCCGGCCAGCGATAAGCACATTTACAAACAGCCCAGGCAAGAAAACGCGATTCTCGAAGCGTTGCGCGGGTTGAGGTATGACCCGCTCGCGCTGCCGAGGCGAACGCCCGGAAAGGCTTGGGTTAAGTCGGAAATATGGAAAATCTTAGGAAGTGATAAGAGCCTTTTCCTGAGCTACGGCGTCTTCGATGGAGCATGGGAGAGACTGCGCGCCCTAGGCAGAGCCGGCGACGCGGACGGAATCAAGGAAGGATGAGCGCCGGGGGTGTACTCCCCCAATTTGGGGTATAGATGGCACTTGCGGGGGAGGATAGTTAAGCGCCGACGATGAGGCCTCAACGGAAAAGAGGCTTCCACATATGTCGCAACACACAGTTGTACTCCGACCGCTGGCAACGGAACCGCGCACCGCACTACCTACTGCCGAAGCCGCGCGCCACTTGAACCGCGCCGAGCAAACCCTGCGCCTTTGGGCGTGTCACGAAAACGGCCCGATTCGACCGATCCGGATCAGCGGCCGGCTGGCCTGGCCCGTGGCTGGCCTGCGCGCGCTGCTGGAGGGTTGACCGGTGGCCGCACATGGAAACGCCCGGGCGGGTGGCACCGCGCCGGGCGTCGAGGGAGCACTTCAAAGCAGGCGCCGCGATTTTACCACGCTTTGCCCCAGGCAATCTCGCGCACTCGCGGCGCTGCTACAAGGCCCCGTGCCGCGCGAACAGCTCGACCGGCTTGCCGGATGCGCGAACGGGCCCGACCTTGTGGCGAGCCTGCGCCGCCGTGGTTTTTCGATAGCGTGCGAGCTGCTTCCGTTCATCGACCGCGACGGCCGCCGATGCCGGGCGGGCATATATCGCTTGACCCCGGCCGACCGCGCCGAACTTGCCCGCTGGCAGGGCGTGCCCAATGGGCGCTGACCGCGCCCGCGCGGCGCTGCAAGCAATCCCGCCGGACCTGCCGCGCGAGCAGTGGGCGCGGGTCGGCATGGCTGCCCATGCTGCCGGGCTTGACTTCGATGACTTCAATCAATGGAGCTCGCCCGCCAGCAGCTACTGCGCCCGAGCCGCGCGCGACACCTGGAATAGTTTCAAACCTGGCGGGGTTGGGGCCGCCACGCTTTTTTTCGCTGCCAAGCGCCACGGCTGGCAAGGCACGCCACCGACCGCGCCACAACGGCCGCAGACCCCGCGACCCGCCAGCACGGCACCCGCCGCAGTGTGGGACCGTTGCACCCCAGCAACGCCCGAGCACCCGTACATTCTGGCAAAGCACGGCGACCCCGCTTGTTTGCGCGTGGTACCCGATGCCGACCCGCTGCGCATTGCGGGCGAGCCGATGGCCGGCGCCCTGGTGGTGCCCTGCTGGCGCCCTGACGGCACGTTGTCCACGCTGCAAATCATTGCCCCGCCCGCGACTGCGGCGCGACTCAAAGCGGCCGGCAAGCCCGCGAAATTGAACCTACCGGGCGCCCGCCTGGAGGGCTGGCACACCATTGGCGAGCCGGGGCCGCTGACCTACATCGTCGAGGGCATCGGCCAAGCGTGGGCCGTGCATCAAGCGACCGGCTGCCCTGCCGTGGTGGCGTTCGGCTGGGGCCGCGTGCGCAGCGTGACCGAACAATTGCGGGAGCGCGACCCATCCGCCGGGCTGGTATTGGTGCCTGACTGCGGCAAGGAAAGCGACGCCGAGAAAATCGCCAAGGACCACGGCGCCGCGGTGGCCACGATGCCCCAGGACGAACCGGATAACTTCGACTGCAACGACCTTGCCCGGCGCGACGGGCTCGAAGCATTGCGCGAGCTCCTGACCGCCGCCACGGCGCCACGCTACAAACTCCTTGGGTCCGCAGACCTGCGGGCGCTTCCGCCGCTGGCGTGGCGTGTGCGTGGCGTGCTGCCCGCTTCGGGGGTGGCCGCGCTGTACGGCCCGAGCGCAAGCGGCAAAAGCTTCCTTGCCCTGGACGTGGCCGCCGCGATTGCCGAGGGCGCGCCCTGGTTCGGCTGCCGGGTGGTGCGTGCGCCCGTGGTTTACGTGTGCCTCGAAGGGGAGGCCGGCTTTCGGCTGCGCGTGGCCGCTTGGGAAACACGCAACGGCCGCCCGCTGCCGGGTGACTTGGGGGTGGTGCTGCAATCGTTCCACCTGGCGGACCCGCGCGACGTGCTGGACCTGGCCAAGGTCGCGCCTGCCGGGGGTGTGTTGTTTTTGGACACGCTGAACCGCGCCGCACCGCTTGCCGACGAAAACAGCAGCCGCGACATGGGCGGAATTCTCGAATCCGTCAAAGGATTACAGCGCGCCATGGGCGGGCTTGTGGTGTTGGTTCATCACACCGGCAAGGACAGCACCAAGGGGCTGCGGGGGCATTCTTCCTTGCTCGCTGCGATGGATGCCGCCGTGGAGGTCTCCCGCAACGATGACCGCCGGGAGTGGCGGGTTGCCAAAAGCAAGGACGGCGCCGACGACGGACTGGCGCACCCGTTCAAGCTGGCCGTGGTGGAGCTGGGGACCGATGACCACGGCGACCCGATAACGTCATGCGCTGTCGAGGCGGACCACACCGCCCAGGACGTTGCGCGGGTGAAGCTGCCCCAGGGCGGGAACCAAAAACTTGTCATGGACGCACTGCGAACCATCCTGGCCCGGCAGTCGCCACTGTCGAGTGAATACCCCGCATGTGTTCCACCTGGCCGCGTTGCCGTCGAACTCGAAGCCGTCCTTCCCGAGGCGGCAGCGTGCCTGCCTTGCCCCAGCGACAAGCGCACAAGCCGCGCCAGAGATGCCGTTACCGGGCTTATCGCGCGCGGGATTTATGCGTTTCGGGAGGGTTGGTTGTGGCGAATCTGAAACGCCGAAATTCTCCGTTTACGCCGAAAACGGCGACTTTCGACGCCGAAGTTCTCCACCCCCCCTATAAGGGGGGAGGAAAACGGCGGAACACCGGCTTCGGGGCGAATGCTTTTTTCCGGAGCAAGACATGACCGCACCCACTGACCGCACCGCCGAAGCCTACCGCGCCCGCATTCGCGCCTTGGCCGAGACCAAGCGCCAGCCGCGACCCGAGCGGCGACCCAGGCACCGCGACCCAGATGCACCTGGTCGGCGCCCGTATCCGTGGACCGTCGATTCCGTAGACATCGGCGCCACCGACGATTAACCCGAATTCCGGCACCGCCGGCAACACGCCCTGGAGGGCACCACCATGAAGGCACCACGAATCACCGTCCTGCAACCGACCCGGCAACGGCCGGACCACCAGCCCGACCACTCGCTTGATCTGGCGATTGCCCAGCACCAAGCGCGCCTGAACGCCCGCCTGGCGATGCTGGCCCCAACCGCCCAGGCACGCGCCCACCTGGCGCGGCACATGCTCAACAGCTACGCCAACAACAGCAAGCGAGGTTTCAGATCATGACCAACACCGACTACCGTTTTCCCCGAGCATCAACCCTGCGCGCCGAGGCCCGGCGACTGCAAGCGATTGCGCGAGCCAAGGCCAGCAGGCGGCAGACGCTCGCGTCCGCACAGGCCCGGAGCATCACACCTTCCCGCTCGCAAACCATTTCCTTTTTCTGGAGCTGAACCACATGGCCACCGCAAAAAACACGATTGACCTTGCCGAGATTTCACCGCGTTATGCCGCCGCGACCGCGAGGGCCGCCCAGTTGGCGGAGCGCTCGAACGCCGTCAATGAGCGTCTGGCTTCCATTGGTAGCGACTTCGTTCGGGCGCAGACCGCCGCCTTCGACCACCATGCACAGGGCCGTGCGCTGCTTGATGCCGATGACCTGGATGTCGCGCTCGCGGAGCCGGCATCGAGCGAGCTTGCCGACCTGGATGCCGAGCGCGCCAAGCTCAACGCCGACCGCGAGCGCATTGAGCAGGCCCGCCGGCAATGCGACGCTAAGGTTTCCGAGGCGCGCGCCGAGGCCAGCGCCATCGTCTGCCGGGATGCATTGCCGCTTTATCGCGAGATGGTTGGGCGCTTGGTCGATGCCGTGCTCGCCGCGCACGCCATTCAGGCCGAGATTGATGGCTTCACCAACCGGCTTGATTTGGCCAATGTCGCTTGGGAGAGCCAACTTCACCCGGCGCCGTTTTTCCCGCTGCGCGGGGTAGGCCACCACGATCAGCTTCCGGTCTGGCTTCGCGAGTGCCGCCGGTTCCACCTGACTGAACGAGCTGACCCGCCGAGGTGGCTGGAGGTTCAAAGGGCGCGCGTTTTCTGAGTATCGGGGGCAGGCCCCAGGGGATGGGGCCGGGGGCGTAAAAGTCTAGGCGTTTCGCCACGGATACCGCTGCCTTCCCCCAACTTTATCGGTAACGCAAATTTTCGGGCAATTCCGGGCCGACCTGGTCGGCTTCGGAGTGCGCCCCAGGGGCCGGAACCGCTCCCAAACTCGGCACCACCTGGTGCGAATTCTTCCGGATCTTCCCGATCACTCACAGATTCAATCGAGGTTTACCGAGATGCGCAAAAAACGGACTTCAGACACCACGTCCGGCGCGGTCGCCCTGCTTCAGGATGCGCTGCAAGGCCCGCCACCGCCGCCTGCTGAGCTGCGCGACGATGCCGTGCGCTGCTGGTTCGCGATTGTCGGGGATCGCCCGGCCGGCGACTGGTCGGACCTTCAGTTGACCCTTGCCGAGATGGCCGCTTGCGCGATGGCCGATGTTTTCGAGCTCCAGCGGATATTGTCCCGCGAAGGCATGGTCATCATCACGCGCACCGGCATTGAAAAACCACACCCGGGCGTTGCGGCACTGGACTCTGCCACGCGGCGCCAGCTCGCACTGCTGAGAGCGTTGGGCATGGGTGCAGATAACAGCAGGGACTCCCGCCAGCGTGCCGAGGGTTACAAGCGTGCGCGCGTCATCGCTGGGCAGTTGGCCGCCGAACCCTTTCTTGCGCAGTAGGTGGCGACCCATTTGGAAAATGGCCTGTCTTCCGCCTGTCTTCGGGAAATAATCGAAAATCGGGAGAGGGGGAAAACCGCTGTAACGTGTTGTTTTTGTTGGTGCCCAGGGGCGGAATCGAACCACCGACACGAGGATTTTCAATCCTCTGCTCTAC
>CAMTUJ010000018.1:0-46577 GCA_947084925.1 uncultured Gammaproteobacteria bacterium
CAGCGTCGTGGCAACCATGGAGGAGGTCATCGACGACCCGCAAGCGCTGCAAAACGACCTGTTCATCAAGGTCGAGGGCCACCATCATGGCCGCGGCCAGGCCGTCAACAGTCCCTTCTGGATTCAGGGCTCGGACAAGGTGCCGGCGCATCTTGGCTCAGAACTGGGCGCCGACAGCGGGACGATATTGCGTGAGCTGGGTTATGCCGAAGGCCGCATCGACGAGCTGGCGGAGCAGGGGGTCATCGAAATACACGGCTGAGCCCAGTGGCTGGCCTGACAATGGCGCACTGTTGTTCATCAGCACGCCATGACGCGGTGCGTTGGTCCGGTAGCGCTTCGGCGGTCCTTGCTCGTCTGGGCCCTTTCCCCGCCCTTCTTTCGTCGGCGCAGGCTGTCGATCAGCTCCTTGAGGTGAATCTCTTCCTGGATGCACGGCGGCGAGGCATGGACGACCCGGTCGGATCAGCCCTGCAATTTCTTGCCGCGCCATGTGAGCGGCGGATTGAGGTCTATGTCGCGCGGCTTGCGGCCGACGACCCGCTCGCGCGGCAACCGGGTACCGAAAGCGCGCACACCGAGCACATGGACAATCACGTGGCGTCCCGGCCTTCGGTGAGCATGGACACCGGCGCCGCACCGGGGGGGCGGGGCCGGGCTGTGCGGCCCGGCTGCCGGTCCCGGACGGGTGGCGGAGCCGCCGGATGCCGCACTATCCGGGTCAAGGGCAACACCAAGGTGATGCGCCATCTGATGTTTGGCCTGCTGATTCTGACAGTAGATCAGATGATGCGCTTGCTGCAATGAGTTGCGCCCCGATGAACCTGCACAACATGCCCCCGAACACGCGGGTCGGGAAGGCTGTCGCCCGCAACAGGAGAAACCCGTGATCCCGCCGCCGTAATCAACCGCGAGCCATACAATTCTTCAAAAAAACAGCGGCAAAGCCCGACGCGGGCAGGTGCAGGTTGATGGGGCGGGGAGTTTTGCAAGAGGCTCATCCCATTTCGACTATTCAGTCGGAGTGAATAGCAACCCTGGTAGGCATGTCCCACGTTCACTTGGCCTCTTCGCTCTCCGGCTCCGACGTGCTACTGTGTTGCACGTCTTGTTATTGAATACCACAATGACCCAAACCACGCGGGAACGCGCTAAAACCGCCATCGCCGAATTGGACGAGCGCGTCACCGAGGCGCGCTGGCGGACCCTGGAAGCGTTGTTCGCGGCCGGGCGTCCGCTTTCCCATGCCGAGATCGAGGCTGGCCTCGCAGCGGACGGCGCCATCGACCGTGTCACCCTTTATCGCGTGCTGGACTGGCTGGTGGGTCGGGGACTCGCGCACAAGATCGAAGGCCACGACCGGGCATGGCGTTTCAGCGCGGTCGGCAACGATACGCATGGTCACGCCCATTTCCATTGCACCCGGTGCGGCAAGGTGTACTGCCTGACCGCGATTCAACCCACTCTCGTGCTCGCCCTGCCGCCCCGCTTCCACTTCGAGGAAGCCGGCATATCACTGCGCGGCACCTGCGCGGACTGCCAGCCACACTGAACGCAACTTGATTGCATTTATGTAGGCTTCGCCTGTAGAATGCAACGCTGTTGCATTAAATGCGCTGAGTCGTGTCATGAAATCCGTTTTCCGCCATTCCGCCACACCCATCGTTGCGCCGACACCTGTCCGTCGTCGTCTGCCATGACCCTCGCCTGGATCGTCCTGGCCACCCTGGCGGGCGGCGTATTGAGCGTCCTGGCGGCGGGCCTGCTGTCGTTGACGGTGCTTTCGCGCTGGGCGCCGCGTCTGGTGAGTTTCTCGGTGGGCGTGCTGCTCGCCG
The DNA here is from genome assembly GCA_947084925.1 of uncultured Gammaproteobacteria bacterium. Classification (GTDB taxonomy): domain Bacteria; phylum Pseudomonadota; class Gammaproteobacteria; order Pseudomonadales; family Porticoccaceae; genus JAGPUQ01. Next base: position 1,836 of record CAMTUJ010000018.1, read on the forward strand.
CCGCCTTCCTGGACATCCTGCCCGAAGCCGCGCAACAACTGCCTTTTCAAGAGGTGGGGGCGACGGTACTGGCTGGCCTCTTTCTGTTCTTCGCCTTGGAGAAGACCGCCCTGTGGCGACATGACCACGTGCACCAGGGCGCAACGGACGCGCCGCCCCCCATCGGCCTGATGATCGTGCTGGGCGACGGGCTGCACAACTTCGTGGACGGCGTGCTGATCGCCGCGGCCTTTCTCCATGACCCCGCCTTGGGAGTGGTGACCGCCATCGCGGTGATCGCGCACGAAATCCCGCAGGAGGTGGGCGACTTCATGGTGCTGCTTGCCGCCGGTTACAGCCGGCGGCGCGCGCTGCTGCTCAATGCCGTGTCGGGTTCGGCGGCGGTGCTGGGCGGCCTTTTGGGCTATGTCGTCCTGCAAGGCGTGCAAGGGGCGATTCCCTATCTGCTGGCGCTGGCGGCGGCGAGCTTCATCTACATCGCCGTGGCCGACCTGGTGCCGGCGCTGCAAAAACACCGTCAACCGCTGGACTTCGCCGTGCAGTTCGCGCTGCTGTTCGGCGGCGTGGCGGTGGTGGCTTTCAAATCTTGAACAGGACGAACATGAACTATCCACCGCGCGGCACGCTGTTGGAAATCGAAGAAGGCGCGCGCTTCATGCCGCTGTTCGACGCAGCCGGACTGATCCCCTGTGTGACGCAAGACTGGCGGACACACGAGGTGCTGATGTTGGGCTGGATGAACCGCGAGGCGCTGGAATCGACGCTGGCCACCGGCATGGCGCACTACTGGTCGCGCGCCCGCCAACAACTCTGGAAGAAGGGCGAACAGTCGGGGCAGGCGCAAATCGTCAAACATCTGTTGATCGACGACGACCAGGATTGCCTGCTGCTGAAAGTGGCGCTCACCGGCGGCGCCGCCTGCCATGTCGGCTATCGCTCGTGTTTCTTTCGCGAACTCGACACCGCCTCGCCGGATTTTTCGCTCGTTTTCCTGGAGACGGAGAAGGTCTACGACCCGCAAACCGCTTATGGAGGCACTGACCATGAATGAACCTATCCCCGTCACCGTGCTCACCGGCTTTTTAGGCGCCGGCAAGACCACGCTGCTCAACCGCATCCTGGCGGAAAATCACGGCCAGAAGATCGCCGTCATCGAAAATGAATTCGGCGAAGTGGGCATCGACAACGATCTGCTGGTGGAATCCGCCGAGCAGGTGGTGGTGATGAACAACGGCTGCATCTGCTGCACCGTGCGCGGCGACCTGGTTCGTATCCTCGGCGAGATCGGGGAACAGCGTGCGGCGGGCAAGCTCGATTTCGAGCGCGTCATCATCGAAACCACGGGCCTTGCCGATCCCGCGCCCGTGGCGCAGACCTTTTTCGTGGACGACGCCGTGCGTGAGGCTTACCGCCTGGATGCCGTGATTACTGTCGTGGATGCCAAGCATGCCATGCGGCAGTTGGATGCAAACCATGAAGCTCAGGAACAGTTGGGTTTCGCCGACCGCATCCTGGTCTCCAAGACCGACCTGATTGGCGAGGACGATTACAACCGGCTGCTGGAGCGGCTGCGCGGCATGAACCGTCGCGCCACGATCCAGCGCGCGCATCCCGGCCAAACCGATCTGGCCGACCTGCTGGATGTGCGCGGCTTCAACCTCGACGACATCCTGGAGATCGAGCCGGATTTCCTGGAAGACGTGAGCCACGAACACGACGACGAGGTGAAATCCTTCGTCATTCGCGAGACGCGGCCCTACGATTCCGAGCGTCTGAACGCCGCCCTGGACGTGCTGGCCACGACACTGGGCAATGACCTGCTGCGCTACAAGGGGATGCTGAATCTGGTCGGCAACCCGCACAAGATCGCCTTCCAGGGCGTGCACATGATTATGGGCGGCACCGAGCTGCGGCCCTGGCGGGAAGACGAGACTCGCGAGAGCGTCATGGTGTTTATCGGTCGCAAGCTGCCCGAGGATAGTATCCGCCGGGTGTTTGAAACCTGCGTGACGACATAAAAATTTTTGCCCCCCGCTTCAGCCCATAAAGAGAGAAATGGCCATGCCCAGACTCAAACCCCTTGCCGCCACGCTCGCGGCGCTACTTGTCACACCCTTCCCGGCATTGGCCAACCCGGAACTTGAAAAGCTGCGGACCGAGTTCGAGCAAAAACTGAAGGCCGTGCAGGAAAACTACGAAACCCGCCTCAAGGAAATAGAGGGGCGGATGGCCAAGACCGAGGGCCAGGCGCGGGCCGCTCAAACCACCGCCGACGCGGCCACGCGCGCACCCGCCACCGCCTCGGCCTTCAATCCGGAAATCTCGCTCATCCTGCAGGGGCGTTATCACAACGCCAAGGGGGACGGCCATATCACCGGTTTCCTCCCCGCCGGCCACGAGCACGGCGGCGGCAAGGGGCTTTCCCTGGACGGAACCGAACTGACCATGGGCGCCAGCATCGACCCCTATTTCCGCGGCTTCGCCAACTTCGTCATCGACGCCGAGGGCAAAATCGAAACGGAAGAGGCCTGGGCGCAGACCACCGCGCTGGACCACGGTTTCACCCTCAAGGGCGGGCGCTACCTCTCCGGCATCGGTTATGCCAACGAGCGGCACCCCCATGCCTGGGATTTCGCCAATCAAAACCTGCCCTATGCCGCCATGCTCGGCGAGCACTACATCCAGGACGGCCTGCAACTGAGATGGCTGGCACCCACGCCGATGTTCCTGCAATTCGGCGCGGAAATCGGCCAGGGCGTGGACTGGAGTAACAAAAACCGGCCGGGTTCTTATGCCCTCACCGCGCACGTCGGCGACGATGTGGGTACGAGCCATTCCTGGCGTGCCGGGCTGTCTTACCTGCGCACCAAGGCCGATCACCGCGAGAGCCACTGGGACGATGACGCGGGCGATGAGGCCCATACCGATTTCACCGGACTCAGCAAATACTGGATCGCCGACTTCGTCTGGAAATGGGCGCCGCAGGGCAACCCCAAGTACCAGAATTTCAAGTTCCAGGCCGAATACCTGCGCCGCAACGAGAACGGCGATTTGCACTGCGATGACGGCCTGTGCGGCGGCGGCATCGAAGACAGCTACGCGGCGAAACAGTCCGGCTGGTACGCCCAGGGCGTCTACCAGTTCATGCCGCGCTGGCGCGCCGGCTACCGCTACGACCGCCTCGACGTCGGCACGGTGAATTTCGGCCCAGCCTTCACCGGTGTGCTGTCCAAACCCGATTTCACGCCGCAGCGCCATACCCTCATGGCCGATTACAACCCCAGCGAGTTCTCCCGCTTCCGTCTGCAACTGGCGCGGGACAAGGGTCAGCAGGGGCTGACCGACAACCAGGTCACGCTCCAATACATCCACAGCCTCGGCCCGCACGGCGCGCACAAATTCTGACCGGAGAAAAATCATGAAAAGACCGTTTACCCTTCATATAGGTGCCATTCTGTTGTCATTGACTGCGCTCGGCACAACGCCAGCCCACGCCGCCCTCAACGTGCTGGCCTGCACGCCGGAATGGGCGTCGCTCACGCAGGAACTGGCGGGCGACAAGGCGAAGGTCAACTCCGCCACCACCGCCATGCAGGACCCGCACCGCATCGAGGCTCGCCCGGCCTTGCTGGCGCAGGCGCGCCGCGCCGATCTGCTGGTCTGCACCGGGGCGGAACTGGAAATCGGCTGGCTGCCGCTGTTGCAGCGCGAATCCGGCAACGCGAAGATTCAAGCCGGCCAGCCGGGTTATTTCGAGGCCGCCGCCTTTGTCCGGCTGATCGAGAAACCGGCGGTGCTCGACCGGGCGCTGGGCGACATACACGCCGCCGGCAATCCGCACTTCGTCCTTGATCCGCGCAACCTGCTCAAGGTGGCCGATGCGCTCACCAAACGCCTGGCCGACATCGACCCGGCCAACGCCGCGCACTACGCCGCGCGCCACCAGGATTTTTCCACGCGCATGAGCGCGGCCATCGCCCGCTGGGAAAAAGAAGCCGCGCCGCTACGGGGCGTGCCGGTGGTGGTGCATCACAAGAACTGGTCGTACCTCGCCGAGTGGCTAGGATTGAAGACCGTCGCCGACCTTGAACCCAAGCCGGGCGTCGACCCCTCCGCCGCCTATCTGGGCCAGTTGCTGAACAAACTCAAGACGCAGCCCGCGAAAATGGTGCTGCGCGCCGCCTACCAGTCGCCCAAGGCGAGCGAGTGGATCAGCGAGCGCGCCGGCATGAAGGCGGTGCTGCTGCCCTACACCGTGGGCGGCACGGATAAGGCGCGCGACCTGTTCAGCCTGTTCGACGACACCCTGGCGCGTCTCAAGGCGGGCGCGCAATGATGATCGAAGGCTTGCAGGCCGACATCCTGCTGCCCGCCTTCGCCGCCGGCCTCCTGGTGCTCGCCAGCCATGTGCCGCTGGGCGCGGAGGTGTTGCGCCGCGGCATCATCTTCATTGATCTGGCCATCGCCCAGATCGCGGGTCTGGGCATCGTCGTCGCCCATGTGCTGGGCGCGCACGACCACGGCTGGCAGGTGCAGGCGGCGGCGGTGAGCGCCGCGCTCGCCGGCGCCCTGTTCCTGCGCTGGATGGAGAAGAAAGTCCCCGAACGCCAGGAAGCGCTGATCGGCGTGACGTTCGTCGTCGCCGCCTGCGCGGCGATCCTGCTGCTGGCCAAGGATGCGCACGCTGGCGAACACCTGCGCGACATGCTGGTGGGTCAGATCCTGTGGACGACCTGGAGCGACCTGCTGCCGCTGGCCCTCATCACCGCAGGCGTGCTCGCCGCCTGGCAGGGTTTGAAGCTGAAATCCTCGCCGCTGGGCTTTTATCTGCTGTTCGCCGTCGCCATCACCGCCTCGGTGCAGGTGGTCGGCGTCTATCTGGTATTCGCCAGCCTCATCATCCCCGCGCTGGTCATGCGCGGACGGGTCTGGCTGGGGCTGGCCGTCGGCGCGGCCGGCTACGCCCTGGGGCTGATCGGCTCGGCGCTGTTCGACCTGCCCTCGGGCGCGGCCATCGTCGTCGCGCTGGCTGGGGTGGCGGCGCTGGCGGCGGCGCTGCCCGCGCCGACGCCAGCGCAAACGTCGCGTCATAAAGCCGCCTCACCGTGATCTGCGGCAAGGCCACCACGATGGCGGTGGCGATGAACGGCCCCAGGAAGCTGGCGAGCGGAATCAATGCCAGCGCGACCGCCGGCCGCGCCAGGAACACGCGTGAGCCCATCCTCAGGCCGGGCGCGCCAGCGGCCGCAGGGCGTTCCTGGGCGTCGCCTCGCGGCCCGACAGCAGCAGATACACCACCGGCACCATGTACAGGCTGAACAGGGTGCCGATCAGCATGACCATGCCGATCTGGCTGTACACGTTCAGCGTATTGCCGGTGAAATACAGCGCCGCCACCGCGCCGGCAATCGCCAGCGGCACCGACAGCAGGATCACCAGCGGGTCGCGGAAGGACTCGAACTGCGCCGACAGCACCAGGTAAATGAACACCAGCGCCAGACCGAAGGTCAGCGCCAGCGTCTGGCTGGCTTCCCTGAACTCGCGCGAGATACCGTCGTAGTCGATGCGCCCGCCGGGCGGCAGGATCTGCCGTGCCTCGGCGGCCAGCCAGTCCAGCACCTCGCCCATGGCGTGGCCGGGGGCGATGTTGGCGCTGATCTTGGCCGCGCGCAGGCGGTTGAAATGGTTCAGCTCGCGCGGCGCCACCGCCTCGCGCAGGCTCACCAGGTTGCCCACCTGCACCAGCGAGCCGTCGCCGGCCCGCAGGTAGATGTCGGTCAGGTCGGTCGGCTGGCGGCGCGCGTCGTCGGCCAGCTTCACGATCACGTCGTACTGCTTGCCGGCGCGCTTGAAGCGCGTCACCTCGCGCCCGCCCAGCAGCGTCTCGAGCATGCGCCCGACGTCGGCGGCGGTGATGCCAACGTTGGTCAGCTTGTCGCGGTTCACGTCCACCTTCAGCTGCGGCTTGTTCAGCTTCAGGTCCGTATCCAGCTCCATCAGCCGCTTATCTGGCAAAGCCGATCATCTCGCGCAGCAGGTCGGCGTCCGGGCTCTTCTCCAACAGCGCCCGCAGGTTCGACATCTCGTCGGTCTGGTTGCTGGGGCGGAGAGTTTTGCAAGAGGCTCTGTTGACCTCACTAATGCGAACTATTATTGTTCGCATTACTTCAGATTTGTCCTGGCGCATTCCGTCCGGGCGGCCTGAGAGATCTTGCCGGCCACGGGCTTCGTAACCCCTCGATGCGTCCCCAGCCAGCGCTGTTTGATATTTGAATTGGACACGTCTGGGATGACAGCTTCACTTTCCGCCACGTTTGCCTTGAAGCCCGATCCTGGGGTTGAGCCGTCGCGCCCGGCATCGTCGATGTTCGCGCGCGCGCGAATTTCGCCCGCCTCGTTGATCGGGGTGACGTTCGCGCACGCCGGGCTGCTTGGCCTGCTGTTGCTCGCGCCCGACACGCCTGAACCGATCACGCCGCCGCGCCCGCTGATGGTGAGCCTGATCGAGCCCCGGGTCGAAGCACCCCAGCCGCAACTCAAACCGGAACCCAGGCCGCAGCCGCCCAAACCGGTGGCCAAGCCGCTGCCGACACCCGTCCTGGCCGCCAAATCGACGCCGACGCCCGTCCCCCTGCCTGTGGCCGAAACCCCCGAGCCGACGCCGCTGCCCGAACCCGTGCCCGATGTGTTGCCGCCGCCCGCGCCGGTGGCGGAAGCGCCCAGACCGGCACCGCCGTCTCCACCGGCACCCACGCCGCCACGCCCGGCGGATTACCTGAACAATCCCAAGCCGCCCTACCCGTCGCTGTCGAAACGCCTGGGCGAGGAAGGGACGGTACGCCTCAACATTCTGGTCAACCCGGACGGCAGCGTGGCGCGGCTGGAACTGGCGAAGAGCAGCGGCCATCCGCGTCTCGACCGGTCCGCCATGGACGCCGTGCGGTCCAGCTGGAAATTCGAGCCCGCCCGTCAGGGCGGCAAGCCGGTGGCCGCGTGGGTCATTGTGCCGATTCAGTTCACCCTCAGGAGTTAAGCCATGGAAACCGCCGCAACCCAAACCCAGCTGGGCTTTGCCCACTTCATCGCGCAGGCCGACGGCCTCGCGCACTTCCTGCTCGTGGTGCTGCTGGCGATGTCGGTGATCACCTGGTATCTGATCGTGTCCAAGAGCCTCGCCAACCGGCGTATGAAAAAGCATGCCGAGGCGTTCCTCGTGCACTTCTGGGATGCGCCCGGTCTGGCCTCGGTCGCCGACTACCTGCAGAGCCACGGCATCAACGATCCGTTCTCGCGCCTGACCCACCACGGGCTCAAGGCCGCCGAGCAGTACCGCAACAAGACCGGATCACGCCTGGTCGAGTCGGGCTCGGAAGACGAATTCCTGACGAGAGCCTTACGGCGGGCGATCAACCAGGAAACCGCGCGGCTCGAATACGGCCACACCATGCTGGCGTCGATCGCATCGTCCGCGCCCTTCGTCGGCCTGTTCGGCACGGTGTGGGGCATCTATCACGCGCTGGTCAATATCGGCATGAGCGGATCGGGCAGCCTCGACCAGGTCGCCGGTCCCGTGGGCGAGGCGCTGATCATGACCGCGCTGGGCCTCGCCGTCGCGATCCCGGCCGTGCTCGCCTACAACTTCTTCAACCGCGCCAAGCGCACCCTGCTGTCCGAACTCGACGGCTTCGCGCATGACCTGTTCGCCTTCATGTCGACCGGACTGCGCAACAACACCTGCGTCCATAAGGACGAGGCGCGCATCTACGCCGCGCCTGCGGCCAGGAGCGCATGATGGCTTTCGGCGAACTGACGCACGATGCCGGCGACGGCGACAACGCGGAGATCAACATGATCCCGCTGATCGACGTGATGCTGGTGCTGCTGGTGATTTTCATCATCACCGCGCCCCTGATGACGCACGCGGTCAAGGTCGACCTGCCGCAGGCGTCGAGCCAGCCGAACGAGATCAAACCCGAGACGATCCAGCTGTCGATCCAGGCCGACGGCGCGGTGTTCTGGAATGCCGAGCCAGTGGCCCCCGCCGCCTGGCAGGCCCGCATGGGCGCCGCCGCGCGGCAGACGCCGCAGCCGGAAATCCACCTCCGCGCCGATGGCGAACTGGCCTACAAGCATGTAGTGCGCGTGATGTCTGACGCCGCCAGGGTGGGGCTGACGCGCATCGGGTTCGTGACCGACCCGCGAGAAACAGCAACGCCCTGATTTTCATCCCCAGCCCGCCAACCACTTCAAGGGACATGACTCATGAAAACCTATCGAAATTCATTCAAGACCCGCCTGACCCCCATCGCCGCCGCGTTGCTGATCGCGCAGACGGGCTGGGCATTGGCCCAGGATACGCCTGCGGCAGTGGAGATGCCGCGCATCGACGTCATCGGCAGCGTCGAGAACCTGCCCAACATCGCCGGCGCGGGACATATCCTCGACAGCGAGGAACTGGAAACCAGCCGCGTGTTCACCGTCAACGAGGCGCTGCGCAAGGTGCCCGGCGTGCATGTGCGCGACGAGGAGGGCTTCGGCATCCGGCCCAACATCGCCATCCGCGGCCTGAATCCCACCCGTTCCACCAAGGTCACCCTGCTGGAGGATGGCGTTCCGCTCGCCTATGCGCCCTACGGCGACAACGCCAGCTACTACCATCCGCAAATCGACCGTTACGAGCGCATCGAGGTGCTGAAGGGCGCGGGCTCGCTGCTGTTCGGCCCGCAAACCATCGGCGGCGTCATCAACTACATCACGCCGGCCCCGCCGCAAGAGTTCGGCGGCTACGTCCAGGGCGTATTGGGCAACCGCGACTTTTTCAACGGTCGCGTCAACGTCGGTGGCGGCGGCTTCCTGCTCAATCTCACCCGCAAGCAGGGCGACGGCGCGCGCGACAACATGGAACACGCGCTGGACGACCTCAACCTGAAATATGTGACGAGCATCGGCGGCAATCAGGCGCTCACCCTGCGCGCCAACTACTACACGGAAGATTCAACCGTCACCTACACCGGCCTGACCCAGGCTGAATTCCAGAATCTCGGTGCGCGCTACAACCCGTTCAAGAACGACAAGTTCGATGTCGAGCGCATGGGGCTGTCGGCCACCCATGAAGTGGAATTCGGCAAGGGCGCGATGCTCACCACCAACCTGTATTACGCGACCTTCGACCGTGACTGGTGGCGGCAGTCGAGCAACAGCACCGACGGGCAGCACGCCGGCTGCAACACGAGCTTCGTCATCGACGGCGTGTCTGCCACCTTTACCGAGCACCGGCTCGCCGGTCGCCAGGTAAACCCGGACACGCAGTTCAACTGCAACCAGGGCCGCCTGCGCTACTACGAAACCTGGGGCATCGAGCCGCGCCTGACGCTCCAACACGGCATGGGCGAATTCCAGGCCGGCGTCAAGGCGCACTTCGAGGAGCAGGACCGCAAGCAGACCAACGGCGCCAGCCCGACCGCCCGCAGCGGCGTCACGGTCGAGAACAACCTGCGCAACACCGATGCATATTCGGCGTTCGTCGCCAACCGCTTCGACTTCGGGCCGGTCAGCGTCACCCCCATCGTGCGCTACGAGCATATCGACGGCGAGCGCACCAACCGGCTGACCGGCGCGTCCGGTTCGACCACCGTCACCGCCACCACGCCGGGCATCGGCGTCACCTGGAACCCGGCCAAGCATCTGACGGTGTTCTCCAGCCTGCACAAGGGCTTCGCCCCGCCGCGCGTGGAAGACCTGGTCGGCGGAACCGGCACCGTCACCGACGTGGATCACGAAGAATCCACCAACTTCGAACTGGGGCTGCGCAGCCAGCCGGCGCCCTGGGCCTCGGTGCAAGCGGCGTATTTCCGCAACGACTACGACAACCTGATCGCGGTCGGCTCCATCGCCGGCGGCAGCACCCCGCTGTCGCAGGGCAAGGCGCTGTTCGAAGGTCTGGAACTCGCCGCCGGGGCCGAAATGAAGAACGGCCTCTACGGCCGCATGGCCTACACCTGGCTGCCCACCGCCGATCAGGAAACGCCGTTTCGGCGCGTCGACACCCAGGCCGTCGTGCCCGGCAGCGCGGCAGGCAACCGCCAGCCTTACGCCCCGGAGCATACCCTGACCACGGCGGTGGGCTACGCCACTGGGCCGCTGCGCGCGGAGATCGAGGCGCAGCACGTCGACGAGCAGTTCTCCGACTTCGCCAACACCGTCGCGCCTGCCGCCAATGGGCAAACCGGCATCATCGACGGCTACACGGTCTGGAACGCCTCCCTCAACTATCAGTTGCAGCCCAAGGGTGCCGCGCTGTTCCTCACCGGCAAGAACCTCGCTGACAAGACCTACATCGTCGACCGCACCCGCGGCATTCAGGTGGGCATGCCGCGCCTGGTGCAAGTCGGCGTCGAGTACGCGTTTTAACGCAGCCCTGTGTGTTGCCCGGGCAGGCTTCGAGCCCGCCCGGGCAAACCGGCAATCTCGGCGGCAAAGGAAAACATTGATGCAAATTGACCAAACAGAAATGCGGGCCACCTTGGCCAACGTGGCCCGACACTCGATGACCTCCCGCAGTCTGGCCGGTCTGGCGCGGCATGGACTGCCGCACCCCCACGAAGTGCTCGACATTGCCATCTCCCGCCGGAATATCAGCCTCTGTTGGACGCGCGCTCGGAGGACATCGTCGGCTACGAGGCGCTGGCGCGGTTTTATCGCACCAACGGCGAATCCGTGCCGCCGAATCTGATGTTCGGCGCTGCATGAGCACCCATTGCTGCTGCTCCATGTGGAACTGGAAATGAAGCGGCTGCAACTTGCCCATGCGCCGGAAGCGCTCCGTCTGTTCCTCAACCTGGACCCGGACAGCTTTCACCTGGGCGAGGGGCTTCGGCACAATCTGTTCGTGGACCTGTTCCGCCGCCACCAGCGGTCCGACCAACAGATCACGGTCGAGGTGATCGAGAATCTCTCCATTCAGGACGTGGAGCGCTCGCAGGAAATGATCAGCGTGCTCAAGGGCGCGGGATTCGGCGTGGCGTTGGACGACATGGGCGTAGCGGGCACTGTGGTGAGCTACGACACCTTGAGCGAGTCGTCGGAAGTGAAGCCCGACCGCTCCTGTCCGACCAAGCGCACTCCCCGCCGTATCGACGCTTTGCAATGGTTCCTGGGCCTGTGCCGCGCCATGGGAGTACGCACCGTGCTGGAAGGGGTGGATTCAACTTTGAAGTGCAATTTTGATTAGGTCCTGTTAACAATCAGGTTTAGACTACGGCTCCAACTCATTGCAGGAGTTGGACCGATGGTTAGACGCACGCTACGCAATGACCAATGGGAACGGATCAAAGACCTGTTGCCTGGCAAGCCGACGGATCCTGGCGCCACCGCCGCAGACAACCGACGGTTCATCGAGGCGGTGCTGTGGGTGCTGCGAACCGGCGCCCCGTGGCGCGATCTGCCGGCGGTGTTGGGCCACTGGCACACGACGTACATGCGCTTCTCGCGCTGGCACAAGACCGGCGTGTGGCAACGGCTCCTGGACGCAGTCAGCGGCGATGCCGACCTGGAAGAAGTCTTCATTGACAGCACCGCCATCCGCGCCCACCTGCCTGCCGCCGGGGCACCCCAAAAAACGGCACTCAGGCAGTGGGCCGCTCTCGTGGCGGCTTCGGAACGAAGATTCACCCGATCGCCGACGCCTTGGGCAATCCGCTGACGTTCCGGCTCACCGCTGCGCAGGAGGCCGACATCACGCAAGCGCACGCGTTGCTGGCCTCCATTGACCCGCCCGCCGCCGTGATCGCCGACAAATGGTACGACGCGGACGCCTTCGTCCAGGCCATCGCCGACACCGGTGCCCACGCGGTGATCCCACCGCGGCGCAACCGCCATCAACCCCGGTCCTGGGACACGCATCGCTACCGCGCCCGGCTTGCAGGGTCGGGAATCCATCACGATAATGACGGCCCTTTTCCGCCAGCTCGCAGCCGGGGTGTCGCTCAGGTGAAACGACCGCAACCGCAGGACTTTTTCAAGGACTGGAAAGCGCGTGAGGCGCTGGCCGAGGCCATGATCCCGCTGATCGGCAAGCTGTACCGGGAGAACAATGTCTCCCTCTATATGTACGGCCGCAACATGGTCAACCGCTCGGTCACCGATCTGATGAAGGCGCACCGCTTCGTGCGCCAGGTCGAGCAGAACGAGCTGTCCGAGTTCGATACCTTCCCGATGATCCAGGCGCTGGCCGATATGGACCTGGGGCCGGCTCACGTCGATATCGGCAAGCTCACCGTGGGGTTTCAGGAGCAGAGCAACGGGCGCACGCCGCGGGACTACCTGCAGCAGGTGATCGGCAACGACATCGGCGCCATGCGCAAACCGCTGCCGCAGCCCCAGGATGTAGTGCTCTACGGCTTTGGTCGCATCGGTCGGCTGTTGGCGCGGATTCTGATCGAGAAAACCGGCGGCGGGGATACCCTGCGGTTGCGCGCCATCGTGGTTCGCAAGGGCGGTGGCCCGGATGATCTGGACAAGCGCGCGAGCCTGTTGCGTCGCGATTCGGTGCATGGACCCTTCCGCGGCACCATCCGCGTGCTTGACGAAGAGCGCAAGCTGGTTTGCAACGGTAACGAAATCCACGTCATCGAGGCGAATTCGCCCGCCGAAGTCGATTACACGCAGTACGGCATCAGCAACGCCATCGTGATCGACAACACCGGTGCCTGGCGCGACGAGGCCGGGCTGTCCAGGCACCTGCAATGTCCGGGCGCCGCCAAGGTCATCCTGACCGCGCCGGGCAAGGGCAAGATTCCCAACATCGTCTATGGCGCGAATCAGGACGAAATCACGCCTGACCAGAAGATTCTGTCGGCGGCGTCCTGTACCACCAATGCGATCGTGCCGGTGTTGAAGGCCGTGCTGGATGAATACGGGATTCGCAGCGGGCATGTGGAGACCGTGCATTCCTACACCAACGACCAGAACCTGATCGACAATTACCACAAGGGCGCGCGGCGCGGGCGCAGCGCCCCGCTCAACATGGTGATCACCGAGACCGGCGCCGCCAAGGCCGCGACCAAGGTCATACCCGAGCTTGCCGGCAAGCTCACCGGCAATGCGATTCGGGTGCCGACGCCGAATGTGTCGCTCGCGATTCTCAACCTGCGACTGGGTCGCTCGACCACGGTTGCGGAGATCAACGAATTCATGCGGCGCACGGCGCTGTTTTCGGCGCTCCAGCAGCAGATCGGCTACACCATTTCCAGCGAAGCGGTATCGACCGATTTCGTCGGCGACCGCCACGCCTGTGTGTTTGATTCGCAAGCGACGATCGTCAATGACGACAACTGCGTGCTCTATTGCTGGTACGACAACGAGTTCGGCTACAGTTGCCAGGTGGTGCGTTGTCTGGAGGAAATGGCCGGCGTCCGCTGGGCCATGTATCCGACCCATGCCTGATTTCCCGGGCAGGCGGGTGATGCCCGGCGCGCGCGTCGCTTGCGATTGCGCGTAGGTACTGACGATGCAAGCGAACATTCCCCCCGCTGCTTCGGCGGGGGCGGCCCCGTCGGGTGTGTCAGCAAGGCTTCCCCATGATTGGCGTGTGTCGCGGACGGGATCTGCCTGCCAGCCGGTCCCCGCCCCTGACATGGGCTGTGCGCGGCGCGCCCGATTTTTCGGCAGCAAAAACGATGGCACGAGTATGAATATCAAGCAATGCGCGGCAGGCCGACTGAGGCTGATTTGCCGCCCGATTTCAGCGGTGGTCAGCCTGGCCGTCGCCTGTATCCATTACCGGGAGGGCATATGCTGATCGGGCTTCTGAAGGAAACGCTCCCGGGCGAGCGGCGCGTCGCGCTGGTGCCGGCGCAACTCGCGCTGCTCGCGAAGCAGCGCCACGAGGTGCTGGTCGAGCGCGACGCCGGCGCTGCCGCCGGCTATCCCGACGCCGACTACCTCGCCGCCGGCGCCCGCATTGTCGAACGGTCCGAAGTGTTCGCGGGCGCGGAAATTCTCGCGACCGTGCGGGGCTCGGCCCTTGCGGAGGCGGAGGCCGCGGCCGACTTCGCCCGGATCCGCGCCACGCAGATCCTGATCGGTCTGTGCGAGCCGCTCGTGCATCCGGCCGGGGTGCAGCGTCTGGCCACCACCGGTGCCACGGTGTTCGCGCTCGAGCTGTTGCCGCGCACCTCGCGGGCGCAGGCGATGGACGTGCTGAGCTCGATGGCGAACCTCGCCGGCTACAAGGCGGTGCTGATGGCGGCGAACCAGGTGCCGCGCATCCTGCCGATGATGACCACCGCGGCCGGCACGCTCACCGCGGCGAAAGTGCTCGTGCTCGGCGCCGGGGTGGCCGGTCTACAGGCGGTTGCCACCGCCAAGCGGCTCGGCGCCGCGGTCGACGGTTACGACATCCGGCCCGAGGTGGCGGAGCAGATCCGCAGCGTCGGCGGCAAGTTCGTCGATCTGGGACTGAGTGCCGAGGCCGATCAGGGGGGCTACGCCAAGGCGCAGTCCGCGGATTTCATCGCCCGCCAGCAGGAGGCGCTCGCGCAGTTCGTGCGTGCCGCCGACATCGTCATCACCACCGCGCAGGTGCCGGGCCGCAAGGCGCCGGTGCTGATCACGGCAGCCATGCAGAAGGGCATGAAACCCGGTTCCGTGGTGGTCGATCTCGCCGCCGAATCGGGCGGCAACTGCGAGCTCACCCAGTGCGGGAAGAATGCGGTGGTGGACGGCGTGACCATGATGGGTCCCGCCAACCTGATCTCCGAACTCGCTTTCCACGCCAGCCAGCTCTACAGCCGCAACATCATCAACTTCATCCTCAATCTGACCACGCGCGAAGGCGCGCTTGCGGACAAGGAGAATGATGACATCGTGCGCGAGACGCGCGCGGCGCGCGGCGGCGAAATCAGCAGTGAACGCGTCAAGCAGGCGCTGGGCTCAACCTGAGGAACGGCCATGGAATCTCTCAACCTTATCGACAGTCTGTTCGTCTTCATGCTCGCCGCCGTGGTCGGTTATCACGTCATCCACAAGGTGCCGCCACTGCTGCACACGCCGCTGATGTCGGCGACCAACGCGATCTCCGCCATCGCCGTGGTCGGCGCCCTGCTGGTGACCGGTGCGAACGGCAGCAAGCCGGCGACGATTCTCGGCGCGATCGCCGTTGCCGCCGCCGTCACTAACGTCGTGGGCGGCTTTCTGATCACCGACCGCATTCTCAAGATGTTCAACAAGAAGAAAGCCAAATGAGCACGCAGGCCTTCATTCAGCTGGTTTATCTCGGCGCTGCGGCGCTGTTCATTTTTGGCCTGAAAGCCATGAGTTCGCCGCGCACGGCGCGGCGCGGCATGCTGATGGCGGCGGCGGCCATGGTCAGCGCCATCGGCGGTACTCTGCTCGATCCACGGGTGGTGAACTACGAATGGATTGTCGTCGGCATCGTCGTCGGCACCATCCTCGGCGGCTGGATTGCGATCGCCACGCCGATGACGCACATGCCGCAGCGGACCGCGCTCTCGCACGCCTTCGGTGCGCTCGCGGTGTCCCTGGTCGGTATCGCCCACTACTACGACCATGCGACCACAGTCACCCTGGTCGAGCGCGTCGCGCTCGCCCTCGAAGTGGTGCTCGGC
This sequence comes from uncultured Gammaproteobacteria bacterium, assembly GCA_947084925.1. GTDB lineage: Bacteria > Pseudomonadota > Gammaproteobacteria > Pseudomonadales > Porticoccaceae > JAGPUQ01. Next base: position 17,462 of record CAMTUJ010000018.1, read on the forward strand.
AGTCTGACCGTCACCGGCAGCCTGCTCGCCTTCGCCAAGTTGCAGGGCTGGGTCCACGGTACCCCGGTCGCCTATCCGGGGCAGAACGCCGTGAGTCTCGTACTGGCCGCGGCCATCCTTGCGCTCGCCGGCTGGTTCATCGCCGATCCCGCGGCGACCTGGGCGTTCTATGGCATGGCCGTGCTGGCGTTCGTCTTCGGCATCACGCTGGTAATGCCGATCGGGGCCGCCGACATGCCGGTGGTGATCGCGCTGCTGAACAGCTACGCCGGCCTCGCGGGAGCGGCCACGGGGTTTGCGCTCGACAACAACATCCTGATCGTCGCCGGTGCGCTCGACGGTGCCTCCGGGCTGATTCTCGCGGTGCTGATGAGCAAGGCGATGAACCGCCCGCTGCTCAACGTGGTGTTCGGTCGCATCGAGGCGAGCGCGGCGGCGAGCGCCGACGATGTCTATGCCGGCAAGGTGCACTCGACCACCTCCGAGGAATTCGCGCTGCTGCTCGAAGATGCGCGCCGCGTGGTGATCGTCCCCGGCTATGGCATGGCGGTGTCACAGGCACAGCACGCGGTGCGCGACCTGTATCTCGCGCTGGAAAAGCGCGGCGTCACCGTCGAGTTCGCGATCCATCCGGTGGCTGGCCGCATGCCGGGACACATGAACGTGCTGCTCGCCGAAGCCGATATTCCCTACGAGCGCATGATCGAGATGGACACCATCAACCCGACCTTCGAGACCGTCGATGTCGCGATCGTGATCGGCGCCAACGACGTGGTGAATTCCAATGCGCGCGCGGCCGACAGTCCCATCGCCGGCATGCCGATCCTCGACGTCGACAAGGCGCGCATGGTGATCGTGGTGAAGCGCTCCATGAGCCCGGGTTTCGCCGGGATTCCGAACCCGCTGTTCGCCGCCGAAAACACGCTGATGTACTTCGCCGATGCCCAGGCCGGCATCCTCGACGTGGTGCGCGAGGTCAAGGCGCTTTAACCGCTGGCTGCCAGTCGGTCGGGTTGGCGCAGCCCATCACTCAGTGGATACGCGATGAATCCGGGGCTGCCGCCCCGGGTTCATCGATTTCCCGCACACTTCCCGCACGGCCGGCGTCGTGATTCCGTTGATCCAGGCACTGGCCGGGTTTTGTATCTGTCCCTTATGATGCGGGGGCAGCAGGCGCCAATTGGAATGGAGCGGTGCGTTGTGCGTTCAGGACGCGCGGGGAGGGTGAGCGAATGGCATTCATCGATCGGACCGTGTTGGCGCCGCTCGCATTTGTATTGCTGAGTTTTGCGCTGGCGGGCTGTCAAGCCTTGCTGCCACGGGCCTCCAGTGAGTTGCGGGATACCTGGGGGAGCTTTGACGAGGCGCTGGAAGCAGTCAACCATATCGTTCCGTACGAGACTCGGCGCGCCCAGCTGGCGGCCGAGGGAATTGAGCTCGGGACAAACCCCGCGATTACGCTGTTGAGCTTTGCCGACGTGTCGCAACGCTTTTCGCTCGGCGCCACCGTGACAGCGGATGAGCTGGACCAGGGCCTGCGCGAATGCTTCGCCGCCGGCAAGCGCTGCACCGCGTATGCGATTGCGATCCGTGATGTGAAACGCCGTCGGGTCGGAAATTTCTGGCTCGACACGTTCAACTTCGTTCGCATCACGGATTCCACCGGCTGGAACTTCAACGCGTTGATCGTTTTCGTCGACGATCTCGTCGTCTACACACTCACCGGCGGTCAGCCCCGCATCAGCGAGCGCGATCGGGTTCGCAATCCGCTGGGGCCGTTGCAGGCCTGGGGCGACATTCTGGCGAAGCGCACCCTCGAGTAGGTTGAACGCTGCGGCGGCGGCTTTTTGGAGGGCGGTGCGCTGTCCGGTCCCGCTTCTGTTTTTGCCGAGCTACCCGGACGACCGCCGATTTGTCGGTAACCGCGGCGACCCTTGGGTAACACGCGATTCAGGGAGCATGGTGCTGCCTGCATGGTGCCGACGCTTCACCGGGGCACTTTGCCGAGCGCGGCGGTGGCTCTATACTCTCGCCGCTGGTTGCGGTTCCAGGCCACGGTGGATACGCGCACCGCTTTCGCCAGCTAAGGCACTGCCCACTATAATGCGAGCGCACGCCGGCCGGAGCGGCGGATGCGATCCCGTCAATCTTGTCCGCGAGGTTTTCCATGATCAAAGTTCGTCGCGGATTGGATGTGCCGATTGCCGGTCGGGCACAGCAGGAAATTCACGCCGGTCCGGACATCAGGTCCGTTGCGCTGATCGGCTGCGACTATGTCGGTCTGCGACCCACGCTCGCCGTGAAAGAGGGTGATCAGGTTCGGCCGGGTCAGGTTCTGTTCGCCGACCGCGACAATGCCGGCGTCGCCTTTACCGCTCCCGCCGGTGGCGTGGTGCGCGCCATCCATCGCGGCGAGCGCCGACTGTTGCAGTCGGTGGTGATCGATATTCAGGACGATCTCGATGGCGCTGGCGGTGCGGCGCTCCCGGCCTGGTTGCCGGCGGAGCTGCCGGGTCTGCGGCGCGATCAGGTGATCGACAGCCTGTTGCAAACCGGCCTCTGGACGGCGCTGCGAACGCGCCCCTACTCGAAGATCCCGGCGCCCGGCTCCCAGCCGCATTCGTTGTTCGTCACCGCGATGGACACCAATCCCCTGAGCGCCGACCCGGCGCGGGTGATCGCGACGGCGGAGCAGGATTTTGCCGCCGGGCTGCGCGTACTGACGCGTCTGCTGGATGGCCCGGTGCATCTGTGCGTGGCGGCCGGAGCCGATATTCAAGGCGTGGAAGGCGTCACACGGCATGAATTTGCCGGCCCGCATCCGGCCGGTCTGGTGGGCACCCATATTCATTTCATCGATCCGGTGGGCGCCGGCAAGATCGTCTGGCACATCGGCTATCAGGATGTCATTGCAGTCGGCCGCCTGTTTCTGACGGGTCGTCCGGACACCGGGCGCGTGGTCGCCCTGAGTGGCCCCAGCGTCAAGGCGCCGCGGCTGGTGCGCACCCGGCTGGGCGCGAACATCGCGGAGCTGACCCGGGATAGTCTGGTTGCCGGTGATGTCCGGGTGATCTCTGGATCGGTGCTGTCCGGGCGCCGTGTCGAGGGTCCCCTGGCCTATCTGGGGCGATATCACCATCAGGTCTCGGCGCTGGAAGAGGGTGCCCGGCGCACCTTCCTGCGCTATCTGTCGCCGGGGGCTGCCGCGCATTCGGCGCTGCCGATCTATGTGTCCAGTCTGACGCCGGGCAAGACCTTCGCGATGAACTGCAATACCAACGGCAGCGTGCGCGCCATGGTACCCCTCGGAAACTATGAAAAAGTGATGCCCCTCGACATCCTGCCGACGCAGTTGCTGCGCGCCCTGATCGTCGGCGATACCGAGACGGCCCAGAAGCTGGGGTGTCTGGAGCTGGACGAGGAAGATCTCGCGCTCTGCACCTATGTGTGCGTCGGCAAGTACGAATACGGCCCGATCCTTCGGGACAACCTGTCCCGCATCGAGAAGGAGGGCTGAGTCATGGCATTGCGCAAGCTGCTGGATCGTGTGGCGCCGCATTTCCATCCCGGCGGCAAATACGCAAAGTATTACGCCCTTTACGAGGCCGTCGACACCATCCTGTATTCGCCGGCGACGGTCGCCCGAACGGGCTCCCATGTCCGCGACGGCATCGACCTCAAGCGGGTCATGATCACGGTCTGGCTGGCGGCGTTTCCCGCCATGTTTTACGGCATGTACAACCTGGGCTTCCAGGCCAACACCGCGCTGGCCGCCGGCGCCGAGCTCGCGGGCTGGCGGGGATGGCTGATCGGCGCCTTGGCCGGCCACGATCCGGGCAGCATCTGGGATTGTCTCTGGTACGGCATGGTCTATTTCGTGCCCATCTACCTGGTGACCTTCGTGGTGGGCGGCTTCTGGGAAGTGGTGTTCGCGACCGTGCGCGGCCACGAGATCAACGAGGGTTTCTTCGTCACCTCGATTCTATTCGCGCTGATCTGTCCTCCCGGCGTGCCGCTGTGGATGGTCGCCCTCGGCATCAGCTTCGGGGTGGTGATCGGCAAGGAGATTTTCGGCGGGACCGGCAAGAATTTTCTCAACCCGGCGCTGACCGGTCGCGCCTTTCTGTTTTTCGCCTACCCGGCGGCGATGTCGGGCGATGCCGTGTGGACCGCCGTCGATGGTTTTACCGGCGCGACCGCGCTGGCGGTGGCGGCGGCGGATGGCATGGCCGTCGTGCAGGCGCAGATGACCTGGCTGGACGCTTTTATCGGCCGCGAACAGGGCTCGATCGGCGAGGTCTCCGCGCTGGCGATCTTCATCGGCGGCGCATTGCTGCTGGCGACGCGCATCGCGTCCTGGCGCATCGTGCTGGGGGTGATGGCCGGCATGGTGGCGCTGTCCACGTTGTTCAACGTGTTGGGCTCGGCCACCAACCCCATGTTTGCCATGCCCTGGTACTGGCACCTGGTGCTCGGCGGTTTTGCCTTCGGGATGATGTTCATGGCGACGGATCCGGTGTCGGCCGCCATGACCAACACCGGCAAGTTCTGGTTCGGCGCCCTGATCGGCGCGATGGCGGTGTTGATCCGGGTGGTGAATCCGGCGTTTCCCGAAGGCATGATGCTGGCGATCCTGTTCGCCAACATTTTTGCGCCCCTGATCGACCATCTGGTGGTGCAGGCCAATATCCGCCGGAGGCTTGCCCGTGGCTGACAACGAATCCGTCAAGAAAACGCTGCTGGTGACGCTCGCCCTGTGCGTGGTCTGCTCGGTGGTGGTGTCGGCGGCGACCGTGATGCTGCGGCCGCTGCAAGCGGCCAATCAGGCGCTCGACCGCAAAGCCAACATCCTGGCCGCGGCCGGCATGCTGCAGGCGGGCGTGGATGTCGAGCGGCAGTTCAGCCGCGTCAAAACCCGGCTGGTTGATCTGGACACCGGAAAATTCACCGATGTCATCGACCCCCTGGGTTACGATCAGCGCAAGGCGAGCCGCGATCCGGCTTTGTCGGAACCGGTGCCGCAGGAGCAGGATATCGCCAAGATTCAGCGCCGCGTCAAATACGCCCAGGTCTACGTCGTGGGCGGGGACGATGGCGCCATCGACAAGGTGATTCTGCCCATCAAGGGCTATGGTCTGTGGTCGACACTGCACGGCTTCATCGCGCTGGAGCGGGATCTGAATACCGTCGCGGGGATCGGATTTTACGAGCACGCCGAAACCCCGGGCCTGGGTGGCGAGGTCGATAACCCGGTCTGGAAGGCATCCTGGCACGGAAAACATCTTTATGACGCGGACGGCAAGGTGGTGCTGAAAGTCATCAAGGGCAGGGCGGATGGCAGCCGGCCCGAGAGTGCGCACCAGATTGACGGTTTGTCGGGCGCTACGCTCACCAGTCGCGGTGTCCAGAATCTGATCCAGTATTGGCTTGGCGGGCAGGGCTTCGCGCCTTTCCTCGCCAATCTTCGCGCCGGGGAGGCATGATCATGGCGGAAAAAACCCGAGACATATTGCTGAAACCGATTTTGAGCAATAACCCCATTGCGTTGCAGATTCTCGGCATCTGTTCGGCGCTTGCGGTCACCTCGAAGCTGTCGGTCGCATTGGTGATGTGCATTGCGTTGACCTCGGTCACCGCGTTTTCAAACCTGTCGATCTCCCTGATCCGCAACCACATTCCATCCAGTATTCGTATCATCGTGCAGATGACCATTGTCGCGTCCCTGGTGATCGTGGTGGATCAGTTCCTGCGCGCCTATGCCTACGAGATCAGCAAACAGCTCTCGGTGTTTGTCGGACTCATCATCACCAACTGCATCGTCATGGGGCGGGCGGAAGCCTACGCGATGAAGAATCCGCCGCTCCCGAGTTTCCTCGACGGCATCGGCAACGGTCTGGGTTACAGCGCGATGCTGATGGCCGTCGCCACCGTGCGTGAGCTGTTCGGGTCGGGCTCCCTGTTCGGCATCACCATTCTGCCGCTGGCGACCAACGGCGGCTGGTATGTGCCCAATGGCATGCTGCTGTTGCCGCCCAGCGCCTTCTTCATTATTGGCGGCATCGTCTGGGCGCTGCGCTCGGTCCGCAAAGAGCAGATCGAGACGCCGGAATACCGGCTCGCGCCCAATACGGTCGCGGGAGCCGTCTGATGGAACATTACCTCGGACTGTTCTTGCGTTCGGTGTTTATCGAGAACATGGGCCTGGCATTTTTCCTGGGTATGTGCACCTTGCTGGCCATCTCCAAGAAAATGGAACCGGCGGTCGGGCTGGGTATCGCCGTGGTGCTGGTGACGGCGATCACGGTGCCGGCTAACAACCTGATCCTGCACTATCTGCTCGCGGAAGGGGCGCTGTCCTGGACCGGCATCGACGCGCTGAAATCGGTGGATCTCACCTTTCTCGGCCTGCTGAGTTACATCGGCGTGATTGCCGCGATCGTGCAGATTCTCGAAATGATTCTCGACCGCTATGTGCCGGCGCTGTACAACACGCTCGGCGTGTTTCTGCCGCTGATCACCGTCAACTGCGCCATTCTCGGCGCGTCGCTGTTCATGGTGGAGCGCAGCTACAGCCTTGCCGAGAGCACGGTGTACGGGCTCGGCGCCGGCGTTGGCTGGATGTTGGCCATCGTCGCCATCGCCGGGGTGCGCGAGAAACTGAAATACAGCGACATGCCGGAAGGCCTGCGCGGACTGGGCGGCGCGTTCATGATCGTGGGGTTGATTTCCCTCGGTTTCATGTCCTTCGGCGGCATCGATCTCTAGACATGGGGCGGAACCACTGACATGACCATGGCAACCATGACCATGACCATCGCCCTCGGCGTCGGGATGTTCACCGCCATCGTGCTGGGGCTGGTGTTTTTCATCCTCGGCGCGCGCTCCCGCCTGGTCAGCGCCGGGACCGTCGAGATCCTGGTGAACGGCGAACGCACCATCGCGGTGCCCGCCGGCGGCAAATTGCTGCAGACGCTGGCGTCGCAGAATCTTTTTCTGGCGTCGGCCTGCGGCGGCGGCGGCAGCTGCGCCCAGTGCCGGTGTGTGATTACGGAAGGCGGCGGGTCGATCCTGCCCACCGAACAGGCCCATTTCACCCCGCGCGAGGCCAAGGCGGGATGGCGTCTGTCCTGTCAGGTGCCGGTGAAGCAGAACATGAAAATCCAGGTTCCCCACGAGGTGTTCGGCGTCAAGCAGTGGGAATGCACCGTGGTGTCCAACCCCAATGTCGCGACCTTCATCAAGGAGCTGACGCTGAAACTTCCGGAGGGTGAGAGTGTGGCCTTTCGCGCCGGCGGCTATGTCCAGCTCGAAGCGCCGCCGCATGAGGTGAAATTCAGCGATTTCGATATCGCCACGGAATATCGCGGCGATTGGGAGCGGTTCGGCTTTTTCAATTTCGAATCGAAACTCGCGGAACCGGTGATCCGCGCCTACTCCATGGCGAACTATCCCGACGAGCGCGGCATCCTCAAGTTCAACATCCGCATTGCCACGCCGCCGCCGCGCACCCAGGGTCTGCCGCCCGGGTTGATGTCGTCCTATGTGTTCGGTTTGAAGCCCGGCGACAAGATACGGGTGTATGGCCCCTTCGGCGAGTTTTTTGCCAGGGACACCGACAAGGAGATGGTGTTCATCGGCGGCGGTGCCGGCATGGCGCCCATGCGATCGCATATCTTCGATCAACTCAAACGCCTCGAGACCAAGCGCAAGATGACCTTCTGGTACGGCGCGCGCAGTCTGCAGGAGATGTTCTATCAGGATGAATACGATGCGCTCGCGGCGGAAAATCCGAATTTCCGGTGGTTCGTGGCGCTCTCGGAGCCGCAGCCGGAAGACAACTGGGCGGGTTACACCGGCTTCATCCACAATGTGCTGTACGAAAATTACCTGAAGGATCATGCCGCGCCCGAGGAATGCGAGTACTACATGTGCGGGCCGCCGATGATGAATGCCGCCGTGATTGCCATGCTCCACAAGCTGGGGGTGGAGGACGATCATATTTTCCTCGACGACTTCGGTGGCTGAACGCCGGTCTCCGCTGAGTTGGCTGCGCCGGGGCGCGTGGCTCGGCGTATGCGTCCTGCTGCTCACGGGTTGCGACCGCCGCCCGCGGGAAATCGCGTTTTCGGGCACCGCGTTCGCCACTTCATACCAGGTCAAGATAGTGGATCCGGGCGCCGCCTTTTCGGCGGACATCGTGCCCGGCGCGGTGCAGGCGCTGCTCGACGAGCTCGACCTGACGCTCAGCACCTACAAGCCGGACTCGGAACTCAACCGCTTCAATCGTCAGCCGGTCGGCACTCCCTTTGTCGCGAGCGCGACCCTGTGGCAGATACTCGAAGTATCCAAACGCATCCACGAACTTTCGGAAGGCGCTTTTGACCCGACGGTGCGGCCGCTGGTCGATCTGTGGGGCTTCGGTCCCGTCGATACCGGCGACCGCATTCCGACCGACGCCGAGATCGCCGCGCAGAAAAAGAAGCTGGGCTTCGACAAGATCGAGCTGAAAGCCGGCAATACGCTCGTGCGCCGCGCTGATGTCACCCTGGATCTGTCGGCGATTGCCGAAGGTTACGCGGCGGATCGGGTGGCGGCACTGCTGGAAAATCTGGGTGCCACCAATTACATGGCGGGAATCGCCGGCGCCATCCGGGTCGCGGGACGCAATCGCGACGGCAAGGCGTGGCGCATCGCGGTGGAGCGCCCGAACCAGAACCCGGGCGAAGTGGAGCAGGTGCTGCGGGCCAGCGACATCGGGCTCTCCACCTCCGGCGACTACCGCAATTATTTCGAGCGCGACGGCGTGCGCTACTCCCACGAAATCGATCCCCGTACCGGGCGACCCATCACCAATAATCTCGCGTCCATCACGGTCTTTGCCGCGACGGCAGCCGAGGCCGACGCGCTGGCCACCGCGTTGATGGTGATGGGACCGGAGCGCGCCCGGCGGTTTGGCGAAGCCAATGATCTGGCCCTGTTTCTGGTGACGCGCGAGCACGAAGGATTTGCCGCAAGCCATACCAGCCAGCTCAAGCCCTATCTGAGCGAGCAGCGGCCATGATCGAATTCCTGCTCGCCCTGGGAATACTGATGCTGCTGATCGCCGGCATGTCGATCGGCGTGCTGATGGGGCGCAAGCCGATTGCCGGATCCTGCGGCGGCATGGCGGCGCTCGGCATGGAAGTGGAGTGCGAAATCTGTGGTGGCGATACCACCAGGTGTGTCGAACCGGACGCCGGTCCGGATGCTCCGCGGCAGACCCTGGCGCATGACGCGGCGAAATTCCTGCGCGGGTCGCAAGGCCAGCAGGTGGGTGTTGGTCAGGAGGTGACGCGGACCTGAATTCAGGGGGCAAAAACCCCGGACCCGGCGTTAGTTGAGCGGGGCCGGCGTCGCGGTTCCCTTCAGCACCGTGTGCAGGACCAGATCGCGTTCAAAATAGACACGGTAGTTTTCGTAATCCCAGGACGAAATCGGGGGGCTGCCGACGGCGGGCTGTTGCGCCAGTGGTGCGCCGAAGCGCCGCTCGACTTCGGCTTTGGTGGTGCCCCGTTTGGGTACTTCCAGCACGCGCTTTTCAGCCGCCTGCTGCCCCACCGGGACCTGAATGACTTCGGCCGCGGCGGGCGCCGCGGGTACCGTCGTCGCAAGGACCGTGGCGCCAAGTGAAAGGGCAGCCAGAACAACACCAGTGCATGTTTTCATGAAATTCCTGCCTCGGGGCGCCGATCGGTGGTGATGGCGACCCTGATTATAGCTATCCGCGACCGCGGAAGTACAATCCACGCGGCGCGTTGCTGGACTTCGAAGTGATGCAGTTTCACGGAGTTACGCCAATGTTGTCATCGAATTCGGAGATCGGTGGTGCGCGTCCCGGGATTTGCGTCACAGACGCCCGGACACCGTGCTCATGCTGAGGTGCCCGTGCTGAGCCAGGCGCGTCTCGCGCTCTTTGTCGGCCTGCGCTATGCCTTCGGCAACCGGGGGCAGGGCTATCTGTCGTTCGTGTCGGTATTTTCACTGGCGGCGATGACGCTCGGCGTCACCATCCTGATTGTCGTGCTGTCGGTGATGAACGGATTTGACCGGGAAATCAAGACGCGCATGCTGGATGTGGTGCCCCAGGCCACGTTGTCCCGGCCCGAGGGGCTCGCGGACTGGGCGGCGCTCCGCGACCAGCTCGCCGTGCGCGCGGGTATGACGGTGGCGCCCTATGTGGAAGGTCAGGCCCTGGTCGGCTTCGGCCGCGGACAGGCGCCCGCGGTGGTGTACGGGCTGGAGTCCGCCGGGCTCGCCGAACGCATCGGACCCCATATGGTGGCCGGCGCCGTGCAGGCGCTCGCTCCCGGCGAGTTCGGCGTCGTGATTGGACAACTGCTGGCCCGCGAGCTGGGCGTGGTGCCCGGAGACAAGCTGCTGGTCACCTTGCCGGAGCTGTCCATAACGCCCGCCGGCGCGTTTCCGCGCGTGAAGCGGGTCACCCTGGTCGGCGTGTATCGCGTCGGCGGACAGCTCGATAACGGCGTGGCGTTTCTGCACCTTGCCGATGCGCAAAAGCTGTTCCGGCGCGGTGATCGCGTCGATGGCCTGCGCTTTACGCTGACCGACCCCTATCGGCTGGAAGGCGTCGAAGCCCTGCGCGAACGCTATCCGGAGTACCGGGTTTCCACCTGGCAGGACGAGGCGAGCGATCTCTTTCACGCCCTGCGCATGGAGAAAGCGGTGGTCGGATTGCTGCTGTCGGTGATCGTCGGCGTGGCCGCCTTCAATATCGTCGCCGCGCTGGTGCTGATGGTGAACGAGAAGCGCTCCGCCATTGGCGTGCTGCGCAGTTACGGCGCCAGCCGCGGCACCATCGCCGCGATTTTCAACGTGCAGGGCTGCGCATTGGGCCTCACCGGCATCGCGCTGGGCGCCGTGCTGGGCGGCGCCCTGGCGCTTCGGCTCGCGGATCTGATCGCCTGGATCGAGGATCTGTTCGGTTTCCGTATCTTCGATCCGGAACTCTATTTCATCACGCGCCTGCCGTCGCAGTTGCGGTGGCCCGATGTGGCCTGGGTGTGTGCCGGCGCCGGTGTCCTCACCCTGCTGGCTACCCTGTACCCCGCCTGGCGCGCCGGTCGTCTTGATCCCGTGGAGGCGCTGCAAGGTGCGCATTGAAAATCAGTCAGTTGCAGTGCTTTGTTGCAGTGGAGTCGGAAAAAGCTACTGGCAGGGCGCGCAGCAGGTGCAGGTGTTGCGCGAGCTGGCGCTGGAGATAAAGGCCGGCGAAATGATCGGCATCATGGGCGCTTCCGGGTCCGGCAAATCGACGCTGCTCAATCTGCTGGGCGGCCTGGATCGTCCCGATACCGGCCGCATCGAACTGCTCGGCCGCGATCTGGCCGCGCTGTCGGATCGGGAGCTCGCCCGGGCGCGCAACCGCCATCTCGGCTTTGTGTACCAGTTTCACCATCTGCTGGGCGAGTTCAGCGCGGTCGAAAATGCCGCCATGCCGCTGCTGATCGCCGGGCTGGGGCGACGGGAAGCCTTCCGGCGCGCGACCGCGCTGCTCACCGCGGTGGGTCTTGCCGGGCGGCTTCAGCACCGGCCCGCCCAGTTGTCCGGCGGCGAGCGGCAGCGCGTTGCGGTGGCGCGCGCGCTCGCCAACCGGCCCGACTGTGTATTCATGGACGAGCCTACCGGCAATCTTGATCGCGGCAGCGCCGATCAGGTGGTGGCGCTGTTGCTGGATCTCAACCGCGAGCTCGGGATCAGTTTCGTCGTGGTCTCCCACGACGAGCGCGTGGCGGGGCGGATGCAGCGGGTGCTGATGCTGGAGGACGGCCGTCTGCTCGAAACGTCCCTCGGCGATTCCAGCCGCCATGATCCGAACCGCCATGATCCCGGCCGGCAAGGAGCCGACGGCTGATGGCCAGCTATCCGCTCCTGATCGGCTGGCGGTTTTTCCGCGCCGGCAGCGGCAATCGCCTGGTGTCGTTCGTCTCCCTGCTGGCGGTCGCGGGTCTGGTGCTGGGCGTGGCGCTGATGATCGTGGTGCTCGCGGTCATGAACGGATTCGATCGCGAGATGCGTACCCGGATTCTCGGTCTGGTGCCCCATGTGCAGCTGTCGCGCGACGGCGGCATCGCCGACTGGCGGACGCTGGCGCCCCGGCTGCTGGAAGATCCCGCCATCCTCAGTGCCACGCCTTTTGTGCGCCTCGGCGGCATGGTCAATTTTCACGGTCGGGTGGTCCCGGTGGAACTGCTCGGCGCCAGCGCCACTGCCGGCAGCCGTTACGCGGCGCTCGGTCCACTGACGCAGGAAGACGGTCTGCTGCTCTCGCGCCGGATCGCGGATCGCCTGGGCGCGCAAGAGGGCGACGCGCTGACGCTGTTCGTGGCGGGAAGCGACAGCGGTGGTCGCGGCGCCATGCCGGCGGCGCGGGCGTTCCGGGTGACCGGCATCTTCGCCACCCACACCACGCTCGACAATGCCCTGGTGATAACCCGGCTGGAAACCGCCGCTGCGCTTGCGGGTCTGGATGGGCGTGTGCAGGGCTTGCAACTGGAGCTGGTCGATCCCTTCGCGGCGCGCGCGATGGCGTACCGGCTGCTGGAAAAGTTGCCGGCGGGCTATCGCTTCACCGACTGGCTGCAAACCCACGGCAATCTTTACCAGGCCATCAACATGTCGCGCAGTCTGGTGGGCATGCTGGTGTTCGCGGTGATCGCGGTCGCCGTTTTCAACGTGGTGGCGCTGCTGGTGATGACGGTCGTCGAAAAACGTCCGGCCATCGCGATCCTGAAAACCCAGGGCGCGACGCGGGGCGGAATCATCGGCGTATTCATCACCCAGGGCAGCCTGATCGGTCTGCTCGGCGTCGGACTCGGCGTGCTGCTGGGCTGCCTCGGTGCCCTGGTGCTGGGCGACGCCGTGAACTGGCTGGAAAACCTGCTGGATTTCCGCTTCCTTAACGTGGCTGTCTATCCCATCGACTACATCCCGACGGACTTGCGGGCGGGCGACGTCCTGGCAGTGGCGCTGGTCGCCCTCGGCCTCAATTTTCTGGCGGCGTTGTATCCGGCGTGGCGCGCGGCAGCGGTGCCTCCGGCCCAGGTGCTGCGTTACGAATAGGGTCGCCGCGCGCCGCTTTGCGCTGCTCCCAGCGGCGCACCGCCTGCCAGCGCCACAGGCCCCGGATGGCGGCGTAGCCCAGCAAGCCGGTCGCGGCGCCGATCAGCAGGCTGCCGGTGAGCAAGGGTGGGAGCAAGTCAGCGCCCTGAGTACTCAGCCACTCCCAGGTGAATTGCGGGTTGAAGGCGGCCTCCGGCTTGCCCAGCACCAGTGTGCCGACCTGATAGCAGAGCAGGGTAAGAGGTGGGATGGTCACCGGATTGCTGATGAACACCAGGGCCATGGTGATGGGCAGATTGCAACGCAACGCCAGCGCGAACAGCCCGGCGATGAGCAGTTGTCCCGGCAGGGGGATGAATGCCGTGAACAGCCCGAAACCGAATGCCATGGAAACCGAACGTCGGTTGAGGTGAAAGAGGTCGGAATCCTTGAGACCGAGCCCAATCCAGCGTAAGCGGTTGTCGTTCAGTACCGCGTGGATATCGGGCAGTTTGCGTTTGAGGAAGCGTCGCGGCACGGCAGCGATCCTGGGCGGGGCCGGCATTATCCCGAACTTGACCGGGCACGGCCAGCGCGCGGACGGCGCCTTCTCCTTGGCCGCCGGGACGGTGCTCGCTACACTGCGCGAAATTTCCCGGGCTCTCCCTGTTGCAAGCACCCGACCGCTCGACTCCGGCGCCGCCTTCGCGGCAGCGCGGCCTGCTCCGTTCCAGTCTGATCGTAGGCGCCATGACCGGGTTGTCGCGGGTCGCGGGGCTGCTCCGGGACATGGTGCTGGCCCGCACCATCGGCGCCGACGGGCTCGCCGACGCTTTTTTTGTCGCCTTCAAGCTGCCCAATTTTTTGCGCCGGTTGTTTGCCGAAGGCGCCTTCAGCCAGGCTTTTGTGCCGGTACTGGCGGAGTACCGGGAAAAGGGCTCCCACGCGGCGGTGCGGGAACTGCTGGATCGGGTCGCGGGCACGCTGGGCGCGGCACTGCTGGCGCTCACGGTGCTGGCGACCCTGGGTGCGCCCGTACTGGCGTGGGTGTTCGCGCCCGGGTTCGCGGCCGACCCCGCCAAATTCGCGGTCACCATCGAGCTGATCCGGATCACTTTTCCCTATCTGCTGTTCATCTCGCTGGCCGGCTTCGCGGGTGGCATTCTCAACAGCTACGACCGCTTTGCGATTCCGGCTTTCACGCCGATCTGGCTGAACCTGTGCATGATCGCGGCGGTGCTGGCGGCGACGCCCTGGTTCGCCAGTCCGGTTTACGCGCTGGCCTGGGGCGTGTTCGCGGCGGGTCTGGTGCAGTTGCTGTTCCAGCTGCCTTTTCTCGCGCAACTGCATCTGCTGCCGCGCCCGAAGCTGGGCTGGCACCACCCGGGCGTGCGGCGCATTCTCAAGCTCATGGTGCCGGCGCTGTTCGGGGTCTCGGTCAGCCAGATCAACCTGCTGCTCGATACCATCATCGCCTCCTTCCTGCCGGTGGGCAGCGTGTCCTGGCTGTATTACTCGGATCGTCTGGTGGAACTGCCGCTCGGCGTGTTTGCGGTGGCGGCGGCGACCGTGATCCTGCCCCGTCTGTCGCGCCTGCACAGTGGCGCGGATCCGGCCCGTTTCGCAACCACCCTGGACTGGGGGTTGCGCTTCGTCCTCCTGATTGCGGTGCCGGCCACCATTGCATTGGTGGTGCTGGCCGAGCCGCTGCTGACCGCGTTGTTCTACAACGGTGCGACGATGGGGCGGCGCGATATCGAGATGGCCGCGTTCAGCCTGCGCGCATTTTCCCTGGGGTTGGTGGCCTTCATGTGCATCAAGGTGCTCGCCTCCGGTTACTTCGCGCGGCAGGACATCCGCACACCGGTGGTCATCGGCATCATCGCCATGGTCACCAACATGGGCCTGAACCTGGTGATGGCACTGCCGCTGCATCATTATTTTCGCCTCGGTCACGCGGGGTTGGCGGGGGCGACCGCGCTCGCCGCCTGGGTGAACGCCGGTCTGCTGCTGCGCGGCTTGCTGCGCGCCGGCGTGTATCGACCGGGGCGCGAGTGGCGGCGCTTCGGCGCGCTGCTGGGAATTGCCAATCTGGCGATGCTGCTGTGCCTGCTGGTGCTGCGCGATGCCTGGGGCGACTGGACGGCGCTGGCGTTCTGGCCCCGTGCGGGGGCGTTGATGGTGGTGTGCGGGGCCGGCCTGAGTGTCTATGTCGGCGCGCTGTTTGCCGGCGGCTTGCGGCTGCGCGATCTGCGCGAGGTACGCTGAGCCACGTTTGCGGGCGCCGCCGGCGCGGGATCATTCCGCCGCGTTCCCGGGCCGGTATATACTCCGCGCTCGTTTTGGTCGGCGCGGCACGGCAGGTGCGCGGTCGGAGCTGGCTCCGCGCAACCCTGGCCGAAAATGCCCGCCAAACCCGTCCTCGCGAGTTCCACTGTGGCTATCAAGGCAAAGGATTTTCTGATTCGCGGACTCCACAATCTGCGCCCGGAACACCGCGGCGCGGTGGCGACCCTGGGTTCGTTCGACGGCATTCATCTGGGCCACCAGGCGATTCTGGGGCAGCTCAAGGAGCGCGCGGCCTATTACCGCACCGCCTCGGTGGTGATGATGTTCGAGCCGCAGCCGCGCGAGTATTTTGCGCGCGAACAGGCGCCGGCCCGGTTGATGCGCATTCGCGAAAAAGTCGAAGCCCTGGCGGGCACCGGCGTCAACCGGGTGTTCTGTCTCCAGTTCAATCGCGCGCTGCGCACGCTGTCGGCGCAGGAATTCGTCGAGCGAGTGCTGGTGCGCGGGCTCGGCATCAGGTGTCTGGTGGTGGGCGACGATTTTCATTTCGGGCGCGACCGCAGCGGCGACTACGAAATGCTGGTGCGCATGGGCGCGCTCCACGGTTTCGAGGTGCTGGAAACCCACAGCATCCAGATGGGCGGCGAGCGCATCAGCAGCACCCGCATCCGTCGCGAACTGGAACTGGGCAATTTTGCCGAGGCCGCCAAACTGCTCGGCAAGCCGTTCCGGATTTCCGGCTGCGTGGTGTACGGCCAGCGCCTCGGCCGGCAGTTGGGTGTACCCACCGCGAACGTGAATCTGCACCGTTACCGCGCGCCGTTGCAGGGCGTGTTTGCGGTCGAGGTGGATCTGGATGGCGCGCGCGTTGCCGGCGTGGCGAATGTGGGCGTGCGGCCTACGGTGGGCGACCTGATCAAACCGGTGCTCGAAGTACATCTGCTCGACTGGAGCGGCGACATCTACGGTCGTCGCATTCAGGTCGAGTTCAAACACAAATTGCGGGAGGAAACGAAATTTTCCTCCATCGATGAATTGGTGACCCAGATTCAGGCCGACATCGCCGCCGCGCGGCGCTATTTCGCTGCATCCCACGGGTCCGAACCAGCGGCAGCGGTATGACCGATTACAAAGCGACACTCAATCTTCCCAACACCAGTTTTCCGATGAAGGCCAATCTCGCGCAGCGCGAGCCCGGCATTCTCAAGCAGTGGCAGACAGCCGACATCTATGGCCGCATTCGCGCCGCGCGCGCCGGGCGCGAACAATTCATCCTCCACGACGGCCCGCCCTATGCCAACGGCGATATCCACATCGGGCACGCGGTCAACAAGATCCTGAAAGACATCATCGTCAAGGCGCGCACGCTGGCGGGTTACGACGCGCCCTATGTGCCGGGCTGGGACTGCCATGGCCTGCCCATCGAGCATCAGGTGGAGCAGAAGTGGGGCAAGGCCGGGCAGAAGCTCGACGCCCGGGCGTTTCGCGCCAAATGCCGGGAGTACGCGGCGAGCCAGGTCGAGCGCCAGCGCCGCGACTTCATCCGCCTCGGCGTGCTCGGCGACTGGGACAATCCCTACCTGAGCATGGATTACCGCTACGAAGCCGACATCATCCGCGCGCTCGGGCGCGTCGCCGCCAACGGCCATCTGGTGCGCGGCTACAAGCCCGTGTACTGGAGCGTGGTGGGCGCGTCGGCACTCGCCGAAGCCGAAGTCGAATACCACGACAAAACCTCGTTCGCCATCGACGTCGCCTTTCCGGTCGTGGATGCGGCCGCGCTGGCCGAGGTGCTGGGCGGCTTGCAGGGGGAAGGCACGATCGCGGTCGCCATCTGGACCACCACGCCCTGGACGCTGCCCGCCAACCAGGCGGTCTGTTTCGGTCCCGATATCGACTACGCCCTGGTGCAGTGCCGGATGCAGGGCGCGCCGCGCCGCCTGCTGCTGGCGCGGGAACTGGTGGCCGGCGTCATGACGCGCATCGGCGGCGCCGACGCCGAGGTGCTCGCCACCTGCACGGGCGTTCGCCTCGAAGGCCTGCGACTCCGGCATCCGTTTTACGCGCGCGAAGTGCCGGTGATTCTGGGCGAGCACGTCACCCTGGATGCGGGTACCGGCGCCGTGCACACCGCGCCCGACCACGGCGTGGAAGACTTCACGGTGTCCGTCCCCTACGGGATCGGCACCCTCGATTATCTCGACGACCACGGCGTGTTTCGCGACCGGGTCGAGTATTTCGCCGGCCAGCATGTCTACAAGGTCGATGAACCCATCGTCGAACTGCTGCGCGAACGCGGCGCGTTGCTCGCCTGCGAGAAAATCGTGCACAGTTATCCGCACTGCTGGCGCACCAAGACGCCGCTGATCTACCGGGCGACGCCGCAGTGGTTCATTGGCATGCACACGCAGGGTCTGCTCGACACCGCCTTTGCCGAAGTCGCCAAGGTGGCCTGGTACCCCGACTGGGGCCGGGCGCGGATGGAAGCCATGCTCGCCAACAGTCCCGACTGGTGCGTGTCGCGCCAGCGCACCTGGGGCGTGCCGATCGCGCTGTTCGTCCACGCCGACAGCGGTGAGCCGCACCCCGATACCCAGCGTCTGATCGAAGCCGTCGCCCTGCGCGTCGAGGAAAATGGCATGGATGCCTGGCACGACCTCGACCCGGCGGAACTGCTGGGCGCGGACGCCGCGCACTACCGCAAGGTCACGGATACCCTGGATGTCTGGTTCGACTCCGGCGTCAGCCACGCGGCGGTGCTGGAGCGCCGGCCCGAACTGCGCTATCCCGCGGATCTCTATCTGGAAGGTTCCGACCAGCATCGCGGCTGGTTCCAGTCGTCCCTCAAGACCGCGGTCGCCATCAATGGCAATGCGCCGTACCGGGCGGTGCTGACCCACGGCTTCACCGTGGACGCCCAGGGCCGCAAGATGTCGAAGTCGCTGGGCAACGTGGTGGCGCCCCAGCAGGTGATCAACGAACTCGGCGCCGACGTGCTGCGCCTGTGGGTGGCGGCGACGGATTTCAGCGGCGAGCTGTCGGTGTCCGATGAAATCCTCAAGCGCACGGCGGATTCCTATCGTCGCATTCGCAACACGCTGCGTTATCTGCTCGCCAATCTGGAAGGCTTCGATCCCGCACGCGACACGGTGCCCTTCGACCAGCTCCTGCATCTCGACCGCTGGGCGGTGGATCGCGCGCGCCTGCTGCAGGACGAGATCGCGGCCCGCTACCAGGATTACGGCTTTCACCACATTTATCAGAAACTGCATCAGTTCTGCGTCGCGGATCTGGGCGGTTTCTATATCGACATCATCAAGGACCGCCAGTACACCTGCCAGCGCGACAGCCTGGCGCGGCGCTCCGCCCAGACCGCTCTGCATCAGATCGCCGAAGCCCTGGTGCGCTGGATCGCGCCCATTCTGAGCTTCACCGCCGAGGAGATCTGGCAGTGCCTGCCCGGCGCGCGCGCGGATTCGGTGCTGCTGGCCGAATGGTTTCCGTTGCCGAGTCTGGGGGAAGGCGAACTGTTCTCCCGCGACGACTGGGCGCAGGTGATGCGCGTCAAGGAAGCCATCAACAAAACCCTGGAAGAACAGCGCAACGCGGGACGGGTGCGCGGCTCGCTGGATGCCGAAGTGGTGCTCTATGTGGACGCCACACTGCATGCCCTGCTCGACAAGCTGGGCGATGAATTGCGCTTCGTGCTGCTGACGTCGGCGGCCGGGGTGCAACCACTCGCCGCGGCGCCGGCCGGGAGCCACGACACCGGCCTGGCGGGACTGAAGGTGGCGCTGGTGCCTTCCACGCAGGCCAAATGCGTGCGTTGCTGGCATCACCGCGACAGTGTCGGCCGTTGTGCCGAGCATCCGGAGCTGTGCGAACGCTGCGTGACAAACGTCGCCGGTGCCGGTGAACTCCGGCGCATCGCCTGAATGAGCTTCGCGATGGATTCGACCGCGACTTTCGGCAGGGCACAGTTGCTGCGCTGTTATCTGGTCGCCGCGCTGGTCGTCGGACTCGACTGGTGGACCAAGAGCCTGGCGAGCAGCCTGCTCGATTACGGCGTGCCGCGCGTCATCACGCCGCTGTTCAATCTCACCCTGCTGCACAATCGCGGCGCGGCGTTCAGCCTGCTGAGCGAGGCGGGCGGTTGGCAGCACTGGCTGCTGGGCGGCATCGCGCTGGCGGTGAGTGTGGCGATTGTGGTTGCCTTGCGGCGCCTGCCGCGTGCCGCGCGATTACAGGGCCTGGGGCTGGCGCTGGTGCTGGGCGGCGCGATCGGCAATCTCGGCGATCGCTTGCGCTATGGTTATGTGGTGGATTTCATTCAGGTTCATTACCAGGATCTCTACTGGCCCGTTTTCAACATCGCCGACTCGGCGATCACGGTCGGCGCCGCGCTGTTGATTCTGGATGCATTCCGCCACCGGACGCGCGCTGAATGAGCGGCGACGGCAACGTTTCGATTGGCCCGGGCGCGACGGTCGCGTTGCATTTCGCCATCGAGTTGAGCGACGGCGCCGTGGTGGACAGCAATTTCGACCGCGCGTCGGCGCAGCTCGTGATCGGCGACGGCAATCTCCCGGAAGGTTTCGAGCGGCTGCTGCTCGGCCTGCGCGCGGGCGACGAGCGGCGCTTTGAAGTGCCTGCGGAACAGGGTTTCGGCGCGCACCAGCGAGCCAACGTGATGACTCTGCCCAAGCGCCGTTTTCCCGCCGAAATGGACCTGACGCCCGGGCTGGTCGTCACCTTCACCGATGCCGCCTCCGGCCAGTTACCCGGCGTGGTGACGGCGGTGGCGGGGGACCGGGTCACGGTCGATTTCAATCATCCGCTGGCCGGCAAGACGCTGGTGTTCGCCGTCGCCATCCGCGCGGTCGCCGCTGCCGAGCAGGTGGCATCGTGAAACTCTTGCTCGCCAATCCGCGCGGTTTTTGCGCCGGCGTGGATCGCGCCATCGAAATCGTCGAGCGCGCGCTCGATCGCTTCGGCGCGCCGATTCATGTGCGCCACGAAGTCGTCCACAACAAATATGTAGTGGAAAGTTTGCGTCGGCGCGGCGCGATCTTCGTCGAGGAACTGGACGAGGTGCCGGCGGACGGCACTGTCATTTTCAGCGCCCACGGCGTGTCGCAAGCGGTGCGCGAAGATGCCGGCACGCGCGGGTTGCGCGTGTTCGACGCGACCTGTCCCCTGGTCACCAAGGTGCATGTCGAAGTGGCCGCCTGCGCCCACGACGGGCGCGACTGCGTGCTGATCGGCCATCGCGGCCATCCCGAGGTCGAGGGCACCATGGGTCAGTACCGCAGCGCGCGCGGCACCATCTATCTGGTCGAGGATGAAGCCGACGCCCGGAAGCTGGAAGTCGCCCAGCCCGACAATCTCGCCTATGTCACCCAGACCACGCTGTCGATAGACGACACCGCGCGCATCGTTGCAATCCTGCAAGCGCGCTTCCCGGCCATCGATGGCCCGCGCAAGGACGACATCTGCTACGCCACCCAGAATCGTCAGGACGCGGTCAAGCAACTCGCGCTCGAATGCGAACTGGTACTGGTGGTGGGCTCGCCCAACAGCTCGAACTCGACGCGCCTGAAAGAACTCGCCGAGCGCTGTGGCGCCCGCGCCCACCTCATCGACGGCGCCGCCGAGATCGATCCGCTCTGGCTAGCCGGCGTCACGACCATCGGCCTGACGGCGGGCGCTTCGGCGCCGGAAAAACTCGTTGGCGACGTGGTTGCCCGCCTCACCGAACTGGGCGTGGATGAGGTGTCCGAAAGCGCGGGTATCCGCGAAGGCATCCGGTTTTCGCTGCCGCCGGGTTTGCGTTGATCGTCGTGCTAGCGTCCCGACGCTAAGTACCGTTATTTCCGCGCCGGCGGGAATCCGCCAGTTTGTCATTCCCGCGCAGGCGGGAATCCAGAAACCCCCGCAGTGGTTGGGAGGCGCGAGTCCAGGGGGGAGTGTGCGAGTGGGAATGACACCACCGCTTGATTCGTGACCGTATTTATAGAATGCGGCACTGAGGTTCCAGGATCGAGAGCGAAACGCTTACAGCGGGGAAACAGAATGACAGAGCTTGCGACGCCGCCGGGATCGCGCTCACCCGGCGTAGCGGCGGCCCTCGGCGCCGCCGCCCTGTTCGGCGCCAGCGTGCCGTTCGCCAAGCTGCTGCTGGGCGCGCTGAGTCCCTGGCTGCTGGCCGGTCTGCTGTATCTCGGTGCCGGGATCGGACTTTCACTGATGCGCCTGACCCGGCCCGGGGCAGCGGTTCGTCTGGAGCCGGGCGAATGGCGCTGGCTTGCCGGCGCCATCGTTGCCGGTGGCGTGGTCGCGCCGGTGCTGCTGATGTACGGATTGTCGGCGCTGCCGGCTTCCGGCGCTGCCCTGCTGCTGAATGCCGAAACCGTGTTCACCGCGTTGCTGGCGTGGTTCGTGTTTCGCGAAAACTTCGATCGCCGCATCGCGCTCGGCATGGCGGCCATCGTCGTCGGCGCGCTGGTGCTGGCCTGGCCGGGCGAGGCGCGCTTCGGCGCCTTGTGGCCGGCGCTCGCGGTGCTGGGCGCGGGCCTGGGCTGGGCGCTGGATAACAACCTGACGCGCAAGGTGGCGCTCACCGATGCGACCTGGATCGCCGCCTGCAAGGGCTGGGCCGCGGGCGCGGTCAACCTGGGGATTGCGGTGCTGGTGGTCGATCGCTGGCCGCTGGCGGCAACCGTGGCGGCGGCCGTGGTGCTGGGCTGGGCCTGCTACGGATTGAGTCTGGTGCTGTTCGTGGTCGCCTTGCGCCACCTCGGCACCGCGCGCACCAGCGCTTATTTTTCGGTGGCGCCGTTCGTCGGCGCGCTCATCGCATTGCCGCTGCTGGGCGAAGCGCCGACGGCGCGCCTGCTGTCGGCCGGGGCGCTCATGGCGCTCGGGTTATGGCTGCACCTGACGGAAAGGCATCGTCACCAACACCTTCACGAAGTGCTGGAGCACGAACACGCGCATGTGCACGATCTTCACCACCAGCACAGTCACGAAGTACCGGTCGCGCCGGGAGTCCGCCACACGCACCGTCATCGCCACGCGGCGCTGGCGCACCAGCATGCGCATTTTCCCGATGCGCATCATCGGCACGGTCACCCATAGCGGGCGGTATCCGCGGTTCGATCGGCGATTTTGCTTGTTACCAAAATCTCGAAGCGATAGGCTGCGCCCATGCGTCGCTGGCTGATCCTGTTTCTGCTCTCCCTGCTGCCACTCCAGGTTTCCTGGGCGGCGGCCGCGACCGTGGACTATTGCGCGCACGACCAAGGGGGAGCACCGCATTTTGGCCACCATGAGGATGCGAACGCGCACGACCATGATGCGCACGCGTCGGAAGCCGACAAATCCCACGGCGCCACCGGACCGTTGCACCTCGATCACGAGCACAACCATCTGTCGGGTTTTCTCGGTTTGTTGAGTACAGTTGATATCTCTGCCCGCAAATCGCCCCAGCTTTTCCCGCGCGGCGATGCCTTGATCTACCTTTCCCTGCCTCCCGGCAACCTCGAACGTCCCAACTGGCGCCATCTCGTCTGACCAGGCGAGATCGGACCGTCAGTTACAGCCTGGGATGCTCTTAATAACCACGTAAGCGTCGTTCCCGCGTCGGCGGGAACCCAGGAATATCAGGGCGTTCTGGATGCCCGCTTCCGCGGGCATGACGGTTATTCAGAGGATCCCTGGCACTTCAGCCTGAACGGGCTTGTCTCGCCGAACGTTTTCCATTTGAGGAGGCAGTTCGATGCGATGGTATTTGTTGCCGCGCGGATCAGCGCGGAGTTCGGTACAGGTCTTCAGGAAACAGTGGTTGGCGACGACGCTGATTGCGCTGTCGGCCCTCGGGTGGTCGGTCCATGCCCTGGCGCTCGACGAGCCGCCACCGACCGCCGCCGCGGCGCTCACCCTGCGCGCGGCGATTGCCCGAACCCTGGCGCACAATCCGGAGCTTGAAGCCTTTGGTTTCTCCCTGCGCGCGCAGGACGCGCGTGGCCGCCAGGCGGATCTGCGGCCGGCGCCGACGCTGAACGTGGCGCTGGAAAACATCGCCGGTACCGGTGATTTCCAGGGCGTGGACGCGGTTGAGGCCACGTTTTCGCTGGCGCAGGTGATCGAGCTTGGCGGCAAGCGCGCGGCGCGCGGCGCGCTTGCGCAATCCGGACGCGACGCGATCATCGTCGCGCGTCAGGCCGCGCAACTCGACGTGCTGGCGGAAGTCACGCGCCGTTTCATCCACGTTGCCGCGGATCAGGAACAGATCGCGCTCACCCGCACCGTGACCGAGCTGGCCCTGCAAACCGTTGCCGCGGTGGAGCAGCGCGTCACGGCGGCGAAGTCTCCAGAGGCCGAGCTGCACCGCGCCCGCATCCTGCTGGCGCGAGCCAGGGTCGAGCAGGAACATGCCGAGCACGAATTGCTGACTTCCCGGCGCCGGCTCGCCGCCCAGTGGGGAGAAAACCACGCCGACTTCGGCGCGGTCACGGCCGATCTCTATGCGATGCCAGAACCCTTGGCTTTCGCCACTTTGGTGGAGCGCCTGCACGCCAATCCCGACTTTGTACGCTTCGCCAGCGAGGCGCGGCTGCGCGATGCCGAGATACGTCTGGCGCAGACCCGGCGTACTCCCGACGTGCAGATCAGCGGGGGTATTCGCCACCTGGAAGGATCGGACGACCCGGCCGTGGTGCTCGGGATTTCGGTACCGCTGTTTGCCGGGCGTCACGCCGAGCCCGCTATTGCCGAGACGCAAGCGCTGCGCGGACGTACCGATGCCGAGCGCCGCGCGGCGGAAGTGCGGGCCGAGGCGCAACTGTTCGAGTTGCATCAGGAATTGAAACACGCGATTACCGAAACCGCGCTGCTGCGCGACACCGTACTGCCGGAAATGAACGATGTGTTGACGCAAACCCGCTACGCCTACGAGCGCGGCCGCTACGGCTATCTCGAATGGGTGGCGGCGCAGCGCGAGTTCATCGACATACAGCGCAGCCTGATCGAAGCGGCCGCCAACGCCCACAACTATCGTACCGAAATCGAGCGCCTCACCGCCGAGCCGCTTGCCGACAGCAACTGACGAGACCGCCCATGAACCAGAAACTGTTTTCTCTTTCCCTGCTGTTCGCCTTGCCGCTGTGGCTGGGCGCTTGCGATGCCGGAAAAAACCCGAAGAGTGAAACCGCGCACGGCGAAAAGAATACAGTCGCTGCCGTCGTCAAAGGTCCGCACGGCGGGCGTATGCTCACCGACGGTGACTTTGCCCTCGAACTCGCCATTTTCGAACGCGGCGTCCCGCCGGAATTCCGGCTTTATCCGCGGCAGGCGGGCAAGCCGTTGCCGTTGGCCGAAGTGCAGGCGAGGGTCGAGCTGCGTCGCATCGATGGCCTGCCGGGCGGCGTGATCGACGAACACGTTTTCGCGCCGAAAGACGATTACCTGCTGAGTCCCGCTGAAGTCTACGAGCCGCATTCATTTGCGGTGAAGGTAACCGCGACCCATGCCGGCAAGACTCATGAGTGGCATTACGACTCGCCGGAAGGCGCGGTGGTCATCGCCGCGGACATGGTCGCTGCCGCCGGCATGGAGACCGCGCCGGTCGGCGGCGGCGTGCTGCGCGAAACCCTCGCCCTCTACGGCAGCATCGAGCCCAATCCGGAGCGGCTGCGCGACGTGACCGCGCGCTTTCCCGGCATTGTGCGCAGCGTCGCCGTTCGGGTTGGCGATGGCGTCCGCGCGGGACAGACGCTCGCCACCATCGAGAGCAACGAGAGCTTGCAGGTGTATACGGTGACGGCGCCGATTGCCGGCACCATCGCCGCGCGCGCGATCAATCCCGGCGAATCCGCCGGCGCCGCGCCGCTGTTCGGCATCGCCGATTTCTCCAGCGTACAAGCGGAGCTGAATGTTTTTCCGCGCGACCGCAACCGCCTGAGCAACGGTCAGGCGGTCGCGGTCGCGGCGGCGGATGGCGTGGCGCACGGCGTTGGCCGGATTGGCTATGTCGCGCCGGTCGGCACCGGCAACCAGGCGCTGACCGCCCGCGTGGTGCTCGATAACCAGGATGGGCGCTGGACACCCGGGCAGTTCGTCAACGCCCATGTCACCGTCGGCGAGACCCCGGTGTCACTGGTGGTGCCGGTTGCCGCGCTGCAATCCTTCCGCGACTGGGATGTGGTGTTTGTGGCCGACGACGACCATTTTCAGGCGCAGCCCGTGGCGCTGGGCCGCAATGACGGAGTGAACGTCGAAGTGCTGAGCGGCCTCAAGCCCGGTGCCCGCATCGTGATCGCCAACTCCTATCTGGTGAAGGCGGACATCGAAAAGTCCGGCGCTTCGCACGATCACTAGGATCAGACCATGATTGAACACATGCTGCGTTTTTCAATTCGCCAGCGCTGGCTGGTGCTGGCCGCGGCACTGATCGTGGCCGCTTTCGGCGTCTACAATTTTTTTCGTCTGCCCATCGATGCGGTGCCGGACATCACCAACGTCCAGGTGCAGATCAATACCGAAGCGCCCGGATATTCGCCGCTGGAAGCCGAGCAGCGCGTGACCTATCTGGTCGAAAACGCGATGGCGGGCCTGCCCGGTCTGGAATACACCCGCTCGCTGTCGCGCTACGGTCTGTCGCAGGTGACGGTGGTGTTCCGGGACGGCACCGATATTTATTTTGCGCGCCAGCTCGTCGGTGAGCGCGTCCAGCAGGTGAAGAGTCAGTTGCCGACCGGACTGGAGCCGAGCCTGGGGCCGATTGCGACCGGCCTCGGCGAAATCTTCATGTTCACCGTGGACCGCGCGCAAGATGCGCGCGCGGCGGACGGCACGGCGCTCACCGCGTTCGATCTGCACGACGCCATGCGCTGGATCGTGCGCCCGCAGTTGGCGAAGGTGCCGGGAGTGACCGAAGTCAACAGCATCGGCGGCCAGGAACGCCAGGTGGTGGTGGCGCCGCTTCCCGCCCGCCTGCTGGCTTATGGCCTGACGCTCGACGACGTGACGACGGCGCTCGCCAACAACAATGCCAGCCGGGGCGCGGGCTATATCGAGCGCAACGGCGCCCAGTATCTGATCCGCTCACCGGGTCAGGTGACCAGTCTCGACGATGTGCGCCGGGTGGTGGTGACCATCATCAACGGCGCACCCCTGACCCTGGGCGAAGTCGCCGAGATCGGCTGGGGCGGGGCGCTGCGCACCGGGGCCGCCACCATGGACGGCGAGGAGGTGGTGTTAGGCACGGTCTTCATGCTGGTGGGAGAAAACTCCCGCACGGTGTCCCGCGCCGTGGCGGCGAAGCTCGAAACCATCCAGAAGAGTCTGCCGCCCGGGATCGAGGCCCGCGCCGTCTACGACCGCACCACGCTGGTCGACAGGACGCTCGACACCGTCACGAAAAACCTGCTGGAAGGCGCCCTGCTGGTGGTGGTGGTGCTGTTCGCGCTGTTGGGCAATCTGCGCGCGGCGCTGATTACCGCGGCGGTGATTCCGCTGGCGATGCTCGCCACGATTTCCGGCATGGTGCACAACCAGGTCAGCGCCAACCTGATGTCGCTCGGCGCGCTCGATTTCGGTCTGATCGTCGATGGCGCCGTCATCATTGTCGAAAACTGCGTTCGCCGGCTCGCCGAGGCACAGCGGGGCAATGCCGCGCTGACCCTGAAGGAGCGGCTCGCAACGGTGTACGAATCCACCAGCGAAGTGATCCGCCCGAGCCTGTTCGGGGTCGGCATCATCACGGCGGTCTACATTCCGCTGTTCGCGCTGACCGGCGTGGAAGGCAAGATGTTCCATCCCATGGCGGCAACCGTGGTGATGGCGCTGGTGGCGGCACTGGTGCTCGCGTTCACCTTCGTACCGGCGGCGGTGGCGCTGCTGCTGAGTGGAAAAATCTCCGAGCGCCAAAACCCGGTCCTGCGCGTTGCCGCCAGCGCTTATGCCCCGCTGCTGCGCGCCGCACTGAAAGGGCGCGTGGTGCTGACCATCGCCGCGGCAACCCTGGTGGTGGCGTGCGGACTGTTGGCCGCGCGCATGGGCAGTGAATTCATTCCGAGTCTGGATGAAGGCGATATCGCGCTGCATGCCCTGCGCATTCCCGGCACCTCGCTCGGGCAGGCGGTGGGAATGCAACAAGTCCTGGAAGCGGAAATCAAAAAACTGCCGGAAGTGGAGCGAGTCTTCGCCAAGCTGGGCACGGCGGAGGTGGCGACCGATCCGATGCCGCCGTCGGTTGCCGATACCTTTGTGATACTCAAACCTCGCGCGCAATGGCCCGATCCGCGCAAGCCGAAGGCGCAGGTGGTCGCGGACCTGGAGGCCACCGTCACGCGCGTCCCGGGCAATAATTACGAATTCACGCAACCGATCCAGATGCGTTTCAACGAACTCATCTCCGGCGTGCGCTCCGATCTCGCGGTGAAGGTGTATGGCGATGATCTGGATGTCCTCAACCAGGCCGCGGAACAGGTGGAGGCGGTACTGTCCCGGGTTCCCGGCGCGGCCGATGTGAAAACCGAGCAGACCACCGGACTTCCGGTCATGACCATCACGCCGCGCCGGGCGCTGCTGGCGCGCTACGGGATCTCGGTCGCGGATGTGCAGGCGGTGGCCGCCACTGCCTTTGGCGGCAGCGCCGCCG
The DNA here is from genome assembly GCA_947084925.1 of uncultured Gammaproteobacteria bacterium. Classification (GTDB taxonomy): domain Bacteria; phylum Pseudomonadota; class Gammaproteobacteria; order Pseudomonadales; family Porticoccaceae; genus JAGPUQ01. Next base: position 45,510 of record CAMTUJ010000018.1, read on the forward strand.
GCACGCTGTTTCAGGGTGACCGTCGCTTCCAGATCGTGGTGCGCCTGCCCGACGCCCTGCGCGCCGATCCGCGCACTTTGGAGCAGATCACGGTGCCGTTGCCCAACGGCGGCTATGTGCCGCTGCGGGAAGTGGCCGACGTGGCCATCGCGCCCGGCCCCAATCAGATCAACCGCGAGCAGGGCAAACGCCGGGTGGTGGTCACCGCCAACGTGCGCGGACGCGATCTCGGCAGTTTCGTGGCCGAGGTACGGCAGCGGGTAGACGGTCAGGTGGATCTGCCCGCGGGCTACTGGCTGGACTATGGCGGTACCTTCGAGCAGCTGCAATCCGCGTCAAAGCGCCTGTCCGTGGTGGTGCCGGTGACGCTGGCGGTGATCCTGGGCCTGCTGTTGCTGGCGTTTGGTTCGCTGCGCGATGCACTGGTGATCTTCAGCGGCGTGCCTCTGGCGTTGACCGGGGGAGTGCTGGCGCTGTGGCTGCGCGATATTCCCCTGTCGATCTCGGCGGGCGTGGGCTTTATCGCGCTGTCCGGTGTCGCGGTGCTCAATGGTCTGGTGATGGTCAGCTTCATTCGCGGCCTGCGCAGGGACGGCCGCGGGCTGGACGAAGCGATCATCGAGGGTGCATTGACACGCCTGCGTCCGGTGCTGATGACGGCGCTGGTGGCGGGGCTGGGCTTCGTGCCCATGGCGTTCAATACCGGTATCGGAAGCGAAGTTCAACGCCCGCTGGCGACGGTGGTGATCGGCGGCATCATCTCGTCCACGTTGCTGACGCTGCTGATACTGCCGGGTCTGTATCGCATGGCATGGCGCACTGAACGCGACGTCGGCCCGGCCGCCGTCGGCGCAATGGAATCCCGTTCATGAAACGGTTTGAGGCGTGCGCGGAATAACGCTTGGTCCGGAGATATCGCGGTAACTGGATTCCCGCTTTCGCGGGAATGACGTGACGTTCACCGGAATGACGGTGGTCGGGTCCCGTCACCCCGGCCTGCGCCGGGGTCCAGGCGCCGCCGGAGCCGGCGCGGGAATGACGTGACGTTCACGGGATGATGGTGGTCGG
>CAMTUJ010000019.1:0-36610 GCA_947084925.1 uncultured Gammaproteobacteria bacterium
CAGGTTGCTGAAAAACGTCGCGAGGGGGCCAGATGCGAGGCGCACGGCGCGCAGCGACCGAGACATATCAAGTCGATAGGCGAGGGAGCGAGCACCGCGCAACGAAGCAGATGGTGCCCGCAGCAGTTTTTCAGCAACCTGTTAGGGTTTGAACAAACCGTTGACACGCAGCAGCGCCCGCGACCTGTCCACGGGACCGGCGCCGAAATTGCCTTCGATCACGCTCACCGCAATCTTGCCCTGCCCGACCAGCAGCGCCTCGCTGTTGGATTCCGCCGTCGCCGCATCCATCGACGTGAACGAAATGCCGGGCAGCGCGGCGGTGATGCCGCGCGCCGAGGCCACCGGATCGGCCGCGAGGTTTGCGACGAATATCGGCGACACCGTGGAATAAGTGCCGACCACCGCCCGCGCGAACGGCAGGCTGTCGCCTTCGCCGGCGGCGAACCTGGGCACGTTGACGTTGAGGCCGGTGCCAGCGGGGAGCAATGCCCCATGCCCTGCGCGCCGTTCCAGTTCGTCCACCAGCTTCAACACGATCCGCGCGGTTTCGGCGGCGAGCACGGGATTGTTGGCGGTATCGCCATCGGCGCTGACCGCAACCGAGGGAACGCCCCGATTGATTCCGTAGACGGCGTTGTTGACGGTGCCGGAACTGGGATTCACCAGGCCCGTGTTGTTGCCCTCGTTCGGCCCCGAAATGATCAGTTGCGGCTGGTGGCCCCAACGCGGTTCCGCCAACAGATCCAGCCCGTACAGCAGCGCCATCACCGGAGTGCCATCGACGTAATGGAGATCGGCATCGCCGGCATCGCTGCCGACTCCCGGAGCGCCGACGTGGGCGATCCCGCCGACACAGTCCGCGGTCAATGGTCCGACCGGCCGCAGAAAATTCAGCGCCGCGCCCTGCCCGCTCTGATTGCGACAGGGCACGGACACCATGACCTCGTGGCCTTCAGTGCGCAGTGCCTGATAGAGGGCACGCACGTTGGCGGACAGACCATCGTCGTTGGTAATCAGGATATCGAGCGCGTGCAGCGGCGCGGCGAGGACAAGCAGCGCCAGGGTCAACGGCAGTCGGCGGCATCGCAACATGGTGGGGACTCCCGAAAGTTGTGGGGTCCCCACGCTAACCACCGCCAATGACCGGTATGTGACACCAGCGCCCTTGCGCGCGGCATCCGTGCGCGGACGGCGCGCGCCGAAAGTCGCGGACCGGCCATACCGCGCGGCCATCCCCCGCAACATCGGACACGACAGGGCTTGTGCTTGCTATCGGCACCCGTCAGCGGTTGACAGGCGCACCGCTGTTTTCAGGCGGCGCCCTGAAACGTCTTCACGTCGAAGTATTCGCGCCAGCCGGTGAGTTTGCCGGCGGCGTCGAACTCCAGAATGCCCATCACCGGCAACGAGCGGCGCTCGCCCTTGTGCGTCCAGCCGTCGACACGCTCGGTCACCACGGTATCGCCCGCCACCACCACCCGCAGCAGATCGAAGGTCATGTCGTCGCCGGCGGCGACAAATTTTTCCACCGCCTTGCGAATCTGCGCCTGTCCCTTCACCGGCGCGAACGGAATGTTGTGGTAGACGCCCTCGGGGGCGAAGGCCGCGACGATGGCGTCCACGTCCTTGCGCTCCCAGGCCTTGAAGAAATCCCGCGTGATGCGCTCGTTGCGGGCACTGAAATCGCTGGCCGCAATGGCCGACTTGGCTGCTGTCATGGTGTATCTCCTGTTTTTATGTCGATGGTCTGTGGATGAAAAGTCGAGTCCGTCGGAGTCTAGACCCGGGTTTTCCCCGCCCGCCAGAAGCATTTATGCCTGAACCGGCGCTGGCGGTCGCGGCATGGTTTGGCTTAGGCTCTGCGCCAAGACCTATAACAAACCCGGAGCAACCCCCATGACCAACCATGTCCTCAGTGTGTTTGCCGATGATTTCGTGTTTCTCGAAGGCCCGCGCTGGCGCTTCGGAAAACTCTGGATCTCGGATGTCAACGGTAAAAAGGTCTACACCCTGAACGAACAGGGCGCGCGGGAAGTGTGTGTGGAAGTACCCAACCGGCCGTCCGGAATCGGCTTTCTGCCGGACGGTACCCCGCTGGTGGTGTCGATGAAAGACCGCAGCCTGCAGCGGGTCGAGAACGGCCGCCTGGTCCAGCACGCCAGCGTCGCGCATCTGGTCGAAGGCGAAATCAACGACATGGTGGTGGACCGGCGCGGCAACGCCTATGTGGGCAGCATGGGCTACGACCTGTTCGGCGGCGCCAAATTCAAGCCCGGCAACCTGGTGTTGGTGACCCCGGACGGCAAGGCGCGGGTGGTGGCGGATGGCCTGCACTTTCCCAATGGCCCGGTGGTGACGCCGGACAACCGCACCCTGGTGGTGGCGGAGAGCTGGGGCAAGCGCCTGGCCGCCTTCACCATCGAAGCCGACGGCTCCCTGAGCGGACAGCGGGTGTTCGCCGACCTGGGCGACTACACGCCGGACGGCATCACGCTGGATGCCGAGGGCGCCATCTGGGTAGCGGCCTTCGCCAACAACGCCTTCGTGCGGGTGCGCGACGGCGGCGCGATCACCGATGTGATTTCCTCCGGCACACGCCGCGCGGTGGCCTGCACCCTGGGCGGGGCCGATATGAAGACTCTTTACTGCCTCACCTTTGCCGGCGAGATGAAAGACATCGGCAAGGGCATGCGGGCGTCGCGCATCGAGACCACGCGCGTGGTCGTGGCGGGCGCCGGATCGCCCTGAAAACACGGCTGGCCGCGGGGCTGGGGCGATCCCGATCCCGCCCGGCGTGGCCGGCGCCCCGCGGTTCCGGATCGCCCTGGCCGCCTTGCCGGGACCTGCGTCGCTGTTTGTCGCCCATCCTGCCGATCAGACGCCGGGCGCGCGTGTCCTGACTCGCGCCGCTCCGTACAATGCCGGCCTCTGTGCCCGGCCCGACCCCAAGGAATCGCGATGCGTGAAACGCTCCCCTCTCGCCACACGCCAGTCGGTAACGGCAAGGGAAAAATCCTGTTCGCGAGCCTGATCGGCACCGCCATCGAATTTTTCGATTTCTATATTTACGCCACCGCCGCGGTACTGGTTTTCCCCAGGCTGTTTTTCCCGGCGGGGGATCCCGCCACGGCGATGTTGCAGTCCCTCGCGACCTTTGCCCTCGCCTTTTTTGCCCGGCCACTGGGATCGGCGCTGTTCGGGCATTTCGGCGACCGTATCGGTCGCAAGGCGACCCTGGTGGCGGCCTTGCTGACCATGGGACTGTCCACGGTGACCATCGGCCTGTTGCCGACTTATGCCCAGATCGGCGTGGCGGCACCCCTGCTGCTCGCGCTGTGCCGCTTCGGGCAGGGCCTGGGGCTGGGCGGGGAATGGGGCGGCGCGATTTTGCTGGCCACCGAAAACGCACCGCCGGGCCGGCGCGCCTGGTACGGGATGTTTCCCCAACTGGGCGCACCGGTCGGTTTCATCCTCTCGGGCGGCTCATTCCTGCTGCTCACGCATTTTCTCGACGATGCGCAGTTTTTCCACTGGGGCTGGCGCGTGCCTTTTCTGGCCAGCAGCATCCTGGTGGTGGTCGGTCTGTGGGTGCGTCTGAACCTGCAGGAAACCCCGGTGTTTCGGCGTGCGCTCGCTGCCCAGGAACGCGAGCGGCTGCCGCTTTTCACGGTGTTGCGCGACCACAAGGGGATGCTGGCACGGGGAACGCTGATGGCGCTCTGCACATTCGTGCTGTTTTATCTGATGACGGTATTCACCCTCACCTGGGGCACCACCGCGCTGCATTTTTCCCGCGAGCGGCTGTTGCTGATCCAGTTGTTCGGCATTGTGTTTTTTGCTCTCGGCATTCCGATTTCGGCCCGTCTCGCCGATCGTCACGGCCGCCGCCGCGTATTGATGGCCGCGAGCATCGGCATCGCGCTGTTCGGGCTGCTGTTCGCGCCCCTGCTCGGCGCCGACAGCGAGGCACGGGTGATCCTGTTCATGGCACTGGGGCTGGGCTTGATGGGCCTCACTTACGGGCCGATCGGTACCATGCTGAGCGAGCAGTTTCCAACCCTGGTGCGTTATACCGGCGCTTCGCTCACCTTCAATCTGGCGGGTATTTTCGGCGCCTCCCTGGCGCCCTACATTGCCACCTGGCTCGCGACCCGCTACGGCGTGCATACGGTCGGCTGGTATCTTTCCGGCGCCGCGCTGCTCACGCTCGCGGCGCTGTGGGGATCGCGCGAAACCCGGGACGATGCCTGACGCAATCGACATCGGGTCGAAGTCAGGCTGAATGGCGACTCATCTGTCGTTCCCGCGCGGCGCCCGTCTCCTCGAAAGCGGGGGGCGGAAACCCGGAACTTGCAAAGCATCCGGATGCCGCCGGATTGCTACCGCTCGCCATTCAGGCGCACCGTTGCGCGCAGATGCTGGTATTTCCACGCGCCGTCGATTTTGACGTAGTCGTCGTCATAGCGCAGCGCCAGCCATTTGTCGACGTTGTCCTTGTGAAATGTGAACGGGCCGAGAAAATACCAGACGCCGGTAGCGCGGTCCCCGTCGATTTCGATGATCGGGTTCATCACATTGTGCTGGGAAAAACGGATGAGTTTCTGGAAACCCCGGAACAATTCGCGAATCCCCTCGTGACCCTGCGCCTTGCCGAAGCCGGCGCCTTCCCAGATGCCGTCCGGGGCGAACACCGAGGCGATCCGGTCGGGGTTATGGTCGTCATCGCAAATTTCACAGTAACGGGCCTTCAACTGCTTGATGGCTTCGATGTCTTCCAGGCGGGCGATGCGTTTTTCGAGTTCTGCCAGGTTCATGTCGGGTGCTCCTCACAACGGTTGGCGGATTTATTGTGTTGCCCCGCGCGGAACCGATCGGCGCGGCGCTTCAAGCGTACCCGGATGGCGGACCCCAAGGTAGTCCATCGCCGCAGGCGAAAGGGGCGACAGTTGCCTGCCGCCCCTTCGCGGAATTCATCCGTCCGCCGCGATGGGTGTCAGGCGGCGTTACCGGTGTACTGCCATTTCTTGAGCGCCGGCAGTACTTTTTCCGCGAACAGCGTCATTCCCGTCTTCACATAGTCGTAGTCCATGCCCGCGTAGGTGAAGAAGCAGTTGAGTTCGATCGGTCCGACGATGTCTTCGATGCCCTTGAGTTTTTCCAGGCACTGTTCGGGTGTGCCGTAAATCTGCTGCTCGACATATTGCTCGGTCACCCGATCGGCATTTTCACGCATGGCAACCGCCGAGCGGCCGTAATGCTCATAGCCCTTGATGTTGTCGAAGTGTTCGCCTTTCATTTCGTAATGCTTCATGGCCGACTCCCAGTAGTCGCCCATGTACTTGTGCGCCATGTCCCTGGCGCGGCCCGGGTCCTTGTCGCAGATCGTGAAGATGTTGGCCGAGGTCGGCGGCGCCGGACGGTTGTGCTGCTTCTCGAACAGTTCGCGATAGAGCTTGATGTCCTTGGCGCGCTGCGTCCAGGGGCCGACCGCGAAGGTCATCATGGTGCCACCCAGACGCGCCGCGTGGGGGACGGTGTCCGGCGACATGGAGACAATGTAGGTGCGATCCTTGAACGTCTTGAAGGGCGCGGGACGGATGGCGACGCGAATCTGTTTGAAATATTCCCCGTCGTGCGCGTCCATGTAGCCGGTCTCGAGCGCATTCAGAATCATCGGTGCCGATTCGTTGAAACGGTCGCGCGAACTGTCCATGGCGACGCCGAAGCCGTCGTATTCGACGCGGCCGAGACCGCGCCCCAGACCGACGATCACGCGGCCGTTCGACAGGTTGTCGAGCATCGCGATGTCGGTGGCGATGCGCAGCGGATCCTTGTGCCAGGGCAGGATCAGCGCCGCGGTACCCAGTTTGATGGTTTTGGTTTTGCCCGCCATATAGGTGAGAAATTGCAGCGGGTTCGGGCACATGGTGTAGTTGGTGAAATGGTGCTCGACACCCCAGATCGAGTTGAAGCCGAGCGGCTCGGCCAGTTCGGCGATGGCCACTTCCTTCCGGTAAATTTCAAGATCGCTCAGAGGCTGATTGTGGCTGCTCTGAAAAGCCATGACGACGCCGACATCCATAGTGGTCTACCCTTTGGTTGATAAAAAACAGTATCGATAAAAAGCTCAGGTTCGGTTGGCGGTCAACGCGGCCGATCAAGCCACGCCCTTGGGTTTCTGCTGGCTCATGAAACCGAACATATAACCCGCAATGCGGCGGATTTGAATCTCGTCCGCGCCCTCGGTGATGCGGTAGCGACGGTGATGGCGATAAATATGCTCGAACGGCTTGTGACGCGAATAGCCCAGACCGCCATGTACCTGCATCGCCCAGTCGGCGGCTTCGCAGCACAGACGGTTGGCGGTGTAGTTGCACATGGACACCTTGTCGGATACCGAGAAGTTGCCGTACTTGTCCATGCTCCAGGCGGTTTTGTGAATCAGCGCGCGCAGCATTTCGGCGCGGGTCTGCAACTCGACCAACGGGAACTGGATGCCCTGATTGGATGACAGCGGCTTGCCGAAGGGCTTGCGCTCCCTGGCGTAGGCGACGGCCTGATCGATACAGAATTGCGCCGCGCCCAGGCTCGATGCCGCCTGGCGAATGCGGTTCTCGTTGAAAAAGTGCTGCACCACCTGCAAGCCGCGCCCTTCGCCGCCGAGGATCGCGCTGTGCGGTACGCGGACATTGGTCAACGAGACGCGGCCGTGATCCGTCGGCATGTTGAAAGTCCACAGCATTTCCTCGATCTTCAGTCCTTCGGCATTCATGGGCACCAGAAACGCGGTGATGCCCTGACCATCGCCGGCCTTGCCGCTGGTGCGCGTGTACACCAGATCGTAGGGCGCCTTGTGAATTCCGGTGTTCCAGGTCTTCTCGCCGTTGATGATCCACTCGTCGCCCACGCGCACCGCGGTGGTTTCCATATGGGTGGCGTCGGAGCCGTGGTTGGGTTCGGTGATGCCGTAGGCAAAGCTTTTTTTCCCCGTCATCAGGTCCTCGACCCACTCCGCTTTCTGCGCGTCGGTGCCATAGGCGAGCATCAGCAGCAGACCCACATTGTTGCCGACGATGGAATGCTCGTTTTGCAGATCGTTGTGCAGACCCAGGCCCTTTTTGGCCAGGTGCTCGCGGATGACGGCCATGCCCAGGTTGGTGCCGTCGCGACCACCGTACTCTTTGGCTACTGGATAGCGGTAGTGGCCGGCGGCATCGGCCAGGCGCTTGGCTTTTTCGAGCAGCGCTTCCCATTCCGCATTGGGCAGGCCGCCGCGCTCCCAGTCGGTGCGGGCGTCCTCGCGGCGATGGTCGAAGAAGCGGATGTTGTCGTCCTGGTTTTCCAGGGGTTTGATCACGCGCTCGATAAAATCATCGAGTTCGAGCAGATAGTCGGCAAGATCCTGGGGGATATCGAAGTTCATGGCGTGGTCTCGTGGTGGAGTTGGCAAAAAAATCCGTGCGCGCTACATGAACAGGTGCATGGCAAGACCGGTGTCGCGACCGGCTTCCAGCGCCTGGGCGAAGGGCAGATCGGCAGCGCGGCGAATCAACTGTTTGGTCAGGCGCAGGGCATCGTGATTGAAGCCGGCGAGTTGCTCGGCCATGGCACTGGCGGTGGCCAGCAGTTCGTCGGCCGGAACTATCCGGTTGATCATGCCGAATGCGAGGGCCTGGCGGGCATCGATGTTGTTGCACAACGTCAGCAGCTCGAACGCGGCCTTGCGGCCGATCTGGTGGACCAGCGTCGGCGCCACCCCGGCCGCGGCCATGCCGAGCTTGACCTCGGGATAGCCGAACATGGCGTTGTCGGCGGCCACCACCAGATCGCAGCTCACCGCGAGATTGCAGCCGCCGCCCATCGCATAGCCCTGCACCGCGGCGATGACCGGCGTGTCCATGCGCTGGATGGTCCCGTAGAAGCGGATGATATTGTCCAGGCGTTCGACGATCCGATGGCCCGCGGGCGCGGTTTTTGCGGATGCCTTGCCATCCGCCTTTCCTCCACCGGGATTGCCGCCACCCAGATCCGCGCCGGCACAGAACGCCCGCCCGGCGCCGGCCAGCACGATCACCGCCACGTTGCGATCGGCTTCGGCGGTGCGCAGCGCGGTGGCGAGTTGTCCCACCAGTGCGTCGTTCATCGCATTGAGTTTTTCGGGACGGTTCATGGTCAGGTAGCGGATCGCGCCGGCATCGCGCGTCAGAATCAGTTCGCTCATGGTGTTTCCTCTGCAAAAAAAACGCGCCGCGGACCGGGGTGCTGACGCCCGGTCGCTCACCGGCTGGAGTTAGGGATACTCTGAATAACCGTCATGCCCGCGGAAGCGGGCATCCAGAAGACTCTGATATTCCTGGGTTCCCGCCCCCGCCTTCGCGAGGGCAGGCTCTGCGCGGGAACGACGATTAAGTGGTTATTCAGAGCATCCTTAGAAATTGTTCAGGGTCGCGAAGCGGTCACGATGGTACGCGCCATCGCCGAGCGTGGTCTCGGCGGCACGGGCGCGCTTCACGAAAAACCCGATCTCTTCCTCGTCGGTCATGCCGATGCCGCCGAACATCTGGATGGCCTCGCGGCCGATCAGGTTGGCCACCTCCGAGGTGCGTGCCTTGGCCGCGCTCGCCAATGCCGGGGCGTCGGCGCGGCCCGCGTCCAGCGCGCGCAGCGCCGCCAGCGTCACCGACATCGCCAGCTCGCGTTCGCAGAACATGTCGGCGGCACGGTGTTTGAGGGCCTGAAAAGAGCCGATCAGCGCACCGAACTGACGGCGGATTTTCAGATACGCCAGGGTGCGCTCGAAAGCTTCCGACAGCACGCCGACCAGCTCCGCACTCAGGCCGGCGGCGGCGCCGTCAAACACCGGATCGAGAATCAGCGCAGCCCGATCGACTTCGCCGACGACCTGACTCACCGATACCTTGACATCGGCAAAGCGAATCCGCGCGGCGTTGCGCACATCCAGCAGGGAAGTGCGCACACATTCAACGCCCGGGGTTTGCGGATCGAGCAGAAACAGCGTCAGTCCGCCGCGCTCGCCGGGTTCGCCCGACGTGCGGGCGAGCACCAGCAACCGATCGGCGCCGTGGCCGTCGAGCACGAAGCGCTTCTCGCCGGCGAGTCGGTAACCATCGGCAACGCGGGTGGCGCGCATGGCGACCTGCCAGGGCGCAAACCGGCCCTGCTCCTGAAAGGCGAATGCCAGCACCAGCTCGCCGGCGCAGATACCGGGCAACACGGCCTGCTTCTGTGCTTCGCTGCCGCCGCGCAGGATGGCGTTGCCCGCCAGCAGCACGGTCGACAGCAACGGCTGCGGCAGCAGCCGGCGCCCCAGTTCTTCGAGCACCACGCCGAGCTCGGCATGACCGAGTCCCAGGCCGCCGTACTCCTCCGGGAACAGGATGCCGGTCCAGCCGAGCTCCGCCATCTCGCGCCAGTGGGCACGGGAATAACCCAACGGCTCGTCCACTGAAGCTTCGCCATCGCGGCAGGCGCGCAGTTGCGCGATGTCGAAGCGCGCGGCGGCGAATTCGCGTACCGAGCGCCGCAGCAATTCCTGTTCTTCGGTCGGTACCAGCGCCGATGAGCGCGTCACGGTGGTCATTCCGGCAGTCCCAGGATGCGCTTGGCGATCACGTTGCGCTGGATTTCATTGGTGCCGCCCTCGATGGCGTTGCCCTTGGCGCGCAGCCACTGGCGCGTGATGCGCAATGCCGCGTCGCTGAAGCCGGGGCCTTCCCAGCCCAGGCCGTCGGCACCGAGCAAGGTCATCATGAGTTCGTGGCGACGGTTGGTGAGCGCGCTGCCGTACAGTTTCAGCATGGAGGCTATGTGATCGCCGCCGCGACCGGCGCCGGCCTCGTCGGCGCTGCGGTTCATGGTGAGCCGCAACGCGAGGCTGTCCAGCTCGCACTGCGCGACCTGCGCACGCAGCACGGGATCGGCAATGCGCGCACCTTCGCTGCCCAGCTCCTGCTTCGCCAGCTCCGGCAGCGTCTGAGCGCGCCCGAGATCGCCGCGGCCGATGGAGCCCAGCGCCTGGCGCTCGTACTGCAACAGTTGCTTGGCGATGGTCCAGCCTTCGCCGAGCTGGCCGAGCAGATTTTCCTTTGGTACCCGCACCTGATCGAAAAACGTCTGACAGAACGCGGAGGGTCCGCTGATCAGGCGAATCGGCGCCACCGAAATTCCCGGCGATTTCATGTCGATCAGCAAAAAACTGATGCCTTCGTGCTGGGGCGCCTCGGGGTCGGTGCGCACCAGACAGAACATCCAGTCCGCCTTGTCGGCATGGGAAGTCCACAATTTGTGACCGTCGACGACGAAGTGATCGCCATCAAGCATGGCACGGGTGGTGAGACTCGCGAGATCCGAGCCCGCGCCCGGCTCGCTGTAGCCCTGACACCACATCACCTCATCGCGAGCGATGCCCGGAAGATGTCGCAGCTTCTGTTCCGGCGTGCCGCGTTGAAGCAGCACCGGCCCCAACAGCGACAGCCCCGCGCTGATCGGCGGCGGTCGCACGCCGACGCGGCGCAACTCCTGGGCCAGCACGCGAGCCTGATCCTTGTCCAGCCCGGCACCGCCGTATTCCCGCGGCCAGGTGGGGGCGAGCCACCCCTGCTCCGCCCGCAGGCGATGCCAGCGTCGCTCGGCGTTCCTGATGGTTTCGGGCACCACGGCTTCTGGCGGCATGCCGCTCTCGACGTCCAGCGGGCGCAGCACGGCGGGATACCACTCAGCCAGCCAGCGTGCGATGTCGGTGCGAAAGTTATCCAGCGCGGTCTTGTTGTTCATTCCCGGATTCTAGCCTGTGCAATGCCACGAACGAAATCACCCGTATCGTCGGTACCCTGCGATTGTGGCGCCGTACGATCATGTCGGGTACGATCCCCGCGCACAGCGACCAACCGGTCGCCCGTGCTCGAGCCAAGCGCCGCCAATTGCGAGCATCTCGCCGCTAGAGCGAACGTCGTCGCGGCGCTGCGTCCCTGACGACCCGGCAACAGTTGACCCGGCAACAGTTGACCCGGTAACAGTTGACCCGGTAACAATGTGATCCACGGACCACGAGCCTGTGGTGCCACGCCCAGTGCGGCGCGATGATCGACTGCCCTCGGGCGCTCGATGGTGTCTCGTTGCATGCCCGGGATCAGCACCGCTCCGGCTCGGTATAACCGCAGGCTTCTCACCAGGGCCTGGATTTTTCATTGGTATCACAAGGTTACGTTGGAGATCGGCAGTCAATGAGATTCCGTCTTGCGAAATGGATCATGGACCACCGCGGCCTGGTCGGCGTCGCCTTCATCCTGACCACCCTCGCATTCAGCGCGGGCATTCCCCAGGTGCAGATCCGCACCATATTCAAGGACCTGCTGCCCACCGACGATCCCTTCGTGCAGGTCCACTTCGACCACCCCAACTTCGGCAATCCGCTGCTGATCTCGGTGATGGTCAAGCGCAAGCAGGGCGACATCTACAATTCCGAGACGCTGAACAAGGTATGGAAACTGACCCGGGATCTGGACCTCGCTCCCAAGGCGAACCACGACACCCTGATTTCGATCTCCACCGAAAAGCTCCGTTACGCCGAAGCCACCTCGGATGGTGTCGAGCTGCAGCCGCTGATGGACAACGAGGCCCCGAGCACACCGGCGCAAGTGGCGGAATTCAAGCAACGCGTGACCATGTCGCCCAACGCGCGCCTGTTTTACATATCGCCCGACGAAACCGCGACGCTGATCAACGTCGCATTTCTGGATTCAATCGACTACGGCGAATCTTTTGCCTTTGTGCAGGATCTGGTCGAAAAAGCGCGGGACGCCGACCACGATGTTTACGTCGCCGGCCAGCCAACCCTGACTGGCTGGGTCTACAAGCTCCAGAAGCAGACCTACAGCATTTTCGCGGTCACCATCATCGCCTTGATGGTGGCGCTGCTGCTCTACATGCGCAATGTTGCGGGAGTCACCACGCCCATCGTCTGCGCGGCGGTGGCGGGACTGTGGGGCTTTGGCTTCATCGGCTGGCTCGATCGGCCCATCGAACCGCTGCTGATGATCGTGCCGCTGCTGCTGGTGGCGCGCTCGTTCTCCCACTGCGTGCAGTACACCGAGCGCTATTACGAAATCCTGATGCATGTGAAAGACCGGCGCAAAGCCGCCGAAATCACCATGGCGATCATGATGGCGCCGTCGATTCTGGGCATCATGACCGACGTGTTCGGCATCATCTTCATCGCCGTGGCGCCGATCAAGACCATGGAGAACCACGCGCTGTTCTGCGGCTTCTGGGCGCTCTGGATCATCCCGACCGGGGTGTTTCTGATCTCGATCCTGCTGTCGTATCTGCCGGTGCCCAAAAACCTCGAAAAAATTGTCGGTGGCGAGGAAAAGGAATCCGGCATCCATTTGCTGGAAGAAAAGCTGCTTTCGGGCATCGCCCGGATAACGGTGGGCAAACCAGCCATTGCAACCCTGGTGGTCACGGTGATCATCGGTGCGGTTTCCATCTACATGAACTCGCTGATCAAGATCGGCAACCCCGTCGAAGGCAGCAACCTGCTTTGGTACGAGTCGGAGTACAACACCGCCGTACGCGCCATCAACGCGCATTTTCCCGGCATGAACACCCTGGAAATCGTGCTCGAAGCGAAAGAGCACGAACGCGACCGGCGCATCGCGCGCACGCCCGATGTCGTGGCGGTGTCGACCAAAATCCAGAGCATCATGGAAAGAGACCTGGAGGCACCGCCGCGCGCGACCCTGTCGTTTACCGACTATATGCGGGAAGTGTTCCGCCTCTATTCGGGCGGCAATCCCAAGTGGCTGGACCTCGATCCCACCGACGAAGCCGTGGCAGCGGCCGGGTTTGCCGCCACCTTCGGTTCCGACCCGCTGAATTTCGCCACCATCGCGGATTTCCAGTTCCAGAATTCCACCGTTTCGGTGTGGTTCAAGGACAACAAACAGGAGACGGTGGACGCGGCGCTCGCCAGCGCCAGGCGCGCGGTGGATGCGGTCGGCGAAGACCATCGCGAATTTCGCGTGCGTCTTGGCACCGGCGTGATCGCGTTGCAACAGGCGATGAACAATGTCGTCGAACGCTATCACTGGTTTATCCTGGGGCTGGTGAACCTGGCGGTGATGGTGATCGCGGCCTATGCCTACCGCTCCTTCGTCGCGGCGCTCATTTTGCTGGTGCCGGTAAACCTGTCGAACTTCATGCTGGGCGCCTCCATGTATGCGCTCGGCATCGGCATGGACATCAATGCCACCATCGTCGCGGTGATGGGGGTCGGCGTCGGCATCGACTACGGCATCTACCTGTTGAGCCGTATCTGCGAGGAATACACCGCGCGCAATCACGACCTGAAAGCCGCGATTCATGCCGCGCTCACCACTACCGGCAAGGCGATCATGTTTACCGCCAGCATCATGCTGTTGGGCATCCTGCCCTGGTACTTCCTCTCCGATCTCAAGTTCATGGCCGATATGGGCATGCTGCTGGTCGCCATCATGCTCATCAACATGGTGCTGTCCCTGGTGGTGCTGCCCCTGGTGGTGTGGTTTGTGAAACCCAGGTTCCTCAAACGCGACGACCTGATGGTCGGTGAACAGGTCGATCTGTCGCAATTCGCGCTCGGGACCGCGCACTGATGATCGCACCCTGGCAAACGGCACCCTGAGAATGCCCGCCGCAACGGAGGTGTACCGATGAGCTCGCCAGCAACGCCAGACGTTCTGCTGTCCGAATGCCGGGGCGCCATCGGCATTCTCACCTTCAATCGTCCGGAACAGCGCAACGCCCTGTCACCGCAACTGCTCGAACATTTTTGCGCGACACTCGAGACCTGGGCCGCGCGCGGCGACGTGCGGGTGGTGATAATCACCGGCGCCGGCGACCAGGCGTTCTCCGCGGGCTACGACATTCGCGCCATCGAAACCGTGGGGCCGGCGGGCGAATCCCGCGAACGGGAGCGGCGCCCCGGCACCCCCTTCGATCGCGCGCTGACCGCCATCAAGCACTTCCCCTACCCCACCATCGCCATGATCAACGGCCACTGCTTCGGCGGCGCATTGCATCTGGCGCTGTGTTGCGATCTGCGCATCGCCGCCGATCATGTTTCGATGGGCATGCCGCCGGCCAGACTGGGCGTGGTCTACGGTGCCGAGGGTCTGGTGCAGTTCATTCAGGTGCTGGGCAGCGCACGCGCCCGCGAAATGTTTTTTACCGGCCGCACCTATCGCGGCCAGCCCCTGCACGCGCTCGGCATCGTCGATCACTGGGTGACCGCGGATCAGCTCGCTGCGCAAACTTTCGCCATGGCCGAGGAAATCAGCCGCAACGCGCCACTGGCGCTGCGCGGCATCAAACGCATCATGAACCTGGTCGAAGCGCCCGCGCTGTCGGCCGAGGTGCGCGCCGAGGCCGCGCGCCTGGTGGCCGAATCCTTCGCGAGCAGCGATCTGAAAGAAGGTCAGGCCGCGTTTCTGGAGAAACGCGCGCCGCGCTTCACGGGAAAATAATCTTCACCACAAGCCGCTCCTTACGCCAGAATGCTCCTGACAACACGATAACCACACGAGCCGGGGACCCTGCCATGAAGAACTTTGCCGAGCGCGTCGAACGCTTTGCCCGCGCCGTTGAAGCGCGCGATGGCGCAGTGTTTGGCAGCCTGTTCACCCCCGACGCGGTCTATCACGACGCTATCTACGGCGCCGTTCACGGCCGCGACGCCATCGCACGCATGCTGGTCGACGACTGGTACCGGGATGGCGACCGCTGGCTGTGGGACATGCACGACCCGGTGGCCGACGACCGTCGCGGCTATGTCCGCTATACCGCCAGCTTCCGCTCGATCAACCGCTTCAGCGAGGGCAACCGCATCGTCGCCCTCGGCGTCGCCATGTTCGGTTTTGCCGACGGACTGTTCAGCAGCTACCACGAGATCGCCAACGGTACCCCGGCACTGTGGGATCTCAATGTGCGCGGCGAACATCTGGAGCGCGTGGTGCGCCGCATCGCCGACGCCCAGCGCAACAGCGCCTCGCTCGCGCGCCACTATTCGGGGTGAGCATCGGCCGCGTCGGGATGAGCATCGGCCGCGCGCGGTCGCGACGCGACCCGCCGGCGGGTCACACGGCTGGAATTCGGCATTGATGAAGGCAGTCGGGACTCCATGACCGCACCGCACGCCGATTCCCCCCGGGTCTGGGTGTTGCTGGGCCAGAAGGCCGGCGACAATCAGCAGGTGCTGGCGCTGGCCGAAGCACTGGGCTGGCCGTTCGCCGGCAAACAGATCGTCAATCGTCCCTGGGAACTCCTCACCAACCGCGGCGCGGGCACCACATTGGCGGGCATCGACCGACGCCGTTCCAGCGACCTGCGGCCGCCCTGGCCGGATCTGGTGATCAGCGCCGGGCGCCGCAACGAACCCGTGGCGCGCTGGCTGAAAAAGCGCAGCGGCGGCCACGCGCGGCTGGTGCATATCGGCCGCCCCTGGGCGCCGCTGGGCGCCTTCGACCTGATCGTGACCACGCCGCAGTATTTTTTGCCGGCCGCGGCCAACATCGTTCACAACCGCCTGCCGATGCATCGTATCGACCGCGCGCAGGTGCGGACGGAAGCCGCAGCGCTCGCCCCGCAACTCGGCGGACTGAAGCCGCCCTACACGGCGGTGCTGCTGGGCGGCGACAGCGGGCCTTTCGTTTTCACGCCCGCCAAGGGCCGCGGGCTGGCACTCCAGGTCAATGCCCTGATCGCGGCCGTGGGCGGCTCGGTACTGGTCACCGACAGCCGCCGCACTCCACCCGACGCCACCGCGGCGTTCTGGGCGGCGCTGGACGTACCGGCCTGGCGCCACGACTGGCGGGACGGCACCCGACCCAACCCCTACCGGGCGTATCTGGGACTGGCGGATCGCTTCGTGCTGACCGGCGAGAGCATGTCGATGCTGGCGGAGGCCGTGGCGATGGGCAGACCGGTGCACCTGTTCGCGATGGACGACCCCGGACGCTGGTGGCGCGGAACCCACAACTGGCGCTTCAAGCCCCTGAGCCACCGGCTCGCGATGGCCATCGGGCCACGGCGGATGCGCCGCGACGTGGCGCGAATTCAGCAGGATCTGGTAACCCGGGGGCTGGCCAGCTGGCTCGACGCACCCCTGAGCGGGGATTCGCTCCGGGCGGATATCGACCCCGGCGCGGATGTGGCGCGCGCCGCGGAGCGCGTCCGCGCGCTGTTCGACGGCTAGTTTCGCTCCGGCTCAGGCCGCCTTCGCGACCTGACTCGCCAGGGGATGCAGCGGCGCCGGCGGCAGATCCGGCGTACGCGCCAGCACCTCGAACAGATCGTGGCGCACATGATTGCGGGCCATCTCGGCGCGCAACAGTGGCTCGTCCAGCAGACCCTGCGCCAGGCACTCCTTGACCAGGCCGAAGAAAAACCGCTCCTGATTCCGATCCGGGTGGGCGCGGTAATTGCCCATCAGACCGTATTCCCCGAACAGGTGCCGGCGCAGGCGCAGCAGCCAGGCAGCGGGCGGAAACAGCCGGAAGCGCTCGGCCGGCCGCCAGTCAACCGGCAGGCCGGTCTTCCAGGGCTGGGTCTTGCGGCGCGTGGTGTGGAGCATCCGGGTCGCCACCGTGAAGTGGTCGAAATCGTTCCACTCCGGCTCGAAAAACCCGATGCTGTCGCGCGGCTCGTCCTTGAGGCACACCCAGGGCTGGTAATCCTGCGTGAAGTCGAACATGGCGTTGAAGCGCTGCTCCACATTCCAGTGCTTCAGTTGCGCACAGTCGAGCAACATCACACTGCTGGCGAAGCATTTGTCGATCAGACCCTTGGGCCCCGAACGCATGCGGCACAGGATGGCCTTGCCCCCCATGTCGCGGTTGAGCAGCGCCCAGACATCGGTGGCGGCAAACACGTCCGGATCGATCACCAGGGCGCGTCCGGTGAAGCCCATCAGCGCCGGCGGCATGAACCGGGTAGGCGTAAACGACTGCAAGTCATCGTTGAGCCAGACCCGTTTGACGCCGTCGCGCAGATAGCTCTGCCCTTCCCGTGCCTCGAAACAGGGATAATCGCGGGTATCGATGATGCGCACGTCGAACAGGTCGTTGTGCTGCGAAAAGCGGCGCAGGGCATAGGCGGCAACCTTGGCGCCGACGATCTGCTTGTGATTGGTCTGGATAAAAACGCAGTGTTCCATCGGGCGGCATCAAACCGGTGGCTGGCGGGGACTCCACTATACCAAGGCCAACCGCAGGCGAGCATCCACCTGAATGGCCGTCGCCATGATCTGGCGCAGGCCCCGGCTCTGGCGGGAGGGCAGTAGATCGGTGTAGGCTCCCCGCCAGAACCGAAACCGAGGTGTCCCGCGTGTCGTTGCTCGATCTTGACGCTGTGCGCCGCGCGCCCCTGGTGCGCGACCCCTTTGATTTTCTGGTCGTGCCGGACGCCCTGGGCGCGGCGGCGCAGGCCGCTGTCCACGCGGATTATCCGGCCATCGAATCCGCCGCCAATCACAAGCTGGAAGACCTCAGCGCCGGACCGGCTTTCAACCAACTGATGGCGGAACTGCAGGGGGAAGGGCTCGCCCGTGCCCTGGGTGAGCACTTCGACATGCCGCTGGAAACCCTGCCCACCACCATCACGGTGCGCAAATACTGCGAGCGCACCGACGGCAACATTCACACCGACCACAAGAGCAAGCTGCTCACCGTGCTGCTCTATTTCAACCCGGAATGGCCCTCGCCCGAAGGCCGGCTGCGTTTTCTGCGCTCGCCCGACAATCTGGAGGATTACGCCGCCGAAGTGGTGCCGGTCGCCGGCACCCTGATCGCGTTTCGCCGCACCGATCATTCCTGGCACGGCCACAGCCGCTTCGTGGGCGAGCGCCGCATGGTGCAACTCAACTATCTCGATGCCAGCCCCTGGGCGCTACTCCACCAACGCGCCAGCCGGCTGGCCACGCATTTCATGAAGGAAGTGCTGCATATCCGCTAGCCGGTCCGGCCGGGACCGGGCGCGCTCGACGTGCGCCGGGGGAGACCTTACCATGGCCCAGTCTGGCCGAAGCGGTCAGACCATGCGCCGCCTGGCCCACGCGGAGCGCCAGCCAGATAGAACAACAAGATCCATGGCGAGGAACCCATGACACACGCAATCGCTCGCTGCGGTCATCCTTGCGAGCGGTGCCGCCAGGGCCGAAGACGACGCTCCCGGCTCACCCACTTTTGCGCTGCATGGTTTCGGTACGCTGGGCGCCGTCCACTCGGACCAGAACTACTCCGACGTGGTTTCCAGTGTCTATCTGCAACCCAACGGGGCCGGTGCCACCAGCGCCTGGAGCACGGGCGTGGACAGCAAGGCCGGCGTGCAACTCGATGCCTTGTTCAGCCCGCGACTGTCGGCCGTCGTACAAGTGCTGTCCCAGCACCGCTACGACAATTCCTGGACCCCGACGATCGAATGGGCGAACGTCAAATACCAGGTCACGCCGGAACTGAGCGTGAGAGTCGGACGCACTGTCTCCTCGATATTCATGACATCCGATACGGCCAATGTGGGCTACGCCAACCCGTGGCTCCGCGGCCCACAAGAAATCTATGGAATGGCCCCCTTCACCCATCAGGACGGCATCGACCTCGCCTGGAATATCGATATTGGCCCGGTGACAAACTCGGTTCAGGCCAGTTTCGGCAGCAACAAGTTCGACGTCATCGGTGGTGACAAAATCAAGGTGGGGAAAATGTTCATTGCCAGCGACACTCTCGATTACGGAGTGCTGGCACTGCGTGTCGGCTATGTACACACCGACGTTACCTTTGACTCATCCGGCCTCGACGCCTTGCTCAAGGGTTTGTCCAACTTCGGCAATACCCTCGCTCTGGAGGGCTTTCCCACGGAAGGAGACAGCGCACGCGCCCTCGCCAATGGCTACAACATGGATCGCACACCCGTTGAAGCCTTCACCGCCGGCGTCCGCGCCGATCCGGGAAACTGGCGCTTGACCGCCGAATGGGCCCGGATATCCGATGCCGGGATTCTGCCCAAAACGACAGGCTGGTATATCACCAATGGTTATCAGCTGCGCACACTGACGCCGTACATCACCATCGCCACCCTGGATTCCAAAACCCCGGAGGAATCCGGAATCCCTCTCGCCGGCCTTCCCCCGGGGCCGTTGCCGAGCGCGGGAGATGCGCTGAATCGCAGTCTGGGAGTGGTTCTGGATATGGCCGCTCCGTCCCAGAAGAGCCTGACCCTGGGTTTGCGTTGGGATCTGCTCGACAACGCCGCCCTCAAGTTCGAATACGAACACATTCGCCTCGACGATCTTTCCGGCGGACGTTTCGGCAATCTGCAACCGGGATTCAAGCCGGGAGGTGATGCGGATCTGTTCTCCATCGCCCTCGACTTCGTGTTTTGAGCACACCGATGACACAGGTCCCCATTTTGAACGCGCTCAGGATCGCCGCACTCGGCACACTACTCGGCATTGCCGGCAATCGTGCCATGGCCGATGTCGTTGCGGTGGTATCCCCCAGGAATCCTGCCACCACGATCAGCAAGCGTGAAGTTTCCAACATCTTTCTGGGCAAGACCAATCGCTTCCCCGACGGTACACCTGCCGTCGCGATCGACCAGCGCGAGGGCTCGGCACAGCGCGAGGAATTTTACCGCGGCGTCAGCAACATGCAGCCGGCGGAGATCAAGGCGCATTGGTCCAAGATGATTTTTACCGGACGGGGTCAGCCGCCCATGATGGTCGACGGCGACGAGCAGGTGAAGAAAGCACTGGCCAGCCGACCCGATAGCATCGGGTATATCGACCGCGCCGCGGTGGATGACAGAGTCAAGGTACTGGCCGTCGAGTAGGCCGCAAACCACCAAGTGGACCGCTGATTCATGCGCTTGAATGAAGTCTCGATGCGCCGACTGCACACGCTGCGCCGCTGGCTAAGCCAGGGCACGGAGCCGATGCTGCTGTTCCCCGGCCTCACAATCCTCCTGCTGGGCGTATTGTGGGTCGCCACAGTCAGCTTGGTTCGCCTCGAATATGCCAATGCGCGCGACACCGCCACCACCACTGCCCGCGAGCTGACCGAAACCTACGAAGCCCAGAGCGTGCGCGCACTGCGCGAAATCGACCGCACCCTGAAATTCGTCGCCTACGCCTATGCGTCGGCAGGCGACGCGATGGTTCTGAAGGATCTCGGCGATAACGCCTTGTTGCTCCCGAGTTTTCTGTTCACCGTCAGCATCGCCGATGCCAACGGCAACATCCGTTCCAGCACGAACGATGGCGGGCCAACAAATGTCGCCGAAGCGGATTACTTCAAGGCACAGCGCGGACAGCCTGTATTTGCGGTCGGTTTGCCGCAACGTGACCCGCTATCGGATACCTGGAACCTTTCTTTCAGCCGGCGTCTTGATCACCGCGACGGCAGCTTCGCCGGTGTGGTAATCGTCTCCGTGGACGCGTCCTACTTCGTCAGCGGCTATGAGCAAACCAAACTGGGCCAACAGGGGTTTCTCGGCTTGCTGGGCACGGATGGCATCTTTCGGGCGAGCCGCAGCGGCACGGCGGTAACCGCCGCCGCCGCGGTCGATTATCGACACATCGTCCCGGAAGTCGAAGAAGAACCCACCGGCGACAACCTGATCCCGGTCTCGCTCTCCGTCAACAGTTGGGATCAGGTGCGACGTTACACGGCCGCGCGCGAACTCTACGAATTCCCACTGGCCGTGATCGTCGGCCTGGCCGAAAAGGAACAGCTGCGTCCGGCCACCGCGCGGGCGCGTAGCTATCTGCTGCGCAGCGGCGGCACCAGCGTGGCGCTGATCGCACTGATGTTTGCGCTCGGCCGTTTGAGCTGGCAGCTTCAAAAAAGCCGACAGCGTGCCGCACAGGAGCAGCTCGCACACGCCAGGCACATCGAGTACATCGCTCACCACGACAGTCTGACCGGGCTGCCCAATCGCGGCTTTTTCAGCACCATGCTGGAGCAGTCCCTCGCCGTGGCAAAACGATACAATCATCAAGTGGCGGTGCTGTTTCTCGACCTGGACCGCTTCAAGCTCATCAACGACAGCCTCGGTCACGACGCCGGAGACGCGCTCCTGAAGGAGGTGGCGCACCGCCTCACGGACGCGGTGCGCGCCAGCGACATTGTCGCCCGGCTGGGTGGCGATGAATTTGTCGTCCTGCTGCCGGAAAAATGCGACCAGGAAAGTCTTGAGACCGTCGCGCGCAGGGTACTGGCCTTTGTCAGCAAGCCGTACAACTTACTCGGGAACGAGTTCCGAATCACGGTCAGCGTCGGCATCAGCCGCTATCCCGAGGATGCCCGGGACGAGCAGTCGTTGCTCAAGAATGCCGACCTTGCGATGTATCGCGCCAAGGGAAAAGGCAGAAACAATTTCCAGCTCTATGCCGAGTCCGATAACGAATCTTCCCTCGAGCGTTTGACCATCGAGTCCGCATTGCAAACCGCGCTGGAACGCCAGGAGTTCAGCCTCTACTACCAGGACCAACTCGATCTGAGCACCGGCCGGGTTACCGGCGTGGAAGCCTTGCTGCGCTGGCAACACCCGCAACTCGGCGTCATCCTGCCGATGCAATTCATCCCGGTAGCGGAAGAAACCGGGCTCATCCTGCCGATCGGCAAATGGGTCATCGAAACCGCATGCCGGGACTGTGTGGCCATCCAGCAAGCGAGCGGACAACGGCTGACCATGTCCGTCAACCTCTCCGCCCGTCAATTTACCGATGAAAACTTGCCCAGCGATCTGGCGAGCATCCTCAAAAGCACTGGTGTCGAGCCGTCACTTCTGGAGCTGGGAGTAACGGAAAGTGTCTTGCTCGCCAATGTCGACCGAGCGGCATCCACCCTCGGAGAAATCAGAGCTCTGGGCGTACGGGTTGCAATCGATAACTTCGGCGCCAGCTACTCCTCCCTGTCCACCTTGAGCAAATTCCGTTTCGACACGGTCAACATAGACGGCAGCGTCATTCGGGATTTTGAGCACAGTCCGGAAGACAGAAAGCTGACGGAAGCCGCCATCGCCATGGGCAAGCAACTGGCCTTCACCGTGGTGGCCGAAGGCGTGGAAACCCAAGAACAGGCGCAATTCCTGCGCAATATGGCCTGCGATAAGGCACAGGGATTCTATTTCGGGCATCCGACGCGGAGAAACCAGGGATAGTTGCAGCGTTTAACCCGTCGCTGAAAAATGTCGCAGGCACAGCCGGCGACGCGCCGTGACCGAGACCTGTCGATAGACAGGTGAGTGACCGGGCACCGCGCAAATAATCAGATCGCCTCGCTCACCGGGGCGGCTCGAAGCTCACAGTCTTCACCAACGCCCACACCCGCTGCCGCGCCGCCAGTCCGAGTGTCGCCACCGCTTCGCGGGTAATGCGGGCGCGCAGATGTGCACCGCCCTCCTCCGGTCCAAGGGCAAGCAGCACCTCGGCGTTGGAGCCGGCGGAATCCCCGGTAATGCGCAGCACAGTCACGGCAAGCTGATTGCGAATGCTGACACCCTCGACGCGCTGCAAGGCAAGCGCGACATCGCGGGCGCGCACCCGCAGACGCACGGGAGACCCGACAGCGGCCGCGATCCGGGGCACCGCCATGCGCTGCCCCGCAACGGCGATTTCCGTCAGCGCATACTCGGGCACCTGCCCCATCACGCTCCCGTTGAGTACCACGCCGGCATCAAAGTGGCCGGATACCGCCTCGGCTTCCGGCCGCTCCAGCACTTCATGGACTTCGCCGCGCGCAACGACGCGACCGGCGGCAAGGATCAGCACTCGGTCGGCGAGCTGGGCGACTTCCTCCACGGCGTGAGAGACGTAGATGAGCGGGATCCCGAAGCGCGCCGGCAACTGGCGGATGTAGGGCAGCAGTTCCGCCTTGCGCTTCAGATCCAGCGCCGCCAGCGGCTCGTCCAGCAACAGCAGGCGCGGATTGGCCAGCAACGCCCGGGCGATGGCCACGCGCTGGCGCTCGCCTCCGGAGAGGCTTCCCACATGGCGCGCGAGCAGCGGGACCAGATCGAGCGCGGCGACGACGTCATGAAAGCCCGGCGCGCCGGGGCCCGGCCGCGCCCGGTCGAGCGCGTAGCGCAGATTGCCGGCCACCTTGCGATGGGCGAAGAGGCGCGCGTCCTGGAACACATAACCGATCCCGCGCCGATAGGGCGGCAGATTCACACCGCGGGCACTGTCCAGCAACGCCTCGCCGTCGATGACGATGCGCGCCGACGCCGGGGTTTCCAGCCCGGCCAGCGCGCGCAACAGGGTGCTCTTGCCGCTGCCGGATACCCCCATCACGGCGGTGATCCCGGCGAGGTCGATGGTCTCCGCGACGCTGAGCGCGAACCCCGGGTGACTCACCTCAAGCACGCATTCCAGCTTCATGTGGCGCGCACCGGGAAGCGGCGGTTCAACGCGTAGACCAGCACCAGCACCGCAAATGAGAACAGCAGCAGCCCACCCGAGAGCAGATGCGCCTGGGCGAAATGGAGCGTCTCCACCTGCTCGTAGATGGCGATCGAGATCACCCGGGTGCGACCCGGGATGTTACCGCCCACCATCAGCACCACGCCGAACTCGCCGAGCGTATGCGCGAAACCCAGCACGCTGGCGGTGACATAGCCGCGCAGCGCGAGCGGACTGGCGACCGTGAAAAACGCGTCCAGAGGTCGGGCGCCCAGCACCGCGGCGGCTTCCAGCGGCGCGCGCCCGACCGCCTCGAAAGCGCCCTGCAACGGCTGCACCACGAAGGGCAGCGAATAGATCATCGAGGCGAACACCAGGCCGCTGAAGGAAAACGTCAACGTCTCTCCGGTGAGACCGAGCCAGGCGCTTCCCAGGGGCGCGCTTGGCGCGAACAGCACCAGCAGGTAAAACCCGATCACCGTCGGCGGCAGCACCAGTGGCAGCGCGGTCAGGGCCTCGATCAGCGGTTTGATGCGCGTGCGCGTGTGCGCCAGCCACCAAGCCAGCGGCGTGCCGACCAGCAGCAGCAGTCCCACCGCTACGCTGGCCAGATGCAGCGTGAGCCAGACCGGGCCGAGATCGAGATCGTTCATGGCGTCAGGGCAGCCCGTAGCCGAGTTCCGCGATCACGGCGCGGGCCGGCGGGCTCTTGAGGTAGTCGAGCAATGCCTGCGCCGCCGGGTTGGCGCGGGCGCGGGTGACCAGGATGGCGTCCTGCTTGAGCGGTGGGTACAGCTCCTCCGGCACCGCCCAGTGGCTGCCCGGTTTGGGACCGGCGATGACGGACGACAACGCGACGAAGCCGGCTTCGGCCGCACCGCTGGCCACCATCGCGTAGACCTGCCCGGTATCCTCGCCGCGCACGATCCTGTCCTGCACGGCCGCTCGCAAACCGAGTTTTTCCAGTACCCGCTGCGCCGCCGCGCCGTAAGGCGCCACCGCCGGATTGGCAATGGCCAGATGGCGGAAAGTACCCGCACGCAGGTAAGCGGCGCCATCCGCGCTGATCGCCTGGGGGTCCGGGCTCCACAGCGCCAGCCGCCCGATGGCATAGGTAAAGCGCGAGGCCGGCACGCCCAGGCCGCTGTTGGCCAGCACGTCCGGGCGCTCGACATCGGCGGACAGCAGCACGTCGAAGGGGGCGCCCTGCTGGATTTGCTGTACCAGTTTGCCGGACGACCCCAGCACCAGGGTGAGCTGGTGGCCGGTCGTTTTCTCGAAATCCGGTTCGATGCGCGCCATGGCGGCGGCGAAGTTGGCGGCGACTGCGGCCACGACTTCTTCGGCGCGGGCGTCAGCGATGCCGAGCAGCAGGACGGCGGTGAGCGTTGTCAGGAAGCTGTGGTGACGATTCATTGCTATGCCCGCTTGAACCCGTGTCAAAGGGCGTTGGTAATCGACGCTGCACAACATGAAGCTCCCTGGAAGTTGGTACCGGCAGCGGCCAACGTACTTCCGTATGCGATCACTCGGGCAGCGACGCCCTGAATCACTTTACTCGCCCTGGATACCGCGCTCCGCGGCCGCTGCCTGTCGCGGCGGTTTTCGGCAATCGACCGGGGCCTCGTCAAACCGGGCGTGACGCCACCAGCGCACGAATGCGCCGCACCACCACCTCGAGATCGTCCGGGGGAACGGTGCCGCCGATCCGGAACGGCTCCCCGACCCAGACCGCCAGATGGCGCTCCACCAGCAACTGGTGAAAATAACGAAAATCCCGGGTGCCGTTGAGCAATCCGAAATAATCGAAGCGATAGACCAGCCGCGCCAGCCACTGCCGGACGCGGTCGGCGCGCGTCTCCCCGCGCGGGTCGAACAGTTTGCGCAGCAGCACCCGGCGCGCCTGATCCACTCCGCCGAGCAGGCCGGTCGGGAGGGGAAAGATCGCCAGCGGCTTGCCCAGCGCGGCCACTTCCACCAGCATCGAAATGCTGTCGCCGGTGACCACGAAACCGTTCGCGGTGCCCAGCAGCGCGCGATAGGGGTTGTCGGCCTGGCTGCCCCTGGCATCGTCCTGCTCCGCCTCTGCCGGCCACGCAAAAAACGGCACAGCGGACGGCAACTGCTTGCGCAACCGCGCCACCACCGCCGCCGGCGTGCGCCGACTGGTCACCACATAGGGCGTGCCGCCCAGATCGCGAATACGCCGGGTTTCCGCGATCAACGCCCGCGTGACCCTGGCGTTCATCACAAAAGGACCGGTGGGGCCACCCACGAACACCGCGATCAGGGGCCGCCGCAGAGGCGCCAGGCGGCTGCGCCAGCGCTCCGCTTCGGCCTGTATCGCGTCCGTGCCGACCCGCATCAGCGGCAGGGTGACCGGCAGGTAGTTGGGCAGGGGTGGCAGATGATTCTCGCCGCTCGCCACCACCAGATCGAATACATGCATGGCGCCCGAGGGCTTGCCGATATGAATGACGCGGGTGCGATTGCCGGATTGCTGCCGCACCCAGAGCGCCGCCATCGCGGGCCGGCGGCCGACGGTGATGATCAGGTCGGGCCAGGGCGGCGTCAGCGGATCGGAGCGCTCCAGGTCCAGATGGTCGAGGGTGCGCCGAAAGCGCGGCTTGGCGACCACATACTTCGAACGCATCACCAGCGCTTTGCGATCGCAGGGCCAGCCCAGCGCGGCGGCGACCGCTTCGACCTGGCCGTTGTCGCCGCGCTTGTCGCCCAGCAGCAGCCAGGTGACGGGAGTCAACGCCAGCATTGCTCAGCTCGCCGCGTGATAGCCGAGTGCCGGCTCCAGATTCGCCGCCACCAGGGCTTCCAGCTCGGCGACCTGCTCCGGCGTGAATTCGTCCCGATAACCACCGACCTTGCCGCGCCGGGTCTTGAACGCGGTGGGGTCGCCGGACCGGCGCAGACGCATGCCGCCCTGGCGGAAGAAGCCGCTGGCTTCCATCTTGCGCAGATTGTCGAAGGCGCCGAACTCGACCGCTTCGGCAATTTCCTCGGCGCTGAAATTTTCACCCATGAAGCGGGTGATCTCCGCCAGCGTCTCGGCGGGACGGCTGCGCAGGTCTTCGTAGCGCACCACCAGCGCGTTTTCGAGGCTCAGGCTGTTGCGATACCACTGATTCAGATAATCGATCAGAAACGGCAGTCCGATATCGCTGTGGCGGACGAAGTTCCACATATCGATGGTCTTGCGATCGATGGGATGGGCAATGGCGTGGTTGATCAGTTCCTGCTTCGCGCGCGACTGGCGGCGGGTGAACTGGTAATACCAGGACACCGCGATATCGATGGGATTGCGCACCAGGATCAGCACCGGCTTGTGGCGCAGGGAGTTGTCCGCGGCGCCGACGGCGAGGCGCTCACCCACTGCCGTTTCGTAGCTGTAGCAGCCATTGGTGGCGGCGAGGCGCGGGATCGCCGGATTGGTGCGGGCAAACTCGTCGGTGTTGATGAGCCGCGAGGCCGGCAGGCCGTGGCGCACCTGGTAGAGCCGCGACAGCATCACCTTGAGCCAGGTATTGCCACTCTTGGGATGGCCGATGATGAGCAGACTCGCCCGCTCCGCCTTGGCGAGCTCGAGCCGCGCCAGATACTTGCGGCGCAGCGCGATCCGCAGGGACGCCGGCAGCGGTTCGGTGGGCGCGATGATGAGCGCTTTCTTGACTCCGTCGCTGAGTTGCACGGCCACATACCCCACTGTATCGGCTGACAAAAAAGGGGCGTCAGTATGCGGCAGCGCCCCAGGCAGCGCCAGCGCGTGGCGGCAAAGAGCGGAGCGGTCCCCCGAATTCCGGATGCGCGGGTGGTAAACTGCCGCCCGACGCCGGGGCATCCACCACCGCGATTTTCGCGGTCGGGTCGGCCCATTGTTCCGGCCATGTTCGTTTCCCAGCGTCCCCGACACTGCTTTTTTCAACATCTTCCCGAACATC
The DNA here is from genome assembly GCA_947084925.1 of uncultured Gammaproteobacteria bacterium. Classification (GTDB taxonomy): domain Bacteria; phylum Pseudomonadota; class Gammaproteobacteria; order Pseudomonadales; family Porticoccaceae; genus JAGPUQ01. The sequence continues at coordinate 27,412 of CAMTUJ010000019.1, forward strand.
GAGGAAACCCGACACCATGCAGTTGATGCTGGCCCTGTTTCGCAAGCACCGCTGGCGCACGATCCTGATGCTGCTGGCCCTGCTGGCATCGGGACTTGCCGAGGGCATCGGTCTCTCCGCCCTGCTGCCATTGCTCAATGTCGCCATCGCCGCGGACCGGGGCGCCGGCGCCGCGGTGACACCCCCCGGCCAGTTTGAGCAGGCGGTGCTCGATGTCCTCGCCCGGCTGGGTATCGCTCCCGCCATCGGCCCGCTGCTGCTGGTCATCGTCGCGGGCGTCGCGTTCAAGAGCCTGCTGTTGCTGGTGGTCCAGCGTCAGGTGGGCTACACCGCCGCGCAGATCGGTACCGAGCTGCGCCTCGATCTGCTGCGCGCCATTCTGCGCAGCCGCTGGGAATACTTTCTCCACCAGCCCGTGGGCAAGCTCACCAATGGACTCGCCACCGAAGCGCAGCGCTCGTCGGATTCGTTTGTGTTCGGCGCCACCGCCGTCACCTTTCTGATCCATTCACTGATCTATGGCGCGATCGCGGTGGCGATCTCCTGGCAAGCCACGCTGCTGAGCCTGATCGCCGGCGTGATGGTGATCGGTTCATCACACTTTCTGGTGCGCATGACGCGCCGCGCCGGTCGGCGCCAAACCCTGCTGCTGTCGTCGCTGATGGCGCAACTTACCGACACCCTGCAATCGGTCAAGCCGCTCAAGGCGATGGCGCGGGAACACCTGGCCGACCAGGTGCTGGCCGGTGAAACCTTTCGCCTCAACCGCGCATTGCGCAAGCAGGTGTTCAGCGGTGCGCTGCTCAATTCGGTTCAGGATCTGCTGTTTGCGAGCTTTATCGCGCTGGGCATGTATCTCGCGCTGGTACTGTTCAACGTCGAACTCAGCACGGTGCTGGTGCTGGCGATTGCCCTGGGACGGGCGTTTGGCTCGCTCGGCAAAGTGCAAAAGCAGTATCAGAAAATGGCGCAGGGCGAGAGTGCCTACTGGTCGCTGCAAGAGTCCATCGACGCCGCCACGACCGCCGCCGAGCACCTGGGCGAGGGCCGCGCTCCCAGTCTGGAACGGGGCATTCAGTTCGAACACCTCGCCTTCCGTTACGACGAGCACCCGGTGTTTGACGATTTGTGCCTGGACTTCCCCGCGCGGACACTGACCACCTTGATCGGTCCCTCGGGCGCCGGCAAGACCACGGTGATCGACCTCGTCATCGGCCTGGTACGACCCTCGGCGGGAGAGATTTTTGTCGACGGCGTCGCGATGGGCGAACTGGATCTGCGCGCCTGGCGCAGCCTGATCGGTTACGTGCCCCAGGACACCGTGCTCCTGCACGACAGCGTGCTGCACAACGTCACGCTGGGCGACACCGCGCTCACGCCCGCCGACGCGGAAAACGCCCTGCGCGCCGCCGGCATCTGGGATTTCGTCGCATCGCTGCCGGAAGGCATGAACACGTTGGTCGGGGAGCGCGGCGGCAAATTGTCCGGGGGTCAACGCCAGCGGGTCGCCATCGCGCGCGCGCTGATCAACAAACCGCGCCTGCTGATCCTGGACGAGGCGACCAGCGCGCTCGATCCCGTCAGCGAGCGGGAAATCTGCCAGACCTTGGTGGGCCTCAAGAACGATCTGACCATTCTGGCGATCTCCCACGACAGTGCCCTGGTGGACATCGCCGACCGGGTCTACGAACTGGCGCGCGGCCAAGCCCGGCTGCTGGAGCCGCAGCGCTCAACCGTTCAGGGATGCCCTGAATAACCACCCGACCGTCGTTCCCGCGGAAGCGGGAACCCAGGGATATCAAGGTCTTCTGGATGCCCGCGTCCGCGGGCATGACGGTTGTTCCGCGTGTCCCAAGCAGTTTTCAACAAGCTGCTGGATCAAATAACGCCCGCACCCGGGCCACCGCGCGCGCCACATCCCCGCCGGCATCACTCTGCCAGTGGGGCTCCGGATCGCCCAGCCAGACCGCGCGGCCGTTCGCCACCAACTGCCGGTGGATCAGGGTGATGTCGCGGGACAGGCGCTGCCAGCCCCAGCGCATCAGTGCGCGGTACAGCAGCCCGCTCAGGCGAAAGTCATTCCCGTCGGGATCAGCGCGCACATCGGCGCCCGCGCCACCACAACCGGCACGCATGCTGTTACGTCCGGTGCCCAGGTCGAAGAGGTACAGTGGCTTTCCGGTCGCGCAGGCTTCCGACAGCATGGAAACGCTGTCGGCAGTGACGACAAACGCGTCCGCCAGCGCCAGATAACCGAAATAGGGATTGTCGGCGGCACCCGGTTGCCAGGCATAAAAATGAGTGGGCACGCCCAGATCCCCGGCAAACACCCGGGTCGCCGCGTCCGCCGTGCGCGGGCTGGTGGTGATCAGCAGGGAACCGCCGCGCTGGCGGGCCAGCTCCGTCGCGGCGTCAGCCAGCCGGCGCGCGGCTTTCGCGCCGAGCGTGAAGGGGCCGCTGTCGCCGCCCAGGATAACGGCGATGCGCGGCGCCGGCAGTTGCGCCAACGCCTCCCGCCAGCGCGCGGCCGCCTCGCGCAGGCGCGCGGCCTGGACCCCGTGCAGGGGCAGGTCGTTGTGCAGCACATTGGCACGCTGGGGCAGCCGGTACTGCGGCGTGGTGATGACCAGATCAAAGCGTGCCGGATCGGCCCAGGGGCGGCCGACATGGACGATCCGGCAGCGCCCGCCGGACTGCCTGCGGATCCATCGGCCCACGGGTTCGTTGCGCATGCCCGCCGAAATCACCAGATCCGGCCAGGGCGCCGCCAGCGCAGCGGAGCGGCGCCGGTCGATACCCCGCAGCGAGCTGCCGCGCAGCAGATTGGTGCCAAACGCCAGGGTCCGATAATGCAGATGCTTGGTCTCGAAGGGCCAGCCCAGCGCCTCGGCGAGCGCCAGCACCTGCTGTTGCTCGCCGGTGCGGTAGGGTTCCAGCAGCCATACCCGGGGTATTGCGGAAGTCTTCCGGGACAGGTTGGTCGGGGACGCTGAAGTGGTAATGGTGAGGGCCTGCGGGTATATTGGCGCGGCGCAATGTAGCCCACCGCCCCGCCCCTCACAAGTTGCTCTCAGCCTGACGCCCCAGCCCATGCCCGATTACAACAGCTACGTCCAATTCATCTGCAATCTGCTCCAGACCCAGCAAAAAGGCGCCCCCAAACTGTTGGGCGAGACGACCGATCTGATCGCCGATGTCGGCCTCAGTTCGCTCCAGGTAATGGAACTGATCGAGAAGCTGGAGGATCACTTCGATCTCTCCATCCCGCTCAATATCCTGCCCAACATCACTACCATCGGCGACTTGGCCACTTCGCTCCACAATCTGAAGCACTGACGCCGCTGCGCCGCACGACCCGCAGCGGCCCGGTCATTCGGGTTCCGGACTACAATGCTCCGAGCGGGGCGCCATGTGGCGCCCCAATACCGCGCGACATGCTCAGCCCCGCCTGTGAATCACACAGCAGATTTTTCGAGGAGTCCTGATGCTGCTGGATAAATTCGAACCCATGTCCCGGGTGCAGGCCGAACTGGCCGCCCTCGGTATCAAACCCTTCGGGGCGGTCACCGAGCAGTTGCTGTCCGCCACCGAAGGCGTCGTCGAGGGCCGCCGGGTGATCCTGGCCGGCACCAATAATTATCTCGGCCTGTCCTTCGATCCCCGCTGCATCGCGGCGGCGCAGGCCGCCGCCGCGCGCTGGGGCACGGGCACCACGGGTTCGCGGATGGCAAATGGCACCTTCGCCGAACATCTCGCCCTGGAAGCGGAACTGGCCGACCTCTATCGGGTACCCCACGCCATGGTGTTCACCACCGGCTACGCCGCCACTCAGGGCATGTGCGCCACCCTCGCCGGCCCCGGTGACGTGATTCTGCTCGATGCGGACAGTCACGCCAGCATCTACGGCGGCGCCCAGTTGAGTGGCGCCGAAGTGATCCGCTTCAAGCACAGCGACCCCGCCGACCTGGAGAAACGCCTGCGCCGCCTGGGCGAACGCGTCGCCAACACGCTCATCGTGGTCGAGGGCATCTACAGCATGCTGGGTGACACCGCGCCGATGCGCGAGATCGCCGCGATCAAACAGGAATACGGCGGTCTGCTGCTGGTGGACGAGGCCCACTCCCTGGGCGTGCTGGGCGACCAGGGTGAAGGCGCCGCCGTGGCGGCGGGCGTCGGTGCCGCCGTGGACTTCTTCGTCGGCACCTTCAGCAAAAGCCTGGGCGCCACCGGCGGCTTTTGCGCGAGCCCGCACGCCGAACTTGAAGCGATCCGTTTTTCGACGCGCGCCTACATTTTCACCGCCTCCGCTTCGCCCTCGGTGGTGGCTTCGACGCGCGCGGCCTTGGCCATCATGCGCGCTGAACCCGAGCTGCGCACACGCCTCTGGGACAACGCCCGGCAACTCTACGACGGGCTCAAGGGGCTGGGTTTTCGGGTCGGCCCCAACCCGAGTCCGGTGATCGCCGTGACCCTCACGGATCGCGATCAAGCCTTCGCCTGGTGGAGCCGACTGCTGGAAGCCGGCGTCTATGTGAACATGGTGGTGCCGCCGGCATCGCCCAGTGGCGACAGCCTGCTGCGCTGCAGCATCAGCGCCGCGCACAGCCGCGCGCAGATCGAGCGGATGCTGGCGGCCTTCGCGGCGCTGCCCACGGACGCCGCCGGCTGATGGCGAACCCTGCGCCGCGGCCACTGACGGAAAGTCCGGCGGCGGGTGCTGCAGTGTTCACCTTTGCGCATCTGTCCGACCCACACCTCAGTACTCCCGCTCCGCTGCCGCCCCGCGACTGGTGCGGCAAGCGCGCGCTCGGCTATCTGTCCTGGTACCGCAAGCGGCGCTTCGAACACCGTGCCGAAGTACTGGCGGCCTTGCAGCGGGATCTGGCGCGGACGCGTCCCGACCATCTGGTGATCACCGGCGATCTCACCCACATCGGCCAGCCGGAAGAGTTCGCCCAGGCGCGCCGCTGGCTGGAAACACTGGGACCGCCGGAGCGGGTGAGCCTGGTGCCCGGCAACCACGACAGCACGGTCGCCACGCCCTGGAGCGAGACCTATGCGCAGTGGGAATCCTATCTGGCGACCGACAGTGACGCTGACGGCACGGCGCTGTTCCCGAGCCTGCGGATTCGCCATGGCGTCGCCCTGATCGGACTCTCCACCGCGGTGCCGTCGCCGCCCCTGCTGGCCGTCGGGCGGCTGGGCACCGAACAACTGGCGCGCCTCGCCGAGGTGCTGACGGAGACCGGCGGTCGGGGATTGTTCCGGGTCATCTATCTCCATCACGCGCCCGTCCCGGGTCAGGACAAGTGGCGCAAGCGCCTCGTGGATGCGCGCGCCCTCGCCGCCATCGTCGCCCGCTGCGGCGCGGAACTGCTGCTTCACGGCCACAATCACCGCACCCGGGAATATCAGCTGGCAACCGGCGGACACCCGGCCCCGGTATTCGGCGCGGCCTCAGCCTCGGCGCTGGGCGTGCATGGCGAGGCCGGCGGCTACTGCCTCTACCGGATATGGCGGGAACACGGAGATTGGCAACTGGCGCTGGAGCGGCGGCGCTATGACCACAGTAGCGACAGTTTTATGGTCGCGGAGCAGCGCCGGCTGTAACGACCGACACTCGCAACCAAAGAGCACATCCAAAAATCCTCTTTTCGTCGTTCCAGCGCAGTGCCTGCCCAGTGAGGGCTGGGGAGGGAACGCAACACTGGATGCCCGCTTCCGAGGTTGTGTGAAAACCCTACAGACGGCAGCAATGCCGGAAATACCCATCTAGGGTAGGCAAAGGCCGATAGGCCGCGTCCACGCGGGACATCTCCACGCGTAGGGCGGATAAGCGCCAGCGCATCCGCCGTGATCGCGGCTCCACTCCTGCCGGCGGGCGAGTGGCTTTTTCGGTGGGTGCGCCGCGCTTACCCACCCTACGATGCCTTTTCACACAGCTTCTTCCGCGGGCATGACGGATTTTTGGAGAGCGATCAGGGCTTCCGCGCCGCCGCGACGCCCGCCTGCACCAGCTCATAATCCGACAGGGTATCGACGTCCACGGCGGCGTGCGCATAGGGCAGAATCACCGCCCGGATGCGGATATCGAGACGCCGCGACAGCCGCGCCAGCGCCTCATCCAGCGGCAACCATCCCAGCCGGTAGCGGATCACGGCGCGCCAGCCCAGCAGACCGATCAGGCGCAGGGGCTTTTTGCGCTGGTTTTCGATCTGACGCCAGAACGCCGCGATCTCGCGGCCCCGGGGCGTCAGAAAGGCGAACAGGTTGCAGCCGCAGAAATCGCCATCGCGAAACCGCAACACGGTTTTTTTCATGTCCGGAAACGCTTCTCGCACCAGCTCATAGCGGGCCAGCCCCAGCGTCACGTCGGCGTCCCGTTCCAGACTCGCGCTGCAGAACGTATCGACGATCTCCCCGGTGAGCAATGGATGATCGGCGGTGGTCAGCAGCACCGGGCGATCCGCCGGCAACATCGCCATCGCGGTACAGGCACTGGTACTGGGCGTCGCTTCGGGCGGGCACCAGCCGAGGTCGCCCTGATCGACGGCATCGGCGAGCGGCTGGCTGGTGCGCAGATCGGCCTCGGACGGACCGGCCAGCGTCACCCCCGACACGCGCCGGGCCGTGGCCAGCGCGGCCAGCACGCGCCGCACCATGGGCACACCGTCGATCTCGATCAGCGCCTTGCAACTGACGCCGGAATGATCGCGCAATTCATCGCTGGCACTGCGGTCACCGGCAAGTACGATGGCCGCAAAGACGGCGTCTGACACTTCTTTCAGCATGGGAAAACTACAACCATTTGCGGTAGATCCGGTAGCGTTTGTAGGCGGTGCCGCCGATGGTTTCGATGATGTTGCGCATGCCGGAATTGCCTTCCAGGATCCAGCTCAGTTCGACATCGACGATACCGCGCTGCGCCAGGCGGCCACGCACCGCATCGGTCACCATGAACGCGAGCGTCGGCCCCAGGCGCGTGTTGTGGTATTCGCGGCGCACGCCCAGCAAGGGCACCCGACCGCTGCGCACGCCACTCACTTTGAGGCGCCACAGCAGCTTTGCCCAGCCCAGGGGCAACAGGCGCCCGCGCAGATCCCGCGCCGCCTCGTTCACATTGGGCAGCGCGACGACAAAAGCGACCGGGCGCCCGTCGATTTCGGCAATCTGCACATAGTTCTCGGGAATCAGCGCCGCCATGACCTTGCCGAGTTCGGTGAACTCGGCTGACGTAAAGGGCACGAAGCCCCAGTTGCCGGCCCAGGCGTCGTTGAAAATATCCCGCAGGATTTCCAGTTCGGCGGCCAGCTCACGGCGCCGCAGCGTGCGCATCCGCACCTCGCGCGCGGCGCGCTCGGCGAGTTTCATCATCACCGGGGGCGGCACGAAACCGGATTTCAGGGTATAGGCGAACAGATCCTGGGCCTTCTCGTAACCCTGCTCTTCCACCCGCCCGGGGTAACAGGGCCGACCGTGACTCATCATCACACAGGGCGGCGTGTCGAACCCTTCGACCAGCAGACCGGCTTCCTCGTTGATCGACAGGTTGAACGGACCCCGGACTTCCGTGCAGCCTCGCTCGCGCAGCCAGGCTTCCGCCGCGCCGAACAAAGCGGCGAACACTTCGGGATCGTCCTCGGCTTCGAGCATCCCGAAGGAGCCCGCCCGATTGTCCTGGGTCTGCTGCTGCAAGCGGTCGATCTGGGCGGTGATGCGCCCCATCGGGCGGCCACCACGGCGCGCCACCCAGGCCCTGACTTCGGCGTGTTCGAACAGGGGATTGTTGCCGAACACCCGCATCCGCTCCTCGAAGCGCAGCGGCGCGATCCAGTGGGGATCGTCCCGATACAGCGCCGCCGCCAGACCGAGAAATTCGCGCCGATCGGCTCGGTTGGACACCGGGGAAATGCTGAGGACCGTCTGGTCGACTTTGGCCATGGCAGGGTCTATTGCCGGTAGGGTTGGACACTGTGCAACCGGGTTTGGCGGCACCACCCGCGCTGGGCCGGCACTATAGCAGAGGCACAATGCCTGCTGACCGCCGGCAAGGGCGCCGAACCCGCGGCGGGGTTCAGAACACGGGATTTTCGGGACAACCGGCTTTCCCGGACAATTGCTTGACCGGGGCAAGCGATTGTCCGGGGGCGCTGTTCTTCAGGACTGTTCTTCAGGACTGTGCTTCGGGACTGTTCTGCGGGAAAGAATGGAGGCTGGAGTCGGAATCGAACCGGCGTACGCGGAGTTGCAGTCCGCTACATGACCACTCTGCCATCCAGCCAAGAGCGGGACGCATTCTAACCGAGACCCACGCCCGATGACATACTTGCCGGCGGGCTGCCGTCGCAAAAAAACGTCAACCCATCGATCAGGGGGCGTGGTCTGCACGACCTCGGCCCTTGCGGACGGTTGGCGGGGTAGTAAAGGATCTGCCGTCCGACCGGCACCGCCCGGCTCGCGGCCCGACCCGGGCTGCCCCGCCACTCCGCCTCTCCCATTTGCCGGTCGGACCACAGTTTCCTGCAGCGAGAGTGGCTATACTTGGATCCGCAGGAATCAGGGAGCCCGCGTCATGGCACTACCGATCAAAGCTTGGTTTGGCATCTCATTGGCACTGGCGCTCGCCGCGCCACTCGTCGCCGCGGAAACCGTCTACAAATGGGTTGACGAACACGGTGTCACCCAGTTCTCGGCGCTGCCTCCCGCGGGCCGGACCGCGGAGAAGCTCAAGGTCGAAGCCCCGGAAGCGGCGCCGAGCCCCGCCACGGATACCAAATCCGCCGCGGCCGACGACGGTCGTCCCAAGGACATCACCAAGGGCATCGCGAATCCGAGCGCGGCGGATCTCGCCCAGGAGGAAAAAAAGCGCGCCGAAAATTGCGCTACGGCCAAACGCAATCTGGAATCCCTCAATACCCGGGCTCACGTCCGCATCAAGGATGAGAACAGCGGTGAAGACCGTTATCTGACCCCCGAAGAGCACGAGAAGTGGACCAAGGACTCAGCGCTGCGCGTGGACGAATACTGCAAGCCCGCCGCCCGTGCAGCGCCACCCAAACATTAGCAGGTTGCTGAAAAACTGCTGCGGGCACCATCTGCTTCGTTGCGCGGTGCTCGCTCCCTCGCCTATCGACTTGATAGGTCTCGGTCGCTGCGCGCCGTGCGCCTCGCATCTGGCCCCCTCGCGACGTTTTTCAGC
>CAMTUJ010000020.1:0-63310 GCA_947084925.1 uncultured Gammaproteobacteria bacterium
GAAGGTTTCCGCCCGCGCGGCTCTCGCGCCGATGCAGCGACACGTTCCGTACTCGGTCGCCACGCTGGCGTTCAGTCTCGCCCGCCTCATCGCAAGAGGACTTCCGCAGTGTCCCTGCTGCGGAATGCAGGCACCCGAGCGTAGTCAATATTTTTAACACAGTAGAACTAACCCGCTCGCGAACTGAACCGGCTGACGGGTGCCGCAACGGACTGTGCGCCGGATATCTTCCGCGCTCTCCCGTATTCACTCCCCGGCAGAGTCAGTTGGCCCCGCGCCGCCACCACATCGCCGACGATCAGCAGTGCCGGCGACGGCAGCGGCGTTCTCTCGACCCGTCGCGCAATATCGGCGAGCGAGCCGATGATTTCCTGCTGGCGATCCGTGGTGCCATTGGCGATCACCGCAACCGGCGTCGTCGCCGGGAGACCGTGCTCGATCAGCCCCACCGCGATTTCCGCGAGGCAGGACAGTCCCATGTAGATCACCCTGGTGTGGTTGGGCCGGCACAACAGTGGCCAATCGAGCACGAGCCTGCCATCCCGGCGGTGCGCGGTGACGAAGGTAACCGCCTGGGCGTGGTCCCGATGGGTGAGCGGAATGCCGGTGGCCGCCGCGCAGCCGGTGGCGGCGGTGATGCCTGGTACCAGCGCGCAGGGAATGCCGGCGGCGTTCAGGGCGTCGATTTCCTCGCCGCCACGGCCGAAGATGAAAGGATCGCCACCCTTGAGCCGCACGACACGCTTGCCCTGCCGGCCGAGCAATACCAGCAGCGCGCAGATGCGCGCCTGCGGCATGCTGTGGCAGTGCTTGCGCTTGCCCACATAGATCCGCGCGCAATCCGGCCGGCAGTGTTGCAGCAGCGCTGGATTCACCAGCCGGTCGTAGACCACGACTTCGGCCTGCTCCAGCAGACGCAGCGCCTTGAGCGTAATCAGCTCGGGATCGCCCGGACCCGCGCCCACCAGATCGACGCGCCCGGCGCTTCCGATCGTGCTGCAAGTCGGACTGGAAGTCGGGCTGGTCATTTCCTGCGCTCCGCTCCCGGCAGCGGTTTCCAGATCAGGATTTCCTTCAGATGGGCCAGCACATCGCGCGGCCGCGCCGCCTTGATAGTCGCCCAGAGTTCATCGCCCTTGAACTGGCCGTGCAGTTCGCGCACCACACCGACCTGCTCCATATCCACCAGGCCGGTAGCCCGGGCGTGATCGACGAAATCCTGGTTTTTCCAGAAGAAGGCGCCGGGCATGGTGGTGGGAATCACCACCACGAAGAACAGCGAGCGGCCGATCCCGGCGGCGGCGACCAGCGCGGGCACGAGCAGCAGCCAGACGGCAGCCAGCGTCCAGCCGTCGAGCGCGTGCGCGGCGGCGGCAAGCGCCAGCCCGGCGGTGGCGATGATAGTGAACGCCAGCGAAAGATTACGCAGCAACCAGGGATAGTAATAGCGCGTGGTTTGCAGAAACCACGACACCGAACCCTCTTTGCCGAGCGTTTGCATAGCGCGCGCGTGGGCGATGTGACCGGCGGCTTCCAGCAATTGACCAACACCGATCAGCACGGCAAGCACGGCGGCCAGCGGCGCGGCGCTCACGCCCCGGATGGCGAGGGCCGGCAGCGCCACTACGCCCGTGAGCAGCGCGCCGAGTGCGATCGCGTTGCCGGCAAAGGCGGTCGCGGTCTGCCAGTGATTCCAAAAGGGTCGCGTCGGGATGCGGTAGATGCGGTACATGAAATACAGGCCGGCGAGGCCGCTCAGCGCCGCGCCGATACCGACGCTCTGGCACAGCAGCACCAGCAGCGGATGCGAAAACAGCGCCAGCACCATGAAGCCGATCAGCAGCGTATAGAACCCGCTGACCGCCGCGATTTCGCGACTCACCGGCGACCAGCGCAGATTGTTGAAGCCGCGATAAAAGCGGTGCGGTTTGCCCAGGTGCATGTTGAGCTTGAACAGGCCGTAGGTGAGCAGTGCGAGCAGCCCGACCAGCAAGGGCACGCGAACCACGGTTGCCGCCAGCGGCGCCAGCGCGGTGCCGCCGAGCAAGCCTCCGAGCAGGGTCAGCAGAAAGGCGCCGAGCACCGCCTGGGTACAGAGCGTGAACACCACGTGTGCGCTCTCGTGGGACGTGAGCAGCTTGCGCCAGTTCCACTCCCGCGCGGCGCCGCCCTTCTGCGCGTCCACCTCGGGTGTGAACGTGCCGGTCGCATCGTCCTTGTGGTATTTCACCGGCAGGCCGTCGGGCCGGGTCATCTCGCGGTGGGTCGAGCGCGTCTGCTGGAAACGGATATTGGGATGGGTGATGGCCGGATCGGGAAAGCCCGGAATCTCCGTTTTCGCTTCGATGCGATTTTCCGGAATGTTTTCGATCACGCCGAAATCGAGCGCGTTGCCGAGGCAGGCGCTGACGCAGGCCGGCTGAAGACCGACTTCGAGGCGGTCCACGCACATGTTGCACTTGGTCACCTGACCCTTCACCGGATCGAGCTGCGGCGCGTTGTAGGGACACACCCAGGTGCAGTAGCCGCAGCCGAAACAGATGTCCGGGTCCTGCAACACCGCGCCGTATTCGGCGAACCTGGTGTAGGCGCGGGTCGGGCAGCCTTTCAGGCACCCCGGATCGTCGCAGTGATTGCAGGCCATCGAGATATTGATGCGCTGATAATCGGGGAAGGTGCCGCCCTCGACATAACCCACCGAGCGAAACGCTATGTGCGCGGGGTTGTCGTTCTTTTCGCTGCACGCCGATTCGCAGGCGTGACAGCCGATGCAGTTGTCGGCGTTGAAGAAAAATCCGTGCTGTTTGTAACGGTTGGGGTTGCCGCCTACCTCGGGGTTGCCGTTGATATGCAGGCTGTCGCCGCGCAGTTCGCTGTCGGCGGCGACCAGCTCAATCAGATTGCCGTAGCGGTTGGTGGCGCGGGCGTCCTTGTCCCACAGGTAGGCGTAGGCCGGCTCGTCGGCGCGGAGCGGGAAGATCGCCTGGTGAGTTTCGATTTTGTTCATTGGGCTCCGGGGTACCGCTTCACACAGGATCAGTAAGTACGCAATTCGCGATTCAGGCGTGCCGCGCCGGCCTGATCGATGATCCGTTCGACGCACACCGCCGCCTGCTTGAACGCCGGCTGCCGCGAATGCGGATCGAGCAGCCCCAGGGTCAGGCGATTCACGCAATCGAAAAAGTGAAAGGGGATGAACACCATGTCGCGCGGCACGCGCTGGGTGAGCATCGCCATCACCACCGCATCACCGCGCCGCGACACGCAGCGCACATAATCCTGATGGCGGATGCCCAGCTCCGCGGCGGCATCGGGATTGATTTCCACGAACGGAATCGGACTGAACTTGTTGTTGTTGCCGACCTTGCCGGTACGGGTGCGGGTGTGGAAATGCTCCACCAGCCGCCCCGTGTTGAGCCACAACGGAAACTGCGCGTCGGGGCGTTCGTTGTTGTCGATGAAGGGCAGCGGAATCAACTTCGCGCGGCCGTCCGGATACTGGAAACTGCGCGGCTCCGTGTACAGCCGCACGCCGCCCGCCGGCGGTCTGGCGCCGCTGGCGCGCTCTTTTTCGGTATAGGGCCACTGGATACCGCGGCTGTCTTCGATCAGATCGTGATCCATGCCGGAGATATCCAGCAGTCGCCCCTTCGACAACTGCGTCATCTCCTTGAACACCTGCGCCGGCCGCTCGGGAAAGCGCACCCGACCCTCGGGGTCAAAGCGGCGCGCGACCTCGTTGAAGATATCGAGATCGGCCTTGCAGCCGACGCGTGGCGCGGTGACCTGGCGCACCAGATTGATGCGCCGTTCGGTGTTGGTGAAGGTACCCTCTTTCTCGGCCCAGACCGCGGCCGGCAAATACAGGTGCGCGTACTGGTTGCTCTCCATGTCGGCGTAGGAATCCTGCACGACCAGGAATTCGAGTTTCTCCAGCGTTTTGCGGATGCGCGGCGTGTTGGGCATCGAGGTGAGCGGGTTGGTCGCCACCAGCCACAGGCCCTTGATCTGTCCGGTTTCGATGGCGGGAAAAATATCGGTCTGGAACAGGCCGCGCTTCTTGGGAAAGAACTCGGGATCCACGTTCCAGAACTTGCCGATCTCGGCGCGGTGCTCCGGGTTTTCCAGCGCGCGGTAGCCCGGCAGGCCTGAGCAGGACGACCACTCGCGCGTACCCATGGCATTGCACTGCCCGGTGATCGACAGCGCGGTGCCGCCGGGTTTGCCGATGTTGCCGGTGAGCAGTGCCAGGTTGTTCATGCCGACCACGCCGTCGGAACCGTGGGTGCTCTGGTTGATGCCCATGCACCAGATGTGCATCGCCGCCGGTGCTTGCGCATAGAGGTGGGCAACGTGACGGATGGTGTCTTCGTCGATGCCGCAGATCCGCGCCGCCGTGGTCGGATCCCAGTTGGCGACCTCGGCGCGCAAATCCTCGATGCCGGTGGTATTGGTCGCGATGTAGTCCTTGTCTTCCAGCCCTTCGGCGAGAATGACGTGCATCAATGCATTCTGGAGCACCACGTCCGTGCCGGGCCGGATCGGCAGGTGGATATCGGCGAACTGGGCGAGCATGGTCACGCGCGGATCGATCACGATCAGCGGAAACTTGCGTTTTTCGAGCGCCTCTTTCAGGCGCCAGTAGATGATCGGATGCTGCTCGGGCAGGTTCGAACCCCAGGCCAGCAGACAGTGGGTGTGCTCGAAATCGCCATAGCAGCCCGGTGGGCCGTCGGAACCGAAAGAGCGCTTGTAGCCCGAGACGGCGGAGGCCATGCACAGCGTGGTGTTGCCGTCGTAATTGTTGGTGCCGATCAGACCGCGCGTCAATTTGCCGAGCGTGTAAAACTCCTCGGTGAGAATCTGGCCGGTGGACACCACGGCAAAAGCATCGCGGGCGTACTGGCCCTGGATGCGGCGAATCTCGTTGGCCATGTGATCCAGCGCATGGTTCCAGTTCGTCGGCGCGAACGCTTCACCGATATGACGGCGCAGCATGGGCGCATTGCCGCGGCCCTGGGCGTCGAACAGTTCGTGCTCGAACATGCCTTTCAGGCACAGTTTGCCGCGATTGACATCCGCGCCACCGACGCCGCGCGAGGCCACGACCTTGCCGTCGCTGTTCTTGCCCACTTCGATCGCGCAGCCGGTGGAGCAGTAGCCGCAGGTGGTGTAGGTCCAGCTCGCGACTTCCTTGTCGGCGATGGCGATGGGGTTTTTCGTATGGCGACCGAACAGCATGCGCGCCTCTACAGATCCAGGGTCAGGGTGCCTTGAGTGACCAGCACGGCATCGCCGCCGACCCGCAGCATGGTGGGCCGGCCGCCGCGCTTGTCGAGTTCGATATGCAGCAGGCTGCGCCGGGTTGCCGTGGTGCCGCGGTCGATGGTGAAGGTGTAGGTGCCCTCGCGGATGTGGGCGTGGTCGGCCAGATACCCGGCGAAACAGGGCATCGCCGAGCCGATGGGCGGATCGCTGCGCGGCCCGATGGCCGGCCCCAGCAGACGGCCGTGAAAGTCGGCATCGCGGTTGGCGGTGCGGCCGCTGAACAAAAAGATTTCCTGCGCCGCCAGCGCGGGGGCACCGGACTGACTCCAGGCTTCGAGATTGAAGCGCGCCTTTTCGACCGCGTCCTGGGAGAGGAGGGGCACGATCAGGTAGGGCAGATCGATGCTCGCCAGCCGGGTGCCGAACAGCCGGGTATCGATCTCCCGTTCCGGCAGCGACAGCAGCGCCGCAAGCTCGGCAGTGGTGGGCGTGTAGCGGTCGAGCACGGGATTGACGCGCAGGCTGAACTGCACAAAACAGGCGGCGCCGCGCGCCGGACCCAGGTTGACGGAGATGGCGCCGCTGTTCTGCACGAAAGTCAGCGGCAGCGGGCGCTCTCCCAGCGGGCCGAGCCCGGTTTCCAGCAGCACCCGCGCCGCCGCGAGCATCGGATGACCCGCGAAATCCACTTCGCCCGCGGGACTGAACACCCGCAGCCGGAACCGGTCCGGGGCGCTACCCGGACCGGGGTCGGGATAGACGAACACGGTTTCCGACAGATTCAGCTCGCGTGCAATGGGCAACAGCTGCGCTTCGGGAATGGCAGCGGCAGCGGGAAATACGGCAATGGGCGCGCCCTGAAAGGCGCGGTCGGCAAATACATCGGCCGTGTAAAAACGAAAGTTCGCCATGATCTCAGCGCTCCTCCGCGGCTGCCGCGACCAGTACGCGACCAGCGCTGACGCGCGCGGCATGGGTGGCGATGCGGACGCCGTCATCCTCGAAGCAACGCCCGTCGCGCAGACTGAAGTGCTGCTTCAGCACCGGCGAGGCGACCGCGGGCTCACCCTGGATGTGGCAGAGGATACCGCGCCCCAGCACGTTGGCCCGACTGAACGGATCGAAGTTCGCGACGGCGTAGATTTCGGTCGAGTCCTCGATGCGAAACAGCGCGATCTGGCACTCGCTCGCCATTCCCTCATCCAGCAGCGCTGCCACGCCGGCATCGAACGGCAGCTCGTCCAGGGCGCAGACATCCACCCAGCGCGGCGCGCGCGCGCCGGGGGCTGATCCGGCGTGGACGGGTTCGGTGTGGGTCACGCTACTCATGCCGGCTCCACTTCGCGTTCGTCTTCACGCGCGGGGCGAATCTGGTCGCGCTCGCGCACAAATACCACCTGTTCGTCGCCGCGTTTACTGTTGACGAAGGGCCGGAACAGCTTGAGTTTTTCGGGATCCTCGATGGTGGTCTTCCATTCGCACTGATAGGTGTCGATCACCGCCGTCATTTCGGCCTCCATTTGCGCACCGATGCCGAGGCAATCCTCGATCACCACCTGGCGCAGATAATCGAGTCCGCCTTCGAGGTTCTCCAGCCAGGTCGCGGTGCGCTGGAGACGGTCGGCGGTTTTCACATAGAACATCAGAAAGCGGTCGATGTAGCGGATCAGCGTCGCCTTGTCGAGATCGGTGGCGAACAGATCGGCGTGGCGCGGCCGCATGCCGCCGTTGCCGCAGACATACAGATTCCAGCCGTGCTCGGTGGCGATCACGCCCACGTCCTTGCTCTGCGCCTCGGCGCACTCGCGGGTGCAGCCGGATACCGCAAATTTGAGCTTGTGGGGCGAACGCAGACCCTTGTAGCGATGTTCGATGTCGAGCGCGAGGCCGACGCTGTCGTCGACGCCGTAGCGGCACCAGGTGCTGCCGACGCAGGATTTCACGGTACGCACCGATTTGCCGTAGGCGTGGCCGGTCTCGAAACCGGCGTCGATCAGCTCGCGCCAGATGTCCGGCAGCTGTTCGAGGCGCGCGCCGAACAGATCGATGCGCTGGCCGCCGGTGATCTTGGTGTAGAGATCGTATTTGGTGGCGACCCGCCCGAGCGCGATCAGCCTGGCGGGCGTCACTTCGCCGCCGGCGATGCGCGGCACCACCGAGTAGGTGCCGTTCTTTTGCAGGTTGCCCAGATAGCGGTCGTTGGTGTCCTGCAACCCCGCGTGCCGAGGCGCGAGCACATAATCGTTCCAGCAGGAGGCAAGGATGGACGCCACCGCCGGCTTGCAGATATCGCAACCGCCGCGACCCTTGCCGTGCCGGGCCAGCAGCTCGTGGAAACCGCGGATGGCGCCGATGCGCACCAGGTGATAAAGCTCCTGCCGTGTATGGGCGAAGTGTTCGCAAATATCGGTGCAGACTTCCATGCCGAGTTTGGCCAGTTCGGCATTGAGCACCTGGCCCACCAGCGCCACACAGCCGCCACAACCGGTACCCGCCTTGGTGCAGTCCTTGAGGGCACCGATGCTGGTGGCGCCCGTGCCCACCGCCGCGCACAGATCACCTTTGGCGACGTTGTGGCAGGAACAGATCTGCGCCGCGTCCGGCAGCGCCGCGACGCCCAGTCCGAAGGCCGGAGCGCCGTCGCGCCGGGGCAGAATCAGTGCATCCGGGTATTCCGGCAGCGCCATGTCGTTGAGCTTGAGTTGCAGCAGGTTGCCGTAGTCCTCGGCATCGCCCACCAGCACCGCGCCCAGCAGGCGCGTGTTGTCGGCATTGACGACGATTTTCTTGTAGACCTCGCGGACGCCGTCCACATAGGTGTATTCGCGCGCGCCGGGGGTATTGCCATGGGCATCGCCGATGCTCGCCACGTCCACGCCCATGAGTTTGAGCTTGGTGCTCATGTCGGCGCCGGTAAAGGCGCTGTCGCTGCCGGCGATATGCTCGGCGGCGACACTCGCCATGCGATACCCCGGCGCCACCAGACCGAAAATGCGGCCGCTCCAGAGCGCGCATTCGCCGATGGCGTAGATATCCGGATCGGAGGTGCGACAGTGATCGTCGATCACGATGCCGCCGCGCTCGCCCACGTCGAGACCGAACTCGCGCGCGAGCTGATCGCGCGGCCGGATGCCGGCGGAAAACAGCAGAATATCGGTTTCTATTTCGCTGCCGTCGGCGAAACGCATTTTGTGCATATGCTCCGCGCCGGCTTCGATGGCCTGGGTATTCTTGCCGGTGTGCACATCGACGCCCAACGCCTCGATCTTGCTGCGCAGCAGCGCGCCGCCGCCGGCATCCACCTGCACCGCCATCAGGCGTGGCGCGAATTCCACCACATGGGTTTTCTGCCCCAGATCCTTGAGCGCCTTGGCGGCTTCCAGGCCCAGCAGACCGCCGCCGATCACGACCCCCACGCTGGCCGTCGCGCTCGCGGCGCGAATGGCTTCGAGATCGGCGATGGTGCGGTACACGAAACAGTTGGCGCGATCGTGGCCGGGAATCGGCGGCACGAACGGATAAGACCCAGTGGCGAGCACCAGCCTGTCGTAGGGCACCACCGCGCCGCTCCGCGCGGTCACGGTTTTCGCGACGCGGTCGATGGCGATTGCGGCATCGCCCATCAGCACCTCGATGCCGTGGTGTGCGTAGAAGTCGGGTGCGACCAGGGACAAGTCATCCGCACTGCGGCCGCTGAAAAATTCGGTGAGATGCACGCGGTCGTAGGCGACCCGGGGCTCCTCGCAAAACGCGACGATGTCGCAGCGTTCCGCGGCCGGGCCGGTTGCCACGGCTTCCAGGAAGCGGTGGCCGACCATGCCGTTGCCGATGACCACCAGTTTCATTCTGTCATTCATACTTCAGCCCCATTCGCCGTTCGCGCTGTTTCCGACCTGTCAGGGTCCGATCCAAAAAGGTTCGCACTCCGATTCCCAATAAGGCAGGTTCCATGCCATTAACCGGGCATGGCGCCAACTCCTGCCCAAAGCGGTGCATCACACGCTGAAACTGGCCTGCCGAGTTCAGCCAGGACAAGCGGGCAGCGTGGTTCTGGCGCTTTTGCTGCCCGCTTGCAGTGCACCGGAGCGCAACATCCGGATTTTCGCGCGTCGCCGTGGTGCATGTGCCCGGCGAAACACCTGCTCCAGCCTGGTGCGGACCGCGCCCGGAACGCGCCTTCGCCCGGTTGCAGGCGCCAGGCCGCACCCTGCTTTTGCAGCGTCGCGCGCCAAATGAGCGCACCTTCCGAGGTGCACGCCACAAACTGGCACCGGGGTTGCGGGAGCTGGCATGCGGGTTGCAGTAGCCAATGAGTCGGCGATCCATAGCCGCCGTGTTTCCCGCGGAGTACTCATGTCGGAAAAACTCAACCTGCTGTCCTTCAAGGGCAACATGCGCATCCTGCACACCACCTGGATCGCGTTTTTCATTTCCTTTGCGGTCTGGTTCAACCACGCGCCACTGATGGTGGTGATCCGCCAGGTGTTTCACCTCTCCGATCAGGAGGTGGGCGTGCTGCTGATCCTCAATGTCGCCCTCACCATCCCGGCGCGCATCCTGGTCGGCATGCTGGTGGACCGTCACGGGCCGCGTCTGATGTTTTCCGGCATCCTGATTGTTTCCGGCGCCCTGTGCTTTCTGTTCGCCGCGGCGCAGAACTTTCAACAGCTCGCGCTGGCGCGCTTTCTGCTCGGCTTCGTCGGCGCCGGGTTCGTGGTCGGCATCCGCATGATCGGGGAATGGTTTCCGGCCCGGCAGACCGGCGCGGCCCAGGGCATCTACGGCGGCTGGGGCAACTTCGGGTCGGCGGCATCGGCCATGCTGTTGCCCGGCCTCGCGCTCTGGATCGGCGGCGACAACGGCTGGCGTTACGCCATCGCCAGCACCGGACTGATCGCCATCCTGTACGGCATCTACTACTTCTTCGCGGTCAGCAATACGCCCAAGGGATCGACCTACTTCAAGCCCAAAAAGATGGGCGCGATGGAAGTCACCAGCCGCGGCGATTTCGCGCTCTACCTGCTGATGAGCGCGCCGATCTACGGCGCCCTCGCCCTGCTCACCTGGAAGCTGTCGCCCGCCAACATGAAGTGGTTCAGCGCGAGCGCGACCTATGCCATCTACGCCGCCATTGCCGCGCTCTACAGCTACCAGGCGTTTCATATCTATCTGGTCAACAAGGACATCTTCACCAAGCCGGTACCGGAGATGTTTCGCTACCGCTTTCGCCAGGTCGCCATTCTGGATCTGGCCTATCTGGTCACCTTCGGTTCCGAACTCGCGCTGGTATCCATGCTGCCGCTGTTCTACGTCGACACCTTCGGACTGTCGGCGGTCCACGCCGGTCTGGTGGCGGGCGCCTATCCGGTGATGAACCTGATCGCACGCCCGGGCGGCGGCATCCTCAGCGACCGCATCGGACGCAAGCGGTCGCTGGTTATCCTGTTTACCGGCATGGCGTTGAGCTTCGGCCTGCTCGGCCAGGTGGAGAAGACCTGGGCGGTGCCCCTGGTGGTCGCGGTGACGCTGCTGTGCGGCCTGTTCGCCAAGGCCGGTTCGGGCGCCGTGTTCGCCATGGTGCCGCTGATCCAGCGCCGCATGACCGGCCAGATCGCCGGCATGGCGGGCGCCTACGGCAACGTCGGCGGCCTGGTGTTTCTGACCGTGCTGTCGTTCGTCGCGCCGCAGGTGTTTTTCCTGGTGATCGCCGGCACCGCCGGAACGGTGCTGTTGCTGATGGTGCTGCTGCTGGCCGAACCCCGGGGCAAGACCGCGGAAGTGCTCGAAGACGGCACCGTGCAGCTGATCGAAGTAAGCTGACGGCCCCTGGCGGGATGACACGGGGGCGATCCGCGCACCGCCGCGGACCGCCCCCATTAGCCTCGCACCACCACGGCCCATAGCGTCCGGGAGCACCCCACAGCCATGACTTCCGCCCCCATCTGCAGCGTCGGCCAGTATTCCGATCGCGGCGTCAAGGAAGAGAACCAGGACAGCTATGGTGTGCTGCTGCCCGCGGACAGCCGCCTCGAATACAAAGGCATCGCAATGGTGATCGCCGACGGTGTCAGTGGCTCGGAACAGGGCAAGCTGGCGAGCGAAACCTGCGTCAAAAGCCTGCTTTCCGATTACTACTGCACCGCCGATTCCTGGACGGTGAAAACCTCGGTCGAGAAAGTGTTGCTCGCCACCAACCGCTGGCTGTGCGGCCAGGCCAGCCAGAGCGCAGAGTTGCATCGCGGCCTCGCCAGCACATTGAGCGCGCTGGTGGTCAAGTCCACCACCGCGCACCTGTTCCATGTGGGCGACACGCGCATCTACCGCCTGCGCGCCGGCGCGCTCGAATTGCTGACCGTCGATCACCGCTTCTGGGTATCGCGGGAAAAAAACTACCTGACCCGCGCCCTGGGTATCGATGCGCGCGTCGAGATCGACTACAGCAAATTTCCGGTCGAGCGCGGCGACACTTTCATCTTCACCACCGACGGCGTACACGAGCACGTCACCGATCGCCTGATTCGCGAATATGTGGAAGCGCATCCCGACCATCTGGATCGCGCCGCGCGCGAGATCGCCACCCGCGCGCTGCAAAACGGCAGTCCCGACAATGTCACCTGCCAGATCGTGCGCTTCGATGCGCTGCCATCGGTGGCCGACGCGGATGTGTTCCGCCGTCTCACCGAGCTGCCCTTCCCGCCCGAACTGGCGGCGGGGATGAAGATCGACGGCTATCGCATCCTGCGCGAACTCCACGCCAGCAAGCGCACCCAGGTCCATCTGGCGCTCGACGAGGCGAGCGGCCGGCAGGTGGTGCTGAAAACCCCGTCGGCGAATTTCTCCGATGACCCGGTCTATCTCGATCTGTTCCGGCACGAGGAGTGGGTGGGCAGCCGTCTGCAAAGCAATCATGTGCTGCACATCGTCGGCCAGGAGCGGCCGCGGCAGTTTCTCTATTACGTTTCCGAGTACGTCGACGGCCAGACCCTGCGCAGCTGGATGCACGATCATCCGGAACCCGATCTCGGCGCGGTGCGCGAGATCATCGGCCAGTGCGCGCGCGGGCTGGCGGCCTTTCACCGCCTGGAAATGATTCACCAGGATCTGAAGCCGGAAAACATCATGATCGACACCGAAGGTACGGTGAAGATCATCGATTTCGGCTCCACCAAGATTGCCGGCATCGAGGAGATCGCCTCGCCCATCGAACGGCTGCAACTGCTCGGCACCAAGAATTACACCGCGCCGGAATATCTGCAGGGCTATCCGTGCAGCGCCCGCTCCGACATTTTTTCCCTCGGCGTGATCGCCTACGAGATGATCACCGGCCAGTTGCCCTACGGCGACAAATACGACGAAACCCGGCTCGGCCGCATGGAATACATTCCGGCGCGCCGCTGGGTTCCGGAACTGCCGGCCTGGGTCGATCGCGCGCTGGAAAAAGCCCTGTCCCGTGCCATGGAACGGCGCTACGCCGAGGTATCCGAATTCGTGTTCGATCTGTGCAACCCGAATGCGGAATTTGTGCGCGAGGCCCATCGCCCGCTGCTCGAACGCGATCCGCTCGGCTTCTGGCGCGGGCTGGCCATCGCGAGCGTGCTGCTCAACCTGGCACTCGCGTTCTGGATGCTGCGCCGCTAGCACCGGACACCCGCCACGGCGCTCAGTGCCGATCACATTCCGCAAGAAAGCTGATCAGGCTTTCGCGGTAGCTGTAATAGTCGGGATGTTCCAGCAGCGCCTTGCGGGTGCGCGGTCGCGGGATGTCGATATCGATCACCTTGCCGACGCGGGCGCGGGGACCGTTGGTCATCATCACCACGCGGTCCGCCAGCAGAATGGCCTCGTCCACATCGTGAGTGACCATGAGCGCGGTGAGCTTGGTGCGATCCCAGACTTCCATCAGCACTTCCTGCAATTCCCAGCGCGTCAGCGAATCCAGCATGCCGAAGGGCTCGTCGAGCAGCAGCAGTTTGGGTGCGAGCGCGAAGGCGCGCGCGATGCCCACCCGCTGCTTCATGCCGTTGGACAGCGCGCTGGCTTTCTTGCCCATGGCGTCGGCCAGACCGACGCGGGTCAGGTAGTACTCGACGATGTCGTCGCGCTCGCTCTGCTGGGCGTGGGGATAAACGCTTTCCACTCCGAGCGCGACATTTTCAAAGGCGGTCAGCCAGGGAAACAGACTCGGCGCCTGAAACACCACGGCGCGATCCGGGCCGGCGCCGTCGATCTCCTTGCCGTCGAGAATGATGCCGCCACTGCTGATGGCGTTGAGTCCAGCGCACATCGACAGCACGGTCGATTTGCCGCAGCCGGAATGGCCGATCAGCGACACGAATTCGCCCTGGCGCAGCTTGAGATTGAAATCCTCGACGACCGCCAGCGGTCCCTTGGGCGTGGGGTACACCTTGGTGAGCTGGGTGAACTCCAGATAACGCTCGCGCCGGCCGGTCTCGGGCGTCGGTTTGAGCGCCGTGGTGTCGAGCTTCCAGTCGATGCTGGTATTGGGACGCACCGGCGGCAGGACGACGGGGCGGTCGCCGCTGCCCGCCGCGCTGGCCATGCCCACACCCATCAGGTACTGAGTGATCTCGCCGCGCAACTGTTTGAAACGCGGATCATGGTTCATCCCGGCGCGCTCGCGCGGGCGCGGCAGATCCACGACGAATTCCGGACCGAAGGTGGCGTCCGGGCCGGGCTTGAGGGGAATCACCCGATCCGCCATCAACAGGCCTTCATCGACGTCGTTGGTGATGAGGATGACGGTCTTGCGATCCTGCTCCCAGATGCGCAGGATTTCGTCCTGCAGATTCGCGCGCGTCAGGGCATCGAGCGCACTCAGCGGCTCATCCAGCAGCAGAATGTCCGGGCTCGCGGCCAGCGCGCGCGCCACCGCGACCCGCTGGCGCATGCCACCGGACAGTTCCGCGGGGCGCTTGTGCGCGGCGGGCGTCAGACCCACGAGATCGATGTATTTGCGGGTGTGGGCTTCGCGGCGGTCCTTCGGCCAGTCGCGGAACACCTGATCGACGGCGAGCGCGACATTGCCGTGCACGGTCAGCCAGGGCATCAGCGAATAGCTCTGAAACACGATGCCGCGGTCCGGTCCGGGGCCCTCGATGGTCTTGCCATTCAGCCGGATGCTGCCGCTGTCGGGCTGGATCAGACCCGCGATGGCGGAAATCAGCGTGGTCTTGCCGCTGCCCGAAAAGCCGACGATGGCAACGAACTCGCCTGCGCCTATTTGCAGATTGATATCCTTGAGTACCGCGGTACGGTTGGCATCCGCACCATAGGATTTGCTGACGGCGTCGAGCGATAGCAGAGTCATGGTCAGGGTCCTTGGGGTGCGCGGCTAGATTTTGTTTTCGCCGAAAGTAAACAGTTGCTGCAGCGTCGCCATCACACGGTCGAGCAGAAACCCGATCACGCCGATGGTGAACACCGCGACCATGATTCGCCCCAGCGAATGGGAACTGCCGTTCTGAAATTCGTCCCACACGAATTTGCCGAGTCCGGGATTCTGCGCCAGCATCTCCGCCGCGATCAGCACCATCCAGCCCACGCCCAGGGACAGCCGCATGCCGGTAAAAATCAGCGGCAGCGATGACGGAATGATGATCTTGCTCACCTGCGTGCGCTTGCTGAGCCGCAGGACCTTGCCGACATTGATCAGATCCTTGTCCACGGATGAAACCCCCACGGCGGTATTGATCAGTGTCGGCCACAGCGAGCACAGCATCACGGTGATCGCCGAGGTAATGAAGGATTTCTGGAACCAGGCATCGTCGGTGGTGACGTAGAGCGCACTCACCACCATGGTCACAATGGGCAGCCAGGCCAGCGGCGATACCGGTTTGAAAATCTGGATCAGCGGATTGATCGCGGTATTGATGACGGGGCTCATGCCGCAGAGGATGCCGAGCGGCACGGCGATCAGCGTGGCGAGCACAAAGCCGGTGAACACCGTGTACAGGCTGGTGCGGATCTGGTCCAGATAGGTGGGCTTGCCGGTGTAGCGCCGCACACTCACGTCGGCGTTGGCATCGGCGGCGAGTTTTTCCGTATTGCGCTGGTGCTGACGCGCCATGAACGCGCTTTCCTTGGCGCGCTCGGCACGATGTTCATCGAGCAGAATACCCGCCTCCGCCGCGACCTGGACCGGCCCCGGTATGGTGCCCAGGCTGGTGTGGATCTGGCTGGCCGACCAGGCCCAGAGCGCGAGAAAAAGCGCAAAGAACAGCGCCGGGACGCCGATCATCAACCACAGGGAACGCAACTGGGCGCGGGGATTTTCGCCGCCCAGCAGTTTCACCAGGGGCACGAACCAGGTCAGACCCAGCAGCGTCAGCACGCCGTTGACGCGCACATAGAGCGGCGTACCCGGCGCTTTTACCGCCGCCGCCTTGGGCGCTGCGGGTCCGGAGGTCGGCGCGGCGGTAGCGGCGCTGCCGGCACTCGCGGGGGACACCGCCGCCACCTCGGCCTTCGCCACTGCTGTTGCGGCGGTTGCATCCGGCGCGTCGGTTGGCATTGCGTTACCGTCGCTCGCGCTGCCGCAGGCGCCCGAGCTGGAAATCATTTTCAGGTTCGTCACGACAAGTCTCCCGCGTTGCTGGTCGCCGCGCCCGCGGGCGCAACGACGGGCTGTTTCATCCGGTCATTCATCATCCGTGCTCTTACTCGACGGTTTCCGCGCCCTTGAGACCGATGGCGAACTGATCGAGATAGGCATTGGGCTTGCGACCGTCGAATTCGATACCATCGAGCGGGCTCTTGCGCGGCGGCTTGAAACCGATGTCCTGGGAAAAATCCGGGAAGTCCGACGCTTTCATTTTGCCTTCGGCCACCAGCTCCTTCGCGGCGGCGATGTAGATATCACCCCGGTACGCCGCCTTGGCGGTATCCATGTACCAACTGTCGGGCTGTTGCGCCGGGATATGGCCCCAGCGACGCATCTGGGTCAGCCACCACACCGCATCGGACGCATAGGGATAGCCGTAATAGCCGCGGAAAAATTTGTTGAAATCCGGAATCGGGCGCTTGTCGCCTTTTTCGAACTCGAAGGTGCCGGTCATGCTGTTGGCCATGACTTTTTCGTCGGCGCCCACATAGGTCGATTGGGCGATGATGCGCACCGCCTCGGGGCGATTGGCGTTGTTGTCGGCGTCGAGCCAGGCGGAGGCGCGAATCAGCGCCTTGACGATGTGGACGGTGGTATCGGGATACTTGTCGGCAAAGGCTTTGGTGATCCCGAATACCTTGTCGGCGCCGTCCGGCCAGATGTTTTCGCTGGTCATCACGGGCACGCCCAGGCCGGTGGACACGGCCTGCTGATTCCAGGGCTCGCCGACGCAATAGCCCACGGTGGTACCGGAGTTCATCGTCGGCACCATCTGCGGTGGCGGCACCACCGACAGCATGGCCTCGGCCTTGATGCTGCCGCTGTTGTCGCCCTTGAGGGGCGCGTAAAAACCTGGATGGACGCCCCCGGCCGCCAGCCAGTAGCGCAGCAAGTAGTTGTGCGTGCCGATCGGGAACGTCATGCCCAGATTGAAGGGTTTGCCCGCCGCCTTGTACTGTTCCAGCACCGGCTTCAGGGTTGCCGCGCTGATGGGGTGCACCGGCTTGCCGTCCGCCATGGCGACGGATTTTTTCATTTCTCCCCATACGGCACTCGATACCGTAATGGCGGCACCGTTATACGACAGCGTCAACGGCGTGATAATTTCGGCTTTCGTGGTCACACCGCTGGCCGCCGCGAGCGGCATGGGCGCCAGCATGTGCGCGCCGTCGAGTTCTCCGGTGATCACGCGATCGAACAACACCTTCCAGTTGGCCTGGGCTTCGAGGGTGACGTACAACCCCTCATCCTCGAAAAAGCCTTTTTCGTAGGCGATCGCCAGCGGCACCATATCGGTGAGCTTGATGAAGCCGAACTTCAATCCTTCCTTTTCGGGCGGACCGACTGCGGCACCGACAGCCAGGGGTAGCGCGCACAACGCCGCCACCAGCGTCCGGCCACCGGTACACAGCACAGCGGAAAACTTCGACAATCGGGTCTTGAGCATGGCTTGAACTCCTGTGGTGACGTGCGTGGCGCCGTGCAGTTTTTGCAGCGCCAAAAAACTTTTCCAGAACCAAACGTTTTATCAGGACCAAAAAAAAAGCCCACTCCGCACCGTTGCGGAGTGGGCTGCACTGCCCTGGCAAAACATCGACAGCGAACTGTCGCACGGTAACGGTTACATTTCGCTTACAGCTCGCTTGCGCTGTGATAAAAGCAGATGCCGTGCCAACTTTTTCGCGATCGCCGAAAATTTCGCCAACACGATGCGTTGCTGCCAATCTTCAAAGCATTACGCGTTACACGTGATCTTTTCGTCGCGCTTTGCACTTTCGATTCGACGCTCTTGTCGCCCCAATCGTGCGCCGTGCCGGTGCGGTAGTGCTATTGCGGCGCGGTTTCGGGGCGCGCCACAAGACCGTTCACAGCGGAGCCGAAGGCGCCACCACCCAGGAGAAGATCCGCGCCCAACCGGACCCCGGGCTCGAAATCATGCGCGGCAGCGTGCGTGCCCTCGGCCTTTTCGTCCCGGGACGGACAGGCCCAACCGAGCCAGGCAGCGCAGTCGCGATAGAGATCGGTGCGATAGCTGGCGGCAACCAGGACTTCGATCTCGTCCGCGGTCAGCGACTTGTCGAGCAGTTCGAGACATTGACGCAACAGACTCTCGGCACGCGAGCGCCACGGGAACCCCGCCTGGTAGCGGTGAAACACCAGAAAATCGGGATTCCCCACCATCGGACCGTTGCGCCGGTACTGTAGATTCCCCAGCAGCGCCGGCAACAGCAGCGCTTCCGGCACATCCAGATAATGGGGCGCGGCCAGCAAGGTCGCGGTCCGGCGACGATGCTCCGGTGCGGCCAGCCATTGCGCCGCGCGCATCAGCGCCAGACGCAAGCGCAAATGGGTGCCGGGATGTTGCTCGTGCCAGTGCGCGGTGACACCCAGCACCTTTTCCGGCGCGTTGTTCCATATCTCGTAGCCGGACGCCGCCACCGCGCCCACGCCCGCCTGCACCGCCGCCGAGTTCCAGGGTTCGCCGACGCAAAAACCGTCGATGATGCCGCGCGCCAGACTGTCGACCATCTGTTCGGGTGGCAGCACGATGAGGCGCACCTGGGTATCGGGATCGATGCCGCCGGCGGCGAGCCACAGTCGCAACTGCAAGGTGTGCGTGGAAAACGGATAGACCGTGGCGAAGGTCGCACGCCCGCCGCCGGCGATCCAGCGCGCCAGACCGCGCGCCGCCGCTACCGGGCCCGCGGGCGGTCCGCCGCCTTCGCCCAATTGCTCGTGGAGTCCCGCCGCGAGCGTGATGGCGTTGCCGTTCAGGCTCAGCATCAGCCCGGTCAGCAACCGGCAGCGCGGACCGCCCATGCCCAGCGACGTGACCAGGGGCATGGGCGCCAGCATCTGCGCGGCGTCCAGCGCGCCGACGGTGACCTTGTCGCGGATGTTCGCCCAGGACACTTCGCGGATCAGCTCGACATCGAGTCCGAATGCCTCGAAAAAACCCAGTTCGCGCGCGATTGCCAGAGGCGCCGCATCGGTGAGGCGCATGAATCCGACATGCAGCCGGGTCTTCTCCGCCGCGGGCAACTGCTTTATCGCGAGCTTGGCCGTCGGCGCTTCAGGAGGATTCATGCACGGACTCCGCTGGATGCTTGTCGAGAATGGCGATCACCCCGGCCGCCACCGCGGTGATTTTCTGATTGCTGTTCATCGCCAGCTTGCGCATCTGCGCGTAAGCCTTGTCTTCGTCGATCTGCTGGTGCGCCATCAGGAGACGCTTGGCCCGATCCACCAGCTTGCGACTCTCCAGTTCGCGCAGGGTTTCTTCAAAGTTGCGGCGCAGCGCCTGAAAATGTTCGAACTGCGCGATGGCGATATCGATCACGGTTTTCACTTTGTCCGGATCGACGCCTTCGGCAAGGTAGGCGCTCACACCCGCCGCTATGGCCTGCTGGATGAAAGCCGGATCCTGTTCGCGCGAAAACATCACCACCGGCGTGGGCTGGTGCTGGTTAAGCACCGCGAGACTTTCGAGAATGTCCCGATCCGGCGATTCCAGATCGATCATCACCACCTGGGGCTTGTGTTGCTCCATCTGAAACAGCAATCCAGACGCCGTGGGCAACACGGCAACCACGCTGAAGCCCCGACTGCCCAGCGCCGCTTCGACCATGGCGGCGCGCTCGGGATTGTCGTCCACCAGCATGATGCTGATCTCCGCGCTCGGGCATTCAGACATGGTTTTCAGACATGGTATTCAAACATGGCGACGCCGCACGGAAGATCCATAAAAAGGGGAGCACGCAAGGTGCTCCCAAGCACAACGAGAGGCGCGGAAAATCAGAATGTTGCCGTCACCATGAGCCATAGTTTTTCGGTATCGGTAGCGAATTCGTCAGCGTTGTAGGACGCATATTTCAACTGCGCGCCGTAGCGCGGACTGAAGGCGTAGGCGACGACCAGGTCGATCTCGTCGCCGTAGTGCATACCGCCGTCTTCCGAATCAAAGTCATGGTAAAAGGCGGTCAGTGCAACGCCCGCCACCGTGATGCCCGCTTTCAGATAAGCATCTTCTATGCCCTTCGGCGGCGTGATCAGGAATTTGTCGGCAAAACCATCGAACTTGTGCAGCGTGGCGAGCGGCGTCTGAAAGCTGGCGACGCCGTGGTCGCTGCCCATCACCTCGTAACCCGCCCCGAAGCTGACCGGCATGGGCGTCGCGGCGCCCCCGGCGAGGCTCACCGGAACCATGAGCCCCATCACTTCACCGAAGTAATAGGGCACGCTGTAGTTGAGCTGGCTGTCGCGATAGTCCTCCTGCCGGGCGTAGGCAAGATTCACCGCCAGGGTCAGTGCTTCCGACACCTTGGTGTTGCCCTTGTATTCGAGACCGAAGGTACTGCTCGACAGGTTGGGGAGCTCGTGAATGCCGAGCAGATAACTGTAGCCCGCGAGGGTGCGGCCGCTGCCCAGATCGTAGGTGGCGATGGCGGCGTGGATGTCGCCATTGAAATCGCCGAGCGCGGTATTGCCGGGAAAATCGCCCATGTTGGTGTGAGGGTCGAACACCCGATTCACGTCCCAGATATAGGCGTAGTCGACCGCAAGACGGGACAGGGGCTTGAATTCGATGCGCGCGGCGTCGAAGGTCTGCTCGTTTTGGCGCCAGGCGACACCGCCGAGGAAGCGTTCGCCGGCATGGTTGATGCGCTGGCGCCCGACGCTGATTTTGGCGCTGCGATTGACCACATAACTCAGCAAAGCCTGGTTGATCTCGGTGTAATCCGGGTCGGCGACGATGGGGTAGGTGGCCTTGCGGTTGGTGGTGTTGTTGAAGTCGTCATCGCCGAGATAGGAAACGTTGTCCGCCTCGACCAACCCGCTGATCCCATGCACCGTGCCGGATCTCCAGGTCAGCCGCGACAGCAGCGTCGAGGCGTTGGCATCGTGGGGCAGCCCATCCTGGTCCACGGATTCATAGCGATAGCGAAAGCTCAGTGTGGTATCGCTCTGCTTGATGGCCCTGGAGAAGCCATCGGCAATCCCTTCAGCCATTGCCGGCGCGATTCCCAGCGCGAGCACGGATGCCAGGGCCAGACGGGACTTGGGGTACTTGAGCATGGGAAACTCTCCTGTATCGACAACCGCTGGTGTCGCGGCCGCTACTGCCAAAAAAAACCCACGAACGCTCCCCGGGGGCTGGAGGGAGGTCCGTGGGCGGCATTGCCCGCTGTGGCGTGGAGCTTCTTCACCACGTGCGATTCCAGGAAATACAAGTTTCGTGCCATTGGTTCCCGAACGGATTTTTCAGGGGTTTTGGTGCTGCCTGGCAACAACGATCGTGCTCCGGCGCCTCGAAAAGCGGCAGCGGATCGGGCTCGCGCACCGAGAGGGTGCCCGTGAACCTTGCAACATCCCGACGCGGGCGCCGCGAATTCACGCCGCGCCGGTGCGATCGACAGCGGTGGGACACGAAACGCGCGGCGGAGGTCGGGTTTTGAGCCCGGACCGACAATCGCCCATAATGGCGCGCCCCCGCTGCCCGAGGTACGCGCCGTGACCATCGCCCTGCAATCCGTCGTCGCCATTCATTACACCCTCACCGATGACGGTGGCGTGATCCTCGATGCCAGCCAGCCCGGCCAGCCGCTGGTCTATCTCCATGGCGCCGGCAACATCATTCCCGGCCTCGAGCAGCAACTGCTCGGCCGCACCCCCGGCGAGCAGTTCACCGCTGTCATCCCGGCCGCCGCCGCCTATGGCGAGCGCGACGCCGACATGGTTCAGCACGTGCCCCGGGACATGTTCCGCGAGGATCAGGAAATCGAGATCGGCATGCGCTTCTCGGGCAATACCCCCCAAGGGCAGATCACCGTGGTGGTCACCGAGATCGAAGGCGATACCGTGACCCTGGACGGCAACCACCCACTGGCCGGCATGACCCTGCATTTCAATGTCACCGTGGACTCGGTGCGCGCGGCCACCGCGCAGGAATTGCTCCACGGGCATGTGCATGGTGCCGGCGGCCACCACCACTGATCCGCGCCCGACCGGAAGCAAACCGATTGGCAATGACGCTTCGGCTGTCCATACCGGTTCCCGGCCCGCGCCGGGACGGCCAGGAACCGGTTTGCCAGCCTCTGCCGGGAGGTCACCCGCAGCACGTTGCAGGAATATCCGGGGCCGGAACGATCGGATCGGTCCCGGGATGATGAATCTGGTCGCGCGCGGGCAACCACTGCCCAGGCGCGCATAGCGATAACGAGCGCCGGTGACGGCGACAGCGGGGGAAAATGATTGCGATGCGCTGGCTGACCGGCATTGCCGGTCTGTTGTGGTTGTCCGCGCCATGCGCGGCTGCGCCCGCCGCGACAAACAAGGTGATGGCGGGTTGGCTGGAGCCGGGCTATCTCGCGGAACTGCCGGACCACAAGGTCAAACTCAAGCTGGATACGGGTGCCAAAACTTCTTCCATCGACGCCAGGAACGTCGAAGCGTTCACCCGCGACGGCAAGCCCTGGGTGCGCTTCGAACTGGTTCTCAAAGGTATCCGGGGTGAAACCAGAACCATCACTCTCGAACGCCCGCGCCTGCGCACCGTACTGATCAAGGAACATAACGGCAGGCCCGGCAAGCGGTCCGTGGTAAAGCTTGCGTTCTGCTTCGGTGATCGGCTTCACCAGGCCGAGTTCACCCTCGCGGACCGCAGCGAGTTCAACTACCCGGTGCTGCTCGGACGCCGCTTTCTGGCGGGGGTCGCCGTGGTCGATCCACAACAAACCTACCTCACCCAACCAGACTGCGGCAACACGGGCAAGACCGCCGCCAAGCCGGGGACCCCATGAAAAACGTCGCGGTTCTGGTCTGGGCGGCAATCCTGATCGTGTCGGGGTTGAGTATCTGTGCCTACAAGGCCATCAATCTCGGCATGCCGGTCAAAGCGGATCAGGAGACCACGGTGTGGACCGTGCAGGCGCGCATCAGCTTCCAGGGCGAGGGCGGTCCCGCCATCGTCGATCTGTCCGTGCCATCGGTACTGCCCGGCTTTCTGAAACTGGACGAAAATTTCATCGCCAGCCGCTACGGGATGGCCATCGATCAAAGCGGCGACCAGCGCAAGGTGCAATGGGTCAAGCGCCGCGCGTATGGCGCGGAGACACTCTACTACCGCATCTCGGTTGCGGCCTCGGAGCAGGCATCCCCGTGGCTGGACCAACCGGCCTTGCCATCACCGCCGAATTACGAGGAACCCTACGCCACGGCGATTCGCACCATCATCAGCGACGTACGCCAGGAATCCGCCGACGTCTTCACCTATACCCGCGAGCTCCTGCGTCAACTCAATGCCCCGCAGGCAAACCAGAACGTCGCCCTGCTCCGCGCCCGGGCCAACACCCCCCACGAGTGGGCAAATCAGGTCATTGAAATACTGAAAGGGGTGCGCATTCCGGCGCGGGTGCTCTGGGCGTTGCCGCTCAACGATGCCACCAATGACGCACGCATGATCCCGCTCCTGCAGGTACATAACGGCAAGACCTGGCTCGTCTTCAATCCGGCCACCGGTGATTCCGGGCTGCCCGCCAGCTTCCTGCCGTGGCGGATCGGCGACGCCGCGCTCTACCGCGTCACGGGCGGCCATGACATCGATGCGAAGTTCTCCGTTACCCGAAGCCACCGGGAACTGCTCGACGTGGTACGTCGTGGCGCCGAACTCAAAGGCTCCATATTCAGCGATCTGTCGCTGCTGTCGCTTCCCGTCCACAGCCAGAACATCTATCGGGTGCTGCTGATGGTTCCCCTGGGTGCGCTGATCGTCGTCCTGATGCGCACCTTCGTCGGCGTCAGCACCTTCGGCACCTTCATGCCGGTGCTGATCGCGCTCGCCTTCCGCGAGACGCAATTGCTGTGGGGTATCGTGCTGTTCTCGATGATCGTCTCCATCGGCCTGATGCTGCGCTTTTATCTGGAACGGCTCATGCTGCTGCTGGTGCCGCGACTGACGGCCATTCTCGTCATCGTGGTCGGCCTCATGCTGCTGACCAGCCTGATCACCAACAAGTTGGGCGTCGAGCGCACACTGTCGGTCGCGCTGTTCCCGATGGTAATCCTGTCGATGACCATCGAGCGCATGTCCATCACCTGGGAGGAAAGCGGCGCCCGCGACGCCATCCTGAACGGGCTCGGCAGCCTGCTGATCGCGTCGCTGAGCTATCTGGTGATGAATCAGCGCGACCTGGAGCACCTGATGTTCGTGTTTCCGGAGCTGCTGCTGGTGGTGCTGGGATTGAGTCTGCTGATGGGCCGCTACACCGGCTACCGGCTGTCGGAGCTGCGACGCTTCCGCAACTTCCGCGGAGAGGCGGCGCACAAGTGAGTTTTATTGCCTCCCCGTTCCGCCTGCGCCGGCTCGGCGTGCTGGGCATGAACCGGCGCAACGCCGATTTCATCATGCGCTACAACCCGCGCCACCTGTATCCGCTCGTCGACGACAAGCTGCTGACCAAAAACCTGGCGCTGGCGCGCGGCATCGCGGTTCCGGAACTCTATGCCGTGATCAGCGAACAGCACGAGGGCAAGGATCTGGCCCTAATCCTGGGGGAGCGCGAGGATTTCGTCATCAAGCCGTCCCACGGCAGCGGCGGCAACGGCATCCTGGTGGTGTGCGGTCGCTTCGGCAATAGCTTTCGCAAGCCGAGCGGCGATCTGATCACGCTCGCCGCCATGCAGCACCACGTCTCCAACATCCTCAGCGGCATGTACAGTCTGGGTGGCATGCCGGACCAGGCGATCATCGAGTATCGGGTCAAGTTCGATCCCTTTTTCGAGCACATCAGCTTTCAGGGCGTACCCGATATCCGGGTCATCGTGTTTCGCGGGGTGCCGGTCGCGGCCATGGTGCGGTTGCCGACGCGCGCGTCCGATGGCAAAGCCAACCTGCACCAGGGCGCCATGGGCATCGGCATCGATCTGGCTACCGGAAAAAGTCGCGACGGAGTCTTTCGCGGCCTGTCCTGCGACATCCACCCCGATACCGGCCACTCCACCCTGGGGATCACCATCCCCCATTGGGAGAGCATCCTGCGGCTGGCGATTCAGTGTGCCGATACGGTGGGACTGGGCTATCTGGGCGCCGATATCGTGATGGACCGGGACCTGGGTCCGCTGATGCTGGAGCTCAATGCGCGGCCAGGGCTTACGGTACAGGTCGCCAACCAGCGCGGTCTGCTGCTGAACCTGAACCAGATCGATGCCATGCCAACCCTTCCGGCAGGTGTCGACGAACGCCTGAGGCTGGCACAATCCCTGCGAGGGCCAACCGAAAAGCTGACTGACAAAGTGTCCTGAACCCTGAATCTGTCGTGATATCCATCGCGCATCGCCGTACCACCACCGCTCCTTCCCTGTTGTTGGCGCTGTGCATCGCGCTGGGTGCGGCCGCCGACCCGGCCCCGACCGCCAAGCCCGGCCCTGAGGCTCCGGGCGTGGCGGCAAGCGCCCACGCCGCAACCGCCGGCGAATCGCACCCGGCCCACCCGATCGCTCCCAACGTCAATCTGAAAGAGGTGGCGCCTGCGCTGGCACCGCCAGCCGGCGATCCGGATGCCATGGGGCCACCGCTGCCTCATGGACCCGCGGCAACCGCCAACTTCCCGCTCCTGGGCAGCGAGGTAGCGCCGGCAACCGCCACCCGACTGGCCTGGTCCCCGGATGGCAGCATCAGCGGCCTGGCCTCACCGACCCCGGTACTGGTGGTGAACGGGAGCCGGCCCGGTCGGACGCTCTGCCTCACCGCCGCGGTGCATGGTGACGAGCTCAACGGCATCGAAATCGTGCGCCGGGTGCTCTACGACATCAATCCCGGGAAACTCAGCGGCCGTATCGTCGGAATTCCCATCGTCAACCTGGACGGTTTCCGCCGTGGATCGCGCTACCTGTCCGACCGCCGCGATCTCAACCGCCACTTTCCAGGCAATCCGGACGGCAGTCTGGCCTCCCGCATCGCCCACTCCCTGTTCGCAGAAATACTGGTCCACTGCGAGGTGCTGGTGGACATCCACACCGGCTCCCTGGGACGCACCAACCTGCCCCAGGTGCGGGCCGACATGCGCCGGCCCGAGGCGGTCGAAGTAACCCGGGGGTTTGGCAACATCGTCGTCCTGCACAGCCCGGGCTCCCGCAACATGCTGCGACGCTCGGCGCTGGACCACGGCATCGTGGCGGTCACCCTGGAAGTGGGGGAATCGCGGCGCCTTCAGGATAAACCGGTGGCCGCCGGCGTGCTTGCCATCAATCGTCTGCTGCAACACCAGGGCATGTACTCGCGCCCGTTCCCACTGGGGTCACCCGAGCCGATCTACTATGAATCGCTCTGGGTACGCGCTCCCGAGGGCGGCATCCTGTTGAACGACATCGAGCTCGGCGCCTTCGTGGAGAAGGGCAGGGTGCTCGGCGCAGTCATCGATCCCATCACCAATGTGCGCACGCCTATCCGGGCCCCGGTGAATGGGCGCCTGATCGGCATGGCGGTGAACCAGGTCGTGATGCCAGGCTTCGCCGCCTACCACCTCGGCACCGAAGAACCCGAGGAAGAGCCCGTCGAAATCGACGACCTGGAACCGTTCCCCGAGGAGGAAGTGATCGACGAGGCGGCGGCGGACGGCGAGATAGATCCCGAATGACGGTGCTGGGTCAGCCCCGCAGCATGCGCGTCAACGTCCGGTCGCCATCGATGAAGTGATGCTTGAGCGCGGCAGCGGTGTGCAGCGCCGCGGCCACCGCGAGCAGAATCCAGACGCTGCCGTGAACGCCTTCAAGTATTTCTTCCAACCCCTCGTTCTCGGCCATCACCCGGGGCAACGGAATGCTTCCGAACAGGGCCAGGGTGTGCCCTTCCACCTGGATGAGCAGCAGACCCGAGAGCGGCTGCGCGATCACCAGCGCGTAAAGCAGCCAGTGCATCGCCGACGCCCACCTTTGTGCGCGCGGACTGCCGAGTGGCTGCGGCACCGGATTCACCAGCCGCCAGGCGAGTCGCAGCGCGACCAGCGCCAACACCACGGTCCCGAACGACTGGTGCCAGTTCATGAGGCCCGTACGCTCCGGGCCCTTGGGCATTTCATCCACTACCAGACCGAGGATCATCACCCCGAGGATCAGCACCGCCATCAGCCAGTGCAGAACCCGACTCATCAACCCGTAGCCATCGACCGTATTGCGCATTCCGCAGCCCCTCCAAACGACACTGCGATCATACGTCAGGTATCCGCATACCTGACCCAGGGCATGGCGAAGATCACCGTTCTGCGCATAATGGCGCCTTACCCGACTTCTCATCAGGAGCACCCACCATGGCACTTTCCGGTACCGATCTCATCAACCAGTTCGAGCTCTACTTCGACGGCGCGGACAAGAACAACGCAAGCCTCTACCTGTGCATGGACGACACCCTCGGCGACGCCGGCGCGCAGCGCATCATCGCCGCGCTGCGCCACGCCGGGCTGTGGTCGGACGCCGCCGCCAAGACGGTGCCCGCCGAGCAGAAACCCGTGTATGCCGAGCAGATGAAATTCGTCGGCCAGCGCCCCGGCCACTTCGAGGGGGAGACCTTTCACATCGCCGCCTACGACCATCCCAAGTTTCCGTCGAACCCGCAGCGCTGGCAGGCCTGGCAGGACTTTGTCGCCAAGACCTATCCCTGACGCGCGTCGGCGCGGGCCAGCGCTTCACCACCAACGATAACGACAAGGAGAACACCGATGGCCAAACGACACGTCCTCGACGGCGTGCGCGTGCTCGATTTCTCGCAGCACGTCGCCGGCCCCGCCTGCACCCGCATGATGGCGGAGATGGGCGCCGAGATAATCAAGCTCGAACTGGCGCCCTTCGGCGAGCAGATCCGCAACGTGGGCTTCAAGGTCAACGGCCGCGGGGTTTATTTCATCCAGCAGAATCGCGGCAAAAAAAGCGTCTGCGTGGACATGAAATCCGCCGCCGGGCTGGCGCTCATCCAGGATCTGGTCAAGCAGGTGGACGTGGTGATCGAGAACTTCGCGCCCGGCGCGATCCGTCGCCTCGGCCTGCCCTGGGAGACAGTCC
The DNA here is from genome assembly GCA_947084925.1 of uncultured Gammaproteobacteria bacterium. Lineage (GTDB taxonomy): Bacteria > Pseudomonadota > Gammaproteobacteria > Pseudomonadales > Porticoccaceae > JAGPUQ01. Next base: position 27,941 of record CAMTUJ010000020.1, read on the forward strand.
ACGAACTCAACCCCAAGGCCATCATGTGCTCGATCTCGACTTTCGGTCAGGACGGACCGTTGGCCGGGCTGCCCGGCTATGACTTCATCGGCCAGGCCTATGCGGGCATCACCGGCATGATCGGCGACCAGGAGAACGGCCCCTACATCCCCATTGCCGCGCTCGGCGACACCACCACCGGCGCCCACGCGCTGGCCGCGATCAACGCCGCGCTGTATCACCGCGCCACCTCGGGCGACGGCGGCCAGTATCTCGACATCTCGCTGCTCGACTGCTACTTCCACAGCCACGAAATGAACGTCGGCGCCATCAGCGCCAGCCAGGGCGCGATCAACCCCTACCTGCCCGGCCGCTACCATCAGGCGGTGGCGCCGCTCGGGGTGTACAAGAGCAGGGACGGCTACCTGATCCTGATCGCGATCCTGGGCCGCTGGAAGGACTTCTGTAACGCCATCGGCCGGCCGGAACTCGCCACCGACCCGCGCTACATCGACGACCCGGCCCGGGTCGCCCATCACGCCGAACTCAAGGTGCTGATCGAGGACTGGCTGCAAGCCCAGGAGAGCGACGCCGCCACCATCCGCCTGCTCGGCGAACACCATGTGCCGGTGGCGCCGATCCTCTCCATCCAGCAGGTGATGAACCACCCCCACATGAAACACCGCGGCACCGTGCGCAGCATCACCGACCGCGGCGCCGGCAGCTTCGAAATGCCCGGCATGCCGCTGCGGTTTTCGGCCTTCGCCAACGACCTCGACCTGCAGGCGCCCTATCTGGGCGAGCACAACGGCGCGGTGCTGGGCGGCCTGCTCGGCCTCTCGGCGCAGCGCATCGCCGCCCTCACCGCGGACGGCGTTCTGGTCAGCGAGCCGATCCCGGCCTGAGCGGATCGGCCCTCGACGCGGGCATCAGAAACCCTTGACGCCCGCGTCGAGCTGCACACCGAACGAGTTCAGCGCCATCGACACCAGGTGGTACTGACCCACCGCGAACACCACATCCATCATCTGCAGATCGTCGTAACGCGCGGCGAGGGTTTTCCAAGTCGCGTCACCGATGCAGGAATCGTGGTGCAGTTCATCGGTGGCGCGCAGCAGCGCCGCCTCGAACGGCGTCCAGCCCGGCGCGTCCGGCCCCGCCTTGACGCGCGCGATCTCGACATCCGTGAGGCCGGCTTCGCGCGCGAAGATCACATGCTGACCCCATTCGTACTCCGCCTGGCACAGCCAGCCCACGCGCAGAATGAGAATTTCGCGCTCGCGCGGCGCGATGCGCGACGTCTCGCCCATCACGTGATAGGCCCAGACCGTGAATTTCTGCGCCGCGTCCCAGTGGCGCGACAGGGTGCCCAGCACGTTGTAGAACGGCTGCGAGGCCTTGATCGGCGCCAGCACCTTGCGCTGCTCCGCGCTCCATTCGCTCTCGGCCAGGGGTGGGATACGGGGTTGGGAAAGTTTCATGGTGAACTCCAGGGGGTGGTTATGGTTTTTTGTTTGTCGGCACTGACCGGACCAACCCCGAGCGGACCACGGTGGCGCCGATCGGACGCCGCGCAAGATTACCCCAGAATCGTCCGCCCGCTGTCCACGGATCCGGCTACTCCTTTTCGAAACCCTGGCTGGTGAACTTCAGCGTCCGGCCATTCTCCGTGACCGTGCGCACCACAGCGTCTGGCGCACCTGCTGGAATCTCGGCTTCTATCTCGAGTGTGACCGTTACCCTGGCACCGACGAGGCCGGCAAGATGCGCGATCACCTCATCGGCAATCCGGCTCGCATCGCGTCCGACACGCGTGGCATCGAGTTGGACCGTGCCATGGAAGCGCCGTGGCGGGGCTGGTTTCGGCAGCGTCGCCTGCCCCATCTCGATCGTGGATCCGGTCCCGGCAATCGCACCGACCGGATCGCCAGTACCTGGACCCGCGCTCTCACCGCCCGTCACCGGCCTGGCGTTTTCGGCATCCAGCTGCCGACGCGCGACATCCGGTTTGACGAGCAGCCCGAGAGAATCCCCATCGGGGAGTGAGACCACTTGGCCGCCCCTCAATCCGCGATAACGCCCCGCGTCCTCGTCATAGCTGTCCGCCAATGCGAACGCGTCCCGCTCCCAGGTCAGCAGGCTGACGCCGTCCCGAATGGCGCCGAGCAACACGCTGGAATCCTTGAGCCGCGGCAGGTACAGATAGCGCGCGAAGTCCTCGGCCAGTTGCTTAACCGCCACATGGTCGCCACGCCACAGCGGCACGCGATCCAGCTCCATCTGCAGGCGCGAAGGCGCAAAGCTGGTCAGGTAATGCTCGTCGGAACGCAGCTTTTTGCTGGCGCGCACGGCGAGCGCATCCGTGCCGGACAGCTTCAGCGCCTCCCAGGTGATCGGCGCCTGCGGCGTGGTCTGCACCGGCACCAGCAACCACTGATAGGTCTCCGGCAGCCGGGCCGCCACCGCCCGGTCGGCGGCGGTTTTCTGTGTCTCCGCCTGCGTCACCTGAAACGGCGACAGATCGAGGTGCTTCTGGTCGGCGAGGACCGATTCCCACGCCAGATACTTGCGCGCGGCCTCGTCCAGGTCCTGCAGGCGAGTCCTGTCCGCAGCCAGAAACACCAGCGTGTTGCGATACAGGCGCGGCGCATTGCCGCGCATCTCCAGAATCGCCTTGGCGGCCACTTCCGCCGCGCTGTTCGCGTCCCGGCTGTAGGCGTGGTCGATGCCCAGCACCACCAGGCGGGCGTCCAGATCGTCCGGCACATCCGCCCCGCTGTGCGGCATGGGGTGGATGCGGGTGAAATCGCCGCTGCTCGCCAGGTCCTTGCGCAGGCGCTTTTCCAGCTCGGCCACCACCTTGTCGGGGTCGCGCCTGAGCTGCTCCGCGCGGTCCTCCGCCAGCTTGGTCACGGTCGGCTGGGTCGAGTACCAGTAGTGCGGCCCGTCCTGGTATAGATAGGTCGCGGCGCCGGCCAGGCGCCGCAGGGCATCGCCAAACACGGCCGGCGATTCGCCCGGCATCACGCAGCCCAGCTTCACGCGCCGGTCTTCTATGCCCTTGTGCGCGGCGGCCGTGGTCGGCGCCGAGCCCAGGTAAATCGCGCGCGCCACGCGGCGGCAGGCCGAGAACTTGCCCAGGTTCGGCAGTTCGCTGTCCAGTTTCAGCGGCAGCGAGTTCGGTCCGTCCACGTCCTTCTCGATCACCGGCACCCAGTTGTCCGACAGATAGCGCGTCAGTTCCGACTGCACGCGCGGATCGTCCATCGCCACATTGGCGGGCAGGATCAGCGGGTTGCGGTCGCCCTTCTCCCACAGGCTGTGAATCACCGCCGCCATCAGGCGCAGCACGCCGCGCGTGCGCTGGAATTTCACCAGCGTGGACCAGTCGGTGTAGAGCCGGTCGAAGATTTCCGGGTGGATCGGATAGGCCGCCTTGATGCGCTGCTCGTAGTCCGCCTCGCGGCACTCCGGCGGAAACTCCGCCTGCTGGCTGCGGTAGAAATCCGCGAAGGCACGCGCCACCACGTCGCGGTCCTTGAACTGCGCCGGGTCGGACAGCGGCTGAAACAGGCGTCGGCGCACGATCTCGAAGCCCTCTTCCGCGCTCGCCGGGCGCCAGGAGGATTCCACCCGCCCGACCACGTTGCGCAGGCGGTCCAGCGCCTCGCGCCCGCGCGTGCCGCCCACTTCCACGTCGTCGGCCTGGGCGTGCGGCGAGCCGGACGTATCCGATGCCGGCAGGCTGATCACCAGCAGGCAGTTCTGCGCCAACTTGGCCGATTCGGTCAGCACCTGGGCAAAGGTGAATTGCGTCTCGAAGCCGCCGGCCGGCAGGTCGCTCTGATCGTGCAACTGCCGCGCATAGGCCACCCACTCGTCGATCAGGATCAGGCACGGCCCATACTCGTTGAACAGCTCGCGCAGCACGTCACCGGGGCTGGTGGCCTTCGCGTCGTCGGCCTGCACGCGGGCATAGGCGGCCTTGCCGCCCAGTTGCCAGGCCAGCTCGCCCCACAGCGTGTGCACCACGGTGCCATCGGGTTTTACGGAAGGAGTGCCAGCGGAAATCTTGTTGCCCACCAGCACCACACGGCGTACCGGCGGCAGCCCGGTGGCGCCCGCCTCGTGCATCACCGCATCGATGCCGGCCAGTTCGGTCGGCGCGATGCCGGAAAACAGGTGATACAGCGCCAGCATCGAGTGCGTCTTGCCGCCGCCGAAGTTGGTTTGCAACTGCACCACCGGGTCGCCGCCGCCCGCCGTCAGCCGCCGCACCGCGCCCACCAGCATGGCCTTCAGGCTTTCGGTCAGATAAGTGCGGCGGAAAAACTCCACCGGATTCTTGTATTCGTCCGTGCCCTCGCCCAGGTGCACCTGCCACAGGTCGGCGGCGAACTCGGCCTGCTGATAGCGGCCGCTGGCCACGTCCGCGTGCGGTGTCACCACCTCGCGCCAGGGCTTGAGGCCGCCGGTAACGCCACTCTCGATGGCGGTGCCGGCGGACTTGCGTTTCTCGCCGCGCGCCTGCTCGTCGAAGCGCACGCGCAGCAGTTCCATTTTCACTTTTTCGATGTCGTCGGACTGGGGCGCCGACACCGCCGTCAGCAGGCGCCCGGCCGAATCCAGCGCGCGGTAGGCGTCGTCGCCGGAGAACGTCTCCTGATGCGCCCAGCGATTGCGGATCGCCAGCAGCTCGTTCACCAGGCTGCGCTCGGTCTTGCCGAGAATCTGGCGAAACACCTCGCCCCATTTGCGATCCATGACCACCAGCAGGGCGGCGACATCGTTGAGCGAATCCGTGTTGCCGGCGCCGAGACGGGTGTCGGACAAAATGTCCTTCACCTCAAAAGCCCAGCCGTCCCCGTACTTCGCTTTGAATTCCCGCTCGACAAACGGCCCGAGGCCGGCTTTCAGAAGCTCCAGCGCCTTGCCGACGCGTTCGTGGTTGGTGATGGCCATGGTCGCTTACTCTGTCCCGGGGGACGCCCTCAGTTGGTCTAACAATACCGGCAGGGCGATCTGCACCGTATCCCACAGGATGCCGAGATTGATGTCGAAATAGGCATGCACCAGGCGGTTGCGCATGCCGATGATCTGCGGCCAGGGGACGGCGGACAACTCGGCGCGACCGGCCTCGCTCACCTGGGCCGCGGCCTCGCCGACGATCCCGATCGCCCGCGTCAGGGCCAGGCGCAACATCGGATCGCCCTCCAGGTCGGCCCGTTTCCGTTCCTGCACAAAGCCCAGCGCCTGTTCCGCCGCCTCGATCATGTGCAGGACGCGCCAGCGGTCATCCGGCGACATATTGCACCTCGGCCATGCGCACCACCTCGTCACGGAAATACCGGCTCAAGTCCTGCGGCGTCCGCAGATCGACCTTGCGCCCACCCAGCGCCTGCGACAGCTCGATCTCGATCTGTGCCATGTCCAGCAGCGTTGGTCGTGCGTCGGGGAAAAATTCGACCAGCAGGTCGATGTCGCTATCCGGCTTCGCCGTGCCTTTCAACTGCGAACCGAAAAGCGCCAGCCGGCCAATACGGTGTTCCTGGCACAGTCGCGACAAGGTCGCTGGGTCGATATTCAGATTCGGATGCATGGGTTCTCCCTTTACAACAGGTCGGCATGCGCCGGTTCGGTTGGGTATTTTGCTTCCTCGTAGACCAGCCGGGTAATCTCCGGCCAGATCAGAACCGTGGCGTTGTAGGTCATGCTCTATTTCTCCTGGCCCATCAGTTCCGGACACAGAAAATTCACTTGTACGTCATTATCGGCAAGCGCTTCTCGATACTCCCACCAATCGGTATCCGATGCATTGAGAATTTCCGGGGCGAGTCCGCTCGCCAGTGCCACGGCCACGAACTTCCTGTCGCTTGGATCAAAGCCCACCAGCCGCGGGTCGGTCGGAAATTCCGCGAAATCCAGGTCATCGTCACCACGCGAAGTGATCGCCACCTGCCGGCAGCGCTCAGGATTGGCCTGGTTATCCCAGAGCCACCTGAAAAAAGCGTCACCCAAACCAGGTTGCCCTTTGTGAGAAAGCTGGCGTCGATACTCAGAAAAAACACGATGCCCGTCGTCCACCAACACCAAATGACACCGAGCTTGCCTTAACGCGGCCGTACATGCCCCCATGCACTTTGCACTGGCCGCCTCATGCCCTCCATTCGCCACGACTGCCACGTTGGTATCCACCACCAGAGCATCCGTCATTTATTGCTCCGTTGCCGACGCGTGATAATGGCTTCCTGGGTTGATGCCAGTTCGGCGAATGGATCGCCGAAGAATTGAGGTGGCCAATTGACGATGTTGCCAAAAATGTCGATATCCAATGGGTTCAGAGTCGAACCCTGTTCGCCCGCCTCACAAAAGTAAAGAGCCACATCGTCCTTGCTCAAGGTCTCGTCCGCGATGCGCCGCTGCAACCGTCGCAGGAAATGTTCGCTATGGCTCTCAACAATAATCTGCACCCCGCGCTTGCGGTGTGCATCGATCAGCACATCGGCAAGATTGGCCTGGACGGCCGGATGCAGGTGGATTTCCGGTTGTTCAAGAATCACTGTCGATCCCTCCGGCACATAAAAGCAGAGCACGATAACCGGCAGTATTTGCGAGACGCCGAAGCCAACATCGGTGATAAGCGACTCCGCCCCGCCGGCCATCTTGCTTACCTTCACCTGGAATATCTGGCTACCATCCGCTACGGCCTCCACGCGGAACTCCGCGATCAACCCCAGACGCTGGAGCCATTCGGCGACGTATTTTTCCAATGACACACGATGCTTGCCCCTGCCCTGAGAAATCTTCTCACCCTTATCTCGGGAAGACAGAATCGCATGTACCGCTTGTTCGCCGGCCTGGCCCATGTCCGAAGGCTGGGCGCCGGACCATGTGTAGGTGCGTTCGGGGTAAGCCCGCAACGGTCCCAGGTAATACACCTGCCGCAGTTGCTCCTCGAATGCCAGTTCCAGGTCAGAAAGGAATCCCGCGTTCCGGTAATAGCCCCGCACCTGGTCCGGAAAACCGTAGCACTTCACGGGTGCCGGCAGGGGCCAGGCGCGACCCGCTGTTCGCACGTACTGGAACTCCATGCCTTTGCTGAACAGGGCGTACTCGTTGCGGCCTTCGGTTTTGCGGCGCATGCCGAAAGCCCAATCACCCACGCGGTACGACATCTCCGGTACCGCCAGCCGCAGGGCTTTGCCGCTGCCGTTCTCTCCCCGTACCTGCGTGGTAAAGCCAAGCTTAGTGCTCTGGAACACAGGCTCCCCCCGGCGCTCCGGGTCCTTCGCCACAAAAGCCTTCTTCTGCTCCCAATCCAGAGAAAACACTAGTTCGGCCTCGTCGGCATGCCGATGAACGACACTGCGGAAATCGCCCAGATTCACCAAGCTGTTCTTTTCCCCGAATTGCAGCGTGAGACCCCTATCTGCCGAGTCTGCTGTCTGCTTGAGTAGCAGCAGGGCTTGCAGGAGGCTGGTCTTGCCCGAGCTGTTGGTGCCGAAGAAGCCGGTAATGGGCGCAAGCCGAACATCGCCAGTCGCAGCCCAGGATTTGAAGTTGCGCAGTTCAAGTCGGGTCAGCATCAGAACATCTCCTCTTGTTCGTCAGTGGTTGTCGCCGGTGTCTCCCGTGCCAGCCGGGTGATCTCCGGCCAGCTCTGCACCAGGCCGTTGTAGGCCATGGCCTCGGCCGCGCGCTTCTTGCGCTCGCACAGGGTGTAGAGGCGATAGCAAAGTTCGCGGGCGATTTCGGCCTGGCTGCCGAGCTTGGCCACCAGCGCCGCCGCCGCGCCCTCGCCGCCGGCTTCGAGCACGCGGATCAGGTGGTGCACCATTTCCCAGACGGTGAGGCGGGCATCCAGCAGCGGGTCCCAGTCGGCGGGCAGCTCGGCGGGTTTGAGCAGGCGCACCTTGCCGGCTTTGGACACGATGATGCCCGCATCGGCCAGCCCGGCCACGGCGGTGTTCTTGGACTTGGAAAGCTGTTCGGCGACGCCGTAGTCGCCCTCGGCAAAACCGACCTGATCGAACCAGGTCAGCGCCCAGCGGCTATCGGCGTCGAAGTCGCCTTCCTGCTCGGCCAATGCTTCGTCGAGGGTCTGGTTGATGAGCGCCAGCGCCGCGCGCACCGGAATTCGTTTGCCTTCGGCGTCGAGCACTTTGGCATAGCGCGTGTACACCGCCATGCCGGGGCCGATGGCCGCCTGCGCGAGGTCCACCGGCGCGATGTTGCCGCGCTGGAGGTGGGCGAGCGCCTGCGGCAGCTCGGCCTTGAGCGCGGTGACGAACTCGCGGCGGGTGGCGGTGGGCGCGGAGGCGGCGCGCGGGCGGCAGACGAGGATGATGCTGGAGGCGAGGGCGTTGGTGCCAGTCTTCACCCCACTCGGGCGTTCGGTCCGCATCGGCCAGGTGCCGCTGATGGCGAATCCGGCTTCGATGACGGCGGCCAGAAAAGTGTCCCAGCCGGTACTGGCGGTGCCGTCAACGCTGTCGCTCTCGGCCTGCTTGAAGGCGTAATAGATGGTGACTGGGAAGGCCGGGTGTGCTTGTTCGGCGAGCCGGTGCATCGCCTGCGTCATGCCGCCCAGGAAGAAGGTCTCCGCCTTCCCTTTGCTCCCGTGGCGGTATGGTGTGGCGACCAGTTCCTCGGCCTTGGGCACGGCGAGCGTGGCGAAGAGGTCAGGGAAGATCGGTCGCAGCGAGCGGCGCATCCAAACGTAGAAGAAGTCTGACAGATCGGCGTAACCGACGTTGTCGTAGTAGGGTGGGTCGGTGGAAACGACTTTCGACGTGGAAAGCTCTTGAGTTTGAGCATCCGCTTGCGAAACCCGCGCAGGGCGGTCCAAGGCGTTACTAATCGTCTTTCCAACTGAGGCGGTCGTCGCGCCGAAATCGCCAGCTGCTCCTCCGAAGGGATTGACCTCGGGGAAGTCCCACGCCATCGGTATCGCTTGTCGGCTGAACAGATTGACGCTCTGCTCCCGGCTCTGAGACCAAACAGCAAGTGCATTGATCGTGTTGGCGGTGCGGCTCACTGCGAGTCCCAGAAACACCCCCACCGCCTCGGCGTAGGCGGTGGCGCCGGTGCCCCCGTCGCGCAGCGGCTTGGGGTCGGCGGGGAGGCCGATTTGGAGGGCGTCGCGCTGCACCCGCTCGCGCGCTTCCTGCACCAGGTCGGAGAAGGTCGTCAGCGCCACAAGCTGGCGGGGGGTGAAGAGGTCGCGCCACTTTGTCATGCCGTATTCCTGCACACGGAAGCCGAGCGCCTTCGCTGGCAAGTCGGTCTCGGGAGCATCCGTTGGCTTCGCGCTCAGCGCGATGGCTTCCATCTCCCGCGTCGGCGCGAGATAGACCCGCCCGCGATCGCCCTCTGCCACGATCGCCATCAGCCGCGCGCCCATGCGACCAGCTTTGGCCTCCGTCCGCAGATACTCGAACGGCATCGGCGCCCCCGACATCAGACAGAGGAAGCTACTGCCGCTGCTAGCTGACTTGGTGCCCCGTTTCGCCGCCGCCGCATCCTGCGGCTTGCCCACCCTCACCGTGAAGCGGTAGCCCGGCCCCCTCTCCCCCGGCCCCTCTCCCGCGCGGGGAGGGGGGAGCATTTCTGGCTCGACGTAGGCTTCCTTGCCGGCCTTGGTGGAGAGCATGAAGGTCGAGGCCAGTGGTACCTCGACATTGGCAAAGGCCGGGTTGGGGCTCTTCACCGTGCGCGCCCACAGCCAGGCGATCACGGTGAGCTGGCGGCCGACGTACTGCTTCAGATCCGGCCGCGCCTTCGCCATCTCGGCGGTGATCTCGATCTTCGGGTACAGGTGGCCGATGCGCTTCTCGGCCTCGTCGCGCATCCACTGGCCGTAGTAGCGCACGTCCTCGGCGAGGCCTTGCGCGCCCTGCCACTCGCGCTGAAACAATTCGTCATTCCCGCGTAGGCGGGAATCCAGTGTCCCTTCTGGATTCCGGGTCTCCGCTGCGCTACGCCCGGAATGACGGGTGAGCGGATTCGCGTCGGGGTTCACCGGCGGCTTGCCGGCAAACCGCGGCGGTATCTCGATCATCGCCTTGTTGATCAGCACCGCGACCGGGTTGAGGTCGCTGGCGTAGGCTTCGAGCCCGAGCCGCTGCGCTTCCAGCGGCAGCGCGCCGCCGCCGGCGAAGGGGTCGTGGAAGGCCGGCAGCTTGTAGCGGTCGAACAGCTCCTTCGCCCGCGGATGGTCGGTGTTCGCGGCGCAGGTATAGCGCCAGCTCTGCCAAATTTCGTCGCGCGCCTGCTGCAACACCGTCTCGTTGGTGGTGTTCTCCCACTTCACCAGCTCTTCGATGATGCGGAACAGGCGCTGCCGCTCTTTCTCCTGCGCCTTTTCGGTCGGGAACAGGTCCGGGTGCGCCGAGGGGTCGTCCACCATCTGCGCGAAGATCACCGCCCGTGCCGCCGCCAGCGGCCGCCGCGCCCACCACAGGTGCAGCGTGGAGGGATGGCCATGGCGGATGGATTTCTCGCGCGCGCTGGCGGCATTGATTGCCTCCAGAGGCAGGGCGACTTCGATGAGTTTTTTCTTGGGGGTCATGGCGCGAGTTTTATACGGTTCAGCACATGGTGGACATCGGTGGCTGGATTGTTGAGTTTGCGCCCAGCCAACCAGTGCGCGTTTTCGATTGCCTCGTCAATCCGAGGCGTTATCGAAGCGAAGTCGTAGTGAAGGCCCTTGGCGTACTCGGGCAGCCATCCCTTCAATCTGACGCTGACGTCGGCGCATTGGGCAAATGGCGCGTCGCTGCGTTCAAAGTGCAGCAGTAACCAGACCTCGAAACAAGGCATCGAAAGGATAAGGTCAAAATCGTCACGCGTCCCGATGCGCTTGCGGGCCTGCGCCGTTCGATCCGGTCGGTCACCATCGACGACACAAAAGACATGGTCGAAGTCGCCATCCTTGTTCGCCCGTATGCCTTTTTCAACAGCCCGCACCGGATCGGAGCGGTCACGGGAAATCTTGACGTTAAGGGTGGTCGATTTCCCGTAGTGCGATTTGACCGCACGGAAATAGGCTTCCTCGGTCTGGCCTTCGCAAACGATCAGAATGACTCTGCGTTGCGGCTGCCGCCGGGCCTTGCGCTGGGACCGGCGGCCTGCATCCAGCGTGGAAATGTATTTGCGCTGGGCCATCACAATCACAACCGCAGGTCGCCAACGAAGGGAATGGCGCCGTACCGGCCAAGAAGATAGCCGCGCTCCAGGTTCTCGTTCTTTCGTGGGCTGTAGTCAAGCAGCGGATATATCCTGGTGGCGCGTTTTTCGTCCTTTTCAGCAAACCAGATTTGGTCACGTCGCAACAAATCCGGGTCGAGCAGCGTTGTATCGTGAGTGGTAAAAATCAGTTGTGCGTTCTTGTTATTGACCTCGCTCTGAAACAGGTGGACGAGCATGCGGGTCAGGTGGGGGTGAAGACTGCGGTCAATTTCGTCAACGCACAAGGTTGCGCCTGTATCCAGTGCCCTGATCCAACCACCGACAAACTCAAAGAGCTTGCGCGTGCCATCGGATTCATCAGCCATTTCGAAGGGAATCTGGCGCCCATCCGACCCGGCGTGCCATGCCACCACCTTGCCCCATTTGACTTGCGTCGGCAGACCGAGTGGCGCTTGCGCCAGCAGCGACCGCCATTGTTCCGGCGGTACGCCCGAAGGCGGCGGCGGAAAACCATCCGACTCCTGTAGTTCCACCCGGTCGATGCCGATGTCGGCGGAATTCAGGAATTTCATTACCCGCTCCAGGCCGCTGTCCGTTCGAAGCAGGTCGATGCTTAACGTCGGGTTGAAGTCCACCTTTCCCGGCAGAATGACAATGAGCTTTTGCGTAAGCCAATGGAACACCGGCTTGAGCTGCTCGTTGTTAAGCTGCACGGCCGTGGAAAGAAACAGGGCATTGCTGCGGCTGGATGTCTGCCAGAGCTTGCGCTGGGTCCGGTTACCTTGGAAATGCGGGCCGAACCACCAGTCGTAGGTGTTCTTTGTCGTGTCGAAACTCCGCTCGAACCAACGCTGGGGGCGACCTTGCGGATAAGCGACCAGCCATTCATGCGTTACGCGCGTATTCGTAGCGCCCACCGCGTAGTGATAGCGCACGCTTTCAGCCTCGAAGATGATTTCGAAGGTACTTGGCGTTTGCTCACTGGCCGGATCAAGACGAAACGGTGTAATCCAAGGCAGAGGTTGTCCTTCCTGCAAACTCGCGGAGAGAGAAACCAGGCTGCGCAATGCTTCCAGCGACATCAGCAAGTTGCTTTTGCCCGCCGCATTGGCGCCATAGATCACCGCCTGGCGGAGTAGCCGGAGCTTCTCTGTCGACGTTTGGATCAGGTTGTCCCCGGCAATACTCTGATCGGTACTGGCCACCATCGAGAGTGACTGGGGCGCCAAAATCGAGCGGAAGTTACCAACGCGGAGTTCGATGAACATAGAGCCTGACTCGGCTAATCGTTTAATCGGTGTTAGATATTTGCATTATTTTTACGTTTTTACAATAATAATTGCCGTAACTACTACAACAGGAGAAAGACATGGCTACCAATCCCCCCTTGGGCGACGGCCACCGGAAAGGCGCCGTTCGTGACCGGTCGCAATTCCAGACCCCCGCCGGAAACTGGGCGAAACGCGCCCCGGACGGAAAAATCATGGACGTGAAGACGTCGAGCAAAACTCCTTTCAAGGGAGTGCGGAAGGAAAAGTAGGCGGGCACCACCCTTCCAGGTACCACCCAATTGCTGCCGCGAGGATTCATTGCGGCGGCCCGGCTCTTGCCAGGAGTTCGGCGAAAGCGTAGTTCACGCTGGTCACCCCGAAGTCCGGCTCGCGCTGAAAGGGCTGACGCAGGTAGTGGCTGCGGTGGGCGTCTTTGCCTGTGAACTCGACGATGGCGAGGATGAAGTCATCCGGCTTGTTGAGCGAATAAAGAATTTCATTGCGCGTGACGGTGATGGTCGGCGCGCCGGTGACGCGGCCCTTCACTTCGATGAAGCGCAGCTTGCCGGTGCCCGGAATGCGGCTTTCGATGTCGTAGCCGAGGCGCTCGAATTCGCGGTCAATGGGCTCGAAGCCGAGACTGCGCTCGATGTCCATGATGATGGCGCGGGCGCGGGCGGCGCTGATCTGGGTGTCTTCGGGCGCGGTAGCTGTAGCTGTAGCCCTTGCCTGTCCCATGATGGCGTTGATCAAGCCGATGGGTACGACCAGCAGGCCGCCGAGCACCACCGGCGGCAGCGGTGAAATCTGGGCTTCGAGCTTGAGTTCTTCCAGGCGCTTTTGCAGGCGGCCCTGCAAGAGATCGGCGCGCTTGCGGGCCTCGCTGGAGTTGAGCCGGGCATTGGGCTTGCCGGCCTGCTCTTGAAGCTTGAGCTGTTCAGCGCGGTGGTCCCAGTAGGTGATTTCCTTGGTGAGGCGCTCCTTGACCGCCGCCTCGGTTTTGGCGATGAGTTCGAGCTTGCGGCCGCGCACTTCCGCCAGGTGCTCGGGCACGACCTGGGCGATGGCATAACCCTGCGCCTGCTGTTCCAGTCCCTGTCCTGAGCTTGTCGAAGGGTCGCGGTTGATCCAGCGGCTTTCGGGCCGATCGAGGATGGCGTCGATGCCGGGTTCGCCGGCTGCCAACGGGCGGTAATCGAGATAGGGCGCGTACTGGACGTGGCGGGCGGTGCCGGCGACATCCTGCTCCACATACAGCATGCGTTTGGACACGACACGGCGCTCACCGGCGCGAGTGAGACTGGCGTCCTGAAGCGCATGCTCCAGATAGAACAGCACGCGCGGGGCGGTGCCGCGGTCGCGTTCGTCGACCAGCACGGTGCCACGTTTCAGCAGGTCGCGGTTGCGCTCCAGCGTGAGATCGATAACCGCGTCGAGCAGCGGATGGCCGGGACAGACGAACGCGGCCAACGGCTGGCCTTGCGGCGCGATCAGGGATTTGTCGAAGGCGATACGCTCGTAGCGCGGCAGCACCGGCTCGCCGATGCCGATGAGGCGGTCGCGGTTGCGCACCGGTGCGGGCACGTGGGTGATCTCGTAGCGGCGGGTTTCGCGCTGTTTGACGCTGCCACCGAGCCGTTTGAAGGCTTCGTGGAAGAAGGATTCGATGTAATGCGGTTGCAGGCGGCGCGCGTCGGCGCGCTCCATATCCGCGCGGATACGCTGGACCTTGCTCGCATCCATGGCGTCGTGGGCCAGCGCGCGCTCGTCGAGCAGGCTTTGCAGGTGGCCGGTATCGAGCGCGGTGTCGAGCACGGTGGTGAGGAAGGCTTTGACCTCGGGCTTTTCGCCGTGGCGAACGGCTTCGATGAGCAGTTCGCGCAGCGACATGACCTTGCCATCGGATTCGAAGGCGAGCTTGCCGAGCACGTCGAAAACCTGTCCTCCCAGCGCCTGGCGCGCCTGATCGAGCTTTTCCAGCAGCTTGCGGTAGACGTCGCCTTCGCGCGTATCGTCCGCCACCAAGTTCCACAGGTGGCACACCTCGGTCTGGCCGATGCGGTGGATGCGACCAAAGCGCTGTTCCAGACGGTTGGGATTCCAGGGCAGGTCGTAGTTGACCATGAGGTGGGCGCGCTGGAGGTTGATGCCCTCGCCGGCGGCGTCGGTAGCCAGCAGCACCTGCACTTCGGGGTCGTGCCGGAAAGCTTCCTGCACCTTGAGGCGCTCTTCGCGGCCGATACCGCCGTGGATGATGACCACGGCTTCGCCGCGACCAAGTCGGTCGGCAATGCGTCCAGCAAGGTAATTCAGCGTGTCGCGGTGTTCGGTGAAGATCACCAGTTTCTGATGGGGCGACGGCACCGGTGGTGGAATGGTGCCGGAGCCGTAGGGCGCGTCGGCTTCAGCCACCCGGTGGGGGGAATCAGCGGTAATGAAAATTACGTCGAGCAGACTGGCGAGTTCGCGCCACTTGGTGTCGGTGCCGCTGCGACGCACCGCCAGGGCCTGGCTTTCCAGGCCTTTGAGGGTGTCGATTTCGATGCGCAGCTCGGCAATGGAACGGGCGGCAGTGGCCTGATCGAGGATTTCTTCCTCGGCGGCTTCAACCTCGTTGTCGGGGGCTTCGTCGAGGTCCTCCACGTCTTCGGCATCGAGTTCGAAGAATGCGGGCGAGACCGCCGCACCGCCAGCGCCGCGCTGGAGCACTTCCAGTTCGCGCAGGCGGGACTCCAACCGTTCGCGACGGCGGCGCAGGGATTGGTGGATGGCCTCGGGCGAGGAGGCCAGGCGCCGCTGCAGAATGGTCAGCGCGAAGCCGACGGTGCCGGCGCGCTTGTTGTTTTCGAGGGCTTCGGCGCGGTTGAATTCTTCGCGCACATAGTCGGTGACGGCCTTGTAGAGCGCGGCCTCGGCGGCCGACAGCAGGTAGGGCACCGTATAGGCAATGCGCTCGGGGAACAGCGGCGTGCCATCGAACTTGAGCAGGCTCTCCTTGACCATGCGGCGCATGAGGTCGGAGACGTCCGCGCTATGCACGCCATCGCGCAAGCGCCCCTCGAAGCGGTCGCCATCCAGCAGCGCCATGAACAACTGGAAATCGACTTCCTTGCCGTTGTGCGGCGTGGCCGACATCAGCAGGAAGTGCCGCGTCAGCGTCGACAGCAATTGCCCGAGGCGATAACGCTTGGTGTATTTGGTCTCGCCGCCGAACACGGTGGCCGACATCTTGTGCGCTTCGTCGCACACCACCAGATCCCAGCCGCAGTCGGGCGCTTGCAACTTGAGCTGCATGTCTTCGTTGCGCGCGAGCTTGTCGAGGCGGGCGATGGCGAGGTTGGTTTCGAGGAACCAGTTGCCGGTACGCGCGGCTTCGAGCTTGTCGTTGGTGAGAATTTCGAACGGCAGTTGAAAGCGGCGATAGAGCTCGTCCTGCCACTGCTCGGCCAGGCTGCCGGGACAGACGATCAGGCAACGCTGCAAATCGCCGCGCGCGATCAATTCCTTGATGAGCAGCCCGGCCATGATGGTCTTGCCGGCGCCGGGATCGTCGGCCAGCAGAAACCGCAGCGGCTGGCGCGGCAGCATCTGCTCATAGACGGCCGTGATCTGGTGCGGCAGCGGGTCGACCAGCGAGGTATGCACCGCCAGCACCGGGTCGAACAGGTGCGCCAGGCGGATGCGCTGGGCTTCGGACACCAGACGAAACAGCGCGCCATCGCCATCGAAACTCCAGGGTCGGCCCTGCTCGACAATTTCGAGACGCGGTTCGTCGTGCCGGTAGAGGACCTCCTGGCCCAGCCGGCCGGCGGCGGTCTTGTAGGTCAGCTCCAGTGCTTCGGAGCCGAACCACTGCACATTGACGACGGTTACCAGGGCATCGGGCATGATGCCGCGGATGGCTGCGTTGGGCTGGAGATCTTCCAGTTTCATCTCGTGCTCCCTTTTCCCACTCGGCCCCACAGCCCGGCGCCAACCACCGATCAACGCCGACTGCTCGGGCCTCATTGTCCCTGAATCTCGCGCCCCCATTGCGCCATTTTTTACATCGTCCGGCGTCCAACCGGATTGCGGGACTTTTTGCCGGGCACCTACACCCGCTCCACATCCACTCCCACCGTCATCTCCTGGCAGTCGCCGCCGTCGAAGATGACGCCGCGCAGGGGCGTTACGTCGGAGTAGTCGCGGCCCCAGGCGGTGGTGATGTGCTGGGCGCCCGGCATGTTGTCGTTGGTGGGGTCGAATTCCACCCAGCCCTCCCCGGGCGCATAGACCGCGAACCAGGCGTGGGAGGCATCGGCGCCGACCAGGCGCGTCTGCCCCGGCGCGGGCTGGGTCTCCACATAGCCGCTCACATAGCGCGCCGGAAACCCCAGCGCGCGCAGGCAGCCGACCGCGAGGTGGGCGAAGTCCTGGCAGACGCCGCGCCGGTTTTCCAGCACTTCTTCCAGCGGCGTCGCGACGGTGGTGAATTCCGGGTCGTAGGCGAAATCGCCGAAGATGCGGCTGGTGAGCTCGCGCACCGCGGACAGCAGCGGCCGGCTGTCGGCAAACAACGGCGCGGCGTAGTCCCGCAGCGCGGCGCCGGTTTTTATCATGGGGGAATCCAGCAGGAATTCCCGCGCCTGTAGATGGTTTTCATCGCTTTCCCGCCACAGGCGCTCGCGTGCCTCGGCGCAGGTCGCGCCCAGATCCAGCACCGGGGTTCCGTTGCGGTCCAGATCGACCTCGACCTGACTGAGGACGCTGACTTCCAGCTCGCGATGGGGTGTTTCGACGGAAAACCGGTAGACCCGATTGCCGAAATAATCGCGTTCTTCCATCGCCGTCACCGGCGCGGGCGTGACCTGGATGCTGCTGTCCAGGCAGCGCTGATTGCGGGTGTCGCGGGGCAGCAGATGCGCCTGGTTGTGGCAGAGCGTGACCAGGCGCTCGTAGCGGTAGCGGGTGACATGGCGGATGCGGTAGATCATGTGCGGCGGATCATTGTCCGTAACCCCAGTCCGCCGCGATGAGCTGCTGCTGCGCGGCACGATGGTCGAAATAGCATTCGGCGAGCATATCCGCCGTCGCGATCAGCAGTGTCTCCAGCCGGCGCAACAGTTGATCGAGCGCCGCGCGGCCAGCGTCGCCCGCGAGGGCGGCCAACTCCTCGGGCCGGCTCAGATGCAGCGCGGTAAGCGCTTCGAGGGCCAGGCGACCGGCGCGCGACAGGCCGGGTCCGGACTCGACGGCCGGCAGCGCGGCGATGTGGCCGCCGAGCCGCTGCACCTGGTAGAGCAGCGCGCGCGGATTGGTTTCGTCCAGCACCAGCAGTTCGAGCCCGTGGAGGATATCGGGCTCGGCGCGATAACGCCGGCGGTAGGTGATCAGCGTCTCGCAGGTCAGCAACACCGATTCCACCACCACCGGAATATCGTTCTCGGCCAGATCGGGCACTAGCGTGGCGCGCAGCAGCGCCGCGAGCTGGAGTGCCTTTTCGATGCAGCGGCCGAGCTCCCAGAAGCGCCAGTTCATGCCCCGGAACATGCTCTCGTGGCGCAGCCCGGCGAGTGCCAGCAGGGAGGTCACCAGCGGATCGAGCGCTTCTTCCGGCGCCACCAGTTGCTCCGCGCCAAGCTGCTCGGCCAGCGCCGCCAGCTCGTCGCGCAGGTCGTTCAACACGCGCTGGGTATCGGCGGAGAGCAGTTCTTTCACTTCCTCTCCCGCCTGCAACATGGCGCGCAGGCTGCCCACTACCGAGCCCTGACTGGCGGCATCCAGCACCACGGTTTTCAGTTCGCGTTCTGGCGTTGCGAAAGGCGCGTCCGCTACTGTGAAACCCGGCAGGGTATGGGTCACCCGGGTCACCGCGCCCAGCAGGACGCGGCGCGCGCCATCCGACAACGGCTCGACCCCGTTGATCTGGAGGAACAGGGTGCGCAGCAGGCGCAGGGCCGCTTCCCCGCGCTCGGCGTAGCGGCCCATCCAGAACAGGTTTTCGACCACCCGGCTGGGCAGCACGCCGCGCTCCGACGGCGCGCCGGTCGGCGTGGATTCCCGCCGCAGGGAGAGCTGCTTCTCGGGCTCGGAGGCGAGCACCCAGGTGTCCTTGCTGTTGGACCCGGTGAGGTTGGTGACGACCCGGGTATCGCTGGCGCGCCCGATGCGGGTGAGGCCGCCGGGCATCACCGTGTAGGAGGTGGGATTGGCGACCGCGAAGCTGCGCAGCACCATGGGCCGGGGCGTGAATGAGCCAGCTTCCAGCGCCGGCACGCGCGACGAGACCTGGTAGCGCTGGGCGACATAGTCCAGCGGCGCGTCCTGAATCCGCCGCCGCCAGAGCGCGAGTTCCGCCGCGCCCAGATCGCTGCCGAACACGCTGTGCTGGCCGTAGCGGCGAAATGCCGGCTTGATGACCAGTTGCGGGAGTTCCGCCAGCACCCGGGCGCGATCCGCCGCATCGCCGCACCAGAACGTCTCCACGGTGCGGATGCGGGGCTCGCGCCCGAAGAAGAACTTGCCGATGGCGGGCAGGTATTTGAACAGCGCGGGATTCTCGACAAAGCCCGCGCCCAAAGGATTGGCGATCACGACGCGGCCGGCGCGCACCACTTCGAGCAGCCCGGGCACGCCCAGTTGGGAGTCGCCGCGCAACTCCACCGGGTCGCAGAAGAAATCGTCCACGCGCCGCAAAATGATGTCGATGCGGCGCAGGCCTTCGAGGGATTTCATCCACACCCGCCCGCCGCGCACGGTGAGATCGCCGCCCTGTACCAGGGGATAGCCCAGGTAGTTGGCCAGAAAAGCGTGCTCGAAATAGGTTTCGCTGTAGGAGCCGGGTGTCAGTACCGCCACCTGGGGAATGGCGTCGCCGGGCGCCAGCGCCATCAGTTTCTGGCGCAACTGGTGAAAGAATCCCGACAGGCGATGCACATGGCTGTCGCGGAACAGGCTGGGCAGCACTCGCGACATCACGGTGCGGTTTTCGAGCGCATAGCCGACGCCGCTGGGCGCCTGGGCGCGATCGCCGATGATGCACATGGCGCCGTCGGCAGCGCGCACCATGTCGGCGGCGTAGAGAATCAGGTGGTGTTCGCCGGGCACCCGGATGCCCTGACACTGGCGCAGGAATCCTGGATGACTGTAGACCAGCTCGGGCGGCACGATGCCGTGGCGGATCAGTTCGCGCCCGCCGTAGATGTCCTTGAGCACCAGATCCAGCAGTTCCGCCCGTTCGATCAGGCCCGCCTCGATGTGGCTCCACTCCTCGCTCTCGATGAGCTGGGGGACCAGATCCAGCTCCCAGATGCGACTCGCCAGCGGCTCGCTGGAGACGTTGTAGGTGGCGCCGTCGTCGCGCAGGATGCGCCGCGCCTTGCGCTCGCGCTCCGCCAGCACCTCGGGCCCCAGGGCCGCCAGCCCTTCCAGCAGGTAGCGCCAGTGGGGGCGCACCGCGCCGCCGGCTGCATAGACTTCGTCGTGGCCGTCGGCAACGGCGGGACGGTAACCCGGCGCCGCGTTCAGCGCGGCCGTCGCCTGCCCGCCCTGCGGCAACTGGCTGGGGATGGGCTGAAACGGACGTCCGGAGTGAAAGTCGGTCATGGGTAAAAAAAGCCTGCCCGGTGGTCGGCGAGCGGCGGATTCTGGCACAGTCGGACGCTCCCGGCAGCAGGCGCGCGCCCCGCGGCCGCCGCCGGCGGCGCGACCGGCTCAGGCGCCGCGGCGCAAATCCAGCGTATGCGGGTATTCATCGCCGGGCTCTTCGGGGGGCGGCACCATGGGCCGCGGAAACCGGTCACCGGGTACGAACTGGCGCAGCACCGGTGGCAACGCGACCTCGGCCAGCTTGCCGGGCGTGTGCCCGAACGCCGTGAAACGGCTGATCCGGCGCGCCTCGGCGGCGTTGGCGTTGACCGGAAAGTCGTCGTAGCTGCGCCCGCCCGGATGCACCACATGGTAGGTGCAGCCGCCGACCGCGAGCCCGTTCCAGGTGTCGATCAGGTCGAACACCAGGGGCGCCTGCACCCCGATGGTCGGATGCAGTGCCGACGGCGGAGCCCAGGCGCGATAGCGCACCCCGGCGACGTATTCGCCGTGACGGCCGGTGTTGCGCAGGGGTACCCGGCGGCCATTGCAGGCCAGCACATAGCGGCTGTCGGTAAGCCCGTCCACCTTGACCTGGACCCGCTCCACGGAAGAGTCCACATAGCGGGCGGTGCCGAAGCTTCCCACTTCCTCGCCCAGGACATGCCAGGGTTCGATGGCCCAGCGCAGTTCGATGCGGATATCGCCGATCCACACTTCGCCGTAATGGGGATAGCGGAATTCGGCGAAGGGCGCGAGCCAGTCGAGCTGAAACGGCAGCTCGTGGGCGTTCAGATCGGCCACCACGTCGCGCAGATCCGCCCAGGCATGGTGTGGCAGCATGAAGCGGTCGTGCAGCGCCGTGCCCCAGCGCACCAGTGGCCGCGCATAGGGCGTCCGCCACAGCCGCGCCACCAGACTGCGCAGCAGCAGCGCCTGCACCAGCGCCATATGGGCATGGGGCGGCATCTCGAAACCCCGGAATTCCAGGATGCCCTGGCGTCCGCTGGCGCTGCCCGGGGCATACAGCTTGTCGATGCAGAACTCGGACCTGTGGGTATTGCCGGTGATATCGGTGAGGAGATTGCGCAGCAGCCGATCCACCAGCCAGGGCTGCGCGATCTCCCCGGAAGGCATCTGCTGGAAGGCGATTTCCAGCTCGTAGAGCGTTTCGGCGCGACCTTCATCGGCCCGCGGCGACTGGCTGGTGGGGCCGATGAACATGCCGGAAAACGCATAGGACAGCCCGGGATGGTGCTGCCAGTAGGTGATCAGGCTGCGCAGCAGGTCGGGGCGGCGCAGCAGGGGACTGTCGGCCGGGGTGGCGCCGCCGAGCGTCACATGGTTGCCGCCGCCGGTGCCGGTGTGGCGGCCATCGTGGAGGAATTTTTCGGTGCCCAGCCGCGCCTGGTGCGCCTCGGCGTAGAGCGCGAGCGTGTTGTCGCGCAGTTCGCGCCAACTGCCGGCGGGATGGATGTTCACCTCGATCACCCCCGGATCGGGCGTCACCAGCAGGCGCAGCAGCCGCGGATCGCGGGGCGGCTCGTAGCCCTCGATCACCACCGGCAGGCGCAGATCGGCGGCGCAGGCTTCCACCGCGCCCACCAGCGCCAGATAGTGTTCCAGGTGCTGCAACGGCGGCAGAAAGACATGCAGGGTGCCGGCGCGGGGTTCGATGCATAACGCCGTGCGCACCAGGGACACCGGCGTTTCCGCGTCGGGTTCAGGATCGGCCGGTTCGGCCATGGTCTGGCGGCGATCGGCGGCCGCTTCCAGTACCGCCTGGGCGTACTGGTGGTAGTCGGCATCCAGGGGCTTGTCGGGCGCGAAGGGATCGCGCTCCGCTTCGCGCGCCTCGGCCTCCGTCGCCATCGGCAGCGAGTCCAGCGGCAGCCGGTAGCCCATGGGCGAATCGCCCGGCACCAGTATCAACTGGCCGCGCCGCAGCGGCCAGGGCGAGCTGCGCCAGCGCTCCGCGACCGGATCCCAGCCCAGCGGCAACGCCAGACCGGTCGGCGCGTGCAATCCCTGTTGCAGCAGTCGCGCCAGGCGGCGGCGCTCCAGGCTGTCATCCAGCGCGGCGGTCTGGGGATCGAGATGCTCCGGGAGTTCCTGTTCGCGCCACAGGTAGTGAAACGCGTCTTCGCGGGCGATCAGCAGACGCGCGGGATCGAGCCCCAACGCCACGCACAGGTGACTGGCGAAACGGTCGGCCGCGGCGAAGTCGTGGCCTTGATCCGCGCCCACCGGCGCGAGCCATCGGGGATCGCGCCACACGGGTTCGCCGTCGCCGCGCCAGAAGCAGCCGAGCGCCCAGCGCGGCAGCTCCTCACCCGGGTACCACTTGCCCTGGCCGTGGTGCAGCAAACCCCCGCGGGCAAAGCGGTCGCGCAGGCGCAGCAGCAAATCCTGGGCGCGGCGCAGCTTGTCCTCGCCGAGCGCCGTGGTGTTCCACTGCGCGGACTCCATGTCGTCGATGGACACGAACGTCGGCTCGCCACCCTGGGTGAGGCGCACATCCATGGCGTCCAGACGCGCGTCCACCGCCGCGCCCAGGGCGTCGATCAGCGCCCACTGCGCTTCGCTGTAGGGTTTGGTGACGCGGGGATCCTCGTGAATGCGCAGCACTTCGTTGTGGTGGTGAAACTCCACCTCGCAGGTATCGGTGAAGCCTTCGATGGGCGCCGCCGACACCGGGTCCGGGGTGCAGGCGAGCGGGATGTGGCCCTCACCCGCGAACAGCCCGGAAGTGGGATCGAGCCCGACCCAGCCGGCGCCGGGCAGATAGACCTCGCACCAGGCGTGCAGATCGGTGAAGTCGGCGGCCGGTCCCGACGGGCCGTCGAGCGCCGCCACATCGGCCTTGAGCTGCACCAGATAGCCCGACACAAAGCGCGCGGCGAGCCCCAGATGACGGCAGATCTGCACCAGCAGCCAGGCGCTGTCGCGGCAGGAGCCGCGCGCCAGCTCCAGCGTCTGCTCGCAGCTCTGCACGCCGGGCTCCATGCGAATGTTGTAGGCAATAGCGCGCTGCAAACGCTGGTTGAGCGCGACCAGGAAGTCGTTGGTGGGAATCGGCGCGCGCGCCACGCTGGCCAGCCAGCGCCGCAACAGCGGCCCGGCGGGCTCGCGCACCAGATAGGGCGCCAGCTCATGGCGGTCGCGCTCGCCATAGTCGAACGGAAATCGCTCGGCACCTTCATCGAGAAAGAAGTCGAACGGATTGATCACCGTCATCTCGGCGATGACCTCGACCGTGATCGAGAGATGATCGCAGCGCTCGGGAAATACCAGCCGCGCCAGATAGTTGCCGCAGGGGTCCTGCTGCCAGTTGAGAAAATGCGTGGCCGGGCTCACCCGCAGCGAATAGCCGCGAATCGGCGTGCGGCAGTGGGCCGCGGGCCGCAGGCGCAGCACATGGGGCGACAGGTTCACCAGCCGGTCGAAGCGGTATTCGGTGACGTGGAGCAGCTTGACGCGAATGGTCATGAGTTCAATGCTCCGGATTCAGTACTGGTGGTGCGATATTTCCGATTCAACATTTCAAATTCAACATTTCAAATTCAACATTTCAAATTCGGCTCTGTTGAAATTCAAGAAGACGGATTCAGCGCTGCGCAAACCAGGCATCGCGGATACGCTCATGCATGGTGCCGATGCGAATCTGGATTTCGTTCAGGTAGTCGCGAAACGCCTGCCCGAGATCTTCGATCGACGCGATCGGGTAATACACCGCCGCCACTTCTTCCAGCGCGCCCAGCATGGACTCGCTCCCGGGCAGCAGACGGATGGCGCTCGCCACCTGTTCGCGGCAGAAGCGGATGGTGCGGGGAAAGTACGCATCGTTGAGCAGGAAGCTCGCCACTTCCGGACCCGCCACCCGCACCCGCACCGCGCGGCGGTAGGCAAGCTCCGCGCTCAGCGAACGCAGCACATGACCCCACACGATCTGGCCCAGGTTCACCTGCGCGCGCTCCGCCGACTGCAACAGCGCGACGGCGCCGGCATCGAGAATGCGCGTGGTCATGTCGGCGCGCTCCAGATGCCGGCCGAGCTGGATGAACTGCCAGGGCGCGTCGCGGCTGGTGGTGGCGGCGATCTGGCCGTTCACCTGCTCGCAGCCGCGAATGATGCCGCCGGTGAACTGGTGGCGCAGCTTGCGCCCCGTTCCCTGCGCCACATTGTCGGTCGCGAAATAAAACAGATCGTTGACGAATTCCCACACTTCGGGCGCAAACACATCGCGGGTGGTGCGCAGGTTCTCGCGCACCATGCGCAGCGAGTTGACCAGCGCGCCGGCGTGATCGGCATCGGCCAGCAGGAACTTCACCACATTGCGCTCGTCCCGCACCCGGTAGTGCTCGGCGAAGGCTTCGGTGGCGCTGTTGAGTTCCACCAGGTTGTACCAGCTGATATCGATGCCCCGCGGCAGATCCAGCAGCAGGCTGTCGTAGACGCTGACCAGGCGCGCGGTGTTTTCGGCGCGTTCGAGATAGCGCGCCGCCCAGTAGATGCGTTCAGCGACGGACGACAGCATCACTTCGCATCCGTGTCGACGATCCAGGTGTCCTTGCTGCCGCCGCCCTGGGAGGAGTTCACCACCAGACTGCCCTTGCGCAGCGCCACCCGGGTGAGCCCGCCGGTGGTGACGTACATGTCCTCGGCCTGCAACACGAAGGGCCGCAAATCCAGATGCCGCGGCTCCAGACGGCCGCCATCCACCAGGGTCGGCGCCACCGACAGCTTGAGCGTGGGCTGGGCGATGTAGTTGCGCGGATCGGCCTGGATGCGGCGCGCGAACTCGGCGCGCTCCCTTTTGGTCGCGTGCGGGCCGACCAGCATGCCGTAGCCGCCGGATTCGTTGGCGGGCTTCACCACCAGTTCGTCGAGATGGTCGAGCACATAGGCGCGCTGCGCGGGATCGGCGCAGAGAAACGTCTCGACGTTGGCGAGCAGGGGTTTTTCGCCCAGGTAGTACTCGATCATTTGCGGCACATAGGCGTAGACCACCTTGTCGTCCGCCACTCCCGCGCCGGGCGCGTTGGCAAGCGCCACCTGACCCGCGCGCCAGGCGCGCATCAGGCCCGGCACGCCGAGCGTGGATTCCGGATTGAAGACTTCCGGGTCCAGAAACAGATCGTCGATGCGCCGGTAGATCACATCCACCCGCTCGCGCCCGGCGATGGTGCGCATGTACACGTAATCGTCGTCGCCCACCACCAGGTCGCGACCCTCGACCAGCTCCACGCCCATCTGCTGGGCGAGGTAGGCGTGTTCGAAATAGGCGGAGTTGTAGATGCCGGGGGTGAGCACCACGATGCCCGGATTGCTCAGCTTGCGCGGCGACAGCGCGGCGAGCATGTCGAACAGGCGCGCGGGATAGTCGCTCACCGGCAGAATGGCGTCGCTCTCGAACAGCTCCGGCAGCACGCGCTTGGTGATGGCGCGGTTCTCCAGCATGTAGGCGACGCCCGAGGGCACCCGCAGGTTGTCTTCCAGCACGAAGAAGCGGCCGCGCTCATCGCGCACCAGATCGGTGCCGCAGATGTGCGCCCAGACCCCAAAAGGAGGCGATACGCCGACGCATTCGGGGCGGAAATTCTTCGACTGCGCCAGCACCTCGGCGGGAAACACGCCGGCGGCGATGATGCGTTGATCGTGGTAGATGTCGTCGATAAAGCGATTGAGCGCGCGCAGCCGCTGCTTGAGGCCGGCCTCGACCTCGCGCCACTGCCGCGCCGCGATGGTGCGCGGAATGATGTCGAAGGGCCAGGCGCGATCGATGTTGCCCTCCTCCGAATACACGGTGAAGGTAACCCCCATCTGGCGGATGGTGGCCTCCGCCATGCGCCGGCGCGATTCGATCTCGGCATCGTTGAGCGACGCCAGATAAGCCACCAGCCGCCGCGCCGGCGCCCGCGCATTGCCGGGACTGCTGATCAGTTCGTCGAACAGCGCGCCGCTGTCGTAGTGTTTCCAGTCCAGCGTCATTTCACCCGTCCGGGGCTGCGGAGCCGGAGCGGCCCTGCCGTCAGCCGATGCTACACCAGAAAGCGGCCGGCCCGGCCGCCGCGCGCCACTGCCGAGGCGAAGATGGGTGAAATCGCCGGCTTCGCGGATTTCCATAAGCACTCGTCGTCGGGAAGAATACTTCTGGAACTCGCAATATGTGGGCCAGAAAAATGCGCTGCGTACCACAGCGCGGGTTAGCAGGCTGCTGAAAAACTGCTGCGGGCACCATCTGCTTCGTTGCGCGGTGCTCGCTCCCTCGCCTATCGACTTGACATGTCTCGGTCGCTGCGCACCGTGCGCCTCGCATCTGGCCCCCTCGCGACGTTTTTCAGCAACCTGTTAGCGGACGATCAGCCGGCGCGCAGCAGCGACAAACCGAACGCCATGGCCGCAAGTGCCACCAGCACCCGCAATCCGGTTGACACGCCGGCGCGTTTGCCCCGCAGGTGGCGGAAACCGGCACCCAGCACGCCGCCAAAAACCATCATCGCGACCAGCACACCGACGGCGAAAAGCAGCAGGTAGCTCATGCCGATCCACGGATTGGTGGCGGTGGCGAGCGGCGCCAGCACCAGCAGCGCGGCGGACCCGGCGGTACCGTGCAACAGTCCCACCAGCAGCGCCCGACGGCCCTGGTGGGCGGGCAGTCCCGCCACGTGCAGATGCGTGCCATCAACGCCGTGGCAATGCAATTGCACCGGCGCCTCGCCCGCCCAGAGCCGCCACAGCGTCGTCATCCCCAGCGCGATCAGCACGCATCCGACCAGACGCTCGGCCCCTGCGCTGAGGTCGCTCGGCACCGCCATGCCGGCCACCAGCACCAGCGCGCCGATGACCAGCAGCGCCAGGCCATGGCCCAGCGCCCAGCGCACGCAGAAGCCCAGGGTGGCGCGACGCCCGGCGCGGGCGTCGCCCAGATTCGCCACCGCCAGCACATGATCCGGGTCGAGCGCGTGCAACAGGCCGAGGCCGAAGCCCATCGTCAGCAGGCTCAGCGTCTGGGCCGGCAGGGCGATCATCTCAGGCGCCCCAGCCGCGAATGATCGGCTTGTGCGATCCCAGCTTGCCGTGGGCCCCCAGGGTGCCCAGCACATCGACGATGGCGCGGGGCGAGCAGCGCGGTGATCTCGGATTGGTCGTAAGGCGGCGAGACCTCCACCACCTCCATGCCGCAGATACCTTCCTTCGCCACCGCGCCGAGCAGATAAAGAATCTCGCGGGGCAGAAAGCCGCCGATGCCGACCCGCACCAGGTTTTTGGCCGGCACATTGGGCAGGTTGGTGTCATGAAACCTGGGCGTGGTGTGCATGCGCTCGTCGAGGTCCTTTTCCTGAATGTCGGCGTGGCGGTCGAAGTGGATGATGCCGATCTTCCTGTCGGCGGCCCCGCTGACGCGGGTGCTCGCGGCCTGCTGGCAACGCCGCTGCCGGGTACTCGGGCGACTGAGCGCGTCGGAACAACCTCAGGCGGGCACGATCTCCACCAGGATCTCGTTGGGATTGACCGCATCGCCCTTGCGCACCAGCACCTGGGTCACGGTACCGGCGATGGGCGCCTGGATCTCGGTCTCCATTTTCATGGCTTCGGTGACCAGCACGGGCTGCCCGGCGGCGACGACATCGCCCTCCTTCACCAGCACCGCCACGATGTTGCCGGGCATGGACGTGGCGACATGGCCCGGCGCCGTGGGGCGCGGGCGCCGCCCGGCGATGGTGGTGGGGATGGCGCCTTCCGCCCCGCCGCTCAGCACCAGTTCGTCGAGGGTCTCCACCAGGACTTCCTCGGGTACGCCGTCCAGATCGAGATAAAAATGGCGCTCGGGCTGTCCTTTATGGCCGCTGCCGGTGACTTTGACGTGATAGGTCTCGCCGTGCAGCGTGATATTGAATTCGGTCGGCGCCCGCGTTTGTCCTTCCGCCGTGTCGAGGTTGATCGCCACCGGCGCGGTCAGTGCTTCCGGCTCCAGCTTGCCGTCGCGCCGCGCTTGCAGGAATTGCCGCCCGATCTCCGGGAACATGGCGTAGCTCAGCACGTCTTCGGCGCTCGTGGCCAGTTCGCCGATGGCGGTCCGCAATTGCTCCAGCTCGGGTTCGAGCAGATCGGCCGGACGCCCCTCGATGAATTCGGCGTTGCCCACCGCGCGCACCCGCACTTCGGCATCGATCGCCGCGGGCGGCTGGCCGTAGCCGCCCTGCAGATAGCGCTTCACCTCGTTGGTGACGCTCTGGTAGCGCTGGCCGGTCAGCACATTGAGCACCGCCTGGGTGCCAACGATCTGGGACGTGGGCGTCACCAGCGGCGGATAGCCGAGGTCGGCGCGCACGCGGGGAATCTCGGCGAACACCGCATCCATGCGCTCCAGCGCATTCTGCTCGCGCAACTGGTTGGCCAGGTTGGAGATCATCCCGCCCGGCACCTGATTGACCTGCACCCGGGTATCGACGCCGGTGTAGTCGCTCTCGAACTGGCGGTACTTCTTGCGCACTTCGCGGAAATAGGCGGCGATGTCCTGCAGCCGCTCCAGATCCAGCCCGGTGTCATGAGCGGTGCCGCGCAGCGCCGCCACCATGCTCTCGGTGGGCGGATGGCTGGTGCCGCCCGCGAAGCTGGAAATCGCGGTATCGATGTGCCGGCAGCCCGCCTCGATGGCCTTGAGCTGGCACATCTCGGCGAGTCCCGAGGTGGCGTGGGAATGCAGATGCACCGGCAGCGCCACCGCGTCCAGCAGACCCTTGACCAGGGCTTCGGTGGCGGTGGGCGTGAGCAGGCCGGCCATGTCCTTGATCGCGATGCTGGCGCAGCCCATGGCCGCCAGTTCGCGCCCCTGGGCGACGAAGCCGGCGGTGCTGTGTACCGGGCTGGTGGTGTAGCAGATGGTGCCCTGGGCGTGTTTGCCCGCCTCCCGGGTGGCTTCGATCGCGGTGCGCAAATTGCGCAGATCGTTCAGCGCATCGAAAATGCGGAACACATCCATGCCGTGGTCGGCGGCGCGCAGCACGAAGGCGCGCACCACGTCGTCGGCGTAGTGGCGATAGCCGAGCAGGTTCTGCCCGCGCAACAGCATTTGCAGGCGCGTATTGGGCAGCGCCGCGCGCAGCGCCCGCAGGCGCTCCCAGGGATCTTCCTTCAGGAAGCGCAGGCAGGCGTCGTAGGTCGCGCCGCCCCAGGCTTCCAGCGACCAGTAGCCGACCGCGTCCAGCTCGGCGCAGATGGGCAGCATGTCCGCCGTGCGCATCCGCGTCGCGATCAGCGACTGGTGGCCATCGCGCAGCACGGTATCGGTGATGTGAACCTTGTCCATGAACATTCCTCGAAATCAGTTGCCGGTGTGGGCGGCGATGGCGACCGCGAGCACGGCGGCGATTTCCTCCGGGCGGCGCTTGTTGGAGTAATTGACGAGCTGCGGGTTGGCGTCGACGAAGCCGGTATTGAAGGCGCCGCGGCGAAATACCGGCGATTCAAGGATTTCCAGGTAATAGGGAATCGTGGTCTTGATGCCGAACACCGCCACGTCGTTGAGCGCCCGCCGCGAGCGCGCTACCGCGTCCTCCCAGGTCAGCGCCCAGACAATCACCTTGGCCAGCATGGAATCGTAATAGGGCGGCACCGCGTAGCCGGTGTAAATCGCCGAATCGGTGCGCACGCCCGGACCGCCCGGCGCGTAGTACCGGGTGATGCGGCCGAAGCTCGGCAAAAACCCGTTCTTGGGATCCTCGGCATTGATGCGAAACTGCAAGGCGAAACCGCGCATGGCGATCTCATCCTGCGCGTAGCGCAGCGGCAGCCCGGCGGCGATGCGAATCTGCTCTTCGACGATGTCCACCCCGGTGATGCTCTCGGTGATGGTGTGCTCCACCTGGATGCGGGTGTTCATCTCCATGAAATAGAAAGTGCCGTCGGCATCGAGCAGAAATTCCACGGTGCCGGCGTTTTCGTAGTTGACCGCCCGGGCCGCGCGCACCGCGAGCGCGCCGATGTGCGCCCGCTGCTCGGCGCTCAGTTGCGGGGAGGGCGCGATCTCGATGAGCTTCTGGTTGCGGCGCTGGATCGAACAGTCGCGCTCGAACAGATGGATGGTGTTGCCATGGCGGTCGGCGAGGATCTGCACCTCGATGTGACGCGGCTCGATGATGCATTTTTCCAGAAACACCTCGGCACTGCCGAACGCCTTGGTCGCCTCGGAGATCACCCGGTCGTAGTTGCGCGACAGATCCTCGGGGTTGTCGCAGCGGCGGATGCCGCGCCCGCCGCCGCCGGAGGTCGCCTTCAGCATCACCGGGTAGCCCAGGGTGGCGGCCACCGCCAGCGCGTGCTCGAGGTTGTCGAGATTGCCGTCGCTGCCCGGCGTCACCGGAATCCCCGCCCGCTGCATGGCGAGGCGCGCCTCGGTCTTGTCGCCCATGCGCCGGATCACCTCGGCATCGGGTCCGATGAACGCCAGTCCGCGCGCGCGGCAGGCCGCCGCAAAGTCGCCGTTCTCGGACAGGAAACCGTAACCGGGATGGATAGCGTCGCAGCCGGTCTGCGCGGCCAGATTGACGATCCGGTGAATATCGAGATAACCCGCCACCGGATCGGCGCCGATGGAATGCGCCTCGTCCGCCTTCTTGACGTGCAGGGCGTGGCGGTCGGCGTCGGCATAGATCGCCACCGAGCGAATGCCCATCTCCGCACAGGCGCGGATGATGCGGACGGCAATCTCGCCGCGATTGGCAATCAGGATTTTGCGCAGCATGGAGCGACTCTCAAAGGACGACCGCAACGGATTCCGGCGGCATTATATCGTCGCGCGCCGCCGGAGTTGGCGACGGCGCCCGCAACCGCCGCGGTCACACCAGATCCGGCGCCACCGCGGCGCGCAGCAGCGTCTCCCGCGCGCCGCCGCGCTCCCGGCTGCGGAACCACCAGAGCGCGCCCTTGCGGATGCTCCAGTCCGCTTCGACGCCGGTCAGCAACAGCGCCGCGAGCCGTCCCAGCGCGGGCTGATGGCCGACCAGCAGGCAGGGCCGCTCGGCCGCGGGCCAGCCGCTCGCGACGAGCAGATCGCGGGCACCGCCGCCCGGACTCAGCACGGGAACCTGCGCGAAGTCGCGGGTGAACGCGGCCGCGGTCTGGCAGGTGCGGGTGGCGGGACTGGCGAGCACCCGCAGTCCCTCGGGCCCATGCCGGGCGAGCCAACGCGCCATCCGCCGCGCCTGCTCCTCGCCCCGCGCGCTGAGCTCGCGCTCGTGATCGGGGCTGCCGTCGACGGCCTCCGCATGACGCCACAACAGAAGATCCATGGGTTTGGCTCCAGCGAATGAAGAATTCAGCGCCGCCAGGGCGGCGTTGCGGCGAGCAGTGCCTCGGTGGTCCGCAACGCACCCTTGCAGCGTTTTCGACAGCAGGGAGCGTGCCAGTCGAGCACCAGCGCCGCCGCTGCCGCGAGCTCGGGGACAGCGCCGGCCACGGCCGGGAGCCGTTGCCGCGCCACCTCCACATCGTGGAGATAGCCGAGCTTGTTCTGCACCTTGACGAGCGTTTTGATGTAACGCGCCGCCGCCTTGCGCCGCAGCAGCGGCGCGCAAAAGTCGAGGCCGTAGCGCAACTGCTTGCAGGCGATGCGCAACCTGTGCAACCGCACCGGATCGCCCCCCCGCGCCGCCGCGAGGCGCCGGGCGACCCGGGTCAGGGCGCGGTCCAGGCGCCGCTCAGTCAGCGCGGCCAGCGCCCCGCGCCGCCGCGCATCGGCTTCCGGCAGGCTGTGGAGCGCCGCCATGAAACCCAGCAGCAGGCGCCCCTGGGCGGCCAGATCCAGATGCCGCAACGCCTCCACCCGGGCCGCGCCCCGCGCAGTTTCCAGCGCCACGCTCAGGCGTGCGAGCCCCTCGTGGTCCGCGCCGCAAGCGGCAAGCACCGGCGCCAGCACGGCATCGCACAGCACATCGAGATCGCGGGCGCCGCCCAGGCTGCGCGCATTGTCGCCCAGGCGCCGCCGCCAGATCGCGGCAAAAGTCTCCGGCAACACCGGCGCGAACAGGCGCAGCAGCGCGCGCAGGCGGCGCAAGCCCACCCGCAACTGATGGATGTATTCGGGATCGGGAGTGGCGTCGAGATCGGTGTCGGAAGCGGGATCGCACAGCGCACCCCGCACATTGGCCTGCCACTGGCGCACGCAGGATTCCGCCAGATCGCGGAACGCCGCCACCGGCGTCTGCTTGCGGTCAAGGGTTACGGCTTCCGCCCGCGCGGGTCCGCGCCCCGAGGTCGCGCCAGCGCAGAGCCAGTAGCCGCGCGCGGCCTTGCTGCGATCGTCGGGAAACAGCGGCAGCGTCGCGGCCAACTGCCCGGCGAGGTGGAACAGATCGGCGGGCGTACCCGCGTCGAGTTCCAGCTCCAGTTCGCACAGGGGTTCGCTGCGCTCGCCGGCGAGGATCGCGCCGGTGTCGAGCATGAGGCGGATGCACACGCCCGCGCCGCTGTGGCAGCGGGTCTCGCGGTGAAAGCGGGTGTTGAACACGGGCGTCAACCGCGCCGCGTTATCGACCAGAAAGGTGCGCACCCGGGCGTCGGCGACGCCGGAGAAGTCGAAGTGCCCGCTCCAGCCCTGCTCCCACTCGGGCCGCGCCGCCAGCCCGCCGGTGGACGGCGCGGCGCATTTCACCGTCTGCTGCCAGATGTCGCCGGCGCGCCGCAGGCGCAGCGCGATCCCGCAGGCGCGCAGGGCGAAATCGGGGGTGTCGTAATAGGTGCTTTCGACTTCCGCCGCGCCCCGGGGCTCGGCGGCGACGAACAGGGGATGCTGCCGCAGCGCCGCGAGCGCCGTGGGCGGCAGACTCAGCTTGAGCTCGACTTCCCGGTTTTCGATTTTCCGGCTTTCAATTGTCCGGCCCATGATTTCCCGGCCCATGCTGTTCCGGTTCAGCGCACCGTCGCCCCGTCTCCGGTGCCGCCCGGCAGTAATGCCCGGTAACACCGACCCGCATTGTAGCCGGCGCCTGTGACAACCGGTGTGGTGGTCCGGCAGCCGGGCAAGGACTATATCCCGGATTGGCCTCGACGCCACCCGCATCCGACACCCGCCCTGCCGCTCACGGGTTCCTCACGGCTCTTCCCGGGCAGGTCAACCGGCGCTCTGGCCACCTCGATTGGCCCGGCGCAAGGAAAGCCGACGATTCGGGTTCGCGCAAGCCCGCCGCATTCGCTACAGTCACAGAGCGTGCGACGATGGCCGCCGCGACGAGGGCACGCCAGCGAGGTCGATGGCATTGGAATTCAAGGATTACTACCAGGTCCTGGGCGTATCCCGGGATGCCAGCGCGGAAGTCGTCAAAAAGGCCTTCCGCAAACTGGCGCGCAAGTACCATCCC
This sequence comes from uncultured Gammaproteobacteria bacterium, assembly GCA_947084925.1. Classification (GTDB taxonomy): domain Bacteria; phylum Pseudomonadota; class Gammaproteobacteria; order Pseudomonadales; family Porticoccaceae; genus JAGPUQ01. The sequence goes on from CAMTUJ010000020.1 coordinate 61,308, forward strand.
GATGTGTCGAAGGAGCCCGACGCCGAAGCGCGGATGAAGGAAGTCAACGAAGCCTACACCGTGCTCGCGGACACGGAAAAGCGCGCGGCCTACGATCAACTGGGGCACGATTACCACGCCGGGCAGGATTTCCGGCCGCCGCCGGACTGGGATGCGGGCTTCGAATTCACCGGGCGCGGTTTCTCCGGGGCGGAATCCGCCGAATTCAGCGATTTCTTTTCCCAACTGTTCGGCCGCATGGGCGGCCAGGCCGGCGGCTTCCGGGCACGCGGCGAAGATCATCACGCCAAGATCCTGCTCGATCTGGAAGTCGCCTACCGGGGCGGCAAGCGCGCCATCACGCTGCGGGTGCCGCGCCAGGACGCCCAGGGCCGGGTCGCGCTCGCCGACCATACCCTCAACGTGGGCATCCCCAAGGGCGTCCACGCCGGCCAGGTGATCCGCCTCGCCGGCCAGGGCGCCCCCGGCGTGGGCGGTGCCCCGGCCGGCGATCTCTACCTGGAAGTGCATTTCGAGCCGCACCGGCGCTACCGGGTCGAGGATCGCGACGTCTACGCCACCTTGCCGGTGACGCCCTGGGAGGCAGCGCTCGGCGCCACCGTGAAAGCATCGGTGCCGGATGGCGCGGTGGAAGTGCGGATTCCCGCCGGATCGCGCAGCGGCGGAAAGCTGCGCCTGAGGCGGCGCGGCATCCCGGGCGAACCGCCGGGCGATCTCTATCTGGTGCTCGAAATCCACACGCCGCCGGCCGACACCCCGCGCGCCCGCGAGCTGTACGAGACCATGGCGAGCGAGCTCGCTTTCGACCCGCGCCAGCACCAAGGAGGCTGAACCATGAGCGATGAACTCGAAGCCCTGCTCCTGGAGCGCGCGGCGCTCACCCTGGAGGAACTGGCCGCCGGCTGTTGCGTCGAGGTCGAATGGGTGGTCGCCCGGGTGCAGGCCGAGGTACTGCACGACAAGCCGCCGCCCGATCCCGCGCTGTGGAGCTTCAGCGGCCGCGACCTGCTGCGCCTGCGCCGCATCCGCGCCCTGGAAAGGGACTTCGATGCGAACCCCGAACTCGCCGCCCTGGTGGCCGACCTGGTGGAGGAACTGGACCGCCTGCGGGTGCGGCTGAGCCGCGCCGGACTGGCGGCGGACTGAAAAACGCTTGGCCGCTTGTTCAAAAACGTCGTGCGGAGGGATAGATGCGAAGTCGCCCAACGACAGATCGATCACCAGCACCTGGCGGTACAAAAAAACAGCGGTGCACTCCTGGCCTGATTCCGCGTGGAAGCCGACACCTCGCCGACTACCGTGAGATGCGTCAGAAACGCCTCGATCTCGGTCGCGCCCATGTCGCGCGGGTGGCGCTTGGAGTGGAACAGGACAAACCGCCGCACTCAATCGACGCAGGTATCCTATGTGCGGATGCTGTAATTCAGGCTCCGGATGCGGGTGCGCACCTCGTCGAGCAGCTTCGACGCGTTCGGGTGTGTTGCCATGTTTGACATGGAGGCAAGCTACTGTGTAGCCTCGATCCGGGAAATAGCAGGCGCCCACGAGGTGCCATACAAGACGCCTTTTGGGGTGTCTAATTATAGTTATGCTCAACAAATCACAGGGAGCGCACCATGCAACTAAAGGACTTCATCTCCGAAACGCTTTCCCAATTGGTTGCTGGAGTCGTGGAGGCCCAAGAGAAAGTTCAGGCTTCAGGTGGCCGCGTAAGTCCCCATGTGCGCAACCCCAGTGATCCAAAGTCTCTTTACGGCAGAACAAACGATCAACTGCCGGTAATTTTCGTGGACTTCGATATATCCGTTGAAGCTCAAGCGACAACAGGTACAAAGGGAGGAATTGGCGTAGTAACGGGTATGTTTAGAACTTATCCGTAAATAATGTTTATCTTGAGATGCACTTTTCGGAACGCGATGATGCCCGCTGCGAGATGGTTGAGCGCGAGGAAACTGCGATCAAGTTTTTCATAGCGCACCAGCAGCTTGCGAAAACGATTGAAC
>CAMTUJ010000021.1:0-7910 GCA_947084925.1 uncultured Gammaproteobacteria bacterium
ACGAGCAGGCCCACCGGCGCGGGCCGTCCTCGCTGTTTGCCCACTGGAGCCTGAAAGGGATCGATGACGCCATCGCCCGCATCTGGCGCGCGGCGCACCGTTCGGCCCGCCGCCACTATGATGTCTGGGTCTACTCCGATCACGGACAGGAGCGCACGCAACCCTATGACAAGGCGCACGGCCGGAGCTTCGCCGAGGCGGTGGCCGAGGTGTTCGCCGGCCATGAGGGCGAGCCGATCCGTTATCGCTCCAGCGGACAGCACGGGATTCAGTTGCAGCGCGTGCGGCTGCTCGGCGGCAAGCGCATTCAGCGCGTGTTCCCGATGGGCCCGTTGCGCCAGGCAGAACCCGACAGCCCCCGGCTGAGCGTGGCGCCGCTGGGGCCGGTGGCGATGATTTACTACGACCGGGCGTTGGCGGCGACGGAGCGCGCTGCGCTGGCGCGCGCGCTGGTGGAACAGGCGCAGGCGCCGTTGGTGCTGATCAAGGATGAAACCGGGCGCGCCCGCGCCTGGACCACGGCCGGGGAGTTCGCTCTGCCGGAACAGGGCGCCGCGATTCTGGGTGCCGACCATCCGTTTCTCGCCGCGGCGACGCACGACCTCATCGCCCTGTGCCACCATGCCGACGCCGGTGATTTCGTCGCCTGCGGCTGGCGGGCGGGGAGTCAGTCGTACAGCTTCGCCATCGAGAACGGCGCCCATGGCGGCGTGGGACCTGTCGAGACCAACGCCTTTGCGTTGCTGCCGCGGGACATCCCACTGGCCGCGACCACAGGCGGTTATCCCGGAGCCAGCGATCTGCGCCATGCGGCCCGGCAATTTCTCGGCCGCGGCCAGATCAAGGCACCGCAGGCGCCGCGGCGGGACACCGCCCAGACCCTGCGCGTCATGACCTACAACGTTCACAGCTGCATCGGCATGGACGGCAAACTCGCGCCCGAGCGCATCGCCCGCGTGATCGCCCGCTACGCGCCGGACATCGTGGCCTTGCAGGAGCTCGACATGGGGCGGGCGCGCACCGAGGGGATGGATCAGGCCCATTTGATCGCGCGCCACCTGGAGATGGATTTCCATTTTCACCCGGCGCTGCACCTCGCGGAGGAACGCTACGGCGACGCCATCCTCACCCATCTGCCGATGCGTCTGGTCAAGGCCGGTGCGCTGCCAGGCCTGCCCGGCAAGCCGTGGCTGGAGCCGCGCGGCGCCTTGTGGGTGGCGATCGACGTGCAGGGCACGCAGCTCCAGGTGCTGAATACCCACTTGGGGTTGCTGCCGCGCGAACGCCTCGCGCAGGTCGAGGCGCTGCTGGGCCCCGAGTGGCTGGCGCATCCCGACTGCCGGGGGCCGGCGATCCTGTGCGGCGATTTCAACGCGCTGCCGATGTCCAGGGTCTGCCGTCGTTTGCGTAACCGGCTCAGGGACGCGCAGAGCGTGCTGGCGCGCCACCGGCCCAGGGGCACGTTTTTCGGGCGCTTCCCCGCCATTCGCATCGATCATGTGTTCGTGGATGCCGGCTTCGAGGTGACCGGGATCGAGGTGCCGGACGCGGAGCTGGCACGGGTGGCCTCCGACCACCTGCCGCTGATCGTTGAGGTCAGGCTGGTTTGACCACCCGTTATTCCATGATTTCAGGCGCCGACTTCTTGAGCCGGACACGCCGCCAACGACCCGACTCCAACCGTACCTCGTAACGCGCCCAATGGGCGAACTCCGCGCGGCTGCACTGGGCATCATGCTGTTCACCCAGACCCATCAGGCTGCGGTAGAGCAAACGGTCGCCGGGGCGTGTCTCCAGCACCTGTCGCACCCCCCAATCCTCGCCATGCGCACCATTGCTGTAGCAGCAGCCCCGCACTATCTGCCCCGACTGAAGGTGCTGACTACCGGCATGCTGTAGCGCCAGCGCCAGTAGATGACGCAGATCCTCTTCATCAACATCCACCACCAAGCCAAGCTCACGCACGGCATGGGCGATGTCCTCTGCCGACAGGGTCTCCTCCTCGCGCAAAGTGGCCTGGGAAAGGTGCGGCTGCGCCCAGCGTGCCGGATAGCGCCGCCAGGGGAATGGCGCATTGAACAGTACAGCCAGCGCGAACAGCACGCTGACATGAAGCAGCACCGGATCGAGCAGATAATGCCAGCCGACGGCATGAATCTCGGGACCGCCCATCGCAGCAATCAGCGCGGTGGCGCCACCGGGCGGATGCAGACAGCGGGCGAAGTGCATGACTCCGATGGAGAGTCCCACCGCCAGCGCTGGCGCCAGTGGCGTATTGCCCAGCCAATGTACACAGCCAAGGCCGATGGTGGCTGAAAGCAGGTGCCCGCCGAACAGTGGCCAAGGCTGAGACAAAGCGCCGTGCGGCAGAGAGAACAGGAGTACGGCGGTGGCGCCCATCGCCCCGGCCAGCAGCGGTGCGCTGCCGGCCGGGGAGTGATGGAAATCAAGAAAAGCCACCGCCAGAACGCCGAGCAATCCACCCAGGGTGGAAAGCACGCGCTCCCGCAGCGGAGTCGCCGCTTCGATGCCGAGCCAGGCGGTGAGGCGGTGTCGCCGATTCACTCCAGCGTTTGCAGCGGGCCAAAGAACTCGAAGTGGGTCTGCCGCTCAGGTACACCAAGCTTGGCCAACAGCCGCTTCACCTGCGCCATGAACGGCTTGGGTCCGAGGAAGTAGACCTCTGCATCGCGGTTGGCGGGCAGCGTCCGGGCCAGCAGCGCCTCGTTGATCATCCCGGTGGCATCTGCCTTATCGCCCGGATCAGGCTGGTCGTAGACATAGGTCTTCTGCACATTCGGGTGCTTCGCCGCCAGCGCGTCCACATGGTCGCGAAAGGCGTGTACGGCCTGGTTACGTGCGCAGTGCAGAAAATGGATGGGGCGGCCGCTGTCAACTGCGGCGTTCAGCATCGCCACCGTCGGCGTGAGACCCACGCCACCGCTCACCAGCACCAGCGGCTTTTGACCAGGATGGAGCACGAAGTCGCCGCAGGGCGGAAACGCCTCCAGCATGTCACCCTCTGCCACCTTGTCATGCAGGTAACAGGAGATGACACCGCCCGGCTCCCGCTTGACGCTGATGCGGTAGTGGTCACCATTGGACAGATCAGACAGTGAGTAGTTGCGGCGCATCTCCTGACCATCCAGAACAAAGCGCAATGCAATGTACTGTCCAGGGGTGGATTCGAGCAGCGGGCGCCCATCGGCAGCTTCGAGGTAAAAAGAGGTGATCTCGATGCTCTCCTTCACCTTGCGCACCACTTTCAACTGGCGAATGCCCCGCCACCCCCCTTTCGCCTGCTCATGCTCCGCATAAACGCCCTCTTCGGCCTGGATAAGAATCTCTGCCAATTGCTGATAGGCCTGACCCCAGGCATCGATGATCTCGTCAGTGGCGGCCGCGCCCAGCACCTCCTTGATTGCCCGCAACAGGCAACTGCCGACGATCGGATAGTGTTCTGGCAGTACATTCAGGGAAGCATGCTTCTGCACAATCAGGCTCACCGCCGGCCCCAGTGCCTCCAGCTGGTCAATATGTTTTGCGTAGGCGATCACGCTGTTGGCCAGTGCCCGGGGTTGATCCCCGCTCTGCTGGTGCGTCTGGTTGAACAGCGCACGCACCTCGGGGTATTCGCTGAACATGATCTTGTAGAAATGACTGGTCAGCGTCTCATTGACGGTTTCCAGGGCGGGGACAGTGGCCTTGATCAAAGCCTTGGTCTGGGCTGACAGCATGGTATGCCTCTCGTTGAACTTCCTGAGCAGATGGCTCGAAATATAAATAGCAAAGCGCATACCATGATAAAAATCTTTTAACAGCAGCAAGTTATGATTTATCGTGTCATTGTGAGCGTATCTTTTTGATATCAAAATAGCGGCGGAGTGTAAAAATGACAGAAAGCCCGCAATTCCGCGCCATGATCGATCTGGTCTGGTATCTCTCCCTCGAACTGGCGCAAGACGAACGCTATCGCCGCCTGCTGGAGACACTGCGCCGCCTGTTTCCCTGTGATGCGGCCGGGCTGTTGCGGCTGGAGCAGGAGACACTGATACCGCTGGCGGTCGATGGCTTGTCGCCAGACACCCTGGGGCGGCGCTTCCGCCTGGCCGAGCATCCCCGTTTCTCCGCCATCGCCGCTGCCGGGCGGCCAATCCGCTTCTCCCACGACTCGGAGCTGCCCGATCCCTACGACGGCCTGGTGACTGGAGCTCCCGGACACCTGCCGATTCACGACTGCCTCGGTCTGCCGCTACAGATCGATGGCAAACTCTGGGGCGTTCTGACCCTGGATTCGCTGGAACCGGGCGCCTTCTCCCGTCTGGACATGGATGCGCTGCTGGCCTTTGCCGCACTCGCCTGCGCTACGGTCAAGGCGGCAGCGCTGATCGGCGCGCTCGAATCCCGTGTCGAACATGCCCGACAGGCCTACATCGACCTGCGCGAGGCCACTTCCGCCGGTGTCCCACAAGAGCTGATCGGAGAGAGCCAAGCCATGCGCACCCTGCGCGACGAGATCGCAGTGGTCGCCGGCACAGACCTCACTGTACTGATCACCGGCGAGACCGGCGTCGGCAAGGAGCTGGTGGCGCGCTGCCTCCATGAACAATCACTGCGTGCCGAGCAGCCACTGGTCGAGCTGAACTGCGCAGCCATGCCGGAGAACCTGATCGAAAGCGAGTTGTTTGGTCACGTCAAAGGGGCCTTTTCCGGCGCAGTGACAGATCGCCGGGGCAAGTTCGATCTGGCCGGCGGCGGCACCCTGTTGCTCGATGAGGTGGGCGAGTTGCCCCTGGTCGCTCAAGCCAAGCTGCTGCGCGCGCTGCAAAGCGGCGACATCCAGCGGGTGGGCAGCGACCGCAGCCATCGGGTGGACGTGCGCATCGTCGCCGCCACCAATCGTGACCTGCAAGAAGAGGTGCGCAGCGGACGCTTCCGTGCCGATCTCTACCATCGACTCAGCGTGTTTCCGCTGCGGGTGCCGCCGCTGCGCGAGCGTGAACGCGACGCCCTGCTGCTGACCGGTTACTTTCTGGAGCAGAACCGCGCCCGCCTCGGCCTGCGTGCCCTGCGCCTGGCGCCGGACTGTCAGGCAGCGCTGCTGAACTACAGCTGGCCTGGCAACGTGCGCGAACTGGAGCATCTGATCAGCCGCGCCGCCCTGCGCGCCCGCGCAGAAGCAGAGGCCGGAGTGCGCGTCGTCAGCGTCCACCTGCACCACCTCGGACTGCTGACTGCGGCACCGGCAATGACAACCAGCACGCAGCCTGACCCCGAGCTGGCCATCATCACCCCGCTGCGGCAGGCCGTCGATGACTACCAGCGTCAATTGCTGCAACAGGCGCTTGCTCACCACGGCGGCAACTGGGCCACCGCCGCACGCAGCCTGGACGTGGATCGCGGCAACCTGATTCGCCTCGCCCAGCGCCTGGGATTAAGGGGGTGAACGGCGACTGGCCTTGCAACCACGACAAGGCTGCAATGAGCTGTCTTATCGCTGCTTTGCACAATCTGATTTCGTTTGTGGTTCGATCAGCTCACCACGAACGAAATCAGCAGGTTACTGTTGGCCCTGAGCCATAAACCATGCGCTTGCCAAATGGTCGAAGGACTTTTTCAAAGCATCCTGATCACCCGTCCGGTCTGGGCAGCGGATGGAAGATATTCCACTGTCGGCACGCGGCGGCGGCGCTCTGGTCTTCTTCCTCGAAGGCACCTTCCAGAGTCAACCGGGACTCCTGCCGTTCCGGATGGACGCCTTCGTGGCCGCTGCCGGGGCCGACGCGCCCGGCGCTCTGCTCGGCACTCGCGCCCTGTTGCGCGGTGAGGACGCCTGGCCCCGCTACAGCACACCGCAAGTGCGGATCGGCGCACCGCACCGCTATCGGCGCAGGGGGAGGTCTGACAAGCCGCATTGCGGCTGCGCGATGCCGCGCGCCGCTGGATACTGGCGCAGCTGGGCCTCAGCCTGCGTCGGGCTCGAAGCGCACCAGTTCGGCGCCGCCGTCCACCAGATCGCCGACGCCGTAGAAGATTTCCGCCACCACGCCGTCCGCCGGCGCGCGGATGCTGTGCTCCATTTTCATCGCCTCCATGATGAGGATCGGATCGCCCTTCGCGACGCGGGCGCCGGGCGCGACGCGCAGCGCGGTGACGGTGCCGTTCATGGGCGCGGTGAGCCCGCCGGTGGCGTCCTCTTCGCCGGCACCCGCGTCGGTTTGTACTTCATTGAAATGCAGCGCGCCGTCGCGGGTGAAAAGGCTGTAGCCGCCGTCGTGGGCGGTCACGGTGACCAGTTGGCGGTGGCCGTCGAGACTGGCGTGAAGTTCGCTGCCGTTCAGCGTGCCCGCGATCACCGCGCGACCCAGGTCGCTGTGCAGATGATGGCGGTCGCCATCGGCGGTGGTGGTGAACAGGATCTCGCGGCCGTCGAGCAGCAGGTGAAACTGCTGGACCGGGGCGTCGTTGCAGCGCCAGCCGTGGGCGCTGTACCAGGGCGACCAGGGATCGGTGGTGGTGGCGGCGAATTCACCGGCGGCCCGGGCGCGCCGCAGCAGCAGGTAGAGCGCGGCGAGCGCGGCCAGCTTGGCGTCGGCGTCCGGGTTGCGCCGGAAGATGGCGTCGCGGTGGCGTTCGATGAAGCCGGTGTCCAGCTCGGCGGCGCGAAACGCCGGGGTGGTGATCAGGTTGTAGAGAAACTCGATATTGGTGACGGTACCGGCGATGCGGTAATCCCGCAGTGCCCGCGCCAGGCGCGTCAGTGCCCGCTCGCGGTCCTCGTCCCACACGATCAGCTTGGCGATCATGGGGTCGTAGTGGACGCTGATGCTGTCGCCCTGGAGCACGCCGGTATCGACGCGCACATGATCTGATTCTTCCGGCGGTTGCAAAAACGCCAGCGTGCCGGTGGCGGGCAGAAAGTCGTGGTCGGCGTCCTCGGCGTAGATGCGCGCCTCGAAGGCGTGACCGCGGATTTCGAGCTGATCCTGGGCGAGCGGCAGCGGTGCACCGGCCGCCACCCGCAACTGCCACTCCACCAGATCCTGCCCGGTGATCATCTCGGTCACCGGATGCTCCACCTGAAGGCGCGTGTTCATTTCAATGAAATAAAAGCTGTCATCGCGCAGACCCTTTGAAGCATCCGCGATAAATTCAACCGTTCCCGCGCCCCGGTAGCCAATCGCCTTGGCCGCCTGCACCGCCGCCGCGCCCATCTTTTCGCGCATGGCGCTGGGCATTCCGGGCGCGGGCGCCTCTTCAATCACTTTCTGATGACGGCGCTGAATGGAACAGTCGCGCTCATACAGATGCACCGCATTGCCATGATTATCGGCGAACACCTGAATTTCAATATGGCGCGGCTTGGCCATATAGCGTTCGATCAGAACCTTGTCATCGCCGAATGCGGCTTTGGATTCCCGCATGGCGGACGCCAGCGCGGCTGCAAATTCCCCGGCATTGTCGACCCGGCGCATACCCCGGCCGCCGCCGCCGGCCACCGCCTTGATCAATATCGGAAAGCCGATTTTTTCCGCCTGCGCGGCCAAAAAGTCCGCATCCTGATTATCGCCATGATAACCCGGAACGACCGGCACATTGGCCTGTTCCATCAGCCGCTTGGCCGCGTCCTTTGCGCCCATGGCGCGCATGGCCGATGCGGGCGGCCCGACAAATATAATGCCCGCATCGGCGCAAGCCTCGGCAAACAGCGGATTTTCCGACAAAAACCCATAGCCCGGATGAATGGCCGACGCCCCGGTGCGTTTGGCGGCAGCAAGGATCGCCGCAATATTCAGATAGCTTTCCGCCGCAGGCGACGGGCCGATAAGCACCGCCTCGTCCGCCATCGCCACGTGCATGGCGCCCGCATCGGCATCGGAATATACCGCCACTGTGCGAATGCCCATGGC
>CAMTUJ010000022.1:0-25087 GCA_947084925.1 uncultured Gammaproteobacteria bacterium
CCCCGCAGTTTCGGATTGGGCTTCCTCCAGACCCCGCCTCGCGACGACGCCCTTGCCCTTCTCCTTGCCTTCGGCTCTGCGTAAACCTGGCCATAGGACTTTCACCTATGAAGTAACGCGCCATGCCCGGCGCACACGTCCCGGTTCAGCGGCGGCGGTACGCCGTCCGCTGGAACCGGTTGTTAGCTGGCCAGTTTCCCCAGTCATAAGCCCTCGAAGGTATTTATGCTGCGATCAGGCCAGGCCGAAGCGGTCCAGGTTCATCACCTTGACCCAGGCCGCTACGAAGTCCCTGACGAACCTCTCCCTGCCATCGGCGCTGGCGTAGACCTCGGCATAGGCGCGCAGCACTGAGTTGGAGCCAAAGATCAGGTCGTTGCGGGTGCCGGTGTACTTCACCTTGCCGCTCTTGCGATCCCGGCCTTCGAACACTTCAGCCTCGTCGTCCACCGCCTTCCACTCCATGCCCATGTCAAGCAGGTTGACGAAGAAGTCGTTGCTCAGCACGCCGACCTTGTCGGTGAACACGCCGTGCGTGCTACCGTCGTAGTTGGCGCCGAGCACGCGCAGGCCGCCGACCAGCACGCTCAGCTCGGGCCCGGTCAGCGTCAGCAACTGCGCCCGGTCAATCAGCAGGGCTTCGGTCGGCGCGCCGATCTTGCCCTTCTTGTAGTTGCGGAAGCCATCGGCCACGGGTTCGAGCTCGGCGAAGGATTCGACATCGGTCTGCGCCTGCGTGGCATCCACGCGGCCCGGCGCGAACGGCACCGCCATCGCCACACCGGCGGCCTTTGCGGCCTGCTCGACGCCCACGCTGCCGGCCAGCACCATAATGTCGGCCAGCGACACCTTGCCCAAGGACTTCTGGATCTCGACCAGCTTGACCAGTGTCTTGACCGCGCCCTTGTTGACCGCCCAATCCTTCTGCGGGGCCAGGGCCAGGCGCGCACCGTTGGCGCCGCCGCGCTTGTCGCCGCCGCGGAAGGTGGCGGCGGATGCCCAGGCCACGGTCACGAGCTCGCTGACCGACAGGCCGGAAGCGGCGATCTTGGCCTTCACGTCAGCGATGTCCGCAGCGGTCGGCTTGTTGGTCTCAGCCGGCAACGGGTCCTGCCAGATCAGGTCTTCCTTCGGCACTTCGGGGCCGAGGTAGCGCGCCTTGGGACCCATGTCGCGGTGGGTCAGCTTGAACCATGCGCGGGCAAAGGCTTCGGCAAAGGCTTGCGGATCGTCGAGGAAGCGCCTGGAAATCTTGCCGAATTCCGGATCAAAGCGCAGCGTCAAATCGGTGGTCAGCATGGTGGGCTTGTGCATCTTGCCCGGCACATGCGCATCGGGAATGATCTCCGGTGCGTTATTGGCGATCCACTGCTTGGCACCGGCAGGCGACGTGGTGAGCTCCCATTCGTACTTGAACAGGTTCTCGAAAAAGTTGTTACTCCACAGCGCCGGGGTCTTGGTCCAGGTCACTTCCAGGCCGCTAGAGATGGTGTCCTTGCCGTGGCCGCCGCCGTAGTTGCTGATCCAGCCCAAGCCCTGCGCCTCGATAGGCGCGCTTTCGGGTTCCGGCCCCTTGTGCGATTCCGGCGCGGCGCCATGCGCCTTGCCGAAGGTATGGCCACCGGCGATAAGCGCAACGATCTCTTCGTCGCTCATTGCCATGCGGCCGAAGGTCGCACGGATGTCCTTGGCGGCGGCCAGGTAATCGCCGCTGGCATTCGGACCTTCCGGGTTCACATAGATCAGGCCCATATGAGTGGCGGCGAGGTTGTGGTCCAGCTCGCGGTCGCCATGGAAGCGCTTGTCGTCAGCCAGCCACTTGGTCTCAGCACCCCAGTTCACGTCCATATCCGGTTCCCAGACGTCCTCACGACCGCAGGCGAAGCCGAAGGTACGGAAGCCCATGGATTCCAGCGCGACGTTGCCGGCCAGGATGAAGAGGTCGGCCCAGGAGATCTGCTGGCCGTATTTCTGCTTGATGGGCCAGAGCAGGCGGCGTGTCTTGTCGATGTTGACGTTGTCGGGCCAGGAATTGAGCGGCGCGAAACGCTGCTGACCACGACCGCCACCGCCACGCCCGTCGAGAGTGCGGTAAGTGCCGGCTGCGTGCCAGGCCATGCGGACCATCTGCGGACCATAGTGGCCGAAGTCGGCGGGCCACCAGTCCTGGCTATCTGTCATGAGCTTGACCAGGTCGGCCTTGAGCGCCTTGTAGTCGAGCTTCTTGAACTCTCTGGCGTAGTTGAACTTCTCACCCAGCGGGTTGGACTTGTTCGAGTGCTGGTTCAGCAGATCCACTCGCAACTGGTTCGGCCACCAGTCCTGGTTCGAGGTCCCACCGCCGGCAGTGTGATGGAACGGGCACTTTGCTTCGGTTGGCATGTCTTCTCTCCTTTTCTCTCTGAATTTGGGTTCGTACTGCTAACTATAATTTCTGCGGCAAAAGCGACGTGTTGCAACACGACAAAACCGCCGTATAATCTTCCGCTATTCCCGCAACCCCTTGATTTCAAAAGAGGCGGGCTGCGGAAACACTGCAATAAATCACGGAGGAAATCCGCCATGGAGGCACCCCACCAGCCGCGGCTGCTCGATCAGGTGCGCGAGCGTTGCCGCGTCAAACACTACAGCCTGCGCACCGAGCAGGCCTACATCCACTGGATTCGCCGCTTCATCCTGTTTCACGGCAAAAGTAAGGGCGCCGGGGTCAGTTCTCGCATCGTACCATCAGCCATGAAATTGAACCGAAATCTCCCTAGTCAGGTGTTGCATCGACACATGATCAGCGGAATAATCCGCCAGCATGGCAACTCAGAAAATAAACTTGCGTTGCGCGAATGGACCTGACCGTATGCGGCCGATCCCTTACGGCAGACTACCTTCCAAACCGTCCGACCCGATCAACGGACATGGCGCTGATGCCGCCCCCCAGCGCCTCGCTTTTTGATGGGACCTTACATGTCGAGCCCCTTTTGATACGATAGTCTGCCGAGCATTCACGTTCCTGGCCCCCGTCCTTGCACAAGGACCCCGAGAGGCCAGCGAATCCATGTCGATAACGCTTCACCTGATACACCTTTGATAATGCCGAGAGGAAAGCTATATGTCTGATTCACAAGGGAAAGTTCTGGATGCCATCGTGGTGGGAACGGGGATGGCGGGCCTCTACATGATCAAGCGCCTGAACGACCAGGGCCTGAACATCCAGGCCTTCGAAGCCGGCTCCGGCGTCGGTGGCGCCTGGTTCTGGAACCGCTACCCCGGCTGTCGCGCCGACCTGCCCATCATCGAGTACTCCTATTCGTTCTCCAAGGAACTGGAGCAAGAGTGGAACTGGACCGAGGTGATGGCCGGCCAGCCGGAAATCGAGCGCTACCTGAACCATGTGGCGGACCGCTTCGATCTGCGCAAGGACATCAAATTCGACACCAAGGTGACGGATTGCCTGTACGACGAAAAAAGCAATCTCTGGACCGTCAAGACCAACAAGGGCGAAACCTATACCGCCACTTATTGCATTCTGGCGACCGGCTGCCTGAACGAGCCCAACTACCCGGACTTCAAGAATGCGGATGCGTTCAAGGGCGAGGTCTATCACACCGCGCAATGGCCGCGGAACGGCGTGGATCTGAGCGGCAAACGCGTCGCCATCGTCGGCTGTGGTTCTTCCGGTGTACAGGCCATTCCGCAAATCGCCAAGCAGGCCAAACAACTGATCGCGTTCCAGCGCAGCCCGGTTTACACCTTCCCGGCCCGCAACGCGCCGATGAAGCCCGAGTTTCTTGCGCAGGCGAAAAAAGACTATGCCGAGATTCGCGAGCGCCAACGCAGCAGCGAAATGGGCATTGCGAATTACAACGGTCCCAAGAAGGAAGCGGATCCGAACAAGCCTGCCAAACCGAAGCCCAGCAAAAAAATCCTGGATATCACGCCGGAGCAGCGCAAGCAGGAAATCAAGGATTTTGGCGTCAATGTACTGTCCCAGTACGTCGATACCTACTTTAACCGCGAAGCCAACGAGATCGCCTGCGAGCTGTACCGCGAGTATCTGCAAGAGACGCTGGAAGATCCGCAAAAGGCCGATGCCCTGTCGCCCAAGAACTATCCCCTGCATTGCAAACGCCCGGTGATCGACACCGAGTACTATGCGGCGTTCCAGCGCGACAACGTTTCCATCGTTGACCTGCGCGCGACTCCGGTCGAGGAAGTCACCGCCAAGGGTCTGCGCACGACCCAGGCCGAGTACGAATTTGATGTGCTGGTCTATGCCACCGGCTTCGACGCCATGACGGGCACCATCAAGCGTCTGAACATCCGCGGGCGCAATAACCAGCTCCTGGCCGACAAGTGGAAAGACGGGCCGCGCATGTACATGGGTTTGCAAAGCGTGGGCTTCCCCAACTTCTTCACCGTTACCGGCCCCGGCAGTCCCTCGGTGGTGAGCAATGTGCTGCACTCCATCGAGCAGCATGTGGAGTGGATCGACGCCTGTATCGCCCATCTGCGCGAGAACCACATCAAAACCATCGAGCCGAAAATGGAGGCCGAAGACGCCTGGGTCGAGCATGTGAACAAGGCCGCGGAAGGCTCCATGATGACGGCGCCGACCTGTAATTCCTGGTATCTCGGCACCAACATCGAAGGCAAGCCGCGCGGTTTCATGCCTTATCTGGCGGGCACCAAGACCTACCGTCAGGAGTGCGAGGAAGTCGTGGCCAAGGGTTACGAGGGCTTTTCCCTGGCCAGCTGACCGGCAGCGTTGCTGCGCTAAAATGGCAGGCATCCTCGAAAGGCACCGTCATCCCCTCGGGTGACGGTGCTTTTTTTTGGTGGGAACAAAACCAGCTTCAACCATAAAAACGAGAGAAGCCAATGAAAATCGCATTTATCGGCATCGGCAACATGGGCGGCCCCATGTGTCGCAACATTCTCAAAAACAGCGACCATGAGGTAACGGTTTTCGATCTGAGCGCCGCGGCGGTAGCGCGCTGCACGGAGCTGGGCGCCAAAGTCGGTGAATCGCCCCGCGCCGTCGCCGCCGACGCGGATGTGGTGATGACTTCCCTGCCGCACCCGCGCGATGTGGAACAGGTGGTTCTCGGCGCCGGTGGCATTGCGGAGAGCATCAAGCCCGGCGCGGTGTACTGCGATCTCAGCACCAATTCACCCTTGGTGGTGCGCAAGCTCTCCGCGGTGCTTGGCAAACAGGGTGTCAGCATGCTGGATGCCCCGGTCAGCGGCGGCGTTGTCGCCGCCGATAAAGGGACACTCGCGGTGATGGTGGGTGGCGCACGCGCGACATTCGATAGGCTGGAATCCGTATTCAAGTGCTTTGGTGAGAACGTCGTCTACTGCGGCGACACCGGCACCGGTTGCGTGGCCAAGATCGCCAACAACCTGATCGCCTTCTGCAATATGGCGGCAAGCGCCGAAGGGCTGATGCTGGGAGTCGCCGCCGGTATCGACCTGGAAGTGCTCAATCAGGTGATCCGAAACAGCAGCGGCAACAGCATGACGTTTCGCGCGGTGGTCAAAAATGCCAAATCCGGCGACTGGACACCCAGCTTTTCCATCGGTCTTGCCTACAAGGACATGCATCTTGCGCTGGAGCTGGCCGATGAGCTCGGCGTGCCCTTGATGCTGAGCCCCACGGTCCACAACCTGATGCGCATGGCCAAGGGACTCGGCTACGAACAAAACGATGCCACGGCGATACTGCGGGTTTATGAAGACACCATGAACAGGCCGTTAAAGATACTCTGAGCAACCGTCATGCCCGCGGAAGCGGGCATCCAGAAGGCCCTGATATTTCTGGGTTCCCGCCCCCGCTTTCGCGGGGGCAGGCTCTGCGCGGGAACTACGATTGCGTGGTTATTCGGAATATCCCCGATCAATTCACCGAAAAACGGGACGGGAGTTTCTTGGAGTCACCGGCGTAATCGAGGTCAAATTTCCGGTTCATGCCTCTTCCACCGGCCATACTTCCGCGAGCACACGAAACGCGCTGGCGGCGACGGGCCAACCGGCGTAATGCGCCGCATGGATGATCATCGCTTCGAGCTGTTCGCGGGTCACACCCAGGTTTCTGGCGCCCGGGAAGTGAATGCGCTGCTCCGCTTCGCGATTGAGCGCGACCAGGATGGTGCAGGTGATCAGGGAGCGCAGCTCCAGCGTGAGCTCCTCGCCCTGCCAGACGTCCCCAAACAGATGCGCCATGGTGTATTGCGTGAATTTTTCCGGGATCGCGGCCCGGACCGATTTGGCCTGTCGCTCCTGACCCGCGGTCAGTTTCTTGAAAAACGCGATGCCTTTTTCTCGCTTGTTCTCGTCGGACATGACTGATACTCCAGATTGCCTGCGTGTGGTTTTTTCGCTTTGGATCCATGCCGGGGCTCAGCCTTGCGCCTCGGCCTTCCGCGTTTTGGTCGCTTCGGTTACCAGAATGCCTTCCTGTTCGAGGGTTTTGATTTCCGCTTCGCCCAGCCCGAGATATTCCTTCAAAACCTCGGCATTGTGCTCGCCCCGGCGGGGAGCGCGCAAATCCAGTTGCCCGGGAAAATCGGAAAAACGGAACGGGAAACCGGGCGCGTCGAAATCGCCGAACTCGTCGTCCCTGATGGTACGCACGGTACCGCGCTCGCGGTGATGCGGATGATTGATGGTCTGGCCGATGTCGAGCACCGGCGCGTAGGGAACGCGGTATTCATCGAATTTGGCCAGCGCCGCCGCGGTAGTATCCTGGCTCGCGATCCAGTCGTTGATCAGCGTGATGATGTCCTTTTTGCGCCGTACCCGATCGACGTTATCCTTGTAGTCGGGGTGGCGCGCGAGATCCTCCCGATCCATGGCGGCGCACAGTTGGCGCCACTGGCGGTTGGTGGGGCAGGCAATGGCGATGTATTCCTCCGGTTCCTTGCCGTAAAAAATGCCGAGCGGCGCGCCCGCGCCCAGATGGGAACCGGTGCGTTTGGGATTGATCTTGCCGCCGGACGCACTGTAGAGCTGCACATTGAGATCGTGGCAGTGGTAGTAGCTGTCGAGCAGCGAAATATCGACATGCTGCCCGCGACCGGTTTTCTCCCGGTACAGCAATGCGCAGGCGATGGCGCCCAGGCCATGCACACCCGTCATGACATCGCCGATCCCAAGCCCCGGCAACGACGGCGGTCGATCCGGTTCGCCGATCACATGCGTGACACCGGCAAAAGCCTGGGCGATGAAGTCATAGCCCGGCCGCGACGCCAGCGGTCCGGTCTGACCAAAAGCAGAGATGGAACACATCACCAGCCCGGGGTTGATGGCGGCAAGCGTCTCGTAATCCAGCCCCATGCGCGCGATGGCGCCCGGCGCGAAATTCTCCACCAGCACATCCATTTTCTTGACCATGGCCTTGATGATCGCCAGCCCCCTGGGGGTTTTGACATCGATGAACAGGCTTTTCTTGCCGCGGTTCTGCTGAACATAAAACGCGCTGCGCTGGTTGCGCACGGTGGGGAAGGCATGAGTCATGTCGCCTACAGGCGGGATCTCGACCTTGATGACTTCCGCGCCCATCTCGACCAGGAGGCGGGTCGCGGTCGGCCCGGCCAGCGCGTGGGTGAAATCGAGAATCCTGTAGCCATCGAGCACGTGCTTGAGATGGGTCATGGCGGCCTCCCGGCCCTGTCGGGCCCTGATATTGTTATCGTTGTCGGTAACCTGCTTGCCAGCCGTGTCAGGCTATACCAGCCTCGCCCTTCGGGTCGCCCGCGCTGCGGGCGCTCTCGGAGCCGGGTTCTCATCCCTTTTGTCTCCCAAATAAAAAACCCCCTGACGGGGGCTTTTTATTTGGCGGTGAGGGAGGGATTCGAACCCTCGATACCGGTAAGGGTATACTCCCTTAGCAGGGGAGCGCCTTCAGCCACTCGGCCACCTCACCAAAAAACCGATTCACTCAAGCCACGACCCGCTCGATTGGCTGTGGAGTTCGAAAGAGCGCCGGCACCGGATACTCGAAGGTTCCCGGTCGCGGGGCGGTTCATCTTGTTCTCAAGATGGGGCAACTCTCAAGACTGGATGGTTCTCAAGACTGCGACCCGCCCCCTTACCGGCGAACGGGCCGCGATGTTAACACAGCAATAAGTACTGCCAAAGTGACAACGGCAGCAAATGAGCCGCGGCGGATTTAGCTGCCGCCGGCGACCACCTGATTTTCTTGCTGGATGCGCTCGTAAATTTCTTCCCTGTGAACCGGCAGGTCGCGTGGCGCGTTGACGCCGAGCCGAACCTGGTTGCCTTTCACTCCCAACACTGTGACGGTTACGTCATCTCCGATGACGATGGTCTCCCCAACCCGTCGGGTGAGTATGAGCATTGCTGCCTCCATTTCTCCATGATGCCAAGTACGAAAATGGCCACAAGACAATTCGCTGCGGCCTGTTCCTTTCAACGTTAGTTATTGTTTTGCCGGGTGGTACAGCCACCGCTCTCGCCGTACCACACCAAGTTAGTCTAGCAGAGGCTCTGCAAAGTTTCACGAAACGCTAATATTCGAAATCCCGCGCAGCGGCGCCCGTCGGACACCCTTGCGGGACTCCGGCTCTGGCGGGGGTCGGGATCCGTGCGAAAAGTCGTCTCAACTCAAACAGTTGCATCCAGCTCAAACTCGGTATGCAGCGCCCGCACACCAAGTTCGAGGTATTTCTCGTCCACCACCACCGTAATCTTGATCTCGGACGTGCTGATCATCTGGATATTGATATTGTGCTCGGCGAGCGCCCGGAACATGCGCGCCGCCACGCCGGCATGGGAACGCATGCCTACACCCACCAGCGACAGCTTGGCAATGCGGTCATCGGTGGTGATCGAGGTCGCCCCGAGGCTCTCCCGCAAGCCCTCGAGCACACGCAGGGCCTTTTTCATTTCGTTGCGGTGAACCGTGAACGTCAGCGAGGTCGTGCCATCCTGGGCGACGTTCTGAACGATCACATCGACTTCGATATTGGCATCGCTGATCGGCCCCAGAATACGGTAGGCCACGCCTGGCACATCGGGCACACCCAGCACGGTGAGTTTGGCCTCGTCGCGATTGAAGGCGATGCCGGATACCAGGGGTTTTTCCATGTCGTCCTCGTCGTCTAGGGTGATCAGAGTGCCCTGGCCTTCGGTAAAACTCGACAGCACGCGCAGCGGCACCTGGTATTTGCCGGCGAACTCCACCGCGCGGATCTGCAGCACCTTGGAGCCCTGGCTGGCCATTTCCAGCATTTCTTCGAAGGTGATGCGATCCAGTCGGCGCGCGCTGCTCACCACGCGCGGGTCAGTGGTGTAGACGCCATCCACATCGGTGTAAATCTGGCATTCGTCCGCCTTCAGGGCGGCGGCGAGGGCCACGCCCGTGGTATCCGAACCGCCACGCCCCAGGGTGGTGATGTTGCCTTCGCCATCGACGCCCTGAAATCCGGCAACCACCACCACACGCCCGGCGGCGAGATCGGCGCGCATCCGCTCCACGTCGATCGCCTCGATCCGCGCCTTGGTGTGGGCGCTGTCGGTGAGAATGCGGATCTGACTGCCCGTGTAGGAACGGGCCTCGCAGCCCAGCTCCTCGAGCGCCATGGCCAGCAGCGCGATCGTCACTTGCTCGCCGGTGGAGACCAGCACATCGAGTTCGCGGGGCGAAGGCATTTCGGAGATTTGATTGGCGAGCGCAATGAGACGATTCGTCTCGCCGCTCATGGCCGAAACCACCACCACCAGATCGTCGCCGCGCGCACGCGCCGCCGCGACCTTGTGGGCAACGGCGCGGATGCGCTCGATCGTGCCGACGGAAGTACCGCCGTATTTCTGAACGATAAGACTCATGGCTGTCTTCTGACGAGGCCTTCCCCGGAAGCGGCGCGGGAATTTATCACCAACGCTGATGAAACAGAATAGGTCCGGCGGTCGATCACGCGCCGAGGCGCTGTTCGATCCACTCCGGAACGGAATCCAGCGCGGCCGCGAGGGCACCGACATCAGGTCCACCGCCCTGGGCAAGATCGGGGCGTCCGCCGCCCTTGCCGCCGACCTGGGCCGCGACATGCTGCATGAGATCGCCGGCCTTGAGGCGCCCGGTCAGATCCTTGGTCACGCCGGCCACCAGCACGACTTTGCCGTCTTCTTCCGCCGCCAGCAGCACCACGCCGCTGCCGAGCCGCGATTTCATCTGATCGACGATATCGCGCAGGCTGCGCGCGTCACCGCCCGCGATACACCGCGCCAGCACCGATACCCCGGCCACCTGGCGCACTTCCGCCAGGGGATCGCCGCCACCGGCGCCGGCCAGCCGCACCTTGAGCGCATCCAGTTCACGGGCCAACTGCCGGTTCTGTTCGACCAGTTGCCCGGCCTTGTCGGCGATGGTCGGCGGGCTGGTTTTCAGCACGGCGGCGGTGCGCGCGAGGCGCATTTCCAGCTCCTCGACATAGGCCTGGGCCACCGTGCCGGCAATGGCTTCGATGCGGCGCACGCCCGCGGCAATGCCGGATTCGGCGATGATCTTGAACAGGCCGATGTCGCCGGTGCGCGCCACATGGGTGCCGCCACACAACTCCCGGGAGAAGCCGTCGCCCATGGTGAGCACCCTGACCTCATCGCCATATTTTTCGCCGAACAGCGCCATGGCGCCCTGTTCGCGGGCGGCGTCCATGGCCATCAGCCGGGTCTGAACCTCCGTGTTGGCCAGAATTTCGCGATTCACCCGGCGTTCGACGGCCACAAGCTGGTCACGGTCGAGCGCCTGCGGGTGAGAAAAATCAAAGCGCGCCCGCTCCGCATCCACCAAAGAGCCTTTTTGCGTCACATGCTCGCCGAGGACTTCCCGCAGCGCCGCATGCAACAGATGGGTGGCCGAGTGATGGCGCGCGGTAGCGCCGCGCGCCGCGGGATCCACGCGCGCGGTCAGTAAGTCCCCGACCGCAATGGCACCTTCCGCCATCGTGCCGATATGAAGACAGTTGTCACCCTGCTTGCGGCAGTCGCGGATGACAAAGCGGCCGCGCGCGCTCACCAGCTCGCCCCGATCCCCCACCTGGCCGCCGCTCTCGCCGTAAAACGGCGTGGTGTCCAGCACGGCGATGCCCTCCTCGCCGGCAGCCAGCTCCGCTACCGCCGCGGCGCCGCGAAACAGGGCGGTGACCCGGCTTTCGCCCGCAAGCTGGTCGTAACCGATGAACTGCGTGGTGCCTTCGATATCGGGCGTGGCGGTGTAATCCACATGAAAGCGGCTGGCCCGACGCGCCCGCTGGCGCTGTTCGGCCATCGCCTGCTCATAACCTGGCATGTCCAGGGTGTAGCCCCGCTCGCGGGCAATGTCGTTGGTGAGATCGATCGGAAAACCGTAGGTGTCGTAGAGCGCAAACACCAGCGCGCCCGGAATTTCCCGTCCGGAAAGATCGGCCAGCGCCGCTTCGAGCACACCCAGACCGGTATCCAGGGTGCGGGCAAACTGCTCCTCTTCAGCGCGCAGTACGCGCGCCACCCGCTCGGCCGCCGCGGCAAGCTCGGGATAGGCAGCGCCCATCTCGGCGGCAAGCGGCGTCACCAGGCGGTAAAAAAACGGCTCGGTCGCGCCCAGTTTGTTCCCGTGCCGCAGCGCGCGGCGAATGATGCGCCGCAGCACATAGCCCCGACCTTCGTTGCTGGGCAGCACGCCATCGGTGATCAGAAATGCGCAGGAACGGATATGGTCGGCGATGACGCGCAACGAACTTTCCGCGAGATCGGTCGCGCCAGTTACCGCCGCCGCCGCGCGGATCAGGTTGGCGAACAGATCGATCTCGTAATTGGTGTGCACGCCCTGCATGACTGCCGCGATGCGCTCCAGGCCCATGCCGGTGTCGATCGAGGGTTTCGGCAGCGGCCGCAGATGACCCTGGGCATCGCGCTCGTACTGCATGAACACCAGATTCCAGATTTCGATGTAGCGGTCGAGATCGCCGCCCTCGCTGCCGGGAGGACCGCCGGGCACTTCCGGGCCGTGGTCGTAGAAAATCTCCGAACAGGGGCCGCAGGGACCGGTGTCGCCCATTTGCCAGAAGTTGTCTTCGTCGAGGCGCGAGAAGCGCGCCGGACTCACACCGATCTCGCGCAGCCAGATGTCCGCAGCCTCGGCGTCGGAAACATGCACGGTGACCCACAGCCGTTCCGCCGGCAGCTCGAGGCGCACGGTGAGGAACTCCCAGGCATAGGCAATGGCTTCCCGCTTGAAATAGTCCCCGAAGCTGAAATTGCCCAGCATCTCGAAGAAGGTGTGGTGACGGGCGGTGAAGCCGACGTTTTCGAGGTCGTTGTGCTTGCCGCCGGCCCGCACGCAACGCTGCGCCGACGCAGCGCGCTGGTAGGGACGCTGCTCCGCACCCAGGAAAACGTCCTTGAACTGCACCATGCCGGCGTTGGTGAACAGCAGCGTGGGATCATTGTCCGGCACCAGACTACTGCTCGGCACCACCGTATGATTCTTGCTCGCAAAGAATTCCAGAAACGCCTGGCGTAGGTCAGCGCTCTTCAAAATGGACTCCGTGGATCGATGAAACGCGAGAAAATTCGCTCAGAATCCCAACTGGGATTCGGAAAACTGTTTGCCGGCGAGCAGGTGCAGATGCAGGTGAAAAACCGTCTGTCCGGCGCCGGCGCCGTTGTTGACGATCACCCGAAACGCGTCCTCGACGCCGGCCTGGCGAGCCACCGCGTTGGCTGCCAGCATCAGGTGTCCAAGCACCGCCAGATCTTCTCCGGACGCGTCACTGAGTTTGGCGATCGGTTTGCGCGGAATGATCAACAGATGGACGGGCGCCTTGGGCGCGATGTCCCTGATCGCGATGCAATGTTCGTCCTCGTAGATGATCTCGGACGGCAATTCGCGGTTGATGATGCGCGTAAAAATACTGTCGGCCATGGTTTCCTCTCCGGCGCTCTTTTTTTGGTCTGCTGAACGTTTCGGACTGCTGACAGCCTTTGCTGCTGCCGTTAGCTGCTCGCCTGGGCAACGGGCGCGGTCAAGAACGCTCCCCCGCTCCTCCCGGTTGCCGTTCTTCCGCCGACAGCACGCGCGCTTCCCGCTCCAGCATCACCGGGATGCCATCGCGAATCGGATAGGCAAGGCCGCTCGCCCGGCAAAGCAATTCCTGGTGTTCCGCATCGTATTCCAGCGGTGCCTTGGTCACCGGACAGACCAGGATACTGAGCAACTGTTTGTTCACGGAATTCCTGTGAGAAGTCGGGCGTCGCCGGTGATCGCACACCGCCGGAAACGCCGCACCAATGCGGCGGGATTCTACGGCAAAGTATGCGCAGGCTCTATGGCCGCAGGCGCAGCGCGGTGCGCTCTCCGGCGGCGGGAGGAGCGGGAGGGTCGGGAGGAAAGTACTGAAGCGCCAGCGCCGGGTCGAGGCGGACATCGAACCAGTTCATGCGCCAGTCCAGGTGCGGCCCCGTCGCGCGCCCGGTGGCGCCGACACGGGCAATGGGATCGCCGCGCGCGAGTTCGTCGCCTTCCTTCACCAGGATCGCACTCAGGTGGATGAAGGATGAAGTCAGGCCCTGGCCGTGATCGACAATCAGCGTACCGCCCGAAAAATACAGGTCCGGCTGGGCGAGGCGCACCACCCCCGGCGCCGGCGCCCGCACCAGGGTACCGGTCGGCGCCGCGATATCCAGGCCAAAGTGGGGGTTTTTGGGCACTCCGTTGTAGATGCGCAGGCTGCCGTACACGCCCGTGATGGGCCCCTCCAGGGGACGGCTGAAACCGGCCAGGAAGTCGCGCCGGGGGGAATCAACCGCGCGCGCCCGGTCCACCAGTTCCTGCTCGCGACGGATGCGATCCATGACCTGCGGGGGCGGAGTGACCGTACGCTCCGGCACACCGTCCACCCGTTGTACCGCGTAACTGCGGCGTTCGATATCGAAGCGATAATGGCGCGGTCCCATGGCATCGGTGACGATCAAGGTCATGGTCGCCGGGGCGTCGCGCCCCAGACCCACCACGAAATGACCGTCCGGTGCCACCGGCACGGACTTGCGGTCGAAGGTCACCCTGGCCATCGGCGCCACCCGGCCGATGATCATGCCGCCCTGGCGCCAGACGCCCTGAAATTCCAGGCCGTCGTCGGCTCCGGCGGCGGGAACGGCCAGCACGACTCCGGCGAACAGGCGGCACAACAGCCGCCGGCAGCGATTCATCGGATACCTCTCACGGGGCGTCAACGTCCCCGGCGCCGGCCGGTGCTGCCAGGATCGCCTGAATTTCGTCGGCGCCAAAACCGCGATACTGAAGGAACCGCGCCCGCCGCGCGCGCTCCGGCCAGTCCTCCGCGGGCTTGCGACCAAATTTCTGGGCGCTGACGGTCAGCGCCAGGGCACACCAGTCCACGTCTGCCGTGGTCAGCGTGTGCTGAATGAGCTCAACATCGATACCGCGTTCGGTCAACTCGCGACGAATGCGCTGTGGTCCCTGACCGCGGCGAATCCGACTCGCGACGAAGGCCTCGGCGAAGCGGGTATCGCTCTGCAAACCTTCCGCGGCGACTTGATCGAGCACCCGCTCGATCAGCACGGCCTCCGCGGCAAAGTCGACGGACAGCTTGCGGACCAGTTCGACGCGGCTGTGCTCGCGCCGTGCCAGCTGCCGCATCGCCGCTGCGCGCAGCGCCCGCGCCGGATCGATCGGGGCCGTACCGGCGCCATCCGCTGTACTGTTCAGGTCGCCCCCTTGCTCATGGCATCCCCCCGGCAGACACCGTCCCCGCGCTTCGCCTATTCGAACTCCGCGTCCGCTGCGGCGGTCGCCGGGATGGCAGCAGCATCACCACCGAGCAACTTGGCGCGCAGCTGGGTATCGATCTCGGTCGCGATCTCGGGATGTTCGCGGAGGTAATCGCAGGCATTGCTCTTGCCCTGCCCGATCTTGTCGCCGCGGTAGGCATACCAGGCGCCGGATTTTTCGACCAGGCCGCACTTGACGCCCAGATCGATGATCTCGCCCATGCGGTTGATGCCGGAGCCGTAGAGAATCTGGAATTCGGCCTGGCGGAACGGCGGTGACACCTTGTTCTTGACCACCTTGACGCGGGTCTCGCTGCCGACCACCTCCTCGCCCTCCTTGACCGCGCCGATGCGGCGGATATCGAGGCGCACCGAGGCGTAGAACTTGAGCGCATTGCCGCCCGTGGTGGTCTCCGGGTTGCCGAACATGACGCCGATCTTCATCCGGATCTGGTTGATGAAGATCACCAGGCAGTTGGAGTTCTTGATGTTGGCGGTAAGCTTGCGCAGCGCCTGCGACATCAGCCGCGCCTGCAAGCCCACATGATGGTCGCCCATCTCGCCCTCGATCTCGGCGCGCGGCACCAGCGCCGCCACCGAATCGATTACCAGCACATCGATGGCGCCGGAGCGCACCAGCATGTCGGTGACTTCCAGTGCCTGCTCGCCGGTATCGGGCTGGGACAGGATCAGATCGTCGATATTGACCCCGAGTTTTTCAGCATAGATCGGGTCCAGCGCATGCTCGGCGTCGATAAACGCGCAGGTGCCGCCCAACTTCTGAGCCTGGGCGATTACCGACAGGGTGAGGGTGGTCTTGCCCGAGGATTCCGGGCCGTAGATCTCGACCACCCGGCCGCGCGGCAGGCCGCCGATGCCGAGCGCAATGTCGAGCCCGAGCGAACCGGTGGAAATACTCGGAATTGCGACATGCTCCTTGTCGCCCATCCGCATCACCGTGCCCTTGCCGAACTGCTTGTCGATCTGGCTCAGGGCCGCCTGCAATGCTTTTTCCTTGTTCGAATCCATCGCGTTACCTCGGTCTGGCGTTGCCATCAATGAAGATGTGGTGAGCTTAGGCCAAAGCGAACAACTGTACAAGCATACAGTTATCGGGAACGGCGGAGCCGGCTGACCCGCCCGCAGGAATCCCGCTTTGGCCTGGACGCCAAGGTAAGCCGGCCCGGGGGATAAAGACAAGACGGCGCGCCGCCCGACCCGCAAAATTGACAGCTTCCGGAAGGCTCCCTTAAGGTGGCTTCCCTTCGTGCCCGCCTGGAGACAACAACCATGCCAAAATCCGTCGAAATTGCCCCCGGGCGTTACCGCGAGTCCTACGGTCGTTATCTGGAAGACTTCAAGGTGGGCGATGTTTACGAGCACCGACCGGGGCGCACCATCACCGAGACCGACAACACCTGGTTCACCCTGCTCACCATGAACCAGCACCCCCTGCATTTCGACAAGGAATACGCCAAGCACAGCGAATTCGGCCAGATCCTGGTCAACAGCACCATGACCGTCGCGGTCCTCGCCGGCATGAGCGTCTCCGACGTCAGCCAGAAAACCATCGCCAACCTGGGCTGGAAGGAAATCCGGATGCCGGCGCCGGTGTTCGTCGGCGATACCCTGTACGCGGAATCGGAAGTACTGGAAATCCGCGAATCAAAGAGTCGGCCCACCGCGGGTCTGGTAACCGTAAAGACCATCGGCAAGAATCAGCACGGCGTGGTGATCTGCGATTTCATCCGCACCATGCTGATTCCCAAGACCGGCCATGCCGTGGACGACAAGGCCAACTATTGATTCGCGCTCCATCCGCGAGCGCTTCCACCCCCTGTTCCCGACGAGATCCGCCATGGCCAGTGAAGAAGAAGTCCTGATTCTCGACAGTGTGCGCCGCTGGCTGGAGCGCGATGTCGCGCCTTACGCCCATGATCTGGAACAGGCCGATGAATACCCCCACGCGATGGTGGCGCAGATGAAGGAGCTGGGCCTGTTCGGTGCCACCATCGCGCCGGAATACGGCGGCCTCGGTCTCGGCGCTTCGACCTACGCCAAGATCGTGGCGCTGGTATCCGAAGTCTGGATGTCGCTGTCCGGCATCTTCAATTCCCACCTCATCATGGCCCGGTGCGTACAGAGCTATGGCACCGAGGCACAGAAACAGAAATACCTGCCGCGCTTTGCCAGCGGCGAATTGCGCGGCGGCATCGGCCTCACCGAACCCGACGCAGGCACCGATCTGCAGGGCATCCGCTGTGCCGCGAAGCGCGACGGCGACCACTATGTGGTGAACGGCACCAAGACTTGGATCACCAATTCCATCGAAGGCGGCTGCATCGGGCTGCTGGTCAAGACGGACCCGACGGCGAGTCCGCCGCGCAAGGGCATGAGCATGTTCATCGCCGAGAAGGGTCCGGGCTTCAACGTCACCCGCAAACTGAAGAAACTCGGCTATCGCGGCATCGACACGGCGGAAATCATCTTCGAGGATTACCGGGTTCACAAGGATTGTCTGATCGGCGGCATCGAGGGTCGCGGCTTTTACAACGCCGTGGGCGGACTCGAACTCGGCCGCATCAACGTCGCGGCGCGCGGCGTCGGCGTCGCCACGGCGGCGCTCAAACAGTCGGTCGCCTATTCGCAGCAGCGCAAGACCTTCGGCAAGCCGATCTGCGAGCACCAGGCGATCCAGCTCAAGCTCGGCGAGATGGCCACCCGGGTCGAAGCCGCGCGACTCCTTGTGGAACAGGCCGCGCAAGCCTTCGACCGCGGCGAGCGCTGCGACATGGAAGCCGGCATGGCCAAATATTTCGCCACCGAAGCCGCGGCCAAAAATGCCGACGAGAATATGCGCATCCACGGCGCCTACGGCTATTCCTGCGAGTTCGACGCCGAGCGGCTCTACCGCGATGCACCCCTGATGATCATCGGCGAGGGCACCAACGAAATGCAGCGCATCATCATCGCGCGGCAACTGATCGAGCGAAATCCTGTTTAGCCGGGCGCGCCGGCGATTGTGCTCGCCGATCGTCCGGTCTAGATTGCCGTCACTATTCCCATTACCCACAAACGACAGCCCACAAACAACAGCCAACAAACAACAGCCAATAAACAACAGCGAAAAACAGGGGGAACCATGAGCGATCGACTCTACCAACAACTGTCCTGGCAAATCGGCGACGTATCCATCACCCGGCTGGTCGAGGTGGTGCTGGATGCGCCGCTGAACTCCCTCTTCCCCGGCCGCACGGCGGCGGAACTGGAACCCTACGCGAGCTGGATGAAGCCCAACTTCATCGGTCCCAACGGCAACATGTACCTCAGCATTCACGCGTTTCTGATCCGCGCCGGCGGTCTCAAGATGATCGTGGACACCTGCGCCGGCAATGGCAAAAACCTGCCGCTGTTCCCCGAGTGGAACAACATGAACACGCCGTTTATCGAGAACATGGCCAAGCTGGGTTTCGCGCCCGAATCCATCGACCGCGTGATGTGCACCCACCTGCATTTCGACCATGTGGGCTGGAACACCCGTCCCGTGGACGGCAAATGGGTCCCCACCTTTGCCAACGCCCGCTATCTGTTCAACAAGGCCGAGTGGGAGTTCTGGAAGGACCACGAAGACCCCTATGGCGCCAACACCCTCGAACACGCGCTGCTGCCGGTGATCAACGCGGGTCTGGTCGATCTGGTCGATACCCACCACAAGGTCAACGACGAAATCAGCCTGATCCCCACGCCCGGTCACACGCCTGGGCATGTCAGTGTGCTGATCCAGTCCAAAGGCGCGGAAGCGGTGATCACCGGCGACATGTTCCACCATCCTTGCCAGATGGCGCATCCGGAATGGATCGACATGGCCGACAGCTCCAGCGCGCAGGCCGAACAGACCCGCCGCGAGTTCATGCAGCGCTTCGGCAATCGGCCGTCGCTGGTGCTGGGCACCCACTTCGCCACCCCCACCGCCGGTCACATCCGGAGCGACGGCAAGGGCTGGCGCTTCGATATCTGAGTTGTTCGACCAGCGAGGCGCAGCCATGAAGCGGGCATTGATCGTCGGCGGCACCGGACCCACCGGACCCCATGTGATACAGGGGCTGCTCGATCGCGGCTACGAGACCACCATCTTCCACCGCGGCACCCACGAACCGCCGGGATTGCCGGAGGTGGAACACATCCATGGCGATCCGCACTTTCCGGAAACCATCGCAGCGGCGCTCGATGGGCGGGAATTCGAACTGGTGGTGGCCATGTACGGCCGCATCCGCCATCTGGCGGACTACTTTGCCAAACGGTGTGAGCGCTTTATCGGCGTCGGCGGCATCCCGGTCTACGCCGGGCTGATGGACCCGGACGGCCAAGCGCCCTGGGGACTGCCGGTGCCGGTGCGGGAAACCGCTCCTCTGTCCGACTATCCGGGCGACACCGACGGCAGCCGCTTTGCCCACATGATCTACCGCACCGAGCGCCATGTGCTGGACCTGGGTGAAGCCGGGGCCTTCAACGCCGCCTATTTCCGCTACCCGGCCATCTACGGACCGCGTCAACCCACCCCCATGGAGTGGTCGGTGGTGCGCCGGGTCCGCGACGGCCGGCCCGCGATGATCCTGCCCAATGGCGGGCTGATCCTGACCAGCCGCTGCGCCGCCCGCAACGCGGCGGAATATCTGTTGCTCGCCATCGACCACCCGGAAGCCAGCAGGAACCAGGCGTACAACTGCACCGATGACGAGCAGTTCACGCAACGCCAGTGGGTCGAGCTGATCTCGCGCGGCGCCGGCCGGCCACTGGATATTTTCTCGCTGCCGGAAGAGCTCGCGACCCCCGCCGAACCCCTGACCCGGATGCTGGGCGGCAGCAATCACTGCCTGCTCGACAACGCCAAGGCCCGGCACGAACTCGGCTACCGCGACCGGGTATCCGCGCGGGATGCCCTGCACGAAACCGCCGCCTGGTATCTGGCCAATCCGCTCGCCGGCGGCGACGCCGCCAATCACCCGGACCCCTTCGACTACGCCGCCGAAGACCGGCTGATCGCCGCCTACCAGCGCGGCGTCGCCGTCATCCAGGCCGAAGCACCCTTCCCCAAAGCGAGCTACCACCACTCCTACGCGCACCCGAAAACACCGGGCCAGGGACCGGATCACCGCGGCCGTTAGGGATGCCCTGAATAATTCGATTCCGTTCGTGGTGAGCCAGTCGAAGGAATTGATCAGAGGTTCCCTATAGCGCTGACATGTCGCGGTCGCTCAGCGCCGTACGCCTCGCCTCGCGACGCTTTTCAGTAACCGTTTCCAACCCACTCCTCGCACTCAATGTGATCTGCAACATGGTCGGCGCAGATAGTGAGTTTTTTGTCGTTGCGAAGGTTTACCCTGACAAAACCAATCCATGCCATCAGGAAGGAAGGTTGCCATGTCTAACGTCTCATCTCGTTCCAGGCTACGCGCAGCGGTGGTTGCCGGTGCACTCTCCCTTGTGCCCGTCGCAGGGCATGCGGATCAACTGATGTGGATCGATCATCTGGGGTTTCTCGCCGGCGATCCCAGCGTGAATGTGTCGTTCAATGCCGTGAACTCGGGTGTCGGCGGCGGCCTCTCCGGGCTGATCGTCCAGTCCACCACGACAGGCGAGGACGCCACCGGCGGCGGCAACAAGGTCATTGAAACCAGTCTCGCGGTACCACCTGGCTACCTGGTGGACGGTGTGCGCGTCTGCTACGAGTCGTCCATCGCCAGCAGCTTCATCAGTCAGATTCGACTGGCCCAGGTGCAGGATCCCCCGGCAACCGCCATGGTTCTGCTGGACGACCCCACCGACCTGACCAACCCGGGTCCGATCTGTGTAGACAGCGCGGCGCCCTTTGCCGGGACAGTAAACCCAGCCGATGGCGCCGTCCTGCTCAGCCTGCGCGTCAACTTCGGCGCCGTCGCCGACAAGATCGTGGTGCGTGGGGTGGCATTGCATCTCGCGGCGGACCCAGAGTCGTTGTTGCTGACCCACACCCATGAATACCTGACCGGTCGCGGCGCCGGCCACAATAACACCGTCGTCGAAACCAGCGGTCCCGTCGAACCACCCGCAGAATAAGCGGCCGCCGGCCAGGATCAGCCAACAAAAAACAGCCAGGGCAGGGCGAGGGGTATCCCTCGCCCTGCCCTGGCTGCGCGCTGAATTGAAGCGGTATTGCTCGGGTGTCTGTCTTTAATCCGGTGGAACACCCAACTGCTTTGATCCGGGTTTGAGCTTGTATGGACGCTCTGCTTCCAGATGCGCGGACAAAGACTCAGTGAAACTGATCTTCCTCGGTGGAACCGGTGAGCGCGGTCACCGAAGACACACCGCCCTGAATCACCGTGGTCATGTCGTCGAAATAGCCGGTGCCCACTTCCTGCTGGTGAGCGACGAAGGTGTAACCGCGGTCGCGGGCAGCGAATTCCGGCTCCTGCACTTTCTCGACATAGGCTTTCATGTCTTCGCGGGCATAGGCGTGGGCGAGTTCGAACATGTTGTACCACATGTTGTGAATGCCGGCCAAAGTAATGAACTGGAACTTGTAACCCATGGCCGACAGCTCGCGCTGGAACCTGGCGATGGTGGCGTCGTCCAGGTTCTTCTTCCAGTTGAATGACGGCGAGCAGTTGTAGCTGAGCAACTGGTCGGGGTACTCCTTGCGGACCGCTTCGGCGAATTTCTTGGCTTCGGCCAAATCCGGCGTTGCAGTTTCACACCACAGCAGGTCGGCGTAGGGCGCGTAGGCGATGCCGCGGGCGATCGCCTGGTCGATGCCGGCGCGGACCTTGTAGAAACCTTCGCTGGTGCGCTCGCCGGTAACGAACGGCTTGTCGTAAGGATCGCAGTCGCTGGTGAGCAGGTCGGCGGCGTTGGCGTCGGTGCGGGCGAGCAGGATGGTCGGCACGCCGGCCACGTCGGCGGCGAGTCGGGCCGCGATCAGCTTCTGAACGGCTTCCTGGGTCGGCACCAGCACCTTGCCGCCCATGTGGCCACATTTCTTGACCGAGGCGAGCTGGTCTTCGAAGTGGACGCCGGCAGCGCCGGCCTCGATCATGGCCTTCATCAGTTCGTAAGCGTTGAGGACCCCGCCGAAACCGGCTTCGGCATCCGCCACGATGGGCGCGAAGTAATCGATGTAGTCGGCATCGCCCGGGGCTTTGCCCGCTTTCCACTGGATCTGGTCCGCGCGGCGGAAGGCGTTGTTGATGCGGCGCACCACGGCGGGCACGGAGTCGGCCGGGTACAGCGACTGGTCGGGGTACATGCTGGAGGCAGTGTTGTTGTCCGCCGCCACCTGCCAGCCGGACAGATAAATCGCCTGGACGCCGGCCTTGACCTGCTGCACCGCCTGACCGCCGGTGAGGGCGCCCATGGCATTGACGAAGTCCTTGTCCGGACGAAAGCTCGGCCGCCCACCCTCGGTGACGAGTTTCCACAGTTGCTCGGCCCCGCGCTGGGCAATGGTGTTGTCGACTTTGATGGAGCCGCGCAGGCGTACCACGTCGTCGGCGCTGTAGGTGCGCTTGACGCCCTTCCAGCGGGGATTGGTGGCCCAATCCTGGGTGATCTGGGCGATTTCCGCGGCGCGGTTGTAGTTGCCGATGGTCATGGTGTGCAGCTCCTGTTGCGGGTGGTGGAGTGGAGACGTTGCGCATTGTATTTTTTGTGGGATGATTCGAATAATTTATCGCTTTTATCTTCACTATTTATCTTATGAATATAGCCCGTGTCGATCTCAACCTGCTGGTGTTCCTGGACGTGCTGTTGCGCGAGCGCAATGTCACCCGCGCGGCCCAGTCCCTCGGCATCACCCAGCCCGCGATGAGCAATGGTCTGCGGCGCCTGCGGGAATTGTTCGGCGACCCGCTGCTGATACGCACCAGCGGGGGGATGGCGCCCACCGAACGGGCGCTCGCCCTGCAACCGCAGGTACGCGACATCCTCGCCAGCGTCGAGCAGGCGGTGCAGCCCCGCACCGAGTTCGATGCGGGCTCCGCCAACCGGGTGTTTCGCATCATGGCGAGCGACTACGCCGAGTCCACGCTGGTGCCGCCGCTGCTGGCGTTCCTGGGCGAGCACGCGCCGGGGATCACCCTCGACATCCTCAACCCCAGCGACGTGACCCTGCACGACGTGGAACAGGGCCGGGTGGACATGCTGCTCAACCGCTTCGACGACATGCCCCAATCCTTCCACCAGGTCACGGTGTGGCAGGACGATTTCTCCTGCCTGCTGCGCAGGGACCATCCCGCGCTGGCGGATTTCGGCCTGGAGCGCTATCTCGCCGGTCGCCACGTCTGGGTCAGCAAGACCGGCATGGGGGTCGGCGTGGGCATGAACCCGCAGGATGCCCAGCGCCTGGGCTGGGTGGACGAGGCGCTGGCGCGACTGGGCAAGAAGCGCCATATCGCGGTCTTCACCCGCCATTATCAGGTGGCGGTGCTGCTCGCCCGCCAGCCGGATTTGATCGTCACCATCCCGAGCCGCCTCGCCGAGATGCAGCGCGACAACACCGCCGTGGCCATCCTGCCGCCGCCGTTCGAGATTCCACCCTTCGATCTCAAGATGGCCTGGAGCCCGCTGTTGCAGAACAACCCAGCGCACCAGTGGCTGCGGCGGCAGATTGTGGCGGCGGCGCGGGAGAACAACACTCCGGTATTTTTGCCCTGAATAACGAGCATAAAAACGATAAATTCGATCAATCATGGCCGGGGTGACTAAAATGCCGGCTTGATCGACCCCCGGCGCGAGCCGATTTGCCTAGAGGAGAGAGCCATGACCGAACGGGTTCAACAGGGCGGCCTGCACATTGCGCGGGTACTCGACGATC
Organism: uncultured Gammaproteobacteria bacterium; assembly: GCA_947084925.1. GTDB lineage: Bacteria > Pseudomonadota > Gammaproteobacteria > Pseudomonadales > Porticoccaceae > JAGPUQ01. Next base: position 23,633 of record CAMTUJ010000022.1, read on the forward strand.
TGGTGCGCACCGAGATTCTGCCCGACCTGGGTATCGCGCCCGCCACCTTCTGGGCCGGCTTCGCATCCCTGCTGGCGGACCTGGCTCCTGAAAATGCCCGCCTGCTCGCGCTGCGCGACGACTTCCAGCAGCGCATCGACGCCTGGCACCGGGAGCACGCAAGCCAGCCTCAGGATCCCGCCGCCTACAAGGCGTTTCTGACCGCGATCGGCTATCTGCTCCCCGAGGGCGACGACTTCACCGTCACCACGGAGAACGTCGATGCGGAGATCGCCACCATCGCCGGCCCGCAACTGGTGGTACCCATCACCAATGCGCGCTATGCGCTCAATGCGGCCAACGCGCGCTGGGGCAGCCTCTACGACGCCCTGTACGGCAATGACGTGATCCCGGAAACCGACGGCGCGGTGCGCGGCCCGGGCTACAACCCGGTGCGGGGCGCCAAAGTCATCGCCTACGCACGGGAATTCCTCGACGCCAGCACGCCGCTCGCGGCCGGCAGCCATGCCGATGCCATCGGCTACCGCGTCGCGAACGGCGCGCTGGTGATACGACTCAACAATGGCGCGAGCACCGAACTGAAAACCCCGGCGCAATGGGTGGGCTACCAAGGCAACCCGGATTCTCCGGCTTGTGTTTTATTGAAAAACAATGGATTGCATATCGAAGTTCAATTCGATCCTGACCATTACGTCGGGCGCGACGACCCCGCGCACATCAAGGACCTCTACCTCGAAAGCGCCATCACCACCATCCAGGACTGCGAGGATTCGGTCGCCGCGGTGGACGCGGAGGACAAGTGCCTGGCCTACCGCAACTGGCTGGGTCTGATTCGCGGCGACCTCGAAGAGGTCATCCCCAAGGGCGACAGGCTGTTACGCCGTACACTTAATCCTGATCGCGAATATCTGGACCCCAACGGCTGCGCCTTCAGCGTGCCGGGACGCAGCCTGCTGCTGGTGCGCAACGTGGGCCACCTGATGACCACCGATGCCGTGCTCGACGCCGCCGGCAGTCCGGTGCCCGAGGGCATGCTGGATGCGCTGATCACCGGCGCGGTGGCGGCGCACGACCTGCGCGGGCTGGGGCGCTTTCGCAACTCCCGCGCGGGCAGCGTCTACATCGTCAAACCCAAGATGCACGGCCCCGACGAAGTTGCCTTCACGGTGCGTCTGTTCGCGCGCGTGGAGCAGATCCTGGGGCTGCCCGCGCAAACCCTCAAGATCGGCATCATGGACGAAGAGCGCCGCACCACGGTGAATCTCAAGGCGTGTATCCGCGCAGCGCAAGAGCGGGTGATTTTCATCAATACCGGTTTTCTGGATCGCACCGGCGACGAAATTCACACCGCGATGGAAGCCGGTCCGGTAGTGCGCAAGGACGCGATGAAAAAGGAAAAATGGATTTTGGCCTACGAGAACTGGAACGTTGATATCGGCCTGGCCTGCGGCCTGC
>CAMTUJ010000023.1:0-71201 GCA_947084925.1 uncultured Gammaproteobacteria bacterium
CGTTGGTGCCGTTGGCCAGCGTGTAGGTCCACACGCCGGTGTTGCCGGCGAGCGCCAGCGCGCCGTAAGTGCCGGCGGCGCTGCCCTGGATGCTCCAGGTGGCGGTGGTGCCGGTGATGTCGATGTCGGTCGAGGTCAGCGTGCCGGTGGCCGAAGAATCGGTGTCTTCTTTCACCAGGTCGGCGGCATTGTTGGCCGTGCCGCTGATCACCGGCGCATCGTTCACCCCGATGACTTGCAGCGTGACGGTCGCCCAACTCAGGGTTCCATTGCCGAGACGAATTGCGTAAGTAAACGAATCAGTCCCCACTACGCCAGCACCGAGCGATTGGAAATACGCTCGGCTCGCATCGGTCATTGAGTAGGCGACCTTGCCGTCCGCAGTGAATTCGATCAGGGCACCGTGTGCGCTGAAGTTATCCCAGCCAACAATGTCCCGCGTCAGCAAGTCGGCTGAGGTGGCGGAACCTTCGTTCTCAGACCCGTCGTCCAGCGAGTACAGGGTTTTCGCCTTGCCGCCGAGATCATTCGCCATGACATCCAGGATGAAGATCTGAGTGCTGTCCTCCGTCAGCGCCGCAAAGGCGTAGGAGTCATCTTTGGCCTGAGGCGTCAACGAAAACGAGGTAATAGTTCCACTGGTAATGTCAGCCATGTCCTTGCTCCAAAAAATGTACCGTGCTCAAAAAGCCTTGGGGTCTGCGCGCAGCCACAAGGCGGGAAGTCTCTTAACTCAAAGCGGAAGCGGAGCCATCAAGCTCCGCGTTGGGAGACGATTCCAAAATTGTCATTGCCTTCCCGGTGGGCGAATCGGCTCATTCCTGGCACAACGAATCGGGACGGAAAGTAGTTCGCCGGACGGTTCGCGATCGCGGCGTGGCAGGGGTCTGTCTTGCCCGGCGAAAAACCGGCGGGTCTGACGTGAATTGAGTGCCGCGACGGCGGCCAAATGGCGCAGATGACGATGGCGGCTGTTCATGGCGACTAGTCCTTATAGCGGGCGGGCGACCGGTCCGGGCTCCCGCTATTGTGCATGGCGACCAAAGTTATGTGACGTGCGTTGCAAAAACAAGACGATGGCCTTGCTTTGGTCGCCCAATTCTACCGCTTGTCAGGCAAAGCGCCTGCCGGTGCCTGAAATCGTCGGCCGACGAACCGATGCGGCGGTTTTCTTCCCAAACCCGCCAAACAAACAAGGGTGCGTACCGGCATCCGGGAGCATGGTCAACTTCGGGCTCGCCTGATCGACATCAAGCCCGGGGTTGAATTTCCGGTTGCATGGGGTGCTAGACTTCGGGCTCTCATCTTCAACTGAACCGCCCCGCCGGGGCGCGGCCAACGATAAATCCAACCTGCGAGGACCACCACCGTGAAACCCATGATATCCGCCGATTCCCACATCGTCGAACCGCCAAACTGCTATATCGATTTCATCGAGCCCAAATACCGCGCCACCGCACCCCATATCGAGAAGAACAAGCACGGCGTCGATACCTTCGTGATTGAAGGCATGAAGCATGGGCTGCCGCTCGGCCTGCTGGCCGGCGCCGGCATTCCGCCGGCGCAGTTACGGGCCCAGCGCAGCGCCAATTTTGCCGACCTGGCCCGTGGCAGCTGGGACCCCAAGAGCCGCATCGCGATTCAGGACGAAGAGAATATCTGCGCCGAGATCATCTACGCGTCCGTAGGCATGGTGATGTGCAGCCACCCCGATTTCGCCTACAAATCGGCCTGTTTTCAGGCCTACAACCGCTGGCTGCAGACCTTCTGTGCCGGCGCGCCCAAGCGCCTGTTCGGGCTGGCGCAAACGGCGGTGGCCTCGGTCGACGAAGCGATCGCCGACTTTCGGCGCGCCAAGGAGATGGGCATGGTCGGCATGATGATGACCGGCAATCCCCAGCACGAGGACTACGACCACCCCGATTACGACGCGCTCTGGCAGTGTGCCGTCGATCTCGATCTGCCGATCTGCTTTCACATTCTCACTTCCAGCGATCACGGCGTCGAAACCGCGTTCAAGGCCGAGCGCGGCCATGCCGCCAACGGCTTCATGAACATCATCCGCGGCGTGCAGAACGTGATGGGCGTGTTTCTCTTCGGCGGCGTCTTCGAGCGCCACCCCAAGCTCAAGATGGTGGTGGCCGAGGGCGACGCCGGCTGGGTACCGCATTATATGTACCGCGCCGATCACGCCGCCGAGCGGCTGGGTACCGGACTTGAGCGTTTCATCAGCAAAAAGCCCAGCACCTATGTCGCCAACAATGTCTGGTTCACCTTCCAGGACGACGCCACCGCCTACCAGACCGAGGTGCTGGTGGGCGACAAGGCGCTCGCGGACAGCGGCCGCCTGATCTGGGCCAGCGATTACCCGCACACGGATTCGACCTATCCGCGCTCGCTGGACATACTGACGCGCCAGATGGCGCGCCTCACCGAGACGCAGCGCAATGCCATCGTGCATGACAACGTGAAGCAACTGTTCAAGCTGCCGGTACAGTAGTTAAGGATGCTCTGAATGACCCTGTAATCGTCATTCCCACACAGTGCCTGCCCCCGCGAAAGAGGCGGCAGGCATCCAGGGTGCTCGAAGTATTCTGGATACCCGCCTGCGCGGGTATGACGGTTGTTCGGAGCATCCCTTGCTACTTTCCGACGCAGGCACCCGGCACCGGCTGGTACCGGGCCAAAAACAGCGCCACCGCGCGCGCGACCGTGGACGCGCGCTGGTCGGGGCTGGGAATCTCGACACCCAGCAGCGCTTTTTGGTGCAGGTCGGAACGCACCAGGCTGAGGAATTCCCGCGCCACGACTTCAGGTCCCGGTGCGGCGGGCAGTTCCCCGCCTCCCAGAGCACCCAGATAATCGGCCAGTTGCGTCGCTACCTGGCCGGGGCCACGTTCATAAAAAACCCGCGCCAGATCGGGGAAGTTGGCGCCCTCCGCGATCACCATCCGGTAGAGCGCCAGGCTCTGGGGCTGCACCAGCACATCGAGATAGGTCTGTCCGAAGCGGGCGAGCGTCGCCGCCAGATCCTGCGCGCCATCGGCAACGCCGAGCCGCTGATGTTCGATGGGGGCTGTCATCCGGGCGACGAGCGCCGTGATGATTTCCGCGAACAGATCCGCCTTGCAGCCAAAATGGCGGTAAACCGTTCCTTTGGAACCGCCCGCGCGCTGCACGATACGGTCGACGCTCGCACCCGCATAGCCGAGTTCCATGAACACCTCGGTGGCGGCTTCGAGAATCGCCGCGCGTCGGGTATCGCCGCGCGTGGGCACCGGTGACTGCATGATCTTGTCCCTGTTGCGGTGGGCTGGTCAGCGTGAATCCCGTAACAACGCCTCTAAAATCCACTTTTCGTCGTTCCCGCGCAGTGCCTGCCCCCGCGAAGGCGGGGCGAGAACCCAGCAAAAACCAAGCACTGGATGCCCGCTTCCGCGGGCATGACGGATTTTTAGAGGTGCCCGTAACTCGCATAACTGCGGTGAATGTGGCCAGCGCAAGCGCGATTTACGCAAAGAGGTTGCGCGAACTCCGTCCCCACTGATACCGTACCGTACAGTACCATTCAAACCATAACAACGGCCCCAGGGGACTCGGCACCCCGGGACTCCATCGCCGGGCTATTACCGGGCCAGCCTCCCACCACTGCAACAGGTATCGCGAATCATGAAGCGCAGGCTGATTCTGGCATTACTGGGCATTGTCGCTCTGACGGCGATCATCGTGACGGTCAAACACTGGTGGTTCGAAGGTCGCTACTGGGAGAGCACCAACAACGCCTACCTGCGCGCCGACATCACGGTCATCAGCTCCCGCGTCGCCGGGCCGGTGGCGGAGGTCTTTGTCAAGGAGAACCAGCATGTCAGCGCCGGCGACATTCTCTATGCCCTCGACAAGTCCGCCTATACCGCGCGCCGCGATCGCGCCAGGGCACTGGTGGCGCAACGCACGGCGGAACTGGAGCACCTGCAAACCCGGTTGGCACACCAGGGCGCCGCCATCAACGCCAAGGAACCCGAAGTGCTGACCGCGCGCGCCGAACTGGAGCGTACCCGCCAGGATCTGATTCGCGCCGAAGTGCTGCAAACCAAGGGCTTCACCGACCGCCAGCGCTACGACCACGCCCGCACCGATGTCGCCCGCGCCGAATCCGAACTGGGTCGTACCCAGGCCAACCTCGCCGCCGAGCGGGCCCAGCTCGGCGTGTTGTCGGATGAAGCCGCCGAACTCAAGGCCGCTCAGGAACTGGCACAAGCCGAGCTGCGCCTGACGGAAATCGATCTGTACCTCACCGATGTGCGGGCGCCGACCGCCGGCATCGTCGGCAACAAACAAGTCGAGCCCGGGGAATACTCCCAGACAGGCGTGCGCAAGCTGGCCCTGGTGGACCTCGACGATATCTGGGTGAGCGCCAACTTCAAGGAAACCCAGTTGACCAAGGTACTGCCCGGACAAAAGGCCGTCGTCGATGTCGACGCCTTCCCCGACGAGCACTTCGCGGGCGTCGTGGAGAGCGTGTCGCCTGCGAGCGGCGCCGAGTTCAGTCTGCTGCCGCCGGATAACGCCACCGGCAATTTCACCAAGATCGTGCAGCGCGTGCCGGTCAAGATCGTCCTCGACCACAGCAACCCGATGGTCGCGCGGTTGCGGCCCGGCATGTCGGTGATCGCCCATATCGACACCCGCGACGGCGGGGAAGCCGATAACAAAAAACTCGCGCAGGATGACGGTTCCTGAGTGCGCGATAACCTCACACGGACAGCCTCCGCAACCTTACCCCAGTGAGCGGCGCGGCCACCACGGCGGCACCGACCGCCGCAACCCGTGATCAGGTTTCCCTCGGCACCTGGCTCACCGTGTTCGGCGGCGTGCTGGGCGCCTTTATCGCCGTTCTCAACATCCACATCACCAACGCCTCGCTGAAGGACATCCAGGGCGCGCTGGGCGCGACCCTCGAAGAGGGCTCCTTCATCTCCACCGCCTATCTGACGGCGGAAATTGTGGTGATCCCCATCACCGGCTGGCTCACCCAGGTGTTCGGGCTGCGGCGCTACATTCTCTGGAATACCGTGCTGTTCATGTTCTTCACGACGCTCTGCGCGACGGCCTGGAACCTGGAATCCATGCTGGTATTCCGCGCCCTGGCGGGGCTCTCCGGAGGTACGCTGATTCCACTGTCCTTCGCGATCATCCTGACCCTGCTGCCCGCCAGCAAACAGGCGATCGGCATGGGCATGTTCGCTCTGACGGCCACCCAGGCACCCACCATCGGTCCGACGCTCGGCGGTTATCTGTCGGAAAATTTCGGCTGGGAAACCATCTTTTACCTTCAGCTCGTCCCCACCAGCATCATGTTCTTCCTGCTCTGGCGCGGACTGAAACCGGCAGCCAGCAATCTGGCCCTGCTGAAAAAAGGCGACTGGTGGGGCATCGCCACCATGGCGGTAGGGCTCGGCACCCTCGAAATCGTGCTGGAAGAAGGCAGTCGCAAGGACTGGCTGGAATCCGATTTCATCGCGCGCGGCGCGGTGCTCGCCGGGGTGAGCCTGCTGTTGTTCCTGATCATCGAGTTGACCAGCAAAAGTCCCTTTATCAACCTGCGTCTGATGGCGCGGCGCAATTTCGGGCTCGCCAACATCGTCAATGTGGTGCTGGGGCTCGGGCTCTATGGGTCGGTGTTCATCATGCCGCTGTATCTGACCCAGGTGCACGGCTACAACGCGCTCCAGATCGGCCAGGTGATGATGTGGATCGGGCTGCCGCAACTGGTGATGGTGCCCATCGTTTTGCGTCTGATGAAAGTCGTGGATTTGCGCATCCTGCTCGCCATCGGCGCCGGCGTGTTCGGTTTGAGCTGCCTGCTCAATATCCACATGACGACCGACTACGCCTACGACAGCATTGTGATACCGCACCTCATCCGCGGCCTTGGCATGCCGTTCATCATGATCCCGCTGTCGGTGATCGGCACTGCGGGTATCGAACCGGCGCAGGTAGGCTCCGCGTCGGGACTGTTCAACGTGATGCGCAATCTGGGCGGCTCCATCGGCATCGCGCTGCTGGCGACTTTTGTCACCGTGCGCGAGCACTTCCACTCCAACCAGATTCTGGAGTCGGTCTCGCTCTACAACCCCATCACCCAGGAACGCCTGCAGGCCATGACCGGGTATTTCGCGTCCTTGGGCGCCGATCCGGAACTGGCCCAGCAGCAGGCACTGCTGGCCATCGACGCCGTGGCGCGCCGGCAAAGTCAGGTGATGGCGTTCAACGATGCGTTCTATGTGATCGGCACCGCTTTCATCATCAGCCTGCTGGTCATCGCCTGCCTCAAGAAAGCACCGGCCGCGGGGAGCCACCCACCCGCGGCGGACTGACGGCTTGTTGAAAAGCCGTCAAAGATACGGCGAAAACAGCCAGCACAGCGCATCGCGGGTACGCACGGCAAGCGCGCGCCCAGCCAGTTCGGCATCGGTAACCGGGCGCGAACGCGCGACCAGGGCATCGAATACGCCGCTCATTTCAGCGCCAAACGCCGGGTCGAACACCTCCACACCGAGTTCATAGTTGAGCCGTAAACTGCGCGGATCGATGTTCGCCGATCCCACCAGCACATAGCCTTCATCCACCACCAGCAGCTTGCCGTGGTTGAACGGCGCGGGCTGGTAGAACACGCGGACTTCCCGGTGGAGCAGCTCCCAGAGCAGGTTGCGGGTCGCCCAGTGCACATAGGGCAGATTGCTCCGCGCCGGCAACAGGATGGTCACCGCGACGCCGCGCAACGCCGCACTCTGCAGGCTGGCAATCAGTTCCCGTGACGGCAGAAAATACGGCGTCATGATCCGCACACTGCGCCGCGCGGCGCTGACGGCAGACTGCAATACCAGCGCGAGCTGATCGAGATTCTCGTCGGGTCCGTCCGCGATCACCCGGCACTGACTGGGCCCCGCCACGGCGGATGCATCCGCCGAAATTTCCTTCGCGTCCGCTGCGGCCGATCGATCACCGCCCGCCTGCCGCCAGGTATCGTTGAACACGCGCTGCAGGTCGGCGACTACCGGTCCCCGCAACTGAAAGTGCAGATCGGCCACCGGATGTTTGATGCGCGGCGGGACCAGCAGATGGCGATCCCCGATATTGATACCACCGGCAAATGCCACTGCCCCGTCCACTACGAGCAGCTTGCGATGATTGCGCAGATTGACGGCCAGATTGAGTGGCAGCAGCCGGGGTGCATTGAAGGATCGGGCGTCGAGACCGCCGCGCCGCAGACGTCGGCGAATACCGGGGGAATACCATTCGCCCATCCCGTCCAGCAGCACGCGCACCCGCACTCCACGCTGCTGCGCGGCCACCAGCGTATCCACAAACCGGTGTCCGGTCGCATTGTTTTCGAAGATGTAGGTCGAAAGATCGACACCGACCGTGGCGGCGGCGATGGCTTCGAGCATGGCGGGATAGGCCTGCTCGCCATTGTGGAGCGCGACAATGCGATTGCCCGGCCGCAGCGGCATGCCACTGATGACCGCCCCGGCGCGCGCCAGATCGGACAGCTCCGACAGACAGGCATCGCCGGGGCTGCGCGGATGCGCGCTCGCCGCCGGCGACGGACGACTGCCGCGGCGCGCCCGCGCGCGCACCCGGTTGATGCCGAACAACAGATACGCTACCGGCCCCGCGATCGGCAACCCGAGCGCGACGACCATCCAGCCGAGTGCCGAACGCGAATCGCGCTTGTTCAGCAATGCGTGCCAGGCCGCGCCCAGGCCCAGCAGCGTCTGCACGGCCAGCAGCACCCAGCCCCAGTTCGGTGTCATCGCGGCGCCCGCGCGTCATTCATGGCGAGACCCATCCGTTCAGGGCGAAGTCCGCATTGTAGCCGCGCCCGGCTAGGCCGAAGGCCGTGCGCTGAAGTATGATTCCGGCGTTTTGTCGCGCCGCGCCTGTTTTCCGCCGAGGACTTTCGATGACCTTCTCCCACCTGCTCGCACCCCTCGATCTGGGTTTTGTCACGCTTGAAAATCGCATCATGATGGGCTCGATGCATTCCGGACTCGAACTCCTCGACCGGCCCTTCGCGCGCCTCGCGGCCTTCTACGGCGAGCGTGCGCGGGGCGGCGCGGGACTCATCGTCACCGGCGGTTACGCTCCCAACGAAACCGGCCGCATCGAGGAAGGTGGGCCGATTTTCCACCGCGCCGAGGAAATTCCCGGCCACCGCCTGATCACCGACCGGGTGCATCGCGAGGGCGGCAAAATCCTGCTGCAGATTCTGCACACCGGTCGCTATGCGAAAGACCCCAGCATCGTCGGGGTTTCCGATATCCGCTCGCGCATCAATCCGCGCGTCCCCCGGGTGCTGTCCAGCGACGAAATCGCGCAATACGTCGAAGACTACGCCAACACCGCGGTGCTGGCGCGCGAAGCCGGCTACGACGGCGTCGAAGTCATGGGTTCGGAAGGCTATCTGATCAACCAGTTCCTGGCGCGGCGCACCAACAACCGCAGCGATGACTGGGGCGGCAGCTACGAAAACCGCATGCGCTTTGCCCTGGAAGTGGTGCGCCGCACCCGGGCGCGGGTAGGCGCGGACTTCATCCTGATGTTCCGCATCTCCTGCATCGATCTGGTGGAGGACGGCGCCACCGGCGCGGAAACCGCCGAACTCGCGCAGCGGCTGGAAGCGGCCGGCGTCACCCTGTTCAACACCGGGGTCGGCTGGCACGAGGCGCATATTCCGACCATCGCCTACATGGTCCCGCGCGGGGCCTGGCGCTTCGCGGTCCGCAACATCACCGACCACGTCAAGGTGCCGGTGGTCGCGTCGAACCGGATCAATACCCCGGAAGTCGCCGAAGACATCATCGCCGGCGGCGACGCGCACATGGTGTCGCTCGCCCGCGCCATGCTGGCCGACCCCGAATTTGCGGCCAAGGTGTAGGCCGGCCGCCCCGACACCATCAACACCTGCATCGGCTGCAACCAGGCCTGCCTCGACTTCATCTTCAAGGGCAAACCCACCCGCTGTCTGGTCAATCCACGCGCGGGACGCGAACTGGATGGCGAGGAAGCACCGCGCCGCACCGGGGGTTCGCGCAAGGTCGCGGTGGTGGGTGCCGGTCCCGGCGGCCTGTCGGCGGCCGTCTCCGCCGCGCAGCTGGGCCATCAGGTCACCCTGTACGAAGCCGGCACCGATATCGGTGGCCAGCTGAATCTCGCCAAGCGGGTTCCCGACAAGACCGAATTCCATGAACTGATCCGCTATTACCGCACCCGGCTCGCGGACCTGGGCGTCGCCGTGCGCCTCAACACCCGGGCAACGCCCGAGGCACTGACGGCGGCGGGCTTCGACGCGGTCGTGGTCGCCACCGGCATCAGCCCGCGCACGCCGGACATGGAAGGTATCGACCATCCCATGGTCATCCCCTACGCGGACCTGCTCGCCGGCCGCCGCCAGGCCGGGCCACGGGTGGCAATCCTGGGCGCGGGCGGCATCGGCTACGACGCCGCCATGCTGCTTCTGCAAGGACACGGCGACAGCGCGCCGGACACCGACACCTTTCTTGCCAAGTGGGGCGTGGACACCAGTCTGCGCGCACCCGGCGGCCTGTCGCCGGGCGGACCCAAATTCCCGGCGCCGGCGCACCAGATCACCCTGTTCCAGCGCAAACCCGGCGCCATGGGCCGCGGTCTCGGCCTGACCAGCGGCTGGGTGCTGCGGGCGGAACTGGAAGGCAGCGGCGTGCGCTGCATCCCGGGTGTCAGCTATCGCAAAATCGACGACACCGGACTGCATTACCGCCTCGGCGACGAGGACCAGGTGCTGGCGGTGGACAGCGTCATCATCTGCGCCGGCCAGGAATCGCTGGACGAGTTGAGCGCCGCGCTGACGGCACTTGGTGTTCCGGCTCATGCCATCGGCGGCGCCCGCCAGGCGGCGGAATTGGATGCCTTTGCGGCCATTGCGGCCGGCAGCGAAGTCGCTGCAACTCTCTGAGGAAGCCGCCCGACGAAGTAAAAAAAAACGGGGCCGAAGCCCCGTTTTTTTGCGCTGGCATGCTCAGTCCGCATCGTCCGGAGCATCCGCAACCGGAACGGGTTCCGCCTTCGGCGCATGGGACGCCTTGGCGGCGCGCTCCGCATCATCGAGCGCGTCCTTGATGGACAGCTTGATGCGGCCGCGGGCGTCGACGTCGAGCACCCGGACCTTGATCTTCTGGCCTTCGGTCAGGTAGTCGCTGACTTTCTCCACGCGCTGGTCGGCGATCTGGGAGATATGCACCAGTCCGTCGGTACCCGGCATGATCGTCACAAAAGCGCCGAAATCGACGATGCGGGCGACGGTGCCTTCGTAGATCTTGCCGACTTCCGCCTCGGCGGTGATCTCCTGGACGCGGAACACCGCGAGATCGAGGCCTTCGCGATTGTCGCAGTAGATACGTATCGAGCCATCATCCTCGATGTCGATCGTGGCACCGGTCTCTTCGGTGAGGGCACGAATGGTGGAACCACCCTTGCCGATCACATCGCGGATTTTTTCCGGATCGATTTTCAACGTGCGGAAGCGCGGCGCGTTATCCGCGACTTCGGCGCGGCTGACCGCGATCACCTTGTTCATCTCGGCAAGGATATGCAGGCGGGCGGCGAGTGCCTGATGCAGGGCCACTTCCATGATTTCCTCGGTGATGCCCTGGATCTTGATGTCCATCTGCAACGCGGTAATCCCGGCCGTGGTGCCGGCGACCTTGAAATCCATGTCGCCCAGGTGATCTTCGTCACCGAGGATATCGGTCAGGACCGCAAAGCCGTTGTCATCCTTGACCAGACCCATGGCAATACCGGCCACCGGCGCCTTCAGCGGCACCCCGGCATCCATCAACGCGAGGCTGGAGCCGCACACCGACGCCATGGAGCTGGAACCGTTCGATTCGGTGATCTCCGACACGACCCGGACCGTGTAGGGAAACTCGTCTTCGCTCGGCAGCACGGCGGCAATGCCGCGGCGCGCCAAACGACCGTGGCCGGTCTCGCGACGGCTGGTGCCACCCATGCGGCCGGTCTCACCCACCGAGAACGGCGGGAAGTTGTAGTGCAGCAGGAAGCGGTCGCGGCGCGATCCTTCCAGGGCGTCGATCATCTGCGCATCGCGCAGCGAACCCAGCGTAGCGACCACGATGGCCTGGGTTTCGCCGCGGGTGAACAGCGCCGAACCATGGGCGTTGGGCAGCACGCCCACTTCGATGGCCAAGGGGCGCACGGTACGCGCGTCCCGACCGTCGATGCGCGGTGCGCCGGCGACCACGCGCCCTCGCACCACTTTCTTTTCCAGCTTCTTGAACAGGTTGCTGACCTGCTCCGCGGTTACGCCCGCGGCTTCGTCGGTATGGTGGCCGACGCAGCGGTCGCGCAACTCGGTCAGACGCATCTGCCGCTGCTGCTTCTCGGTAATCTGATAGGCAGCGGCAAGATCGTCGCCAATCTGTGCGGTAATCGCCTGCAACAAAGGGGCATTGTCGGCCGGCGCCAACCATTCCCAACGCGGCTTGCCCGCATCCCGCACCAGTTCGTCGATCACCTGGACGACCGCCTGCATCTCCTGGTGGGCAAAGAGCACGGCGCCCAGCATCAGGTCTTCGGGCAGTTCCCTGGCTTCCGATTCCACCATCAACACGGCGTCCCGGGTACCCGCCACGACCATGTCGAGCTGCGAGGTTTCGAGTTCGCTGTAACGCGGATTGAGCAGATAGCCCTGCTCCGGGTGATAACCGACGCGCGCCGCGCCGATCGGACCGTCGAACGGGATCCCGGAAATCGCCAATGCGGCCGAACAGCCGATCAGGGCCGCGATATCCGGATCCATGTCGCGATCCACCGACATCACGGTGGCGACCACCTGTACTTCGTTGCGAAACCCGGCGGGAAACAGCGGCCGCAGCGGTCGATCGATGAGCCGGCTGGTCAGGGTTTCCTTTTCGGTCGGGCGCCCTTCACGGCGAAAAAATCCGCCGGGAATTCGGCCGGCAGCGTAGGTTTTTTCCTGATAGTTGACGGTCAGCGGGAAAAAATCCTGACCCGGCCGTGCATCGCGAGCAGCCACCGCGGTACACAACACCACGGTACCGTCCATGCTGCACAGCACCGCGCCGGTCGCCTGCCGGGCGATGCGCCCGGTCTCCAGCGTGACCTCATGGTTGCCATACTTGAATGTTTTTTTAACCAAATTCACACGTTCACCTGCTTCTGGTTGCGGCGACAGCCCCTGCGGAGCTGCCGCGAATGAAATCGCCTCAACGGCGCAAGCCGAGCTTGGCAATCAACTGCCGGTAGCGCTCAGGGTTCTTGCCTTTCAGGTAATCCAGCAGTTTGCGCCGCTGGTTCACCATGCGGATGAGCCCGCGCCGGGAATGGTGGTCCTTGCCGTGTTCCTTGAAGTGACCCTGCAACTTGTCGATGTTGGCGCTCAGCAGTGCAACCTGGACTTCCGGTGAGCCGGTGTCGTTTGCAGCGCTCGCGTTGTCGCGAATGATCACGGATTTTTCTTCTGCGTTCAGTGCCATGTCATGGTCTCCAATATGCCGATAAGATTCGGATCGGTCCGCGCATATTTGCAGACCGCCCAGTGGTTGCCGGATACGGCACCATGCCGCCCCGGTATTCATCCAGCCGTTTTTCAACGGCCTGCTAGCGCTGGGCTCCGGCAACCAGCCGGTGGGGCTTGATGCGGCCGTCGTCCAACACTTCTCCAACGCCGAGAAATTCACCCGGCGCCCGGAAAACCCTTACCAGATCGCCTTCGCTGGCTTCCTGCCGCGCCTGCGCCAACGCCACCGCCTGGCCACGCAAAAAATACCAGGACAGATTCTCCGGCAGCTCCAGCGCCAGGCGGTCGGCCACTGCCGCATCCACCGGCCGCAGCAAGGTATCCAGTGCCGCGAACGCTCCGCTCGTGCGCAGTGCGTCGATATCGTCCAGCGTCACGGCGTCGGCTTCGCCAAACGGACCCGACGCCAATCGTCGCAAGCGCGTCACATGAGCGCCACAACCCAACTGACGGCCGAGATCTTCGGCGAGCGTCCGGATGTAGGTGCCTTTGCTGCACCGGATCACCACATCCAGTTCGGCGCATTCGCCGCCGCGAAAAGCGTCAATCTCGTAACTGTGGACAGTCACCTGCCGCGGTGCGCGCTCCACTTCGAGCCCCTGACGCGCCAGCTTGTAGAGCGGTTGGCCACCTTGCTTGAGCGCCGAATACATCGAGGGAATCTGTTCGATGCTGCCACGAAACGATACCAGCCCCGCTTCGATCCGCGCGACCGACACCTCGGCGGCACTCTTTTCCGCCAGCACTTCGCCGTCCTGATCGCCGGTGGTCGTGGTCACGCCCAGACGGAAAGTGCTGGCGTAGGTTTTGTCGGCCTCGAGCAGAAACTGGGTGAATTTGGTGGCTTCACCAAAACAGATCGGCAGCACTCCCGTCGCCAGGGGATCCAGACTACCGGTATGCCCCGCCTTGGCGGCATCAAACAGCCATTTTACACGCTGCAGGGCCTGGTTCGAGGTCGGGCCCGCCGGCTTATCGAGCACCAGGATACCGTCCACGGACCTGCCCTTGCGGGTGCGCGCCACCTCAGGTTTGCTCCGCGCGGCGGGCGCGCTCGTCGCTTGCCAGCGCGTGCTCGATCAAGGCGGCGAGGCGTTGTCCGCGGTCACCGGTCGTGTCATGAATGAACTGCAAGCGCGGCATGATGCGCAGGCGAATCACACCGCCGAGCCTGCCCCGCAGAAAGCCGGCGGCGCCGTTGAGCGCCGCCATCGCCTCCGCGCACTGTTCGGGACTGCGCTGGCCGATAAAGCTCACAAACACTTTGGCGCTGGTGAGATCGCGGCTGACATCGACGCTGGTGATGTTGACCAACTCGACGCGCGGATCATCGAGCTCGGTGCGCAGCAACTCCGCCAGCTCACGCTGGAGTGCATCGGCGACCCGCTCGCTGCGCTTGAACTCCCTGGGCATATGCTGTCTCGCTAGAGCTGCCGCGCCACGCGCTGGACGTCATAGACCTCGATCTGATCGCCGGGGCGAACATCGTTGTAGCCTTTGACCCCGACACCGCATTCGGTGCCGGCACGCACCTCCGCGACATCGTCCTTGAAGCGTCGCAAGGATTCCAGTTCACCGGAAAAAATCACCACACTGTCGCGCAGCACCCGAATCGGCTTGTTGCGGTACAGCGCACCTTCCACCACGCGGCAACCGGCGACCTGGCCAAATTTCGGCGACCGGAATACTTCGCGCACTTCGGCGATGCCGATGATTTCCTCGCGCACTTCGGGTGCCAACATGCCCGACAGCGCTTTCTTGACCTCGTCAAGCAGGTGGTAAATAACGCTGTAGTAGCGGATATCGACACCTTCGGCAGCGGCAACCTTGCGCGCCGCGGCATCGGCACGGACATTGAAACCCAGCACCACCGCACCCGTGGTAACCGCCAGATTGATGTCGGATTCCGTCAATCCACCGATCCCCGAGCTCACGACATTCACGCCCACCTCATCGGTGCCGAATTCGTGCAGCGCGGACAACAGGGCTTCCAGGGATCCGCGCACGTCCGCCTTGACGACCACCGGCAACACTTTGCGTGCCGTGCCTTCAAAGCCGGCAAATACGTTCTCGAGGTTGACGGCTTGCTGGCGTGCCACGCGCTCCTCGCGCGAACGGGTCTGACGCAGCTGGACGATCTCGCGCGCCTGGCGTTCATCGGACGTCACATAGAACTCGTCGCCGGCTTGCGGCGGGAGATCGAGCCCCAGTACTTCCACCGGAATCGATGGGCCGGCCTCGCGCGCCGGCGCGCCGTCGTCGCCGATCATTGCCCGCACCTTGCCGATACTTTCGCCGGCCAGCAGAAAATCGCCGGACCGCAGCGTGCCCGCCTGAACCAGCAAGGTCGCTACCACTCCCCGCGCGCGATCGACCCGCGCTTCGATGACGACTCCGCGCGCAGGCACCGCCACCGGGGCGCGCAGTTCGAGCAGCTCCGCCTGCAGGGACACGGCTTCCAGCAGCGCTTCGATGCCCTCGCCGGTATGGGCGGAAACCCGCACGAATTGCGTATCGCCACCCCACTCCTCGGGCACCACTTCCAGCGCCGACAGCTCGCTGGTGATCTGATCGAGATTCGCGCCCGGCTTGTCAATCTTGTTGATGGCGACGACCAAAGGCACGCCAGCGGCACGCGCATGGGCGACGGCTTCCTTGGTCTGCGGCATTACGCCGTCATCCGCCGCCACGACAAGAATCACCACATCGGTGGCACGGGCGCCGCGGGCGCGCATCGCGGTAAAGGCAGCGTGACCCGGGGTATCGAGGAAGGTGATAAACCCGCGCGGCGTTTGCACATGATAAGCGCCGATATGCTGCGTGATGCCACCGGCTTCGCCGGACGCGACGCGGGATTTACGGATGTAATCGAGCAGTGAGGTTTTGCCATGATCGACATGGCCCATCACGGTGACTACCGGCGCGCGGGGCAGAGACTCGGCCTCAACCGCCGCGATCCCTTCCCGGAACGTCTCCTCCACGACCGCTTCGCGCGACGAAACAGCCACCGGCTTGTGCCCCATTTCCTCGATGACAAGGAACGCGGTATCGCGGTCAATCGTTTGATTGATGGTGGCCATGGTGCCCATCTTCATCAATTCGCGAATGACCACAGCCGCCTTTACCGCCATTTTCTGGGCGAGATCCGCAACGGTGATTGCCTCGGGAACCTCGACTTCGTGCACAATTTTTCCGGTGGGTTTCTTGAACACATGAATATTGCGGGCCTGCACTGCCGGACGCCCCGAGAGCAGTCGCGGCTTGCGGTCGCCTTCGTCGTCGTCGACCAGAATCTCGGCGACGCCCTCGGTTTTTTGCTTGCGCTGACCTTTGAGCGGCTTTTTCTTCTTGGGCTTGTCGTCGTCGACATCCGGCGGGGCGTCATCGCGCTTTTCACGCTTCTTCCCGGCCTTGCCGCCATCACCAATCGGCTCCGCGGCCGCTATCGCGGCAACCACCGCGGGCGCGCCGTCGGTCTTGACGATTACTTTTTCCGGCACCAGGTCCGGGCCTGACTCCGGTTCCGGCGGTCTTCGTGCCTCGTCCGCGATGCGCGCACGCTCTTCCTCCGCCTTGCGGCGCGCTTCAATCGCGGCGATCCGTTTTGCTTCCGGATCCTCCATCACGATCGGAGCAGCAACCGGCGCCTCTGCCTCTGTGGTTGGTTCCGACTCGCCGCTTTCGTCCTGCTTGACGTAGGTGCGTTTCTTCCGCACTTCCACATTGACGACGCGCTTGCCCGATCCCGTGCGCAACGTGCTCACGGTCTTGCGGCGCAGGGTAATCTTGCGCGGCTCCTCCGTTTCTTCACCGTGCAGGCTTTTCAGATAAACCAGTAATTTCTGTTTATCTTCATCGTTGACCACCTGCTCGGCAGAGTCGTGCGACAGCCCGGCGGCGTGCATTTGCCGAAGCAGGCGCTCAACCGGAGCGTCGACCACTTCGGCAAGTTCACTGACAGTCAGTTGAGCCATGCTTTTCAGTTCCTCGCTCTATGCACGATCAGCATCAAACTTGATCCGCTCGAAACTTCACTTGCTTCAGACTTCATTCGTCGCAAACCAGGGCGCTCGCGCCGTCATTATCAGCTCCGCGGCCCGTTCCGGCGCCATCGCCTCGATATCCAGCAAATCATCGACCGACTGTTCGGCGAGATCCTCGACGGAAACAATTCCGTGCGCCGCGAGCTTGTGGGCAAGCGTCGAGTCCATGCCCGCCATTGCCAGCAGGTCGTCGCCAGGGGTGGCCTCCGCCAGTTCCTCCTCGGATGCCAACGCCCTGGTCAACAAGGCGTCCTTCGCGCGAGCGCGCAATTCTTCCGCCATATCGCGATCAAACCCTTCGATACCGGCCATTTCGTCGATAGGCACATAGGCGACCTCTTCAAGCGTCGTGAAACCTTCCTCGACAAGCACGCTGGCTACGTCTTCATCGATATCCAGTTTGTCCATGAACTGCTGGATGGTGCTGCCGGCCTCCTCCTGCTGCTTGGCGTGGATCTCATCCACGCTCATCACATTGATGTTCCAGCCGGTCAGCTCGGATGCCAAACGCACATTCTGGCCGCCGCGCCCGATCGCCTGAGCCAGGGTGTCCGCAGCGACAGCCACGTCCATGGAATGACTGTCTTCGTCCACGATAATGGATTCGACTTCGGCGGGCGCCATGGCGTTGATGACCAGTTGCGCGGGGTTGTCGTCCCACAACACGATATCAATGCGCTCGCCGTCCAGTTCGTTGGACACAGCCTGAACTCGTGCGCCACGCATGCCGACACAGGCTCCGATGGGATCCATGCGCCCGTCGTTGGTTTTCACGGCGATCTTCGCCCGCGCGCCGGGATCGCGCGCGGCAGCGCGGATTTCGATCACCTGCTCGGCAATTTCGGGCACTTCGATGCGAAACAACTGGGTCAACATGGCGTTGCAGCGTCGGCTCATCAACAACACGGGACCGCGGCCTTCGGTGTTGATACCCATCAGCACCGCGCGCACCCGGTCGTTGACGCGGAATACTTCCCGACCCACCAGTTCTTCCCTCGGCAACAGTCCTTCCGCATTGTTGCCGAGATCAACGATGATGTGTTCGCGCGTGACTTTCTTGACCATGCCGCCGAGCAGTTCACCGATCCGATGTTCGTATTGCCGCGCGACCAGCGCGCGCTCGGCATCGCGCACTTTCTGCACAATCACCTGTTTGGCGGTCTGGGCGGCTATCCGCCCGAATTCGACGTTGTCGATCCGTTCTTCAAAAATGTCGCCCGGCTTGAGATTGGGGTCGCGTTCATGTGCCTCTTCGAGCGTGAACTGGGTGCCCAACTCGGCCAGCGTGGCATCATCGACCACGGTCCACCAGCGGTAGGTCTCGTAGTCTCCGGTGCGCCGGTCTATCGTGACGCGGATATTGGAGTCTTCGTCGAAACGCTTTGTGGTCGCCATTGCGAGCGCCTGCTCCATGGCGTCAAAGATCACACCCTCGGCAACGCCCTTTTCATTGGACACGGCCTGGGCAACCTGCAGGATTTCCTTGCTCATTCCAACGCTCTCACTTGTTACCGAATTGCGGCACTACGCTTGCCCGCTCAACGCCGGCATGCGGAAACAAATATTCATGGTCGTCGACCACGATGACAATTTCGTCTTTCTCCACTGCGACCAAACGCCCCTGGAATTTGCGTCGGCCCTCAAAAGCCGTGCGCAAGCGCAAATTGATGTCGGATCCAACAAACTGTCGAAACTGATCCAGTTCATAAAGCGGCCGATCCAGCCCCGGCGATGACACTTCCAGGGTGTATTCACCGGCAATGGGGTTTTCGACATCCAGCAAGCTGCCCAGCTGTCGACTGATGCGCTCGCAATCCTGTATGCCGATGCCGTCCGGTTTGTCGATGTATACCCTGAGCAAGCCGTGCCGCCCCGCCGCCGAAAACTCCAGGCCCCAAAGCTCGCAACCGAAGGCAGTCACCACCGGCTCGATCAATGCTTTCAGTCTGTCGTCACGCCGCACGATATCGAACCTGCCCTTGTCACCCCGGATTCGGTCGCCCCGGATTCGCCCCCGAGCCTGGCGCGCCCTGCTGCGTCAGCACATCAAAAACACAAACTGCCGCAAAAAAAACAAAACCCCCAGAAAACAAAAAGCCCCTGATATCAGGGGCCCTTGTCACCGGCCGGCACACGTTAAATGTGCCGGCGAAATTTGGTAGCGGGGGCAGGATTTGAACCTACGACCTTCGGGTTATGAGCCCGACGAGCTACCAGGCTGCTCCACCCCGCATCGACAAACGGCTCGCGCCGTTTCAGGAACCTGGTAATTCCTGACCCTCACACCGCCCTGAAATTGCATCAGCGCGAGGGGCGCAAAGTATAGGACCGGCTGGCGATCGGGTCAAGCGCAAACACACTCCGAACACCGGATTTCGAACCTCGGTTCGACGCTCCGAGGCGGTGGGCCAAACGCCCAAGCCGTCGCACCGTAACCACGGCCACGCCTGATCGCGGGACAGGGCGCGCCCGGATCGATCCGGACCACCGTCGGCGCTGACTTACAACTGTATACGTGGTGCCCAAGGCCGGACTCGAACCGGCACAGCTTACGCCACTACCCCCTCAAGATAGCGTGTCTACCAATTCCACCACTTGGGCAAAACTCAGGGTTTCGGCGTCGCATCCCGCGGCACCGCATCTTTGCTCACCGTATCTTCAGTTGCCGCATCTTTGCTTGCGGCCTTGTCCATTATCGCCGGAATCTCCGCTTCCGCGGCATGACTGTCACCAGCGCCCGGGGTCGGCATCGGGATTTCGGTGTCCGCCGGCGCCGCCTCGAGCATCTTGATTTCCGGGGTAAGCGCCGCGCCAGCACCGGCATTGTGCTTGGCAAGCACCGCCAGACCAAAGCTGGTCAGGAAAAATACCAGCGCGAGCCCCGCCGTGACCCTGCTGAAGAAGTTCCAGCTACCCACACTGCCAAATAGCGTCTGGGAAGCACCGGCCCCAAAGGACGCACCCGCCTCGGCCCCCTTGCCTTGTTGCAGCAGCACGAAAGCAACCAGTGCACAGGCGGTGACAATGTGTAACAGGATTACGAAGGTTTCCATGATTCTCCAACCGCCAGCCTACAAATGGCCACGAATTCCTCCGCCTGCAACGAGGCGCCGCCCACCAGAACGCCATCCACGTCCGGCTGAGCAAACAATTCAGCAGCATTCGCCTTCGATACGCTGCCACCGTACAAAAGCCGGGTCTCGGCACCACCGGCGCCGAGCAGATCCCGAATGCGCACCTGTACCGCCTCGACCTGCGCGGGGCTTGCGGTGGCGCCGGCGCCAATTGCCCACACGGGCTCATAGGCGATTACCGACTTTCCCAGCGCTTCCCGGCCCGCCACTTCGGCAACCGCCTCCAGTTGCCGATGGAGCACCTGCCAGGTCGCGCCCGCGTTGCGCTCGGCCGCGTCTTCCCCGACACACAGCACCGGCGTGATGCCCGCTGCGAGCGCCCGCTCAAACTGTCTCGCGATCCGGTGGTCGGTCTCGCCGAACAGACGCCGCCGCTCGGAATGTCCCACCAGAACGTACCGGCATCCGACATCCGCCAGCATCGAGCCCGCCACTTCGCCGGTGTAGGCCCCGCATTCGTACTCGCTCAGGCTCTGCGCGGCGAGGCGAATGCCGGTGCCGGAAACCCGGGCCGCTGCTTCGGTGAGATACACGAAGGGCGGGCAAACGGCGACTTCGACGGCAAGATCCGCAACCCCCGCAATACCGTCAAGCAACTGGCCCACGGAACGACGCGAGCCGTGCATTTTCCAGTTGCCTATGACGAGAGGTTTGCGCATAACTCAGGTCGAAAAAGGGCGCCAATAGTAGCCAAGTTAACTTCGACAAACAAGGAAAAGGCCAAAGGTCCGTCAACCCAGGCCGGCCGCTCCAGCGACCGCGGCGGCGACTTCTTCGGCCAGGCACTGCACCAGTGCGAAGTCTTCGCCCTCGACCATCACCCGGATCACCGGTTCGGTACCGGAGGGGCGCAACAACACGCGGCCCCTGCCGGCCAGCTTGCACTCCGCCGCGCTGACGGCGGCGAGCACGTCCGGCCCGGGGTGGAATACGGCGTCGCCGCCCACCGCCACGTTGATCATGGTTTGCGGCAGCTTGGCCATGTCAACGCAGAGCTCGTCAAGCGGCTGGTCTCTTTCAATGATCGCTCGCAACACCTGGAGTGCTGCCACGAGACCGTCCCCCGTCGTGGTGAGATCGCGACAAACAATATGCCCTGAGCTTTCGCCGCCCAGGGTCCATTCGCGCTCCCGCAACGCTTCGATCACATGTCGATCGCCGACAGCGGTGCGCAGAAATGGCACCCCGATGCGCGCGAGCGCAAGTTCGAGTCCATAGTTGCTCATCAAGGTCCCGGCGACACCACTGCAGCCGCCGTGGCGCTGACGGTGCGCGGCAATCACATAGAGGAGTTGGTCGCCATCCACAATGGCGCCGGTTCGATCCACGAATACGACGCGATCGCCGTCGCCATCGAAAGCGATACCCAGATCCGCGTCGCGCGCCAATACCGCCTGCTGCAAGGCCGCCGGCGCGGTTGATCCGCAGCCGCGGTTGATATTGCAACCGTCCGGCTCGACGCTCAGCGGATGAACAGCCGCGCCAAGCTCCCTGAATATGTCCGGCGCGACGTGGTAGGTGGCGCCGTGGGCGCAATCCACCACCAGTTTCAGGCCGTTGAGGCTGATGCTGGAAGGCAGCGTCCCCTTGCAGAATTCGATGTAACGGCCCGCCGCATCGCCGATCCGGCTGGCGCGCCCGAGCCGCTCCGACGTCACCGTGGTCACCGGCTCGCCCAGATGCCGCTCGATCTCGATTTCGATTTCATCAGGCAGTTTGCAGCCGTCGGCTCCGAAAAATTTGATGCCGTTGTCGTCGAACGGGTTGTGCGATGCGCTGATCACTATCCCTGCCGCTGCGCGAAAAGTCCGGGTCAGATACGCGATGGCGGGCGTCGGCATGGGGCCCAGCAAGCTCACATCGACACCTGCGGCGATAATTCCGGCCTGGAGCGCCGATTCGAACAGATAACCGGAAATGCGGGTGTCCTTGCCCACCAGAATCAGACGTCGCCCCTCGCTGCACTGGCCCAGGACCTTGCCGGCGGCCCAACCCAGGCGCAACACGAAATCGGCGGTGATGGGATACTGCCCCACACGGCCGCGAATGCCGTCGGTGCCGAAAAACCGTTTCGTCATTGGATCAACTCGTCAATTGGGCCGCGCGCGGTTGAACCGTGCTCGACGGCAGCCAGAATTTTCAGCGCATCTGCCGTGGCGGCAACATCGTGGACCCGCACCACGGCGGCGCCAAGACGCGCGGCCAGCAGTGCCAGGGCCACGCTGCCATGAACCCGGTGGCGGACCGGGCGACCGGTGATCTCTCCCACCATGCGTTTGCGCGAGAACCCCGCCACCACCGGCACTCCGGGCGGCGCGATGTCAGGCAACGCGCGCAGCAACGCCAGATTGTGTTCGAGGGTTTTGCCGAAACCGAAACCGGGATCGACCAGCAACAGCTCGGGTGCCATGCCGGCCGCAGCGCAGGCGGCTACCCGAGCGGCAAGAAAATCCCGCACTTCGGCGACCACATCGCCATAGTGGGGCGACGCCTGCATGGTCCCGGGGTCGCCCTGCATGTGCATCAGACACACCGGCAATCCGGTCGCGGCCGCCGCCTCCACTGCACCGGGTCGCCGTAGCGCGCGCACGTCGTTGATCAGTGCCGCGCCAGCCGCTGCCGCTTCGCGCATGACCGCCGGCGAACTGGTGTCCACGGAAATCAGCACGTCGAAACGGGAGGTCAGCGCGGCTATCACGGGAATCACCCGGGCAAGCTCGACGTCGTCGGAGACTGGCGCGGCGCCGGGCCGGGTGGATTCGCCGCCGACATCCAGCAGGTCGGCCCCTTCTGCCACCAGCATTGCCGCCCGGGCGACGACACCATCCAGGTACGGTCCACGGCCTTCAGGGCACGTGTCACCGGCAAACAGGCCGTCGCCTGAAAAAGAATCCGGTGTCGCATTGAGGATGCCCATGATCAGCGGCATCGACGGGCGGCAACGCGCCAGCCAGGCTGGCCGGGACGGCGTCACGCTGCTTTCCTTGCGCGGCCGTTCCGGGCCGGATGCGGTGGTCCGCCTGACCATCGACTCTGCGTCAGCTACCTTCCACCGGACCGCCGATGGGCGCGGATACCGGCGCTGCGCGAACATCGCCCTTGGAACCGGGGCCGGGGTCGAAATCGGCGTCGTGCCATTCCTTCGGGGCGCGCACCTTGCGCCGCGCCATCAGATCGCCAACCTGGTCGGCGTCCAGGGTTTCGTACTCCATGAGCGCAGCTTTCATGGCGTGCAGGATGTCGATGTTTTCTTCCAGCAAGCCTTTGGCGCGCGCGTAGCACTCGTCGATGATGCGCCGTACTTCTTCATCGATCCGCTGGGACGTGGCGCCGGAAAAGTTGCGCGCTCCAGCAACCGGGCCCATGGTCTCTTCTTCGCCATAGAGAATCGGGCCGAGGTTCTCGGTCAGGCCCCATTTGGTGACCATGGCGCGCACCAGTTGACTGGCCCGCTCGATATCGTTGGAGGCACCGGTGGTCACGCCATCCATGCCGTGAATCAGTTCCTCGGCGATGCGCCCTCCGAACAGGCTGCACACCAGACCGAGCAGCTTGCGGCGACTCATGCTGTACTGATCTTCTTCCGGCAGGAACTGCGTCAAACCCAGCGCCCGGCCGCGCGGGATGATGGTGACTTTATGCACCGGGTCATGTTCGGGCATGAGTCGGCCGATGATGGCGTGGCCGGCCTCGTGATAGGCGGTGTTCGCCTTGTCTTCCTCGGACATCACCATGGAACGCCGTTCGGAGCCCATCATGATCTTGTCGCGGGCTTTCTCGAATTCCTCCATGGTCACCAGGCGCTTGTTGGAACGCGCCGCGAACAACGCCGCCTCGTTCACCAGATTGGCGAGATCGGCGCCGGAAAACCCCGGCGTGCCACGCGCCACGATGCTGAGATTCAGGCGTTCGTCGACCGGCACCTTGCGCACGTGGACCTTGAGAATCTGCTCACGACCCCGGATGTCGGGCAATCCGACGAACACCTGGCGATCGAAGCGGCCGGGACGGAGCAGTGCCTTGTCCAGTACATCGGGGCGGTTGGACGCGGCGATCACGATGACGCCCTCGTTGCCCTCGAAGCCATCCATTTCCACCAGCAGCTGGTTCAGCGTCTGCTCACGCTCGTCGTTGCCGCCGCCCCAGCCACCGCCACGGGTGCGACCGACGGCATCGATTTCGTCGATGAAAATGATGCAGGGCGCCTGTTTTTTGGCTTGATCGAACATGTCCCGCACCCGCGAGGCACCGACACCCACGAACATTTCGACGAAATCGGAACCGGAGATCGAGAAAAACGGCACCCGCGCTTCGCCGGCAATCGCCCGCGCCAGCAGCGTCTTGCCGGTGCCAGGCGGTCCGGACATGAGCACGCCCCGGGGAATCCGGCCACCGAGCGTCTGAAACTTGCTGGGGTCGCGCAAAAATTCGACCAGCTCGCGGACGTCTTCCTTGGCTTCATCGACACCGGCGACGTCGGCGAAGGTGGTCTTGATCTGGTCTTCGCTGAGCAGCCGCGCCTTGGATTTCCCGAACGCCATGGGCCCCGCGCGCCCGCCGCCCATGCCGCCCTGCATCTGGCGCATGAAGAACATGAAAATGCCGACGATCAGCAAAATCGGGAACGCGGCCAGGAACAGTTGCTGCCAGAAGCTGGCCTTGTCGGGCTCGCGCCCCTCGACGTTGACGCTGTGATTGAGCAGGTCGCCCATCAGACCGCTGTCATAGACGTCGGGGCGAACCGTCCGGAAGCGGGCACCGCTTTGGCGCTCACCTTCGATCACCAGACCGTCGACGACGACCGACCGCACCTGCCCCGCCTGCACTTCATCGACAAAATTGGTGTAGGTGATGGTCTCGGGTACCGCCCCGCCCTTGAAGTTCTGAAAAATCGACAACAGGACGGCGGCAATGATCAGCCACAAAATCAGGTTCTTTGCCATCTCGCTCAACGGATTATCCTCGTGGCGGCCCGGGGCCACCTGGATGGGCGACAGCATCTGTCATGGAAAACGATTATAGCCACTATGCTACTCCGACGGTGTGGTCGCGCGGTGCCCGCTCGCCACCCAGTAGACCTCACGGGACTCCTGCCGCGACGCATCCGGTTTGCGGACCAGAACCCGCGTGAACTGCTTGCGCGCCGCCCCCAGCAGCTGATCGGAGCCTTCACCCTGAAACACCTTGGCCACGAAAACCCCTCCGGGTTTCAATACGCGGGCAGCAAATTCGAGCGCCAACTCGACCAGATAGATGGATCTGGGTTGATCCACACCCCGCATACCACTCATGTTGGGGGCCATATCGGAGATTACAACGTCCACCCGTGCATCGCCGAGCGCATCCAGCAATACCGACAGCGCTTCGGTTTCGGTGAAATCGCCCTGCAGAAACGTCACTCCCGGAATGTCTGCCATCGGAAGAAGATCACAGGCAAACAGCCGGCCACCCGGGGCAATTTTCCGGACCGCCACCTGTGACCAGCCGCCCGGTGCCGCGCCCAGATCGACCACGGTCTGCCCGGGGCGAAACAGGCGATACGCCCGATCCAGTTCCAGCAGCTTGTAACTGGCACGGGAGCGATAACCCTCGCGGCGCGACGCCTGCACATAGGGGTCGCGCTCGTGCTGGCGCAACCAGCGCCGGCTACTGCTGTTCTTCGATTTCGCCATGATCGCGTCTGCTACAATCGCCGCCCCCCACGGAGCGTACTACATGAGCCTCGACAGCGACGGCAAAAAGCATCTGCGCCGCATCGGCCACGGGCTGACGCCAGCCGTGACCGTGGCCAGCAAGGGGTTCACCGCTCCGGTCCAGGCGGAAATCGAGCGCGCACTTACCGATCACGAGTTGATCAAGGTCCGGCTATCCGTAGCGGAACGCGACCGGCGCCGCGAATTGATCGCTGCCATCACGACCGCCACCCGCGCGGAACTGGTACAGGCGGTGGGTCGGGTCATCCTGCTGTTTCGCAAGGCCGACCAGCCCGACCCCCGCCTCTCCAACCTGCTGCGTCACGGCGGCTAGGCCCGGTCCCGGACCGGGCATCGCAACGGCCGGAAAACCTTCAACCGGCCTTGGCCGAGGGGAATTTCGCCGGGCGTTTTTCTTTCACGGCGGCCACGCCTTCGGCGGCATCGGGACTCAGAAAACACTGCATCTCCATACGCAGCGAGTTCTCGAAGATGGGCGCCGCCTGCTTGATCCAGCCGTTCAGGGTGGTCTTGGTGCCGCGGATCGCCTGTTGGGCCCCGGACGCAAGCTGGTCCGCCACCGCCAGGGCGCGCGACAGCACCTGCTCCTGGGGACAGCACAGGCTCACCAGACCGATGCGCTCGGCTTCCTTGCCGTCGATGAACTCGGCGGTCATCAGGTAGTACTTGGCTTTCGCCATGCCGCACAGGATCGGCCACACGATGGCGGCATGGTCGCCGGCACCGACGCCGAGCTTGACGTGGCCGTCGGTGATTTTCGCGGTCTCGGACATGATGCTGATGTCCGCCATGATGGCGACCGCCAGCCCGGCACCCACGGCAACCCCGTTGATGGCGGAAATGATGGGCTTTTCCAGCTCCAGCATGCGGTAGACGATATCGGCTGCCTCTTTCTGGATGCGCTGCACGGCGTCGGCCTTGCCCACCACGCCCTCGATCCAGGTCAGGTCGCCGCCGGCGGAAAACGCCTTGCCGGCGCCGGTGACGACCACGACATTGGTGTCGTCATCGCGGGCAACGGTGTCCCACACCTGGGTAAGCTCCCAGTGCAGGCGGCCGTTGGTCGCATTCATGACTTCGGGGCGGTTGATGGTTATCAGCAACACGCCCTTGGGTTTGTGCTCGAACAGCAGGTGCTGGTAATCGGCGTAGTTCATGGTGACTCCGGCTTGTGGATGAAAGAGTGAGGGTGGCGGTTCCTGCTCCGCGACCGCTATTTGCAGAGCTGCGGGTCCAGCGTCATGCCTTCGTCGAGCTGCACGCCGCAGGTGTTGAGCGCCATGGAAACCAGATTGTACTGGCCCACGGTGAACACGATATCCATCAGTTGCTCGGTGGAATAGAACTCGGCGAGACCCTTCCAGGTCGCGTCGGTGATGAAGGCATCCGCATCGAGCTCGTCGGTCGCGCGCAGCAACAGGCTCTCCGCGCGGGTCCAGCCGGGCGCGTCGGCGCCTTGCTTGATGCGCTCGATCTCGGCCGCATCGAGATCGCATTCGAGTCCGATCAGCACATGCTGCCCCCATTCGTAACCGGATTTGCACAACCAGCCGATGCGCAGGATCAGGATCTCGCGATCACGCAGGCTGAGGCTGGACTTGCCCATGATGTGATTGGCGAACACCAGCCAGCGCTTGGCGAGCTTGGGGTGGTTGGCCAGGGTTTTGAAAATATTGAGTACGCGGCCGTTGACGCGCAGGTCGCCGATCACCGAACGCTGTTCCTCGGTCCAGCTTTCGGGCGGCACCGGCGCTACGCGGGGAGTTTTCATTCGCATGTGCGGATCCTCTCGGGACATTGGTTTTTTTGTGTGAGGTGGTCGCGCGCCACCTTATAACCGCGCCACCTTATAACAATGCTGTGCTCCGGGGCAGCACGTCGGACACCGTCCCGCTCAAACGTACGCCACCTGATCGATCTCGTAGCTCACTGTACCCGAGGGCGTCTGTACCGCGACCTCGTCACCCACCCGCTTGCCGATCAGGGCGCGCGCGATCGGCGACTGGTAGGAAATCCGGCCGGCTTTCACATCGGCCTCGTCGTCGCCGACGATGCGGTAGACCCGGGTTTCGTCGCTGTCCAGGTTGATCACCGTTACGGTCGCACCAAAAATCACCTTGTCGTCCGGCGGCAAGCGGGTGATATCGATGATCTGGGCGCGGCTGAGCTTGCTCTCGATTTCCTGAATCCGCCCTTCGGCGAAACTTTGCTGTTCCCGCGCGGCATGGTATTCGGCGTTTTCCTTCAAGTCGCCGTGGGCGCGTGCCTCCGCGATCGCCCGCACGATGCGCGGCCGTTCGACCCGCTTCAGATGCTCCAGCTCGGCGCGCAACTTCTCGGCGCCGGCTTCGGTCATCGGCACCCTGCTCACTGTGCAATCCCCGCATGCAATTCCTGCAGACTGCGCACCGTGCGCGCCTGCCCATGTCGCAGCGCGGTACACACCGCATTGCCGCCCGCCAGCGTCGTCGTGTAGTAAACACCCTTGCTCTCGGCGCTGGCGCGGATGGCGGCGGAATCGGCGATCGCCTTGCGCCCTTCGGTGGTGTTGACGATCAGGTCGATCTGGCCATTCTTGATCATGTCCACGATATGAGGTCGGCCTTCCTTGACCTTGTTCACCACTTCGACCGGGATGCCGGCAGCGGCGACCAGCGCGGCGGTACCCCGGGTGCAGACGAGCCTGAAGCCGAGGGCATGGAGTTCGCGCGCCACCTCCACCACACCCGGTTGATCGCGCTCCCGCACGCTCACAAAAGCGGTACCGCTGGTCGGAATCTCGTCACCCGCCCCCAGTTGCGCCTTGGCGTAGGCTTCGGCGAAGGTAGCGCCGACACCCATCACTTCACCGGTCGATTTCATCTCCGGCCCCAGAATGGGGTCGATGCCGGGGAACTTGTTGAACGGAAATACCGCTTCCTTGACGCAGAAATAGGACGGAATGATTTCGCGGGTGAAGCCCTGTTCAACCAGCGTTTTGCCGGCCATGCAGCGCGCCGCGATCTTGGCCAGGGACACGCCGATGCATTTGGACACGAACGGCACGGTGCGCGACGCGCGCGGATTGACCTCGATCACATAGATTTCGCCATCCTGCCAGGCCAGTTGCACGTTCATCAGCCCGCGCACGTCCAGCTCCCGCGCCATCGCGACCACGATGGCGCGCATCCGCTCCCGCACTTCCTCCGGCAGGCTGTAAGGCGGCAGCGAGCACGCGGAATCGCCGGAGTGAATCCCGGCCTGCTCGATGTGCTGCATGATGGCGCCGATCACGACATCGGTGCCGTCGGACACCACGTCGATGTCCACCTCCACCGCCGCCGCCAGAAAATAATCCAGCAGCACGGGGGCGTCGTCGGACACCGCCACGGCAGTGCGCATGTAGCGGTTGAGCTCGTCCTCGCCGTAGACGATTTCCATGGCGCGCCCGCCCAGCACATAGGAGGGCCGCACCACCAGCGGATAGCCGATGGTGGCCGCCGCGTCGACGGCCGCGGCGACCGAGCGCACGGTTGCGTTGGGTGGTTGCAGCAAGCCCAGCTTGACGATCATCTGCTGGAAGCGCTCGCGATCCTCGGCGCGGTCGATGGCATCCGGCGTGGTGCCGATGATGGGCACCCCGGCCGCTGCCAGGGCGCGCGCGAGCTTCAACGGCGTCTGCCCGCCGAACTGCACGATCACTCCTTCAGGTCGCTCGATGCGGACGATTTCCAGCACGTCTTCCAGGGTCACGGGCTCGAAGTAAAGCCGGTCGGAAATATCGTAATCCGTGGACACGGTCTCGGGGTTGCAATTGACCATGATGGTCTCGAAGCCGTCTTCGCGCATCGCGAGCGCCGCGTGCACGCAGCAATAATCGAACTCGATGCCCTGGCCGATGCGGTTGGGACCGCCGCCGAGCACCATGATCTTGCGCCGGTCGGTGGGAGCCGCCTCGCATTCCTCTTCATAGGTGGAATACAGGTAGGCCGTATCGGTGGCGAACTCGGCGGCGCAGGTATCCACCCGCTTGTACACCGGGTGCAGACCGAGTGCGGCGCGCCGCGCGCGCACTGCCGCCTCGGGACCAGCGCGCAGGCGGGCGAGACGCGCGGCGGCGAAACCCTTGCGCTTCAGCCGCCGCAGCCAGTCGCGATCCAGATCGCCAAGGCGGTGACCGGCGAGCATCTGCTCTTCGCGCACCAGATCCTCGATCTGCACCAGAAACCAGGGATCGATGGCGGTCGCGCGCTGAATCTCGTCACGCTCGATCCCCGCGCGAAAGGCATCGGCGATGTACCAGAGCCGCTCGCTCCCGGAACCGGCCAGCTGCTCGCGAATCATCGCCATGCCGTCGCTGGTGCTGCCGTCGGCCTTGGGGTCGAATCCGGCGACGTCCACTTCGAGCCCGCGCAGAGCTTTTTGCAGCGATTCCTGAAAGGTGCGCCCGATCGCCATCACCTCGCCCACGGATTTCATCTGGGTGGTGAGGCGCGCGTCGGCCTGGGTGAATTTCTCGAACGCAAAGCGCGGGATCTTGGTGACCACATAATCGATGCTGGGCTCGAACGACGCCGGAGTGGCGCCGCCGGTGATCTCGTTGCGCAATTCGTCGAGGGTGTAGCCGATCGCCAGTTTGGCCGCGACCTTGGCGATGGGAAAACCCGTGGCCTTGGACGCCAGCGCCGAGGAGCGCGACACGCGCGGATTCATCTCGATCACCACCAGGCGTCCATCCGCCGGGTCCACCGCGAACTGCACGTTGGACCCGCCCGTTTCCACGCCGATCTCGCGCAGTACCGCGATGGCGGCGTCGCGCATGATCTGGTATTCCTTGTCGGTGAGCGTCTGCGCGGGCGCCACCGTGATGGAATCGCCGGTATGAATACCCATCGGATCGAGATTTTCGATGGCGCACACGATGATGCAGTTGTCGTTGCGATCCCGCACCACTTCCATTTCGAACTCTTTCCAGCCGATCAGGGACTCGTCGATCAGCAGTTCCCGCGTGGGTGACAACTCGAGTCCGCGCTTGCAGATTTCCTCGAATTCCTCGCGGTTGTAGGCGATGCCGCCGCCGGAACCGCCCATGGTGAAGGACGGCCGGATCACACAGGGAAACCCGAAGCGGTCGAGAGCCTGCAGCGCTTCTTCCAGGCTGTGGGCAATCATCGAGCGCGGCGTGGCGAGCCCAATGGCTTTCATCGCCTTGTCGAACCGCTCGCGGTCCTCGGCCTTGTCGATGGCGTCGCGGGTCGCGCCGATCATCTCCACGCCCCACTGTTCGAGCACGCCTTCGCGCGCCAGATCGAGGGCGCAGTTCAGCGCGGTCTGACCGCCCATGGTGGGCAGCAGGGCGTCGGGACGTTCCTTCTCGATGATCGCCGCCACCGTGCGCCACTCCACCGGCTCGATGTAGGTGGCGTCCGCCATGCTCGGGTCGGTCATGATGGTCGCGGGGTTGGAGTTGACCAGAATGACCCGGTACCCCTCCTCGCGCAGCGCCTTGCAGGCCTGCGCGCCGGAGTAATCGAATTCGCAGGCCTGGCCGATCACGATCGGGCCGGCGCCGAGGATCAGGATGCTGTGGATGTCGTCGCGTTTGGGCATGAGTGTCTCGGTCGGGTGCCCCGGCTAGGCGGATCGTTGCTGCGCCATGAGGTCGATAAAGTGATCAAACAGGGTCGCCACGTCGTTGGGGCCGGGGCTCGCCTCGGGGTGACCCTGAAAGCTGAATGCCGGGCAGTCGGTGCGCCGCATCCCCTGCAGGGTGCCGTCGAACAGCGACCGGTGGGTGGCGCGCAGATTGCCCGGCAGACTCGCCTCGTCCACCGCAAAGCCGTGGTTCTGGCTGCTGATCATCACGCGCCCGCTGGCCAGATCCTGCACCGGATGATTGGCGCCGTGGTGGCCGAACTTCATCTTGAGGGTACGCGCGCCGGAGGCGAGCGCCAGCAACTGATGGCCGAGACAGATGCCGAACACCGGGATTCCGGCGTCGAGAATTGCCCGGATCGCGGCGATCGCATAGTCGCAGGGCTCGGGATCGCCGGGACCGTTGGACAGGAACACGCCATCGGGCCGCAACGCCAGCACGGCGGCGGCGGGCGTTTGCGCCGGCACCACGGTGAGCGCGCAGCCACGCTCGGCGAGCAGCCGCAGAATGTTGTGCTTGATGCCGAAATCGTACGCCACCACCCGGTAAGTGCGGGGGGTTGTCAGCGCGTGATGGCCGGAGCCCAGCCGCCAGGCGCCGGAGCGCCATTCATAGGGCTCGGTCACCGAGACTTCGCGGGCGAGATCCAGGCCCTGCAAGCCCCCGAACGCGCGGGCGGCGGCGAGCGCCGTATCGGCATCCACCGTGCCGGCCATCAGGCAGCCATTCTGGGCGCCGTGCTCGCGCAGGTGACGGGTCAGCCGCCGGGTGTCGATGTCCGCGATGCCGACCACGCCATGGCGGCGCAGGTAATCATCCAGATTCGCCTCGCTGCGAAAATTGCTGGCGAGCAGGGGCAGATCGCGGATCACCAGACCGGCGGCCCAGATCGCCCGGGATTCTTCATCCTCGGCATTGACACCGACATTGCCGATATGGGGATAGGTCAGGGTGACGATCTGGCGGGCGTAGGAGGGATCGGTGAGGATCTCCTGATAACCCGTCATTGCCGTGTTGAATACCACTTCGCCGCTCGCCAGACCCTCGGCTCCGATGGCGGTACCGAGGAATTCGGTGCCGTCGGCGAGAACCAGAAGCGCGGGTGGACGACGGGGCTGTGTAGTCAAGCGCTTCTCCGGTTGCCAAAACTAAAAACGGTACGCCATGGCCGCGACACAACCGCTGTCGACGGTAACTCATTCAACGGCAATACTTTCGACTGCAACGCCTCCGACTGCAACGCCTCGGGGCGTCAAATTCGGGCTGCAAAAAAGCGAGATGAAGGCGGGCTTCATCTCGCTCATTTGGCTCCCGTTTACGGCTGCCGGTGGGGTTCTCCGATCAGCGAAAAATTCGCGCAAATTCTAGGCCAAGACCCTCGCGGAGTCCAGCGCAATCACCCGCCTTCAGGCCACGCGCCGTGATTTCAGTCAGAAAGGGCGTGAGTCGCGCGGCCACGCCGCCGAGGTCGCGCCGGCACCGAACCCGGGCCTCGCCGCCAGGTTGCAATCCGTGGTTTTCAGCTCCGGCGGTTCCGCGCCATTCAGTCCCGCAGTCCCAGCACATCGCGCATGTCGTAGCGTCCGTCCGGCTGTCCGGCGAGCCATACCGCCGCGCGCACCGCGCCGCGCGCGAACGCCATGCGGCTGGAGGCCTTGTGGGTGATTTCCACGCGCTCGCCGTCGGCGGCGAACATCACCGTATGGTCGCCGACGATGTCGCCGGCGCGCACCGAGGCAAAGCCGATGGTCCGGGGATCGCGGGCTCCGGTCTGGCCCTCGCGACCGTAGACGGCTACCTGACGCAGATCCCGTCCCAGGGCCGCCGCCACCACTTCGCCCATGCTGAGCGCGGTGCCCGAAGGCGCATCCACCTTGTGGCGGTGGTGCGCCTCGTAGATCTCGATATCGGACTCCTCGCCCAGTACCCGGGCGGCAAGCTCGAGGAGTTTGAAGCAGACGTTGACGCCGGTGCTGAAATTGGACGCCATGCACAGCGGCAGCCCCGCGGTCGCCGCGTCGAGCTGCGCCTTCTGCGTCGCGTCAAACCCGGTGGTACCGATCACCAGTGCCTTGTGGTGCACGGCGCACACCCGGGCGTTGGCGATGGTCGCCGCGGGGGCCGTGAAATCGATCAGCACGTCGAAGGCATCGGCGACCGCCGCCAGCTCGGCCGTCAGCAGTACGCCATTGGCGGCCAACCCGGCCAGGGTGCCGGCATCGGCGCCGAGAAACTCCGACCCCGGCCGCTCCAGGGCAACACCCAGGCGCGTTTCAGGGTGATTGGCGACCGCCTCGACGAGGGTTCTGCCCATGCGGCCCGCGGCGCCGGCGATGGCGATCCGGATCATGCTGTTGTCCTGTGGTCGGGAACGGCTAGCTTAACAGGCCGCCGAAAGTGCTGCGGCAATGGTGCGGTGTCGGAACCTCAGCGCGCGAAACCTTCAAAAAATTTCTTGGCCGCATCGAACCAGGACGTCCCCCGGGGTGAATGCTTGCCTCCCTCCAGGCTGTCGTGGAACGCTTTCAGCAGATCCTTCTGCGCCGCCGACAGATTCACGGGAGTTTCGATCACGACCTTGCACAACAGATCGCCGGGGCCGCCACCCCGCACCGGAACTATGCCCTTGCCGCGCATGCGGAACAGGCGCCCGGTCTGGGTTTCAGCGGGAATTTTCAGATTGACGCGACCGGTCAAGGTCGGCACTTCCAGCTCGCCGCCCAGCACCGCATCGACGAAGGAGATCGGTACTTCGCAATAAAGATCGGCACCATCGCGCTGGAAGATGGCATGCGGCTTGACCGCCACCTGCACATAGAGATCGCCGGCCAAGCCCGGTTCCTGCCCCGCCTCGCCCTCGCCGGTGAGCCGAATGCGGTCGCCGGTATCGACGCCGGCCGGAACCTTGACGGACAGGGTGCGGCTCTCTTCCACGCGACCGCGGCCATAACAACTGGCGCAGGGATCGGAGATCACCCGCCCGCGACCGCGACAGGCCGGGCACGGCTGCTGCACCGAGAAAAAGCCCTGGGAACGGCGGATCTGGCCCTGGCCCTGGCAGGTTCCGCACACGATGGGCGCCGTGCCCTTGCGGGCGCCGCTGCCATCGCAGGTCTTGCAGCCCACCAGCGACGGCACCCGGATCTTGGTGGTGGTGCCCTGGGCGGCTTCTTCGAGCGTCAATTCAAGCTCATAGCGCAGATCGGCGCCGCGCACCGGCCCCGCGCGGCGCCCGCCGCCGAAGATATCGCCGAACACGTCACCGAACACATCGCTGAAACTGCCGCCACCGCGCGGCCCGGCGCCGCCGCTGCCGCTGCCGTCCACCGCCGCGTGACCGTACTGGTCATAGGCGGCGCGCTTGGTGCTGTCGGTCAATACTTCGTAGGCTTCCGAGGCTTCCTTGAAGCGCGTCTCGGCACCCGGATCGTCCGGATTGCGGTCCGGGTGGTGTTTCATCGCGATCCGGCGATAGGCTTTCTTGATCTCGGCCTCGCCGGCGCCGCGCGCCACACCCAATACTTCGTAATAATCCCGCTTCGCCATGGAATCTGTCGCTCGCCTCATTCGCAGCTCTGGAGTTTGGGCAGCACCCGCTCATGCACCGCCCACAGCAAGAACGCAGGCACTGACACCTGCGTCCCGCGCCGAGCAGAGACGCCCCGCAAAGGGCGCCCGGACCCTCTTACTTCTTGCCGGTCTCGTCGACCTCCTCGAACTCGGCATCCACGACATCGCCTTTCTCGGCACCGCTCGCCGCGCCGTCATTCGCCTGCTGGCTCGCGGTGGCGGCATCGGCATACATTTTCTCGGCCAGCGCGGCGGACGCCTCGGACAATTTCGCCGCGGCCGCGTCGATGGCATCCTTGTCGTCCCCTTTGAGGGCCGTTTCGACACCCTCGATGGCGCTCTCGATCGCCGCCTTCTGCTCGGGGCTGGCCTTGTCGCCGGCATCGGCGAGCGTCTTGCGGGCGGCGTGCGCCAGGCCGTCGGCCTGATTGCGCGCCTGCACCAGCGCCTCGAACTTGCGATCCGCCTCGGCGTTGGCTTCGGCGTCCTTGATCATCTGCGCGACCTCGGCTTCGCTGAGACCGGAGGATGCCTTGATCACGATGGACTGTTCCTTGCCCGTCGCCTTGTCCTTGGCCGAGACGTTGAGAATCCCGTTGGCGTCGATGTCGAAGGACACCTCGATCTGCGGCATGCCGCGCGGCGCCGGCGGAATGTCGGCGAGATCGAAGCGACCCAGGGACTTGTTCTGCGCCGCCTGCTTGCGCTCGCCCTGCACCACGTGGATGGTCACCGCGGTCTGATTGTCGTCAGCGGTTGAGAAGGTCTGCGATTTCTTGGTCGGGATCGTCGTGTTCTTCTCGATCAGCGGCGTCGCCACGCCACCCATGGTCTCGATACCCAGGGTGAGCGGGGTCACGTCCAGCAACAGCACGTCGGTGACATGGCCGGACAGCACGGCGCCCTGCAATGCCGCGCCCACGGCCACGGCCTCGTCAGGGTTGACGTCCTTGCGCGGCTCCTTGCCGAAAAAGTCGGTGACTTTTTGCTGCACCAGCGGCATGCGGGTCTGACCGCCGACCAGGATGACCTCGTCGATATCCTTGGCGCTCTTGCCGGCATCGGCCAGCGCGGTGCGCAGCGGACCCATGGTGCGCTCCACCAGGGATTCGACCAGGGATTCGAGCTTGGCGCGGGTCAGCTTCACCACCAGGTGCTTGGGTCCCGTGGCATCGGCGGTGATATAGGGCAGATTGACCTCGGTCTGCTGGCTCGACGACAGCTCGATCTTGGCCTTTTCCCCAGCTTCCTTGAGGCGCTGCATGGCCAGCGGATCGCCCTTGAGGTTGATGCCGTTGTCCTTCTGGAAAGCGTCCGCCAGGTAGTTGATCAGGTGCAGGTCGAAATCTTCACCGCCCAGGAAGGTGTCGCCGTTGGTGGACAGCACTTCAAACTGGGTTTCGCCATCGACATCGGCGATTTCGATAATGGAAATATCGAAGGTGCCGCCACCCAGGTCATACACCGCCACCACGCGGTCGCCCTTGCCGGAGCGATCCAGCCCGTAGGCCAGCGCCGCCGCGGTGGGTTCGTTGATGATGCGCTTGACGTCCAGCCCGGCGATACGTCCGGCGTCCTTGGTGGCCTGGCGCTGGGAGTCGTTGAAATAGGCCGGCACCGTGATCACCGCCTCGGTGACCTTCTCGCCGAGATAGTCCTCGGCGGTCTTCTTCATTTTCTTGAGGATTTCCGCGGAGATCTGCGGCGGCGCCATCTTGTTGCCCTTGCACTCGACCCAGGCGTCGCCGTTGTCCGCCTTGACGATCTTGTAGGGCACCATCTCGATGTCCTTCTGCACCACGCCGTCCTCGTACCGACGGCCGATCAGGCGCTTGATCGCAAACAGGGTATTGGTGGGATTGGTGACGGCCTGGCGCTTGGCGGCCTGACCGACGAGGATTTCCCCGTCCTCGGCATAGGCGACCACGGACGGCGTGGTGCGCGCGCCCTCGGCGTTTTCGATCACCTTGGGCTTGTCGCCCTCCATGACGGCCACACAGGAATTCGTGGTGCCGAGGTCAATACCAATGATCCTACCCATTTGCGGTTCTCCCACCTGCCGACTGGCAGTTCGTTAACTGTTCGCGGTCGTATATGCGGCTTGGCCGGGGGATTTCAACCCTGACCGCCCGCATCAGGAACGCCCTGTGACACCACCACCATGGCCGGGCGCACCAGGCGCTCGTTCAGGGTGTAGCCCTTTTGCAATACCTCGACCACCTGATTCGCGGCGCGCTCCGGATGGGGCACCATGGCCACCGCCTGATGCAGCGCCGGATCAAAACCCTGCGCCGCCGGGTCCACCACCTGGACGCCGTGCTGACGCAAGACATCGAGCAGACTCTTGTGGGTCAGCTCGACGCCCTCGCCCAGCGGCCGCACCACTTCGTTGTCGGGATCGATGGCGGCGAGCGCCCGTTCGAGATTGTCGACCACCGGCAGCAGCGCGGCGACGAATTTTTCCAGCGCGTACTTGTGAGCGGTTTCGATGTCCCGCTCGGCGCGGCGGCGCAGATTCTGCATTTCCGCCGCGGTGCGCAGACCCTGGTCGCGGGCACTGTCCAGCGCCTGCCGCAATTCGTCGATCCGGCGCTGCAATGCTTCCGGCTCGGTCGCTGCCACCCCGGGATCGGCGGCATCATCCCGCGCCCCGGATGGACTTTCCGGGTCTGTACTGGTCTGGTCTGCGGTCGTCACGGCGGCCTCCCCTCTA
This sequence comes from uncultured Gammaproteobacteria bacterium, assembly GCA_947084925.1. Lineage (GTDB taxonomy): Bacteria > Pseudomonadota > Gammaproteobacteria > Pseudomonadales > Porticoccaceae > JAGPUQ01. The sequence continues at coordinate 37,411 of CAMTUJ010000023.1, forward strand.
CCTGGTTTCAGCGCCCCTTTATTGGGTCGGCGCCGTGGCTTTCAAGACGCCGATTGCACCCGGCGGCGCGGATTGGTTATAACAGCCGCCACCCAGGCCAACCGGCGGCGCCGTGCTCACCAGTCTCAACGTCACCGACTACAGCCTCGCCGAACAACTCGAGGTGGAGTTCGCCACCGGCATGACCGCCATCACCGGCGAAACCGGCGCCGGCAAATCCCTGGTGGTGGATGCGCTGGGGATGGCGCTGGGCGACCGCGGCGACACCGACCGCATCCGCACCGGCGCCGAACGCTGTGAAATCGCCGCCCGCTTCGACGTGGCCGGCAACGACTCGGTCCGGGACTGGCTCCAGAGTCAGGATTATCCGGTCGAACCCGAGTGCCTGCTGCGCCGCATCTTCACCCGCGACGGCCGTTCGCGGGGCTATATCAACGGCCAGACCGCCACCATGCAGCAGTTGCAGGCGCTCGGTGAACTGCTGATCGACATCCACAGCCAGCACGAACACCAAACGCTGTTGCGCCGCGACACCCACGGCCAGTTGCTCGACAACCATGGCGACCACGGCGTCCTGCTCGCCGCCGTGGCCGAGCCCTGCCACGCCTGGCGGGCGCTGAACGCCCGTCTGCACCAGCGGGAGAGCGACCGCGCCGGCCTCGCCGCGCGCCGCGAGCTACTGGCGTTTCAAGTGGCGGAACTCGACCGCCTCGCCCCGGTTGCCGGCGAACTGGCCGCGCTGGAACGGGAGCAGAAGTTGCTCGCCAATGCCGGGCAGGTGCTCGACGACTGCCGCGCCCTGCTGGCGCTGGGCGGAGGCGACGGCGACGGCGGCGACGTGCGCGCGACCCTCTACCGCGCGCAGCAGTTGGCGCAAGGCCTGGTCGCGGTCGGCGCCGAGATCGCGAGCTGTGCCGAGCTGTTCGATTCCGCCCGCATCCAGGTGGACGAGGCGCTGCGGGAGATCGAAGTCTTCGCCACCGGCGTGGAAGTCGATCCCGCGCGCCTGCAAGCCGTCGATGATCGCCTCGACGGCTACTACCGACTGGCGCGCAAGCACGGCGTCCAACCCGACGCACTGGCCGAGCTGCATCAGCGCCTGACCACAGAGCTCGCCGAATTGAGCGGCGACGGCGAGGATCTGGCGGCCCTGCGCACCGCGCTCGCGCGCCATGAGACGGCCTATCGCAACGCGGCGGCGGCGCTGACGCAGGCGCGGGAAAAGACGGCGGCCAGCTTCTCGGCGGCGGTCAATGCGCAGCTCGCCGCACTCGGCATGGCAGCCGCCCGCTTCAGCGTGGCCATACAGGGGCGGCGGGACGACGACCCCCATCCGCTGGGCGCTGAGACCCTCGAATTCCTGATCAGCACCAATCCAGGACAGCCGCCGCGCCCGCTGGCGAAGGTCGCTTCCGGCGGCGAACTATCGCGCATCAGCCTCGCCATCCAGGTGGTGGCGGCGGCGCAGACCCGCATCCCGGTGCTGGTGTTCGACGAAGTGGATGTCGGCATCGGCGGCGCCACGGCCGCCGTGGTCGGCCAGCTCCTGCGCCGTCTCGGCGAGCGCGGACAGGTGATCGCGATCACCCACCTGCCCCAGGTGGCGAGCTGTGCCCACCATCACCTCGCGGTGAGCAAGGTCGCCGCCGCTGATCGCACCCTCACCCAGCTGCAAATGCTGGCCACCCCCGCGCGCGTCGACGAGATCGCCCGCATGCTGGGCGGCGCCCGCATTACCCCGAAAACCCTGGCGCACGCCCGCGACCTGCTGGCGCAGGGCGCGGCCGGCTGAGCCATCGGCAGATCCTGAAAAACGGTGATCAATCCGCCGCGGGTTTGCGAATTCCCGCCAGCCGCGCCGGAGGATCGCGCGGAAATTTCGGCAGCGCAGGGTCCATCACCACCCAGGGCTGGGCGGCTTCGACCCAGCAATCGAGTTCCGGGCGAAAGATTTCCGGTCGATCCAGGGTCACCGCATACACGGGCCGCATGGTTTCGACCCTTGTGGTATGGGTAGTGCCGCAGTGCTCGCAAAAGGCGCGCGCCACCCTGTTGCCGCTCGCGCCCTGCACCGCGTGGCGACGCAGCGGCCCCGTCACCCTGAACCCGGCAGCGGGCACCAGCAACACCGGGGCGTAGGCGCCGCCGGTCGCATGCTGGCAGGCGCGGCAGTGGCAATTGGCCTGACCGAAGGGCTCGGCGCTGATTTCGTAGCGCACCGCGCCGCAGAAGCAACCGCCATGCAGCGGCAGATCCATCGCTGCGCCCCTCAGCCCGGCAGCTTCAGCAGCGCCTTGGCCAGGATGTTGCGCTGCACTTCGCTGCTGCCGCCGTAAATGGTGGCGGGCCGCGACAGGTAATAGGGATTCACCGGCTTCAGGCTGGAACCGTCGGCAAGCGGCAGCACCGCGTCGGTGCCGCCGTATTCGCCCGCTGCTTCCAGCATGAGGTCGGTGACCTGCTGGAACAGTTCGGTGACGGCCAGCTTGAGGACGGATACTTCTTCGCCCAGCGTATCGCCACGGCGCAGCACTTCGAGCAGCCGCACATAGAGGGCGACCATGTCCTCGACTTCCATCGCCAGACGCACGAAGCGCGCCCGGAATACCGGTTCGTCGAGCAACCCGAAGGAGCGCGCGAGTGCTTCCAGACGTTGCAGTGGAAACTTGGCGAGCTTGGGACTGCCCAGCAGGATGCGCTCGGCGCCGAGCAGCGCCTTGGCCATGGTCCAGCCCTGGTTGACCTCGCCGACCATCGCGGTGCGCGGCACCCGCACATTGTCGAAGAACACCTCGGCAAATTCCGAGTAGCCGCCGATGTTGTCGATGGGCCGCACCATGATGCCGGGGCTGTCCATGGGCACCAGCAGAAAACTGATGCCGTTCTGCTTTTTGACGGTCTTGTCGGTACGCACCAGCAAAAAAATGCGGTTGGCCTGCTGCGCCATCGTGGTCCAGATCTTCTGGCCGTTGATCACCCAGTCGTCGCCATCAGGTTCGGCGCTGGTGCGCAGGCTGGCGAGGTCGGACCCGGCGCCCGGCTCGGAATAGCCCTGACACCAGAGGTGCTCGCCGGACAGAATTTTCGGCAGGTACCGGGCTTTCTGTTCGGCGGTGCCGAAACGAAGCAGCAGTGGCCCCAGCATGGTGATGCCGAAATTGGGGATCACCACCACCCCCGCGCGGTCCAGCTCCTCGGAGAAGATCACCTGCTGGTAAGCGCTGAGGCCCATGCCGCCGTACTCCCGCGGCCAGCCCGGCGCCCCCCAGCCCTTCTCGGCAAGCGTGCGATGCCAGGCCATGGCCTGGCGAAAATCCAGACGCCGGGTCGGAAAACGCAGCTCGGGCGGGAAATTGGCGGCGAGCCATTCCCGCACCCGCAAGCGGAAATCCTGGTCATTGGTGGGCAGCGCGTCCATCAGCCGGGCAACCCGAGCACGGCCTTGGCGAGAATGTTGCGCTGCACTTCGTTGCTGCCGCCATAGATGGTGGTGGGCCGCGAACCGATGAATTCCCCCGCCGGTCGCGCGGCACCGTCGGCCGTGGCGACGCTGCCCCAGACGCCGGCGTTCTCGCCCGCGGCGTCGAGCATCAGGTCGGTGATGCGCTGCTGGGTCTCGGTGTTCCAGATTTTCAGCAGGGACACCTCGGCGCCGATGTGGCCGCCGCGCTTGAGCACCGCCACGAAGCGCCGGTAGGCCGCGCCCAGGTCCTCGACATCCAGCTTCAACGTCGCATAGCGCGCGACAAAATTCGGATCGGCGAACAGGCCCACCGCCTCGGCCAGCGCCTTGAGCCGGTACATGGCGAGCGTCGCGAACTTGGGACTGCCGATGAAGATGCGCTCATGGCCGAGCAGCGCCTTGGCGATGGTCCAGCCATTGTTCTCGCCGCCCACCACATTGGCGACCGGCACCCGCACATTGTCGAAGAACACTTCGGCGAACTCGTCGTGCATGCCGAGATTGACGATCGGCCGCACATTGATGCCCGGCGTTGCCAGGGGCACCAGCAGAAAGGTGATGCCTTCCTGCTTCTTGCCGGTAGTTTGCGTGCGCACCAGCATGAAGATCATGTTGGCGTCCATCGCCAGCGTGGTCCAGAGCTTGTGGCCGTTGACCACATAGTGATCGCCCTCGCGCACCGCCGACGTGCGCAGGCTGGCGAGGTCCGACCCGGCGCCCGGCTCGGAATAGCCCTGGCACCAGATGTGCTCGCCGGCGAGGATCTTCGGCAGGTAATGGGCTTTTTGCTCCGCGCTGCCGTGCTGGATCAACAGCGGCCCCACCATGGTCATGCCCTGATCGGGCGTGCGGCCGACGCCGTGGGATTCGCACACATCCATGAAAATGAGCAGCTTGTTGGCGTCGAGCCCCATGCCGCCGTATTCCCGCGGCCAGCCGGGCGCGAGCCAGCCCTGCTTGGCGAGCTTCAGATACCAGTCGCCGCACTGACCCCAGTGCATGCGCTCGGGCGGAAAGCGCAACGCCTCCGGGTAATTGGCCACCATCCAGGCGTGGACCAGACGGCGGAAGTCGCCGTCGTCCAGGGCGTTGTAGTCGATCGTGGCGGTCATTGCGCGCCTCCCAGGGTCAGGTCGGCATAGCGGGCGCGGTGGGCGCTCGCGCTGCCGAGCCAGGAGGCCAGGTACATGGCCTTCTTCAGATAGAGGCCGATATTGCATTCGTCGGTGTAGCCGATGCCGCCGTGGAGCTGGATCGCGTCCTTGCCGATCCGGAGCGCGGCATCCGCGCAGCGCGCCTTGACCTGACTCGCGGCGACGGCGCGCTGGGTGGCATCCGCGTCGCCATCGAACAGGGCGGTGGTCTGCAACAGCACCGAGCGGGAAACTTCGCTCAGGATGAACAGATCGACGGTCTTGTGCTGAAGCGCCTGAAAGCTGCCGATGGGCTTGTCGAACTGCACCCGCTGCTTGAGGTAATCGACGCTGATTTCCAGCGCCCGGGTCATCACCCCGAGCAGTTCCGCGCTGGCCGCGACGCGACCTTCGTCGAGCACCGTGGCGAGCAATGCCTCGCTGTGCTCCGGTCCGGCGACCTGGGCGCCCACCGGGGTATCGGCAAAATTCAGATGGCCGTAAAACCCGCCATCGACGCGCTGCTCGAATTCCAGGGTCAGACCGGGCGCGTCCTTGTCCACCAGATAGAGCGCGGTACCGCCGGGTACGGCGGCGGAAACGACAAAGGCATCGGCGCCGCCCGCATCGGGCACAAACACTTTACGCCCGTTGAGCTTGCCGTCGTTGCACACCACCTGCCGCGCCTTGACATCGAGACTCGCGCGCGCTTCCTGCCAGGCGAGCGCGGGCAGCCAGTCGCCCGCCACCAGTTGCGGCAGGCGCTCGGCGCGCAACGCCGCATTGTCGCTGCCGGCCAGGGTCCGCGCGGCCAGCACCGCGGTGGCCACGAAGGGCGCCGGGACCAGTCCCTTGCCCAACTGGATCAGCACCAGTGCCAGATCCGAGAACGTCAGACCGACACCGCCATATTCCTCCGGAACCACGAATCCCAACCAGCCCGCGTCGGCCATCTCGCGCCAGGAGGCCCGATCGAAGCCGGGCTGCACGAAGCGGTTTGCGCGTACGCGCTTGAGCTCTTCGTCACCTTCGACGAAGGCGACGGCACTGTCCTGAATCAGCACCTGCTGCTCCGTCAGAACGTCGATTTTCGCTTGCAAACTGATGTCTTCCACATTGGCTCCTGGCGTTTGGACGTGGGCAAAACAAGGGGTTCGCCGCCTGGCGCGGCGCTGTTCAATTCAACGGCTCAAGTTAACTGCTCAAGTGGTCTGCTTGTCGGCGGGCCTGACATACAGCACCAGACTGTGCCCGATCAGCTCGTAGCCGGCATCGGCCGCGATCTTGCGCTGGATGCGTTCGATTTCGTCGCTGCGAAACTCGGTCACCTCGCCGCTGACCATGCACACCATGTGATCGTGATGATCGCCGCGATTGATTTCGTAGCGCGCGGCGCCATCGTCGAACGCATGCTTCTCCACCAGGCCCACGGCCTCGAACTGGGTCAGCACCCGGTACACGGTGGCGATCCCGACATCTTCGCCGGCATCGGCGAGCGTGCGGTACACATCGTCCGCCGTCAGGTGTTTCCGGCCCGATTTCTCGAGGAGCTGCAGGATCCTCACGCGGGGGTGAGTGACCTTGAGGCCGGCATTGCGTATCTCGTGGTCTTCGCCGGACATCGGGTGCGCCCCTTCTAACGGCATGGCGGTTTGAGTATTATCCCCCGCCTCTCCCCGTAACGGAAACCCCGTGATGCCACACCCCCGCGCGCTCGTCCTGGTTCTGGCCGTAGCGTTGCTCACTGGTTGTGCATCCTCGACCGAAAAGCCGGCAACCACCGAAAAGCCCGCCGAGACCGAAAAATCCGGCTTCCGAATCCTGCCCCGCGTGTTCAAGTTCCCGATCCAGCAGGGAAATGTCGTCACTCAGGAAATGGTCGACAAATTGCAGCCCGGCATGACGCGCTCCCAAGTGCGCTTCATCATGGGTACGCCGCTGATTGCCGACACCTTCAATCAGAATCGCTGGGATTATCTCTATACCCTGAAACTGCCATCCGGCAAGGAGCTGCGCGAACAGATGACCATCCTGTTCGACGGAGATCGACTGGTGGGCATCAGTGGGGACTACATGCCCGGCGGCGGCGCGCCCGCGCAGACGGCCCAGCCCGCGCCTGAAACCGCGCAGCCCGATCCGGAGGCGGCCAAATCCAAGCCGGAGGCGGCCAAAACCGAGTCCGAAGCGGCCAAAGCGGCATCGGACAGCGTGATCGAAGTACACGGCATCGGCGACTGAAACGAAAAATCCGCCACGCCGGGTCAGACCAACCTGCCCGGCGCCTACGCGACCCTGCCAGCCCGGCGACGTCTTGCATCCTTCGGATCGGCAACCAGGGGCCGATAAATTTCCACCCGATCACCGGGGCACACCAGATAGCGATCCGCGGGCGGCAAACCCCGGGTGCCCAGCAATCGACCAAAAACGCCCAGCCGGCCCGGATCGATCGCTACCTCGGGAAACAACGCCGCGATGCCGGACATCGCCACGGCGGCAAGCGCCGTGGTGCCGCGCGGTACCCTGATCGCCAGGATGTGTTGACGCTCGGGCAGGGCGCAGGCCACTTCGACCTCGATCAGATCAGGCACCTCGATCAGAGGCGGCCCGGTCAAATCCGTCACGGCGACCAATCCGACGTGCGCGTCGCTCACGGAGCACCCGGCGCCGTTGCGCCAGCTTGCGCCGGATGCTTCGCCGCGCGCTCCACCAGGGCCTGCACCAGATTGTTGGCGACCCGCGTGAACAGCTTTTCCGCCGGCTTGCTCAACAGGCGATGGTTCATTTCGAAACGCAGATCCAGGCTCACCTTGCTGCCCAGCTCGCCGAGGCGATCAAAGCGCCAGTCGCCGTGAAACCGTTTGAAGGGCCCTTCCTCGAGCAATAACTCGATGTGCGCCGGGAAATGCAGCAGATTACGGGTGACAAAGCTGTAGCGCAGCCCGGCTTTGCCCAGATCGAGCCGGGCGCGCATCTCGGTGTCGCTGCGGTTGTAGACCTCGGCGCCGACGCAGCCGTCCATGTACTCGGGGTAATCCTCTACCGCGCACACCAGCCGAAACATGTCGGCGGCGTCCCGCTGCACCAGGGCGCTGCGCTGAATACGGGTCTCGCTCACCGCCGCACCTTCACGGGAATCTCGTGTTCCACCGCCATGCCACCCCTCGAAAACCGCCCGCTGCGGGAGGCGCAGTTTAGCGTCAGTCGCGCTGCCGCCGAAATTGGCAGCCGCACACCGCGGCCAAGCCCCTATAATTGCCGCCATGAGCAAAGCCAACAAAGGCGCCAAACCAGGTGCCGCCCCCTCGACCATCGCCCTCAACAAGCGCGCCCGCCATGACTACAGTCTGGAGGATCGCCTGGAAGCGGGCCTGGTCCTGGAGGGCTGGGAAGTCAAAAGTTTGCGCGCCGGCAAGGCCCAGCTTGTGGACAGCTATGTGCTGTTCAAGGACGGCGAGGCGTTTCTGCTCGGCGCATTGATCACACCCCTGCCCTCGGCCGCCACGCATTTCGTCACCGACCCGACCCGCACCCGCAAGCTGCTGCTGAACCGGCGCGAGCTGGACCGCTTCGCCGGCGCGGTGCAACAGAAGGGTTACACCTGCGTGGCCACCGCGCTCTACTGGAGCCAGCATCGGGTGAAATGCGAGATCGCGCTCGCCAAGGGCAAAGCCGACTACGACAAGCGCGAGACCGAAAAAACCCGCGACTGGCAGCGCCAGAAGCAGCGCATGATGCGCCATTCGGCCTAGGGCTGCCGAACAACGGCGTAATCGTCGTTCCCGCGCAGTGCCTGGTTCCGCGGAGGCAGAGGCGGCAGCCCAGAAATATCAGAGCCTTCTGGGTGCCCGCCTGCGCGGGCACGACGATTATCAGCGCCCCTTCGCTTCCGCCGCCGCCACATGGCGTTTGACGGTGGCAAAGCTGTCCGGCGTCACCGAGATCGAATCGATACCGCATTCCACCAGAAAGCGCGCGAACTCCGGGTGATCGCTGGGCGCCTGCCCGCACAGACCGACCTTGGCGCCGGCCACATGCGCGTCCCGGATCACGGTGCGAATCATCCATTGCACCGCCGCGTCCTGTTCGCTGAACAAGGGCGCCAGCAGCTCCGAATCCCGCTCGACACCCAGCGTCAACTGGGTCAGGTCGTTGGATCCGATGGAAAAGCCGTCGAAGCGCGCGGCGAATTCCGCCGCCAGGATGACGTTCGAGGGAATCTCGCACATCACATAGACCTGGAGTCCCCGCTCGCCCCGCACCAGACCGTTCTCCGCCATCACCGCCAGCACCTGGTCCGCCTCGCCCGGTGTGCGACAGAACGGCACCATCACCACCACGTTGGTGAAGCCCATCTCTTCGCGCAGACGGCGCAGCGCCTGGCATTCCAGATCGAAACCCTCGCGGTAGCGCGGCGAGTAATAACGTGAAGCGCCGCGAAAACCCAGCATGGGGTTCTCTTCGCGAGGCTCGAACTGGGCACCGCCCAGCAGATGGGCGTATTCGTTGGTCTTGAAATCCGAGAGCCGCACGATCACCGGATTGGGGTATTGCACCGCGGCGATGCGGGCCAGCCCGCGCGCGAGGCGATCGACGAAATAATCCGTGCGCTTGGCGTAGCCCTGGGTAAGCGCCGCAATCTCGGCCTTGGCGGCGGCGTCGGTCAGTTCACCGAAATGCACCAGCGCCATGGGGTGGACCTTGATCGCGTGGTCGATCACGAACTCCATGCGCGCCAGCCCGACCCCATCGGCGGGCAGACGCCACCAGCGCAGCGCCGCGCCGGGATCGGCCAGATTGAGCATGACCTTGGTGCGGGTCGTCGGCAGCTCCGCAAGCGCAAGCTCGTCGATGCGGATGCTGGCCCGGCCGCGGTAGACAAAGCCCTGATCGCCCTCGGCGCAGGACACCGTGACCTCGGCGCCATCGACCAGCGTGCGGGTGCCGGAACCGGTACCGATCACCGCCGGCACTCCCAGCTCGCGGCTGACGATGGCGGCGTGGGAGGTGCGCCCGCCGTGATTGGTGACGATGGCCGCCGCGCGCTTCATGATCGGCACCCAGTCGGGGCTGGTGGTTTCCGCCACCAGGATGGCGCCATCGACGAAGCGATCGATGTCGCGGGGATCGTCGATCCGGCACACCCGACCCACAACTGCCGCCTCGCCGATGGCGAGCCCCTGCGCCAGCACCGCGCCCTTGTCCGCCACCGCGTAGGTGCGCAGGGTGCCCGCCGCGGCCTGCGAGTGCACCGTCTCCGGCCGCGCCTGCACGATATAAAGCGCCCCGCTGCGCCCGTCGCGGGCCCACTCGATATCCATGGGCGTGCCGTAGTGCGCCTCGATCGCGCAGGCCCAACGCGCGAGTTGCAGGATCTCGGCATCGGTCAGCACCAGCGCCGCCCGCTCCGCCTCGGTGGTGTGGACATTGAGGGTGGAGCGCCCGCCCGCGGTGGTGTAGATCATTTTCTGCGCCTTGCCGCCGCAGCGCTTCTCGATGATGGGCACCAGCGCGGCATCGGCCAGCAGCGGCTTGAACACCAGGTACTCGTCCGGATCCACATCGCCCTGCACCACGTTCTCGCCGAGACCGTAGGCGGCATTGATCACCACCACCCGGTCGCAGCCGGTCTCGGTATCCAGGGTGAACATCACGCCGGCGCCGCCCAGATCGCTGCGCACCATCTGCTGCACACCCACCGAGAGCGCGACCTTGTCGTGCGCGAAACCCTTGGTTTCCCGGTAGCTGATCGCGCGGGCGGTGAACAGCGAGGCGTAGCAGCGCCGGCAGGCATCGAGCAGCGCGGTGTCGCCGCGAATATTGAGAAAGGTCTCCTGCTGGCCGGCAAAGCTCGCATCGGGAAGATCCTCGGCGGTGGCGCTGGAGCGCACCGCGACATCCACATCCGCCATCCCGGTGCGGGCGCAGAGATCCCGGTAACCGGCGGTGATCGCCTCTGCCAGCTCCGCCGGCCAGGGCGCGCGCTCGAACGCCGCGCGGATATCGGCGGCCGCCGCGCCCAGCGAGACCTCGGCCGCACGCGCGGCGGCCATGGCATCGGCGATCAGCCGATCGAGCCCGCTGGCGGTCAGAAACAGGCGATAAGCATCCGCGGTGGTGGCAAACCCCGGGGGCACCGCAATACCGCTGGCGGACAGCTGCGACAGCATCTCGCCGAGCGAAGCATTCTTGCCGCCCACCTGGGCGACGTCATCGCGCCGCACCTGATCCAGATCGACCACATACCTCGAATCCTGACTCATCGACTTCCTCCGGGTGGACTGCGCTTATCCGCTGGGCGTTTATTCCACCACAAATAACCGCACGCGGCGCCAAAACCACCACGCTCCTCGGTCGCGCCGGGTCAACCCGATCCCTGCTGTGCTAGAATCCGCGCTCTCCGGCCTATCCAGCAATACGACCGGGGAACTTTGGGACCGGGCAACTGGTCCCATGAATACTTCGAGTTTTGGGGGCGCTTTGGATTCGACGCCGGTTACAAAACCCGTGGTGCATGCCGAGAGGGCGATCAATCTCGTTAATCCAAAATCGCAAACTTTAGTTGCCAACGACGACAACTACGCACTCGCTGCTTAATACCCAGTAGGGTGCCGTCTGACTGAAGCCGTGCTTGTGCGTTCAGGTTCCAGGCGTCGACTCTCACAAGATCGCGCGGAAGCTCGTCCGGGGCGGAAACGCTAAAACCTTACCGGAATCGCTACATCACGCGCCCTGTCGGCCGGGTTGTGATGGGTTAAACATAAAGACCGAATAAGCATGTAGAGCTACTGGTAGCGGACTGACGGACGCGGGTTCAATTCCCGCCGCCTCCACCAACACCAAGGGCCTGGATAGTCTCCAGGCCCTTTTTCTTTGCGCGAATCCCCGCGTAGCGCGGGGTTCCGGGCATTCGCCCTGCGGGTGCCCTCGCGCCCGGATGGGCCAAAACACCCCGTTTCCCGGCCAGGCCAGTCTCTTTTCTCTGTTTGCCCTGCGGTAGTCGCGAGGCCGAGCCCTGCATTTACAAGGGCTTGGCGCGGCCTTTCCGCGGTCAACCATGGCCACCAATGCCCCTTCCAAACTGGACAGCGTGCGTCTATTGTACTAACGTTGCGTCAGTTGAACTAACACATGGAGGACCACCATGACTGCCTCTACATCTTCAGCGACCCGTTCGGCCCGCCTGGGCTTGCGTGCCACACCAGAGCAGGAAGCCGTCCTGCGCCGCGCCGCCGATGTGGCGCACAAGTCGCTGACAGATTTCATTCTCGACAGCGCCTGCCAAGCAGCCGAACAAACCCTGCTCGACCAACGCTTGTTCATGGTCTCGGGAAGTCAGTACCAGGCCCTGATGGATCTGCTCGAACAGCCCGAACAGGCCAACGAGGGACTGCGCGATCTGTTCTCGCGCAAAGCCCCTTGGGACAAGGCATGAGCTTGAGCGGCCCGGAACCTCTTGGGCCACAGCACCGGCTCGAAGGCTTCGATTGCGGCAAACCGACGCTCAATGACTGGCTGGTGCGCCATGCCCGACAGGCGCAAGGCAGCGGCTCGGCCAAGACCTTCGTCGTCAGCGAGGACGACCGCATCGCCGGTTATTTCAGCCTGACCGTCGGCCAGATCGATACCCTCGATGCGCCGGAACGCATTCGCAAGGGCATGGGGCAGTATCCGATCCCTGTCGTGATCCTTGCCCGCCTGGCTGTCTGTCTGCAGGACCAGGGCCGAGGGATCGGCATTGGGCTGTTGCAGGATGCCATCCGCCGCACCCTGCTGATTGCCGAGCAGGCCGGCATCCGGGCCATGTTGACCCACCCCATCGACGAGGAAGCGGCGAGGTTCTACAGCCGCTTCGGCTTCATCGCCTCACCGCTGCGCGAGCAGCAACTTTTGCTGTTGCTCAAGGACGCCCGCCTCTGGGTCAAGTGATCCGGCGTCAATCATCAAACCTTTCGACCACCCGCCGCTGCTCGATCCAGTCCAGCGGCAGCGGGTTGCGCTGAAACCAGATCAGGCTCATGCAGCGCGGCTGCTGCCCGGCCAGGATGGCCTGGATGATGGCCGGCTCCAGCAGCGTCAGCCGCAGCAGTTCGTTCACCGTCGAGTGATGCAGGCCTTCGCGCTGGGCGATGTCGGTGCCGCTGGCCGCCACGCCGTCGTCGAGCAACTGCTGCCAGTAGAAGGCCCGCGCCAACGCCACCAGCATGGAGCTGTCGAACTGGCCGCGGGCGGTCGGACTGCTGTCCCTGTCCGGCCGGATCACCACCTTGCGCACGCCGCGCTTGCGGATCTGCAGCGGGATGAAGGTCGAGAGTTTCACGGCGCCGCCGTCCACGCGCTGCTGCACGGTGGCCTCGCCCGATTGCCGTATCCGCGTCATACCGTCATCTCCACTTCCGTCAGTTCCGCGCCGATGCTGCCGGGGCGCAATTCGTCGATGAGTTCCACCCAGCCAGCGTCGCGCCATAGGATCTCCAGCCCGTCGTCGCCGATCAGGACGCGCTCGATCAGCAGTTGTGCCAGGCGCCGTTGCTCGGCAGGAAACAGCGAGGGCCAGACGGTCGCGAGCTGGCGCATCGGCGCCACCACTCGCGCCTGGTCGAGATCGAGGGCGCTCTCGGGCACCCGATCCCACACCGCTTGCACGCTCTCCGGCGCGCGCAGCACCTGGCAAATCTGCTCCACCACCAGGGCTTCGATGGGCTCGGCGGGCAGGCTGCCGAGGTTGGAGGCACCCGCTCCGAAATGCCGATCCTTGCTCGGGGTGTAGTAGCGATAGCACTGGCCCTTCTTGGTCGTTCGGGTCGGGATCAGCCGCTTGCCGCTGGTGGTGAAGATCAGTCCGCGCAGTAGCGGCAATCCCCGCCCGTCCGTGGCCACCGCTACGCGCCGTTCCTCGGCGGTCTGGGCAAGCACGTCGTGCGCGGCCTGCCACTGGGCGCTGGTCAGGATTGCTGGATGTTGCCCCGGGTAGTAGCGGCCCTTGTGGACGATCTCGCCGAGGTACATGCGGTTGTGCAGCAGCTTGTAGATCGACTGCTTGCAAAAAGTGCGGCCCGTCTTGGTGCGGATGCCTTCGGCCGCATAACTACGCACCATGTGGGTCGTCGAGCGGTCGCGGGCGAAGTCCGCAAAGATCCGCCGCACCACCGCCGCCTCGGCCTCGTTGACGACGAGCAGGCGGTTTCGCACGTCGTAACCCAGCGGCAACGGCCCGCCCATCCACATGCCCTTGGCCTTGCTGGCGGCGATCTTGTCGCGTATGCGCTCGCCGGTGACCTCGCGCTCGAACTGGGCAAAGGACAGCAGCACGTTCAGCATCAGCCGCCCCATCGAGGTGGCCGAATTGATCTGCTGGGTGACGGCGCTGAAGCTCACGCCGCAGCGGTCGAACACCTCCACCATGCGCGCGAAGTCGGCCAGTGAGCGGCTGAGCCGGTCGATCTTGTAGACCACCACGATATCGATGCGGCCGGCTTCAATGTCCGCCAGCAGGCGCTTGAGCGCGGGCCGCTCCATGTTGCCGCCCGAGAAACCGCCGTCGTCGTAGTCGTCTGCCACCGCGATCCAGCCCTCGTGGGTCTGGCTCTTGATGAAGGCGTGGCCGGCTTCCTTCTGGGCATCGATGGAGTTGAAGGACTGATCGAGGCGTTCGTCGCTGGAGACGCGGCAGTAGACCGCGCAACGCTTGGGTGAGGCCAGGATGGCAGTGCTCATCGCTTGCCTCCCTTGCCCGGTATGAGCCCGAAGAACTTCGGCCCAGACCACTGCGTTCCGGTGATGTGGCGCGCAGCCGCCGACAGGCTCTTGAAGCGCTGGCCGTTGAGTTCGTACAGACCATCGGCGGTCACGGTCACCCGGTACTCGCGCTCGTCCCATTCGCGCACCAGCACCGTGCCGGGCATCAGATGGCATTCCGTGCCGCGCCCCGCCTGCTGGATCTTCGAGAACTGCGCGCCGCGCTCCACCAAGTAGCGGCGCACGCCCACCGGCAGCGGCCCGTAGGCCTGCTCCTGCAGCCGGTAGGCCAGACGCGATTCCACGTAGTGGCGATTGGTGTGGGGGGGACGGCGCGGGAAGTGCGCATCCCATAGCGCCCAGAGGGCTTTCATGGGCAGGCCGGGCAGCGCCGCCACCTGCGCGCTGATGCTGTCGTTCATCGGGGTATCGGTCATCGGTTTACTCCTGTGGTTGAGACAGGTCGATGAACGCGCTGTGGCAGGCAGAAGCCAAGGTGAAACCCCTCTCAGCGGGCCGAAAGATCGGCATCCAGCGCGGTACTGGCCGCCTCCAGGGCCTCCACGGGGATCTCGATCTCGTACCGTCCCCGCTCCCGCGAGAACCCCGCCCGGTGCCGTGCCACCGCCGCCCGGGCGATCACGCCGATGAAGGCTGGCAACTGCTCCTGCAGTTCGATCTCGGCGACGATGGCCTGCGCGCCTTGATAGCTGTCGCGCGCCAGACGGATCTGGTCCGGCAAGGCGTCATGCTCGGTCTGCAGGGTCTGGATGCGCCGTGCCACTTCGTCGCGGGTGTGGTGGGTCGCGGTCAGTTCCGCGTGCAGTGAAGCCAGCGCCGCCGGGAGCGCAGTGAGTTCATCAGCATTGATCAGACGGTTGGCGGTGGACTCGGTGTCGCTGGCGATCTGCTGCTCCACGGCCTCGATGCGGGCATCGAGCTGCGTCTGCAGGGTCTTGGCCTTGTTGATCTCCTGGGCCAATGCCGTGTGCCGATCCGTCAGCGCTGCCATCTCGACGCGCGCTGGGGCTTGTCGGAAAAAACCCTCGAGCGCTGGCGGATGCTCGGCACTGGTCCTGCGTTCCTCAAGCTCGGCAGCCGTGTGCTCTATAGCCTCGCCGAGATCGAAGCCCATGAACGCCAGCGCACCCGCCGCTGCACCGCTGGCGATCGTTCGAGCGAGGTGTGGGCATGATGAACCGCCGAGAGCGCGAACGCATGACACGGCAACTGCGCGCCCACATCGCCCAACATGGGATCGAGCCGGTGCTCGACAGGATGTTCGGCCCCGGCAGCTGGCGTTACGACGCCGATGAGGAACTCTGGATCGTGCCCGACACCCAGCACACCGGACCGGGGCGTTCCTACTACTGCGTGCGCGCCAACGGCGACTGGTTCAAGGCGCGGCTCGACGGGGAGCACACCCAATGAGCACCGTCGCGACTGATGCGGTCCACGTTCCGTCCCATCCCTTCTTCGACTTCAACGACGCGCCCGACCGCATCGAGCGGCACCATGACAAGGACGAGCTGCGCAACCGCCTGCTCGATCAGCTCGAAGCCGTGCTGACCTACCTGTTTCCTCGCGGCAAGCGCCAAGGCACGCGCTTCGTTGTGGGCAATGTGCAGGGCGATGCCGGCGACAGCCTGGTGATCGAACTCGAAGGCCCGAAGCGCTGGGTGTGGATCGATTTCGCTACCGGCGACCCGCAGCCCCGGCGCTGGCTGATTGAAGGTGTCTTCCCGCTGGCACAGGCCGCGCTGGTGGCGGCTGGCGGCGGTGTCGGCAAGTCCTTCCTGCTGCTGGCCCTGGCCCGCGAGGTCGCCGCCTTCGATGGTGTCTGGGCCAACGCGCCGATGCTGTTCGGTGGCGCGCTCGCCGGCCAGGGTGTGGCGATCTATGTCACCGCCGAGGACGACGCCATCGAGGTGCACAACCGCCTCAATGCGCTGGGTCCGATCCCGGATCGGCTTTACGTGCTACCGCTGCCCGATGCCGGCGGCGCCGTGCCGCTGTTCGCGCCCGATCCGGCTACGCGAGGCCCGTCGACCACGCCGGCATGGCTGGCGCTGGAGCAGCAACTCTCCACCCTGGCCGGACTGCGACTGATCATCCTCGATCCCCTGCAGCCGCTGTGCGCACTGGATCTGAACGTGCCGGAGAACGCGCAATTCGTCTGCTCGCGGATGGCCGCACTGGCCGCCAGCACGGGTGCCTCGGTGATCGTCTCCCACCACTTCGCCAAGCGCGAGGCCTCGACGCCCGAGCAGGCCCGCGAAGCCATCCGGGGCACCGGCGGTCTGGTCGATGGCGTGCGCTCGGTCTACGCGCTGTGGAACCCCAAGGAAGAACAGGCGAAGGCGATCTGCAAGATGCTGGGCGAACCCTTCGAGCGCGGCCGGGTCGTGATGGGCGGCGTGGTCAAGGCCAACGGCCGCGCCAACCTGCGGGTGACGACCTTCCTGCGCGATGCCCGTGGCCTGCTGGTGGATCGCAGCGACGCCCTGATTCGCGCCCGCCAGACCGACGTGGATCTGCTGCCGGACCTCAAGGCGGCCATTGCGCGCGCTGCCGCTGAAGGCAAGCCCTACACCAAGACCGGCGGCAACGGCGTCTACGAGCGCCGCCACGAGCTGCCGGAGGCCTTCCACGCCATCGGCAAACACCGGCTGGCTGAATGGGTGGGCACCCTGCTCGACCGGGAAGAACTGGTCATGGCCATGGTCGACAGCTCCAAATTCGTGAAGTGGCTGGACGTGCCCGACGGCCCCATGGCCCGTGGCGAGGCCGCCTTCGTCACCGGGCATCTGAAGCGCGCGAACACGAGCCAGCAGGATCAGTCATGAGCATTGCCGGGGCACATCTCTGTTCCCGGCTTCCCGCTTCCCGACCGGGAACGCAGGGCCGGGCAGGAACGCCAAACCCAGCACTGGCGCGGGATTCCAGCGTTCCCGGCCAAAACCGTTCCCGGATGGGGGTGGGAACACGCAAACCCAGCAGCGGCGCCACTTTCCCGATTCCCGGCGATTCCTCTCTAAAGAGAGAGGGTGAGCATCGGGAATGCTCATCTCTCTCGATCTTGTCCCGACATTGACGAACGAGGCATGCACTGCTGTAATAACTGTTATTAACAGATAGGAGACATGCCATGCCGACCAGCGTCGCCCTGGGCAGCCACTTCGAGACCTTCATCCGCGAGCAACTGCAAAGTGGTCGCTTCAACAACGCCAGCGAAGTGGTCCGCGCGGGCCTGCGTCTGCTGGAGGAACACGAACAACGTCATCAGGCGGAGTTACAGGCCCTGCGCGCCGACATCGCGGCCGGCAAGGCCAGCGGCACGCCCAAACCTGCCGACGAGGTGTTCGCACGGCTCGAGGCCAAGTACAGCGGCCAGGCTGACGGCCAGACCCGTTGATGCGACTGACCCTCACCCCGCTTGCCGAACAGGACCTGGAGGCCATCGGCGATTACATCGCCGCCGACAATCCCACCCGGGCCGTCAGCTTCATCCGCGAGCTGCGCACCCAGTGCCAACGCATCGCCGCCAACCCGCCCGGCTACCGCCTGCGGCCAGAACTCGGCGATGACATCCGCTCCTGTGCCCACGGCAACTACGTGATCTTCTTCGTGGCCACGCCAGAGGAAGTCACCATCATCCGCGTTCTGCACGGCGCGCGGGACATTCCAGCGATCCTGGCGCCCGACGACAATGGACCGTAAACCGCCTGACGGCGTCAGCGACGTCAATGTGAACCGCCGCGACCGGCAGGATCTGCGTGCGATGCTGCTCGTGGGACTTACCTCGCCTCCCTCCACACCGGTCGACGCCTCCTACTTCGAAGCGCTGCGGGCCCGCTTGCAGCGACACTCAAGCGACAAAGCTGACTGATGCCACCTCGTCACGACGGGTCCTTCCTGGCCGGATTCGTATACGGGGGGCGCGAGCGCGCTGCACGTCTACCGTCAGGGTGCAAACCGAGGTTTGCAGGGTTTGCGGTTTGCACCTAGACCTCACACCCCCCTTGCAGGCAAAAAGGGTAACCCTGAAGGAAACGGGGCAACGGGATCAGCTGTTACCCCATTTGCTGTGCGCCAAGAAAATTCATTCGTCGCTGACAGATACTATGCCTGCGTGATAGCATCTTGTTACCACAAGCGGGAACCCAAGCATGCGCACAGTGATTGGCATCCGTCCGGCCAAATCCGGCCGTCGGGCAGTCGATGACGCCACCAGCCCCACGCCCACCGTCTGGTTCGATTCCTGGCGGCAGTTGGCCGGTCTGCTGTCGGACGAAAACCGCGCGCTGCTGCGCCTGATGCAGGAGCGGCAACCACGCACCGTGCTGGAGCTGGCCGAGTGGTCAGGCCGTGCGGCCAGCAACCTGTCGCGCACCCTGCGCCATCTGGAGCGCCACGGTCTGGTCAAGATGCACCGCAGCCCGGACACCCGCGCCGTGCGGCCGGAGGCGCTGGCCACCGAGTTTCTGATCGTGCTGGATTGATCCGGCAACCCACTTCACGCGATTGACTGGCAGAAGGCCCGCATGACGAACAACAGCAAAGAAACCGAACGCGCCGAACTGCACAAGACCATCTGGCGCATTGCCAACGACCTGCGCGGCAGCGTGGACGGTTGGGACTTCAAGACCTACGTGCTCGGCATGCTGTTCTACCGCTTCATCTCGGAGAACCTCACCGGCTACCTCAATGAACAAGAGCGCCGCGCCGGGAACACCGATTTCGACTACGCACGCTTGAGCGACACCGATGCCGAATTCGGCCGCGCCGAGACGGTGCAGGAAAAAGGCTTTTACATCCTGCCCTCCGAGCTGTTCGCCAACGTGCGCGAGCGCGCCCGGCACGATGCCAACCTCAACGAAACCCTCTCGCGCATCTTCGTGGACATCGAGGCCTCGGCCAAGGGATCGGACAGCGAAGACGACTTCAAGGGCCTGTTCGACGATCTGGATGTCAACTCCAGCAAGCTCGGCTCCACCGTGGCCAAACGCAACGAAAAGCTGGTCAAGCTGCTGAATGCCATCGGTGATCTGCCGCTGTCGGGCGGCGCCGGCAGCTTCTCGCGCAACAGCATTGATCTGTTCGGTGACGCCTACGAATACCTGATGCAGATGTACGCCTCCACCGCCGGCAAGTCCGGTGGCGAGTTCTACACCCCGCAGGAGGTCAGCGAGCTGCTGGCCCGCCTCACCGTGGTGGGCAAAACGGAAGTGAACAAGGTCTACGACCCGGCCTGTGGCTCCGGCTCGCTGCTGCTGAAATTCGCCAAGGTGCTGGGCCACGACAAGGTGCGCCAGGGCTTTTACGGCCAGGAGGTGAACCTCACCACCTACAACCTGTGCCGCATCAACATGTTCCTGCACGACATCAACTACGAGAAGTTCGACATCGCCCACGGCGACACCCTAACCGACCCGCACCACTGGGACGACGAGCCCTTCGAGGCCATCGTCTCCAATCCGCCCTATTCGATCAAATGGGACGGCGACACCAACCCGCTGCTGATCAACGATCCGCGCTTCGCCCCGGCCGGCGTGCTGGCGCCCAAGAGCAAGGCCGATCTGGCCTTCACCCTGCACATCCTGTCGTGGCTGGCGGTCAACGGCACCGCGGCCATCGTCGAATTCCCCGGCGTGCTCTATCGTGGCGGCGCGGAAGCCAAGATCCGTCAGTACCTGATCGACAACAACTACGTGGACGCGGTGATCCAGTTGCCGCCGGACCTGTTCTTCGGCACCACCATTGCCACCTGCATCATCGTCCTCAAAAAATCCAAGCACGACAACGCCACCTTGTTTATCGACGTCAGCAAGGAATTCACCCGCAGCGGCAACAAGAACAAGCTCACCGCCACCCACCAGCAGAAGATTCTCGATGCCTTCACCCGGCGCGAGAACATCGACCACTTCGCGCGGCTGGTGGACAACAGCGAGGTTGCCGCCAACGGCTACAACATCGCCGTGCCGTCCTATGTCGAGCAACGGGACATCAGCGTGGCGGTGGACATCCGAACCCTCAATGCCGAAATTGCCCGCATCGTCGCGCGGCAAGCGGAATTGCGCACGGCCATTGATGCCATCGTGGCGGATCTGGAAGGAGCGAAGGCATGAGCCGAATTGATGATCTCATCGCGCGTTTGTGCCCAGAGGGCGTGGAGTTCAAAGCCATCGGTGATTTTGGTGACCTGGTTCGTGGTAATGGGATGCCGAAATCTGACTTCGTAGAATCAGGGGTAGGTTGCATCCACTACGGTCAGATTTACACCTATTACGGTATCTGGACGACGGAAACAAAGTCGTTCATTTCTGCAGAAAAGGCGAAGAAACTTGCCAAGGTCGATCCCGGCGATCTGGTCATCACAAACACAAGTGAGAACATAGAAGACGTTTGCAAGGCTGTGGCTTGGCTTGGCTTGGCGACGCCCAGATTGTCACTGGCGGGCACGCCACGGTGCTGAAGCACGGCCAAGACGCGAAGTACCTCTCCTACTACTTGCAAACACCGCGTTTCTTCGCCGAGAAGAAGAAGCACGCGACAGGCACAAAGGTCATAGACGTTTCAGCCAAGAGCCTTGCAAAGATCAGGATTCCCGTACCGCCTCTCGAAGTGCAGCGCGAGATCGTAAAAGTGCTGGACACCTTCACTCAGCCGGAGGCGGAGCTGGAGGCGGAGCTGGAGGCGCGGCGGCGGCAGTACCAGTACTACCGCCGACGCGCTGCTCAGCTTCGATGAGCGCATGAGCGGCGCAAGCAAGCATAAGGTGGACGACCTTGGGTGAGATCGGCAAGTTTACACGCGGGCGCCGATTCACCAAGGATGACTATGTTCCTGACGGTATCGGATGCATTCACTATGGCGACATTTACACACAATACGGAACGTCTGCGATGAGGACGGTTTCCCATGTGCGTGCTGACTTGGCCTCCACCCTGCGTTTCGCTCAATCGGGTGACCTCGTCATTGCTGCAGTTGGCGAGACGGTAGAAGATGTTGGCAAGGCGGTCGCGTGGCTTGGCGATGATGAAGTTGCAGTTCACGACGATTGTTTCGTATTCCATCATTCGTTGAACCCGAAGTTCGTGTCCTATTTCTTCCAGACCAAGGCGTTTCACGCAGAAAAGAACAAGTTCGTAGCCCGAGCCAAGGTCAAGCGCTTATCCGGGGAGAGCCTTGCTAAACTGGCCATCCCGGTCCCTCCGCTCGAAGAACAAGAACGCATTGTCGCCATCCTCGACCAGTTCGACGCGCTGGTGAACGACCTCTCCAGTGGCCTGCCGGCCGAAATCAAGGCGCGGCGTCAGCAGTACCAGCACTACCGCGACCGGTTGCTGAGCTTCAAGGAGGCTGCGTGAGCGAAGACCTCAAGCCCCATCGTTATGAGCCGATCGCGCTCTCCAGCGAGAGCACGGTGGTGGCCGAATTCGTGCCCGAGCCGGGGGTGCGCGAGCCGAGCTACCAGAGCGAGGCAGCGCTGGAGCGCGACTTTATTGCCCAGTTGCAGAAGCAGGCCTACGAGTATCTGCCCCTCACGTCGGAAGCCGATCTGGTCGCCAATCTGCGCGCGCAACTGGAAGCGCTGAACAAGGTGACCTTTTCCGATGCCGAGTGGCAGCGCTTTTTCGGCCAGTGCATTGCCGGCGCCAATGACGGCATCGTTGAGAAAACCGCGCGCATCCAGGAAGACCATGTGCAGCTTTTGAAGCGCGACGATGGCAGCACCAAGAACATCTACCTCATCGACAAGCAGAACATCCACAACAACCGCCTGCAGGTGATCAACCAGTACGAGACAGAAGGCGCCCGCAGCACCCGTTTCGATGTGACCATCCTGGTCAACGGCCTGCCCATGGTGCATGTGGAATTGAAGCGCCGGGGCGTGGACATCCGCGAGGCCTTCAACCAGATCAACCGCTACCAGCGCGACAGCTTCTGGGCCGGCTCGGGCCTGTTTGAATATGTGCAGCTGTTCGTGATCAGCAACGGCACCCTGACCAAGTACTACAGCAACACGGTGCGCGACGGCCACCTGGCCGAGCAGCGCAGCAAACGCGGCAAGCAGAAAACCTCCAACAGCTTCGCTTTCACCAGTTGGTGGGCCGATGCGAAAAACCGGCCCATCACCGAGCTGGACGGCTTTACCAAAACCTTTTTTGCCAAGCACTCGCTGCTGAATGTGCTCACCAAATACTGCGTCTTCGATGTGGACCGCAAGCTGCTGGTGATGCGCCCTTATCAGATCGTCGCCGCCGAGCAGATCCTGCAGCGCATCGCCACCAGTACCAATCACAAGCAACTGGGCACCATCGCTGCCGGGGGTTATGTCTGGCACACCACCGGCTCCGGCAAGACGCTCACCAGCTTCAAGGCGGCGCAACTGGCGCGCGGCCTACCCGGTGTGGACAAGGTGCTGTTCGTGGTGGACCGCAAGGACCTGGACTACCAGACCATGCGCGAATACGAGCGCTTCGAGAAGGGCGCGGCCAACTCCAACACCTCCACCGCCGTGCTGCAAAAGCAGCTGGAAGACCCGAACGCCCGCATCATCATCACCACCATCCAGAAGCTCAGCCGCTTCGTGGCGGGCAACAGGAAGCATCCGGTCTATGACGCCCATGTGGTGGTGATTTTCGACGAGTGCCACCGCAGCCAGTTCGGCGACATGCACAGCGAAATCACCCGGGTTTTCAAGCGCTACCACCTGTTCGGCTTCACCGGCACGCCGATCTTTGCCGAGAACGCAGGAACAGGTGGCAACCCGCTGCGCCGCACCACCGCGCAGGCCTTTGGCGACAAGCTGCACACCTACACCATTGTCGATGCCATCAACGACAAGAACGTGCTTCCGTTTCGTATCGACTACATCAACACCATCAGGAAATCCGAGCACATCAAGGACAAGCAAGTCCCCGCCATCGACACCGAGCGGGCACTGCTGGCGCCGGAGCGCATCAGCCAGATCGTCGGCTACATCCGCGAGCATTTCGACCAGAAGACCAGGCGCGCCGCCTCCTACAAGATGCACGGCAAGCGGTTGGCCGGTTTTAATTCGCTGTTTGCCACTGCCAGCATCGATGCCGCCAAGCGCTATTACGCCGAGTTCACCGCGCAGCAGCAAGCGCTGCCCGAGGCGCAGCGGCTCAAGATCGGCCTGATCTACAGCTTTGTCGCCAACGAGGACGATCCCGATGGACTGCTCGGCGAGGAGGCGTTCGAGACCGGGGCGCTGGATGCGAGTTCGCGGGATTTTCTGGAGGCGGCAATCAGGGACTACAACGCGCTGTTCTCGACCTCCTTCGACACCTCGGCCGACAAGTTTCAGAATTACTACAAGGATTTGTCGCAGCGGCTGAAAACCCGCGATCTGGATCTGGTGATCGTGGTCAACATGTTCCTGACCGGCTTCGACGCCACCACCCTGAATACCCTGTGGGTGGACAAGAACCTGAAGGCCCACGGGTTGATCCAGGCCTATTCGCGCACCAACCGCATCCTCAATTCGGTCAAGACCTACGGCAACATCGTCTCCTTCCGCAATCTGGAGGACGCCACCAACGATGCCCTGGCCCTGTTCGGCAACAAGGATGCCAAGGGCATCGTGCTGCTGAAACCCTACGCCGAGTATTACGCCGAGTACCAGGGCAAGATGGCCGAATTGCAGGCGCTGTTTCCGCTCGGGCAACCGATTGTGGGCGAGGCGGCGCAGAAGGCCTTCATCAAGCTGTTTGGCGCCATCCTGCGGCTGAAGAACATCCTCACCGCCTTCGACGACTTTGCCGGCAACGAAATCCTCGCCCAGCGCGATTTTCAGGATTACCAGAGCGTCTACCTGAACCTCTACGCCGAATTCCGAAGCGCCAACGAGGCCGAGAAGGAAAGCATCAACGACGACGTGGTGTTCGAGATCGAGCTGATCAAGCAGGTCGAGATCAGCGTCGATTACATCCTGATGCTGGTGGAGCAGTATCTGAAGAAGAAGGGCACAGGCGAGGACAAGGAAATCCGCGCCACCATCGAGCGCACCGTCAATGCCAGCCCGAGCTTGCGCAACAAGAAGGACCTCATCGAGCAGTTCGTCGATGCCGTATCCACCAAGGGCAAGGTGGATGCCCAGTGGCAGGCCTTTGTGGTGGCCAAAAAGGCTGAGGAACTGGAACGCATCATCCAGGATGAAAATCTGAACGCCGAGGCCACCCGCGCCTTCATCGACAATGCCTTTCGCGATGGTTCCATCCCCACCGCCGGCACCGCCATCACGAATGTATTGCCGCCGGTTTCACGCTTCTCGAAGGACAACGGCCACGGGCGCAAGAAGCAGACGGTGCTGGACAAGCTGGCTGCCTTCTTCGAGCGGTATTTCGGGCTGACGTGAGCGCGATGACGATGAGGCACGGGCATCCATGACCAAGAAGAAGCCACCGCAACTTCCCAAGAGCAAAGAGGTGTCACTGGTCCGCTCCTCGGCAGCCGAGTACCTGACCTTTGTGGCTGCGGCCGGGGGCGGAGGCGTTGAGGCCGTCTATGCCGACGAGAGCATCTGGCTGACCCAGAAGATGCTGGCCCAGCTGTATGACGTGGATGTCCGGACCATCAACTACCACCTGAAAAAGGTGTTTTCAGACAGCGAGTTGGAAGCCGAGTCAGTTATCCGAAATTTTCGGATAACTGCTAGTGACGGCAAAAGCTACAACACCCAGCACTACAAGCTCCCAGCCATCATCGCCGTGGGCTACAAGGTCAACTCCGAGCGCGCGGTGCAATTCCGCAAGTGGGCCACGGGCGTCATCGAGCAGTTCACCATCAAGGCCTATGTGATGGACGATGAGCGCATCAAGGCCGGTGGTTCCATCCTCACCGAACAGTATTTCGAAGAGCAGTTGCAGCGCATCCGCGAGATTCGGCTTTCGGAGCGCAAGTTCTACCAGAAGATCACCGACATCTACGCCACGGCAATCGACTACGACGTGACGGCGCAGGCCACCAAGCGCTTTTTCGCCACCGTGCAAAACAAGCTGCACTGGGCCATTCACGGCCAGACCGCAGCCGAGGTCATCTACCAGCGTGCAGATGCCGGCAAAGACTGCATGGGGCTGACCTCCTGGAAAGACGCGCCCAGCGGCAAGATCCAGAAGTTCGATGTGGTGGTGGCCAAGAACTACCTCACCGAGCACGAAATGGCGCAACTCTCCCGCCTGGTCAACGCCTATCTGGACGTGGCCGAGGACATGGCACAGCGCAAGATCCCCATGACCATGCAGGACTGGGAAACGCGCCTCAACCGCTTCATCGAGGCCACCGACCGGGAAGTGTTGCAGGACGCTGGCAGGGTCACGGCGGAAATCGCCAAGGCGCATGCGGAGAGCGAGTTCGAAAAGTATCGGATCGTGCAGGACCGGCTGTTCGAGAGCGATTTTGACCGGGTGCTCAAGCAAATCGAATCTGCCAGCCAACCAGACATCGTTAAGAAATAGGTCCGATGCCCACGAAGAAGAGCACGCCCAGTTGGAGCGAGGTCAAAACAAAACTGGCCGACTTCGACCGTGCCGGCCTGATCGGCCTGGTGCAGGACCTGTACGCGGCCAGCAAGGACAATCAGTCCTTCCTGCACGCGCGCTTCGCGCTGGGCGGCGACGTGCTGAAGCCGTACAAGACCACGATAGACCGCTGGCTCTGGCCAGATGTGTTCAAGAATCAGGACACCTCGGTGGCCAAGGCCAAGAAAGCCATCTCGGACTACAAGAAGGCCATCGGCCAGCCGGAAGGGCTGGCTGAACTCATGGTGTTCTACTGCGAGCGCGCGGCGGGCTTCAGCAATGATGTCGGTTTGCAGGATGAGGGTTACTTTGACGCGCTTGTCCGGATGTTCGAGCAGGCTTTGAAAGCCATCGATGCGTTGCCTCAAGATTGCCGCTCCCCACTGATGGCGCGCCTGGATGCCGTGCGCCACATCAGCCACAACTTCGGCTATGGCGTCGGCGACGACATGGACGATCTCCTTGCAGAGTTCGGGCCTGATGACCGATCGCGATGAAGTGGCTGCACTGCGAGCCGAGAACACGCGCCTGATCGCGTTGCTCGAATCGCACGGCATCAAGTGGCGTCCACCGTCAAAGCCGGCGACTCCGCCAGCGGAGCCGTCCCGGCTGTCCACCGAGGAAAAGGTTGCGCTGTTTCGCCGACTGTTCCGTGGCCGCACCGACGTCTACCCCGTCCGCTGGGAGAACAAGACCACGGGCAAGTCTGGCTACGCGCCCGCCTGCGCGAACGAGTGGCGCGCTGGCGTGTGCGAGAAGCCGCGCATCAAGTGCGGAGATTGCAGCAATCGCCTTCTGATCCCGCTGTCGGACACGGTGATTTACAACCATCTGGCCAGTGAGCACACGGTCGGCGTCTATCCGCTGATGGAAGGCGACAGCTGCTACTTCCTGGCCGTCGATTTCGACGAGGCCGAATGGCGGGACGATGCGCGAGCGTTCATGCAGTCCTGCGACGAGCTCGGTGTACCGGCCGCGCTGGAAATTTCGCGCTCCGGGAAAGGCGCACACGCATGGGTGTTCTTCGCCGGCCGTGTCTCGGCCCGTGATGCGCGGCGGCTGGGCACGGCCATCATCAGCCATACCTGCGTACGCACGCGGCAGCTCCAACTCACCTCCTACGACCGGTTGTTCCCCAACCAGGACACGATGCCCAAGGGCGGCTTCGGCAACCTGATTGCCTTGCCGCTGCAAAAGGCGCCGAGGGAGATGGGTTTCAGCGTTTTCGTCGATGCTGATCTGTGTCCCTATGCGGATCAATGGGCCTTCCTGGCGTCCATCCAGCCCATGGCGGCACACGATATCGAGCCGACTATCCTGCGCGCCACGGGCGGCATCCATCCATTGGACGTCACCTTTATCGACGACGAAGACTTGGCGACGCCCTGGAGGCGCGAGAGTCCTGTGTCGAAGAACTTGGCGGGGACCATGCCCCGCTCGCTGACGGTCACCCTGGCCAACCTGATTTACTTCGAAAAGGCACGGTTGCCGCAGGCGCTGGCCAACCGCCTGATCCGCCTGGCGGCCTTTCAGAACCCCGAGTTCTACAAGGCCCAGGCGATGCGGATGTCGGTGTGGGACAAGCCGCGCGTCATCGGCTGCGCGGAGAACTACCCTCAGCACATCGCACTGCCGCGCGGCTGCCTGGACGCTGCTCTGTCATTGCTCCGCGACAACGGCATCGCCTGCGATCTGAAAGACGAGCGTTTCGCCGGCGCACCTCTGGACGTGGCGTTCGTCGGCGCCCTGCGCATTGACCAGGAGATGGCCGTCTCGGCGATGCTGCAACACGATGCCGGCGTGCTCTGCGCGCCGACCGCGTTCGGCAAGACGGTGACGGCCGCTGCGATGATTGCGCGGCGGGGAGTGAACACTCTGGTTCTGGTGCATCGCACCGAACTGCTCAAGCAATGGCAGGAACGCCTGCAGGCCTTTCTTGGCACCGGGAAGGGGATGGTCGGCACCATCGGCGGCGGCAAGGCCAAGCCTACTGGAAAGATCGACATCGCGGTGATGCAGTCCTTGTCCCGCCAAGGCGAGGTGAACCCGCTGGTGGAGGACTACGGGCAGGTGATCGTCGACGAGTGCCACCACGTCGGCGCGGTGTCCTTCGACGCCATCCTGAAGCGCGCCAAGGCGAAATACGTGCTCGGCCTGACCGCGACGCCGATCCGTCGCGACGGTCAGCAGCCGATTATCTTCATGCAGTGCGGGCCGATCCGCCACACGGCAGCTACACCCGCCGGTGCTCCCCAGGATTTGGAGGTCGTACCACGGTCACGCTTCGCACGGATCGATCTGCCATCCGAAGCTGGGATTCAGGATGTATTCCGGCATCTGGCCAACGACCAGGATCGCACCAACGCGATCGCAGCAGAAATTCAGGGCGCTTTCGCACAGGGCCGCAAGGTACTGGTGCTGACCGAGCGGACCGAGCATCTCGACGCCATTCGCGCAGCGCTGGATGGGCATGAGCCGGGCCCGTGTGTTTTACACGGCCGAATGTCGAAGAAGCAGCGAGGCGCCCTCATTGCTCAGCTGGATGCCTTGCCGGCCGACGCGCCGCGCATCCTGCTGGCGACGGGGAAGCTGGTCGGCGAGGGTTTCGACCATCCCCCTCTCGATACGCTGGTACTGGCGATGCCGGTTTCCTGGAAGGGAACGCTGCAGCAGTACGCCGGCCGCCTGCACCGGGAGCACGCATCCAAGACCGGGGTTCGGATCATCGATTTCGTCGACGCTGGCCACCCGGCATTGCTCCGAATGTGGGACAAGCGCCAGCGCGGGTACCGGGCGATGGGTTACCGGATCGCTGCGGAAGTGGTGGATTCATGAACCGGTCTTTGCGACATTCCGCAGGCGTCTGCACTGGTCCGAAACGGCTGACTGAGGACACATTCCTACCGTCAACCGTCCACCACCATCAATACCCACTGCAATGCCCAACGCCGTCCAAGTGACGGCGTTTTTGTGGGTACAGCGCCAAAAAACGCTATTGGACCTCGCGCGATATTACCGTACAGTCTGGATCGCCCGTGCGCATGCCACGCCATAGCCGTAGCGGGATAACCAAGGCTCACAGTACCTGGCCTTGCGCATGAACCGGCGCTGATGGAAGTACTGCACGCGGTCACCGACCGCGAGCATCGGTACATCGCCAGCATAGTGGAGATGCCAATCATGGATTATTGCGAGCGCCGCATTGTCATGATCCCGGAGCAGCGGGCACTGCGTCTGACGGACGATCGCAACCCTCAGCCACCGAAACGATAAGAATCCCGGATGCTCTTCAGGAAGTCCGCACCGAGCTCCTCCCTTGACACGGGCTGCGCCCCGCCGCACGCCGGCACCGATACCTTGGCCGGTCGCCAGTCGCATGGGATTCATCATGTCTAATCCGTTCTTCGACCACCCGATTCTGAACTCTCCCTACGAATACCCGTCGCGGCATTGGGAGCTGGACGACACCGGTCAGCCGACCCAGATCATCAGGCCAAGTCGCCGCCGCGCCGAGTTCATCACCCCGATTCCCAAGCCACGCAAACAGAGGGGCGCGGCCAAGCAGGACGCGCTGCTGTTCGACGACGGCCTGTCCACGCAGGCGCAGCAATACCACTCGGCCATCATCAACGGTGTGCGCGCCGAGGTGGACAAGTGGCGGGCGATCCCGAACCCTGCCGACTGGCGCGTCACGCCCGAAACCGCCCGCCTGCTCCAGCACTGGCGCCACCACGCGTTCAACAGCATCCGGCCGTTTTTCTGCCAGGTGGAAGCGGTCGAGACTGCCATCTGGCTGACCGAGGTCGCGCCCCGGTCCACGAGCGGCAAACGCCTGCTCGATCACCTGGCCGGTGCCAACAGAGACGCCAACCCCGAGCTCATGCGCCTCGCGCTCAAGCTCGCCACCGGCGCGGGGAAGACCACGGTCATGGCCATGCTCATCGCGTGGCAGACGATCAACGCCGTTCGCCGCCCTGGCAGCAAGCATTTCACCCGTGGCTTTCTCGTCGTTGCACCCGGGCTGACCATCAAGGATCGGCTGCGCGTGCTCCAGCCCAACGACCCCGACAGCTACTACAAGGACCGCGAGCTGGTGCCGCACGACATGCTCGACGACGTGAACCGAGCCAAGATCGTCATCACCAACTACCACGCCTTCAAGCTGCGCGACCGCATCGAGCTTTCCAAGGGTGGCCGCCAGTTGCTCAAAGGCCGCACCGGCGCAGACCTTCAGACCAAAGAGACCGAAGGTCAGATGATCCAGCGCGTCATGCCCGACCTTATGGGGATGAAAAACATCCTCGTGCTCAACGACGAGGCGCACCACTGCTACCGGGAAAAACCCAACTCGGACGAAGACCAGGATCTGAAGGGCGACGAACGCAAGGAGGCGGAGAAGAACAACGAAGCCGCACGCCTGTGGATTTCCGGTCTGGAGGCGGTGAATCGCAAGCTGGGCCTCGCCCGCGTGATCGACCTCTCGGCCACTCCGTTTTTCCTCAGCGGCTCGGGGTATGTCGAGGGCACCTTGTTCCCGTGGACGATGAGCGACTTTTCGCTCATGGATGCCATCGAGTGCGGCATCGTGAAATTGCCACGCGTGCCGGTGGCGGAAAACATCCCCGGCGACGAGCTGCCGGTCTACCGCAACCTGTGGGAGCACAGCCGCAAGGACATGCCCAGGAAAGGCCGGGGCCGGGGCGAGGAACTCGATCCCCTCAAGCTACCCACCCGCCTGCAAACGGCCATCGAAGCGCTCTACGGCCACTACGAGGAAACCTTCACGCTGTGGGCCGACAAGGGCATCAAGGTGCCGCCCTGCTTCATCATCGTCTGCCAGAACACCGCCATCTCCAAACTGGTGTACGACTACATCTCCGGCTTCCACCGGCGCGACGAGGACGGCAGCACGACACTGGAAAACGGCCGTCTCGCCCTGTTCCGCAACTTCGACGAGAGCTCCGGAAATCCGCTGCCGCGTCCCAACACATTGCTCATTGACTCCGAGCAACTCGAAGCCGGCGACGCGCTGGATGACAGCTTTCGCGGCATGGCCGCGGACGAAATCGACCGCTTCCGCCGCGAGATCATCGAGCGCAGCGGGGACGCCCGCTCGGCGGACAACATCACCGACCAGGAATTGCTGCGCGAGGTCATGAACACGGTCGGCAAGCCAGGCCAGCTCGGTGGCGCCATCCGCTGCGTTGTCTCCGTTTCCATGCTCACCGAAGGTTGGGATGCGAACACCGTCACCCACGTCCTCGGCATCCGCGCTTTCGGCACCCAGCTCCTGTGCGAGCAGGTGATCGGGCGCGCGCTGCGCCGCCAGTCCTACGAACTCAACGAAGACGGCCCGGACCAGGGGCTCTTCAACGTCGAATATGCCGACGTCTTCGGCATTCCCTTCGACTTCACCGCCAAGCCCGTCATCGCCCCGCCGCAGCCGCCGCGGGAGACGGTTCAGGTCAAGGCCATGCGACCAGAGCGCGACGCGCTCGAAATCCACTTCCCCCGTGTCGAGGGTTATCGCATCGAGTTGCCGGAGGAACGGCTGAGCGCCGATTTCAACGACGACTCTGTCCTGGAACTCAGTCCCGACCTCGTCGGGCCATCCATTACCCGCAACTCCGGCATCATCGGCGAAGGCGCGGACATGAGCCTCAAGCGCCTCGGCGACATGCGGCCCTCCACGCTCGTCTTCCAGATTACGCAGCGACTGCTCTACACCAAATGGCGCGACCCCGGCGAGGAACCGAAGCTGCACCTGTTCGGCCAACTCAAGCGCATCACCAAGCAATGGCTCGATACCTGCCTTGTCTGCAAGGGCGACACCTATCCCGCGCTGCTCATGTATCAGGAACTGGCCGACATGGCCTGCAACCGCATCACCGCCGCCATCACCCGCAGGTTCCTCGGCGAGCGGCCCATCAAGGCGCTGCTCGATGCCTACAACCCCACCGGCTCGACCAGCCATGTCCGCTTCAACACCTCGCGCGCCGACCGCTGGGAAACGAGTTCCGCGTCCTGCCACATCAACTGGGTGGTGCTCGACAGCGACTGGGAAGGCGAGTTCTGCCGGGTTGCCGAGTCGCATCCCAAGGTTCGCGCCTACGTCAAGAATCACAACCTCGGCCTCGAAGTCCCGTATCGCTACGGCTCCGAAATGCGCAAGTATCGGCCCGACTTCATCGTGCTGGTGGATGACGGACAGGGACGTCCTAATGCCGCGGGAGCCATGGATGGCGGAAGCGGCCAAGGCCACGGCCCCGACGACCTGCTGCACTTGATCGTCGAGATCAAGGGCTACCGGCGCGAGGATGCCAAGGAAAAGAAATCCACCATGGACACCTACTGGGTGCCCGGCGTAAACCATCTCGGCACCTATGGTCGTTGGGCCTTCGCCGAGTTCACCGAGGTGTATCAGATCGCGGCCGACTTCAAGGCCAGGATTGCAAACCAGTTCGACAAGATGATCGAAACCGCCGCGGCCAATAAAAACCAGGCATCTTCAACAGCACCATATGATGTAGCATGAAGCATCACTGCGACGAGACATCCCCATGCGCACCACCATCAACCTGGACGAAACCCTGCTCGACGAAGCGCAGCGCATCACCGGCATCACCGAGCGCACCGCGCTGATCCGCGCGGGCCTGAAAGCCCTGATCGAGCGCGAAAGCGCCCGCCGGCTGGCGCGCCTGGGCGGTAGCGAACCCCAGGTCAAGCCGATTCCGCGGCGCCGTTCGCAGCCAGCCTGATCCCGCTGCCATGGTTCTGGTGGACACCTCGGTCTGGATCGACCACCTGCGCCAGGGCGACGCGGCGCTGCGCACGGCGCTGGAAGCCGGCCAGGTGCTCATGCACCCCTTCGTCATCGGCGAACTGGCCTGCGGCAACCTCAACAACCGGGCCGGGCTGCTGGCCTTGCTGCGCGACCTGCCGCCGGCGCCGGTGGCCACCGACGCCGAAGCGCTCGGCTTCATCGACCGGCACGCACTGATGGGCCGCGGCATCGGTTACCTGGATCTACACCTGCTGACATCGGCGGCGCTGGCGAACCCGGCGCGGCTGTGGACGCGCGACCGGCGTCTGGCGCAAGTCGCCGATCATCTGAACTTCGCATTTCACCCTTAGGCGCACCGAGCATGGCCAAAAAACCCAAAGCCCCCGTGCGCGTCGAAACCCTCACCCACGACGAGGCCAGGCGGAAAAACATCCCCACCGCCGAGCACCAGTCGGTGCTGGAAAAAGAGCAGCAGGCTCCAAAAACCGTGCGCTACCCGCGCAACACCGACCTCGACCCGCAACTGGTCTGGCGCGGCAAGGACGAGCAGGACTGGAGCGATCTCGTCGTCCACGCCCCGCCGCTCTACATCCAGGAAAAGGTTCATCCCAAGGTGCTGATCGACGACCTGCGCCGCTTTCACCCATCTCCCCGCGCCGGAGAGGGACAGCACTTTCCCCCCTCTCCCCTCGCCGGAGAGGGGCAGCACTCTTCCCCCTCTCCCCTCGCCGGAGAGGGGCAGCACTTCCCCCCCTCTCCCCTCGCGGGAGAGGGGTCGGGGGAGAGGGGGCTGGGCGCGCAAATCGACCTCTTCGCCGACTTCAACGGCATCCCGGAAGGCACGGACAAGACCGAGTTCTATGCCCACGACCAGAACTGGTCGAACCGCATGATCCTCGGCGACTCCCTGCAAGTGATGGCCAGCCTCGCCGAGCGCGAAGGGTTACGGGGCAAAGTGCAGTGCATCTACATCGACCCGCCCTACGGCATCAAGTTCAACAGCAATTTTCAATGGAGCACCACCAGCCGTGACGTGAAAGACGGCAAGAGCGACCACATCACGCGCGAGCCGGAACAAGTGAAAGCGTTCCGCGACACCTGGCGGGACGGCATCCACAGTTACCTGA
>CAMTUJ010000024.1:0-72025 GCA_947084925.1 uncultured Gammaproteobacteria bacterium
CGCAGCGTGCAGCCCTGCTCAAGATGCAACTGGATCATCGTGCGTTCTTCACAGCTCAGGTGTTTGTAGTTCGTTCCCATTGCAACACATTACCTCCCGGCAAGTGTTGCACTTCATATTTGAGGCCGGGATGAGTTATGATGCCATTTCGGCCAAAAATAGCACTTTTCACACAGCCTCTTGCGCGGGCATGACAGTTGTTCGGAGCCGTGATCGTGGCTCCGCGCTTGCCGTCCTGCGCGTGACTTTTCGGTGGGTGTGCAGCGCTTACCCACCCAACGATACTGAATGACGACGTAATCGTCGTTCCCGCGTCGGCGGGAACCCAGGAATATCAGGGTCGTCTGGATGCCCGCTTCCGCGGGCATGACGGTTGTTCAGAGTATTCTTGGATTGCCGCCGGAAAATTTCATCCGGTCCGGTCCGGTCCGGTCCGGTACTGGACTACTGTTGTCGCAACCACAACAAATGGTGCCCGAGGCCGGATTTGAACCGGCACGACCCGGAGGTCGAGGGATTTTCGTACCACTTCGGCTTTCGCCGCCGCCCTTGGGGAACCGCCGGCGTTCGTGGTCTGGAGCACGCCTTCACCCTGGCCTTGCGGCTGTAGGTGCCCGCCGTCTGCTCTCTACACCTTCCCGTCCCGGAGGCGGGCTTGGCTCGGCGTTGGCGCGGGCGCGATGCTGCCCAGGGCGTTCGCCGACTTTGACGGGCGTCACCCGCCGGGTTTCCCCGGCGGGGCTCAAATTGTTTCAAGTCCCTTGTGTCTACCGATTTCACCACTCGGGCATGAGCGGGGTACGCGCCGCCGCCTTCGTCACGCGGTCGCGGGGCGCCACGATAAACCATCCGTCCGCGCGGCGCCAATCCGTGGTCGGCCTGTATCCATTGGCCCTATCACCACGGATTCAACGACCAGGAACGCCGTCGGGCTATTGCGCCATGTAGCCGCCATCCACGACCACTTCCGAACCGGTCATGAAGGATGCTTCGTCGGAGGCCAGAAACAGCACCGGGTAGGAGAGTTCAAGCGGCTCTGCGACGCGGTTGAGAATGGTTTTGTCGCGCATCATGTTGATGAATTTTTCGTCTTCCAGCACCAGCCGGGTGCCGGGCGTGCGCACCATGCCGGGATGCACCGAGTTCGCGCGAATGTTGTACTGCGCGTAATCGACCGCAAGGGACTTGGTGAGAATACGCACGGCGCCTTTGCCGGCTTGATAGGCTGCCTGCTGGGGCATGCCGGCCATTCCGGCGATCGAGGATATGTTCACGATCGAGCCGCCGCCGGCCTTTTGCATCGCGGGCAGAATGAATTTGCAGCCCAGAAAGATGCTCTTTACACACACATCCATCACGCGATTCCAGTCCTCGAGCGAGGATTCCTCGGCGCTGTGAAAAGCGGCGAACGCGGCGTTGTTGACCAGAATATCGATCTTGCCGTAGCGCGCGACGGCGGCGTCGATGACGCTCCGCCACTGGTTTTCATCGGTCACATCGTGCGACAGATACATGGCCTCGCCACCGGCGGCGCGGATCGATGCCACCGTTTCCTCACCGAGTTTGTCGCGCCGGTCCGTGGCGATTACCCTCGCGCCTTCCCTTGCAAACAAGCGCGCATGGGACTCGCCCATGCCGCGCGCGGCACCCGTGATGAGTGCAACTTTCCCGTCCAATCTGCCCATGTCTCTCTCCTCTCGGCTTTTTATCAGGCTGCGGTCCAGCCGCCGTCGACCACCAGTTCCGCGCCCGTCATGTACGACGACTCGTCGGACGCGAGCAACAGCACCGCGTAGGACAGTTCGATGGGGTCGGCCATGCGCTTCATGATGGTGGTGGCGACCAGTGCATCGATCATCGACGTGTCGTCGCCGAGCACATTGATGATCGGCGTGCGCACCGCGCCGGGATGGACCGAATTCACGCGGATGTTGTATTGCGCGTAATCGACGGCACAGGATTTGGTCAGCATCCGCACCGCGCCCTTGGAGGCCTGATACGCCGCCTGGCTTGCCATGCCGACCATGCCCGAGATGGATGAAATATTGACGATGGAGCCACCGCCGGCCTTTTTCATCGCGGGCACGATGTGCTTGCAGCCCAGAAACACGCCGGTGGAATTCACGCTCATGACGCGATCCCATTCGGCGGTGGTGGTTTCGTTGTTGGGCTTGAATATCACGATCCCGGCATTGTTGACCAGGATATCGATCTTGCCGAAGGCGCCGACCGCCTTGTCGACAACCGCCATCCAGTCGGCTTCGCTGGCGACGTCGTGGCGCAAAAACATGGCCTCGCCGCCGGCGTCGCGAATGGCTTTGGCGACGGCCTCGCCCGCATCCACGGCTACATCGGTCACAATGATTTTCGCGCCTTCGCGAGCCAGCAGCCTGCAGTGGGATTCACCCATACCCATGCTGCCACCCGTCACCAGTGCGACTTTTCCGCTCACGCGTCCCATCCGATCCCCCTTTTTATGGATATTGCAAGTTACAGATATCGCCAGTTGCAAGTTATGGAATGTACGGTGTGACCCTCATTGTCACGCCGGAAAGCTGATCGGGACAAGATCCAGGCCGCCCGCGCCGCCGGTGATGAATGCGATCTTGCCTTTTACATCCTTCGTCGTGGCTTGCCTGCGGTGGTTATTGGAATCGTTATTGGCGGACTACAGCACAAACCACTGTGTTACGCCATACGCGGTTGCGCAGCGGAGGGCGTTTGGTGCGGCGGTACCGAAGTAACGGCCACTTTGCCGGTGAAGCCACTCGGAAGGGCTCGCAACGAGGGAGCGGATTCAGGGGCTGTTGCGCAAAGGGACCTTCGTATCATTACGAGGTTTTATTCTTCAAGGCATCCTTGAGCCCAGCGAACGGACTGAAGGTTGCCGCCTCGGTTCGGGTCTCGGGTGCGCTGCCGTACGAGATGAAATTTTCGAATTTGGTGTGTTCTTCATCGTGGCAATACACACAGAGCAGCTCCCAGTTGCTGCCATCCGGCGGGTTGTGGTCGTGGTCGTGGTTGATATGGTGCACCGTGAGTTCGCGCAGATTGGCGCGGGTGAACTCCCGGGTGCAACGCCCGCAAATCCAGGCATACAGCTTCAGCGCCTGCTCGCGATAACCTTTTTCGCGTTGCGCGATATAGAGACGTTGCTCCGCCAGCAGCCGGTCAACCTTGCTGCTGGCGGGTTTCTTGATGCTCATGGCTGATCCCCGGCAATTGGCGTCACAGTGCATGACATGGTGGCTTGAATGATTCCGGGCGGCAACCGGATTTGGAGAGGGGGCGTGAGATATCATCTCTTTGGGGACCGCTCACCGCCAATGCTGTTATGGGGATCATCAACGATCTGACAGCGGCGCTTAGCCCCCGTTTTTTTCGCCTCCCCGGTGGATCCCGGTTCTTTCCCCAAACCCACCCGTCCGTCGTTGGCGCATCAACAGATAAACCACCGGGATAACAAACATCGACAACAGTGGCGCGGTGATCATGCCGCCCACCATGGGTGCGGCGATGCGCTGCATCACTTCGCTGCCGGTGCCTGTTCCCAGCAGGATCGGCAACAGGCCCGCCAGGATCACGGCGACGGTCATGGCTTTGGGCCGCACGCGCAGCACCGCGCCTTCGCGGATCGCGTCGAGCAGATCGGCGCGGGTGTCCTGGCCCTCATCCAGCCGCGCCTGCCATGCCTGTTTCAGATACAGCAGCATGATCACGCCGAATTCCGCCGCCACGCCGGCCAGGGCGATGAAGCCCACCGCGGCGGCCACCGACAGGTTGTAGCCGAGCAGCCACAACAGCCAGATGCCGCCCACCAGCGCGAAGGGCAGGGTGGCCATGATCAGCAGTGCTTCGCCGAAGCGCTTGAAGATCAGGTACAGCAGCACAAAGATGATCAGCAGGGTGAAAGGCACCACCACCTTGAGTTTTGCCGCGGCGCGTTCCAGAAACTCGAACTGGCCGGACCAGGACACCGCATAGCCTGCGGGCAGTTTTACGTTCTCGGCCACCGCGCGCTGCATGTCGCGCACCGCCGAGCCGAGATCGCGACCGCGAATATCGACGTAGACATAGCCGGTCAGGCGCGCGTTTTCGCTGCGCAGCATCGGCGGGCCGTCGCTGATGCGGATGTCGGCGACATCGGACAACACCAGGCGCTGGCCGCGTTCGGTGATGATGGGCAGCGCGCGCAATCCGCCGAGGGAATCGCGGATTGCGCGTGGATAGCGCACGTTGATCGGGAAGCGCTGGCGTCCCTCGACGGTCTCGCCGATGTTTTCACCGCCCACTGCCGCCGCGATCACGGAGTGCACGTCGGCGATGTTGAGGCCGTAACGGGCGGCGGCGTCGCGCTGGATATCGACGTCGATGTAGCGCCCGCCGGTGAGCCGCTCGGCGAGCGCGCTGGTCACGCCCGGTACGTCCTTGAGCGCGCGCTCGATGGCGCCGGTGAGATGATCGATGGTGGCCAGATCCGGCCCCGCGACCTTCACGCCTACCGGACTCTTGATGCCGGTGGCGAGCATGTCGATGCGGTTGCGGATCGGTGGTATCCAGATATTGGTGAGTCCCGGCACGCGCACGATCCGGTCCAGCTCCGCGACCAGTTTGTCCGGCGTCATGCCGGCGCGCCATTGTGCGCGCGGCTTGAAGCGGACCGTGGTCTCGAACATTTCCAGCGGCGCGGGATCGGTCGCAGTCTCGGCGCGGCCGGCCGTGCCGTAGACGCTTTGCACTTCGGGCACCGTTTTGATCAGCCGATCCGTCCGCTGCAACAGCTCGGCGGCTTTGCCCGCGGGCAGCCCGGGCAGCGCGGTGGGCATGTAGAGCAGATCGCCCTCGTCCAGCGCTGGCATGAACTCGCTGCCGATGTTGTGCAGTGGCCACCAGCTCACCAGCAACACGGCCACTGCCGCGGCGAGCGTTGTTTTCGGCAAGCGCAACACAATGTCGAGCAGCGGGCGATAGAGCGCGATCAATCCGCGATTGAGCGGATTCGCGTGCTCCGGCGGAATCCGGCCGCGGATCAGATAGCCCATCAGTACCGGAATCAGCGTCACCGACAGTCCGGCGGCGGCCGCCATGGCGTAAGTCTTGGTAAATGCCAGCGGCGCGAACAGACGCCCCTCCTGCGCTTCCAGCGTGAACACGGGGATGAAGGACAGCGTGATGATCAGCAGGGAGAAAAACAGCGCCGGGCCGACTTCGACGGCGGCATCGCCGATCACGCGCCAGCGCGCTTCGCTTTCCAGGTTTTGACCCGGATGTTCTTGCGCACGGCGTTCCAGATGCTTGTGGGCGTTTTCGATCATCACCACCGCCGCATCCACCATGGCGCCGATGGCGATGGCGATGCCGCCCAGGGACATGATGTTGGCATTGATGCCCTGGTAACGCATCACGATGAAGGACGTCAAAATGCCCAGCGGCAGCGCGACGATGGCGACCAGCGCGGAGCGCAGATGAAACAGAAACAGCGCGCAGACCAGCGCGACCACGATGAACTCCTCGAGAAGTTTGTGGCCGAGATTATCGACGGCGCGTTCGATCAGACCCGCGCGGTCGTAGACCGGAACGATCTCGACGCCGGGCGGCAGACTGGCCTGCAACTGTTTCAGGCGCGTCTTGACGGCGTTTATGATTTCCAGCGCATTCCGGCCCGAGCGCATTATGATCACGCCACCGACGGCTTCGCCTTCGCCGTCGAGTTCGCCGATGCCACGGCGTATTTCCGGACCGATCTGGATGCGCGCCACGTCGCCCAGGCGCACCGAGACACCGGCGTCGGTGGTCAGCAGCGGAATCGCGCGGAAATCGTCGAGTGTTTGCAGATAGCCTGAAGCGCGCACCATATAATCGGCCTCGCCCAGCTCCAGCACCGAACCGCCGGCTTCCTGATTCGCCTTCCCGATCGCTTCGATCACCCGGGTGTGGGGAATGCGGTAGGCGGCGAGCTTGTCAGGGTCCAGCACCACCTGATATTGCCGCACCGTGCCGCCGATGGTGGCGACCTCCGCCACGCCGGGCACGGTCTTGAGTTCGTACTTGAGGAACCAGTCCTGCAAGGCGCGCAACTGCCCGAGGTCCTGGCTGCCGGAACGGTCGGCCAGCGCGTACTCGTAAATCCAGCCGACGCCGGTCGCGTCCGGCCCCAGCGTGGAGCGCGCGGTCGGCGGCAGGCGCGCCTGCGCCTGGTTCAGATATTCGAGCACCCGCGAGCGCGCCCAGTACAGATCCGTGCCGTCCTCGAACACGACGTAGACGAAGCTGTCGCCGAAAAACGAAAACCCCCGCACCGTTTTCGCGCCCGGCACCGACAGCATGGTGGTGGTCAGCGGGTAGGTGACCTGGTTCTCGACGATTTGCGGCGCCTGGCCGGGCCAGGTGGTGCGAATGATCACCTGCACGTCCGACAGGTCCGGCAATGCGTCGAGCGGTGTGCGCAGCACGGACAGCACGCCCCAGGCGGAGATCAGCAGGGTTGCCAGCAGCACCAGAAAGCGGTTCGCCAGAGACCAGCGGATCAGCGCGGCGATCATGGCCGGTCTCCCGGATTCAGCGGCGCGGTGGTATCAGGATCGGAGTTCATGCCCGCTTCGAGTCCGCGCAGACTGGCTTCGGAATCGATCAGGAACAGGCCCGACACCACCACGCGCTGACCCGCCTGGAGTCCGCGCCGAATTTCGGTCTGGCCATCGGCTTCGCGGCCGGGTTCCACCGCGACCGGGCGGAAGTTGCCAGCGTCTTCGGCCACCATCACGCCGGCGCGTCTGCCGGTCTGAATGATCGCCTCGGTCGGCACCAGCAGGCTCTGGTGGCCGCTGGCGTCCTTGAAGCGCATCCGCACGAACATGCCGGGAATCAGGCGTCCATCCGCATTGGCGAGCTCGACACGAGCCTTGAGAGTGCGCGTCTCGGGGTTCACCCGGGGCAGCAGCGCCTGCACGCGTCCCGTGACGACGGCGCCCGGCAGCGCCGGACTCTCGGCTTCGACCGGATCACCCGGCTGCAACAGCGCGGCCTGGCTTTCCGGCACTTCGGCTTCGGCCCAGACGGTGCCCAGTCCGTTGATGCGCACCAGGGTTGCGCCCGGCGTTACGGTCATGCCTTCGCGCACCGCCAGCTCTGTCACCACACCCGCGATGGGTGCCGCGAGCGTCAGCCGGGATTGAACCTGGCCGCTGGTTTCCACCCGCCGGATTTGGGCGTCGTCCATGCCGGCCTGGCGCATGCGGGCACGCGCGCCATCGAGCAGCGGGGCCAGGTTGGCCCCCTGCATGCGGCGCACGGCGAGGAATTCCTCCTGCGCGGCAACCCAGTCGGGAACATGGAGATCGACCAATGGTTGGCCTTTGACGACGTGGTCCAGGGTGGCGCGCACATGGAGTTTTTCGACATAGCCCAGCGCGCGCGCCTGCACGATCGCCTGATCGCGCTCGTTGTAGGCGATGGCGCCGACCGCCGATACTTCCGTTGCCAGCGCGCCTTCGGTCACGGGTGCGGTGCGCAGACCGATGTTCTGGCGGATGTGCGCGCTGACCCTGATGCCGCTGTCATCCGCGCCCGTGGCGCCCGCATAGGCCGGCACCATCATCATGTCCATGAAGGGCGATTTGCCCGGCGTGGGGAACTGTTTTCCCGGCATCATGGGGTCGTGGTAGTAGAGAATCCGGC
The DNA here is from genome assembly GCA_947084925.1 of uncultured Gammaproteobacteria bacterium. Classification (GTDB taxonomy): domain Bacteria; phylum Pseudomonadota; class Gammaproteobacteria; order Pseudomonadales; family Porticoccaceae; genus JAGPUQ01. The sequence goes on from CAMTUJ010000024.1 coordinate 7,678, forward strand.
GCCCTGTCTCGGGGTCCATATCCCCGGCCTTGAGGCCGTCCCGGAGATGGCGCAGGGTGGCGTCGGCGCCTTGCTGAAAGCTCCAGTTCGAAACTTCCGTTGGCGCAACCGCCGCGCCCGGCATCGCCGCGTTGTCCGCCCTGGCGAGGCCGTGCCGCGTGCCCGCCGTGTACAGGGCGTAGCTGCCGGCACCCAATAGCGCGATCGTGAACAATCCGATTACCAGTTTCTTCATGTTCATCATTGCGGCTCCGAGGTGGCGGTCAGATCGGGAGACGAGAGGGTGGCGACCGTGTCGTGCTCCGTCGGCAGCAGGTATTCAAGCGTGGCCCAGAGCGCGGCGGTCTCCTGTTCGATGCGCAGTCGCTCCAGGCCGGTATCGAGTTCCATCCGGCGCGCTTCCAGTACCGAGGTCAAAGACCCACCGGCTCCCCGATAGTCGGCAAGCGCGGCCTGGGTACGTTGGGTTGCGAGCGGCAGCAGCGTCTTGTCGTAAGCGGCGAGACGTTCGAGATCGGTACGCCAGGTTTGTTGCCAGCGGTTTATGTCCGCCAGATGTTCGCGCGTCATCTCCTTGCGTTCATCGTCCATCTGGGTGGCCAGCGCGAGCTTCGCGGCCAGTTCCCGGTTCTGCCGGTTGCCCTGATCCCAGGGCAGGGGCACCGACACTGCGAGCGATACCATGTTGGAGAACGCGGGGCCGCGCTGGCTGTACGTCAACTCGACGCTCCAGTCGGGCCGCTTTTCCTGGCGGGCCACGTCGGCCTCGGCCAACGCAACCGCCTCCCGTTTCGCCAGCAGCGCGACATCGGGGTGGTGATCGGCGGCGTGCGCCAGGCTGTGGTTCGTCAGTCGGACGTTGGCTAGATCCGGCGCCGTGCCAAGCGACGCCGATGCCCGCTCCCCGATCCAGCGCGCGAGCATTGTGGTGGCATTGGCCCGCGCCGCTTCGGCTGCGCGGATGCGATCCTCGAGCTGTGCCACGGCCGCGCGCGCCATGAACACTTCCGCCTGCGGGCCGCGACCGGCGCGGTAGGCGGCTTCGGCGGCGTCGATCTGCAAGGCCGTCTCGTCGCGCTGCCGGTGCAACAGCGCCACCGTCTGATCCTGGTAGTAGCGGTCGAGCCAGGCCAGTGCCGTGTCGCGTCGGAGGTGGGTGAGTTCGAGCGTGTGCGCGGTCCGCGCGGCTTCGCCTTCGCGTTCGAAGCGCGTCGCGCGGGCACGGCGTTTGTCCGCGCCCGTCATGGTCTGCATCACGCCGATGGAGCGCATGGTCATGAAATCATCCGTGAAGCTGTAGCGATCCGCGCCGTCGATAGGCAGGTTGTCGACGGCCAGGCGCAACACCGGGTCGGGCAACTGGCGCGCGGCGACGGCCATTTCCCCGGCAGCGGTGGCCGCGGCGTCTTGCGCGGCAAGAGCGTAGGACCGTACTTCCGCCACGCGCAGGGCTTCATCCAGAGAGAGGGGTTCAAGCGGAGGTACGGTTGCCGCGGTCGCTCGGCACGCGACACCGAGGGCCAGGGCGACGACGGCCAATTTGTATCCGAGGTGGGGCAGGTATCCGGGCGGGCATCCGAAATATGGCCGGCGGCGAAACGCCGCCAGGGCCGTGGCAAGGGCAATGTGCATGAGCTGACTCCGAAGCTTTGCAGTGCCGCTGCGCAAGCGCGCGGCGGCACGAATCGCCGTTTCGGATCCGAAAGCGCTTTTGGGGATAACGCCGAATAACCACTTGATCGTCGTTCCCGCGCAGGCGGAAACCCAGGGGTATCGAAGCATCCTGGATGCCCGCCTACGCGGGCATGACGGTTATTCAGAGCATCCCCGAGGCGCGGGCCGCAACGGCACCGGCAGGGGCGTCAGATCAGGGCTGGCGGTCGCCAGATACCGGCGGGGTGGAGCTTGGGAGTGATCGGCGCGGTCGCCGTTATCCGGGAAGACAGGCTTGGCGCGGAGGTCACCGCCGGCGGCAACAGCGTGGCGGCGGGGGAGGTTTGGCATTCCTGCCCGGCCTTGCAGGGCTTGCCGGTTTTGGCGGTGGTGTCCGCATCGTTGCAGCAGGTGCCGGTCACCGACTGCGCGCTCGGCGCCATGGCCTGATGGGCGGGCTGCATCGGGCAGGGTATTTTGATGGCATCCATGGTACGCGCCACCGCCGCGAAGGGCAGGGTTACGCAAAGCAGGGTGATCAACAGGGCGCGCATGAGGCGAACATAGCACAGCCGCCTATGCCGGGGACACATCGCCGTGGAAACATCTCTGTGTAAAAACGGCGCCGTGGACACAGCACCGTGGACACAGCACCGTGGACACAACACCGTGGACACGCTGCCCCCGCTGGCCGACAATTCCCGCAACCGTATCCCGCCACTTTTTCCCAGAATCCGGCCGCCGCGCGCGGGGCCGCCGATTCAGTCACCCAGGAGTCCATGATGGCGATGCGCGATGCCCAGGCCCGAGTCACCCGTCTGCGCGACTACCGGGCGCCCGATTTCCTGATCGACCGCACCGCGCTGCACTTCGATCTCCGCCCCGGGGAAACCCTGGTGCGTGCGACCCTGGCGCTGCGCGCGAATCCCGACCACCCCGTCCACGCGCGCGAGCTGCGCCTGCACGGCGAAGGCTTGCAATTGCGGGAGCTGGCCCTCGACGGCCGTGCGCTCGCGCCGGCGGAATACCGCTACGCCGACGGTGAACTGGTGATTCCGGGTGTGCCGGCGGCGTTCGAGCTCAGCTCCACGGTGGCGATCCACCCCGAAGCCAACACCTCGCTGGAAGGGCTCTATCAGTCCCGCGGTCTCTATTGCACCCAGTGCGAGGCCGAGGGTTTTCGCAAGATCACTTTCTACCTCGACCGCCCCGATGTGCTGGCGGAGTTCACCACCACCATCGAGGCCGATCAGGGCGCGTTTCCGGTGCTGCTTGCGAACGGCAATCCGGTGGCGGAGGGCGCCGCGCCGGGTGGGCGCCACTGGGTGACCTGGCACGATCCGTTCCAGAAACCGGCCTATCTGTTCGCGCTGGTGGCGGGCGATCTGGCCTGCATGGAGGACAGCTTCACCACCGCGAGTGGCCGCAACGTGGCGCTGCGCATCTATGTGGAGCCCAAGGATCTCGACAAGCTCGATCACGCCATGGCCTCGCTCAAGCATGCGATGGCCTGGGACGAGCGCGTCTACGGCCGCGAATACGATCTCGATATTTTCATGATCGTCGCGGTGGACGATTTCAACATGGGTGCCATGGAAAACAAGGGCCTCAACATTTTCAACACCTCCTGCGTGCTGGCCCATCCCGAGACCACCACGGACCTGGGTTTCCAGCGCGTCGAGGCGGTGGTGGCGCACGAGTATTTCCACAACTGGTCCGGCAACCGGGTCACCTGCCGCGACTGGTTCCAGTTGAGCCTGAAAGAAGGCTTCACGGTGTTTCGCGACAGTGAATTCTCCGCCGACATGGGTTCGCGCACCATCAAGCGGGTGGAGGAAGTGAACCTGCTGCGCACCGCCCAGTTCGCCGAGGATGCCGGCCCCACCGCGCACCCGGTGCAGCCCGATGCCTATCAGGAAATTGCCAATTTCTACACCGTCACCATTTATGAAAAGGGCGCGGAAGTAGTGCGCATGATTCACACGCTGCTCGGGCCGGATGCCTTTCGCCGTGGCTGCGATCTGTATTTCGAGCGCCACGACGGCGCCGCCGTGACCATCGAGGATTTCGTCGCCGCCATGGCCGATGCGAGCGGCCGCGATTTCAGCCGGTTCATGGGCTGGTACCGGCAGGCGGGCACGCCGCGGGTTGCGGTGCGTGGTCACTACGACGCCGGCGCGCAGACCTACCGGCTCGATTTCACCCAGAGCTGTCCGCCCACGCCGGAATGCGCGGACAAGGCGCCGTTCCAGATTCCGATCCGGCTCGGTCTGGTGGGCCGCAACGGCGATCTGCCGCTGCATGTGCCCGGCTTCGCCGACGGCGCCACCGACATCGTGTTCGAACTGACCGAGTCCGCGCAAAGTCTGGTATTCGAGCGCGTCGGCGAGCCGCCCATCCCCTCGCTGCTGCGTGGCTTTTCGGCGCCGGTGAAGCTGGCGTTCGATTACGGCCGCGACGAACTGGTGCAGTTGCTGCGCCGCGACAGCGACGGCTTCAACCGCTGGGAAGCTGGCAACCGGCTCGCGGTCGATATCCTGCAGGAACTGACCGCGGATGCGCTGGCCGGCCGGCCGCTCGGGCTGGATGCCCGGCTGGTCGAGGCCTATCGCGAACTCCTCACCGACAAGTCGCTGGACCCGGCGCTGGTGGCCCACATTCTCACGCTGCCCGGCGAGGCCTATCTGAGCGAACTGGCCGAGCTCATCGAGGTGGAAGCCATCCACCGCGCGCGCCAGTTTGCCCGCCGCGAACTGGCGCGGCGGCTGCGGCCCGAGTTCGAAGCCCTCTGCACCGCCAATAGCAGCGCCGAACCTTATCGCGCCAACGCCCAACAGATCGCCCGACGCAGCCTGCACAACCTGGCGCTCGCCTATCTGCTGCAACTGGAAGTCCCGGAGTTGATCGAACGTGCCTGGCAACAGTTTGCGCACGCCGACAACATGACCGACACCAATGCGGCGCTGACGGCACTGCTCAACAATCCGGTCCCGCAAGCGCAGGACCATGCGCGGGAGGGGCTCGGACGCTATTACGCGCGCTGGCAGAACGAATCCCTGGTGGTCAACCAGTGGTTCCAGATGCAGGCCTGGTGTGTTTTGCCGGGTGGCCTTGAACGGGTGCGGGCGCTGCTGGAGCACCCGGCGTTCGATCTGCGCAATCCCAACAAGGTGCGTGCCGTGATCGGTGCCTTCAGCGCGGGCAATCCGGTGAATTTCCACCGCGCCGATGGCGCCGGCTACGCGTTTCTGGTGGAACAGGTGCTCACACTCGATGCCATGAATCCGCAGATCGCCGCGCGACTGTTGACACCGCTCACCCGCTGGCGCAAATACCCGCAGGCGCGGGCGGAAGCGATGCACGCGGCGCTGGAACAGGTGCTGGCCGTGCCAGAGCTGTCGAAGGACAGCTTCGAGATCGCGTCGAAGGCGCTGCGCTGACGATCTTCGGTCTGCAAATCACGGCCGGCGAGTGACGGAAAGCTAAATCGGGACATCCACTGCAATTACGGAATTTACGCGGAGCAACGCCATGCGTTTCAAGACCATCAAGGATATCATCGATTTTTCCCGGCACCTGCACCAGGCGCTTGCGCGGCAATACGCCGAACTGGAGCAACTCGCCACCTCGGAGCGCGCGCAACTGATGCTCGACTATCTCAATCGGCACGAACGGCATCTGGCCGAGGCGCTCAAGGACTATGAGGCGGGCGCGGCGCAAGGAATCATGGACACCTGGCTGCAATACGCACCGGAACTGGATGCGCGCGAGCTGCTTGAGCAGGTCCGGGACATGGACATCAACAACGTCGAGGTGGTTGTCGCCACGGCGTTGGCGACCGATGAATATCTGCGCAGGATTTACGAAGAAGTGGCACAGCGCGCCGATCTCGACGATCTCCGCCAGGTGGCGCGCAGCTTGCAGCAGATCGAGAGCAACGAACAGCATCGGCTCGCCCGCGATGCCCTGCGGTTCAGTGACCTGTGATGCGACCGACAGGTACGCGACAGCGCAGGCATGCTGGATCAGCGTCACGCCGTATCGAGCAATAGACCTGACCACGACACAACTCTACCCGATTCAGGAGGCCCTGATGGCCAAGCAACTGAATAACCCGCGCGTCGGATTGGACACCGATCTGAGCGAACAGGAAATCAACGCCCTCGACGACTTTCTCGCCTCGCCCGGGCTGGAAGACACCGCGATGGACGTCGCCATGATGGAAGGTTTCATGGCGGCGCTGATCGTTGGCCCCGGTATGGTGATGCCGTCCGAGTGGTTGCCCTGGGTATGGGACATTGAAGATGGCCAGGTTTCGCCACGTTTTGAAACGGCCGAAGAGGCAGCCGAAGTCACCAGCCTGGTGATGCGGCATTACAACTCCCTGGCGCGCCAGTTCATGGAGAACGCGGAAGATTTCGAACCACTGTTTTATTTCGATCAAGCCTGGGGCGTTGCCGAATGGTGTGCGGGTTTCCTGCTCGGCACGCTGTTTGAAGAAGAACGCTGGAGCGAGTTGATGGAAAGCGAGCCGGACTGGTTTGCGCCCTTCATGCTGCTGGGCACTGACGAGGGTCTGGAAGTTGTGGAAAAAGAAGGCGATGGCGAGCACTGGGTGCTCGCCATCGTGCCGGCGCTGGCGGACATTCACGCCTACTGGCTGGCACAGCGCAGCGGCGGGGCCGGGCGGCAGCCCACCCGCAAGCCTTTCGTGCGCGACGCGACGGTTCCCGATCGCAACGATCCCTGCCCCTGCGGGAGCGGCAAGAAATACAAAAAATGCTGCGGGGATGGCGGTGCGGTGTTGCACTGAAACTCGCATAGCCGCACCCGATTTTTCATGCGTCCCGCCGAACGCGCATATGGCTGTCGCGGGTGCGAGGCGGGACGCGATCGAGACAGCCTCCAGGCCGCACCTTGATGCGCTGTCCGGTTTGCGAGGCGCAGTCCGCCCGTTTTTTTGTCACCCTGGGTACGCGCGACTACTGGCGTTGTGAATCCTGCCAGGCAACCTTTCTCGACCCGGCGCAGTTGCCGGATCCGGACAGCGAGCTCGCACACTATCGTTTGCATCGCAACGAACCCGGTGATCCGGGTTACCGGCAGTTTCTGGCACGTCTCGCCGTGCCGCTGCTGGAGCGACTCTCGCCCGCGAGCCTGGGGCTCGACTACGGCTGCGGTCCGGGGCCGGCGCTGGCGGCGATGTTGGGCGAGGCGGGGCACGAGGTGGCGCTGTTCGATCCGTTTTTTCGACCCGACCGGGACGTGTTGACGCGCACCTACGATTTCATCACCTGTACGGAGGTGATCGAACATTTTCACCGGCCTGCCGAGGAATTCAGAAAACTCGATGCGCTGTTGAAGCCGGGCGGCTGGCTCGCGCTCATGACGGAGTTTCAAACCGACGCGACGTGCTTTGCCGACTGGCACTACCCGCGCGACCCGACCCATGTGGTGTTTTACCGCGCGGCGACGCTGCGGCATCTGGCCGTACGTCATGGCTGGTGTCGCGAATTTCCCGGTCGGAATGTGGCGTTGCTGCGCAAGAACGGCGAGTCAACGTTCTAAGCTGGTTCGCGGTTTCGGAAGTCATCGTGCCGAGCTGGCAGCTCTCAGGTCATTGGCCTCACCGTCAATCCACCAATACGAAACGCTGTTTCGAAACGTGTCTTAACGTGCTGACCACCAGATCAAACGTCGATGACATCGCCGTCACAAGCGACGACGATTTGAGGCGGAAAAACGTGGCTGTTGTTGTTCAGCCAGAGGTCGAGTTCATGTCCGATGTGGGTTAGCCAGGCGTATTGCGGCTGGATTGTCGCAATGGCCGCCAGGGCCAGGGTCACGTCGTTGTGGTTGTTCGGAGGCTCGGGTCGAGGCGGATGGGAACAGTCGATCGCCAATAAGGTGGGCTGCCAGTCGCGCACGAAGGCCTCGGTTTTGGGCGGCAGCCCGGTGGTGTCGGTAAGGTAGGCGATCCGGCTGTCGCCCGATTCGATGCAGTAACCCAGCGTGACTCTGGAGTGGATGAGCGGCACCGGGGTGACGGTCATCGGTCCCACACGAAAGGCCTCGAATTGGCGTACCGGCTGGAAATCCAGCAGCCCCGGATTCTTGTAAAGATCGGCGCAGCCTTGCGAATCCGGCGGGCAATGGACGGGGATGCGCTTCCCCACCCCCCAGCGCAGAGGAAACAGGCCCTGCACGTGGTCGGGATGGAAATGGGTCAGCAGCAGCACCGGAAAATCGCCCGCCGCAAAGCGTTCCGCGAGGTCGGTCAAACCGGCGTCGATCAGCAGCCGCGTCTCACCCGCCTCGACCAGCGCGGACGCGGGGCGACGGCGCATGCCGGGATCGGCGCGCGCGCCGGTGCAGATGTCGCAATCGCAGCCGTACAGCGGCGGCGCGCTGGTGGAACCGGTGCCGAGAAAGCTCAGGCGCACGGCATCACCCTGCGCTTGGCGCTGATCAAGGCAAGCAGTTGCTCTCCACCTCGTTCCAGTGGTCCGTCGTTGCGAACCACGTGGACTCCATTGCCGCGCGCGGGGAATTGTCCTGCCCGTGCCACCCGCGCGGCGATCTGCCCGGCATTTTCGCGCCCCCGTGCCCGGAGCCTGGCTGCCAGTACGTCGGCGGGCACCTCCACCCACACCGTTTCCAGTTCCGGGTAACGAGCTTGCGCTTCCATCCGGTATTCCCGTGATCCATTCATCACCACATGGCAGCCCCTGGCCAGCCACAGGTTGATTTCCCGGCCGATGCCGTAGCGCAGGCCGTGGCTTTCCCAGTGCATCGCGAACAGGTCGGCGGCCAGGCGGGCATCGAATTCGGTTCCGCTCAGGGCGACGTGATTCTCGCCATCGACTTCCACCGGGCGGGTGATGTAGCGGTGGGCGAACACCACGCCGGGGTCTCCCGCAAGGCGCTCGCGCGCATAGCGCAGCAAACTGTCCTTGCCGCTGCCGGAGGCGCCGACGACGTAGAACAGCGTGGCCTCAACCATGATCGAAGCGGGCTTCGAACACCGGCTTGCCGGCCGAGAACACGCGGCTCGCCTGGGCCAGTCCGTTGACGTGGGCGACGACCACCAGATCGGCGCGTTTGCCGATGGCGATCTCGCCGCGATCCGTGAATCCCGCGGCGCGTGCCGGGTTGGCGCTGACCAGCCGCACCGCATCAGCCAGCGTGATCGCCGCCAGTTCCGGCAGGTGGAATACGGCGACGATCAGCGCCGCCGGGTGATAGTCGGCGCACAGGCAGTCGGCCACTCCTGCCTTCACCGCGTCCAGCGCCCGCACGGCGCCGGACTGGCTCTTGCCGCGCAGGATGTTGGGGGCGCCGAACACCGTGCTCATGCCGCATTCGCGGGCGGCGCGGGCGGATTCCAGGTTGATGGGGAATTCCGAGATGCCGACGCCCAAGCCGTGCAGGGTCGCGACCTTCTCCGGCGTGTCGTCGTCGTGGCTGGCGACGCGGATGCCCTGCGCCTGCGCGGCGCCGATCAACCGGCGGATGCGCGCCATCGCGCCTTCCGCCTGGGCGAGCTTGTTTTCCATCAGCGCGGCCAGCTCGACTTCCGACTTTTTGTAGGTGCGCGCCAGATAGTCGCGGTAGGCGGCGATGTCCCTGAACTGCCCCTGGCCGGGGGAATGGTCCATCACCGACAGCAGGTGCATCTCGCCGGCGGTCATCAGTTCGAGCAGGATGCCGGGCGCGATCGGATCGGTGACTTCATAGCGGCAGTGCACCCGGTTGTCGATGAGGCCGTGCGGGTTCCAGGCGTGCACCGCGCGCGCCATCGCGGCGGCGAAGGTGTTGTTGCGTACGCCGAGTTCCTCGTTGGCGAAGGACAGGGCGTGGAAGACCGTGGTGACCCCGGCGGCGGCGTTGCGCTTGTCGGCCTGGGCGCAGGCGAAGTCGAGCGGGAAATGCACGTTGGGGCGTGGCTCGACTTCCTTTTCCAGGGCGTCGCAATGCAGGTCGATCATGCCGGGGATCAGTGTCTTGCCGCGCAAATCGATCGCTGGCGCGCCGCGGCCCGATTCGGGATTGATGGCGGCGATGACGCCGTCCTCGATCAGCACGGCGGCGTCTTCGAGCACGGCGTCGGGCAGCACCACGCGGGCGCCGGTCAGATACAGCGGGTTCATGCGTATTCCTTGAGCATTGCTTCGACGGCGGGCGGCGGAGCCAGTTCGACGACCTGGTCGGCCAGCCGGCGGGTGGTTTCGGGATGGTGGAAGATGGCGAGCATGGCCGTGCCCTCGGCCTTGAGCCCTTCGATCAGGCGGATGACGCATTCGGCGGTCGCCGGGTCGAGGCTGGCGGTGGGCTCGTCGAGCAGCAGCAGGCGCGGCCTGGCAATGAAGCCGCGGGCGAGGTTTACCCGCTGCCGTTCGCCGCCGGAGAAGGTGGCCGGCGAGACGCTCCACAGGCGCTCCGGCAGGCTCATGGCGGACAGCAGGTCGGCCGCGCGCTGCCTGGCTTCCGGGCGCGCAACGCCCAGGCCGAACAGCGGCTGCGCGACGACGTCGAGCGTTGGCTGGCGCGGCAGGCAATGCAGGAACTGGGTGACGAAGCCGATCTCGCGCCGCCGCAGGTCGAGGATCTGATGTTCGCTGGCGCGGGCCAGATCGAGTTCGTGGCCCATCGCGTCGCGATAGAGAATGCGGCCGGCGCTCGGCAGATAGGTGCGGTAGATGCCCTTCAGCACCGACGACTTGCCGGCGCCGGTGGGACCGATCAGGGCGGTGAGCTCGCCTGCGCGTACCGTGAAGCTGACGTTGTGCGCGGACGGGATCAGCTTGTTCTGCTCGTGCAACTCGAAGTGCTTGCCGTAGCCTTCGACCTGGAGTATGGGTGGGGTCATGTTGCGTTCCTCACAGGGCGGAGGCCACCAGCCGCTGGGTGTAGGCGTGCTGGGGGTCTTCGAGGATTTGATCGGTCAGCCCCGTCTCGATGACGCGGCCGTATTTCATGACGATGGCGCGGCCGGTCAGCAGGCGGATCACGCCGAGGTCGTGGGTGACGACGACCATCGCGGTCTTCAACTCCTGCTGGATTTCCAGGATCAGATCGAGAATGCGCGCCTGCACCGACAGGTCGAGCCCGGTGGTCACCTCGTCGAGAAACAGCAGCGGCGGCTGGGTGGCGAGCGCCTTGGCGATCTGCACCCGTTGCTGCATGCCGCCGGAGAAGTGCTTCGGCAGATCGTCGACGCGGGAGAGCAGCACCTCGGTGCGCGCCAGCAAGGCCTTGGCCCGTTCGCGGATCGCGCCGTAGTCCATCAGGTCGCTCATCAGCAGGCGCTCGGCGATGTTGCCGCCGGCGCTGATGTTGAAATTCAGGCCCAGATGGGGGTTCTGGTAGACCATGCCGAAGCGGTGGTTGCGCAGCCAGCGCTGCCGCGCGGCGTTGAGGGCGAACAGCTCGTGCTGCGTGTCGCCGTCGAAAAAGATCGCTTCGCCGCCGGTGGGCGCCTGATCGAAATACAGGGCCTTCACCACGGTCGATTTGCCGCTGCCCGATTCGCCCATGACGCCCAGGATCTCGCCCTCGAACAGGTCGAAGGACACGTCATGGATGGCGACGATGCTGCCGCAATGCGGGCAGAGGTTGGTGTCGGCCTCCGGGCCGGTGGTGTCGACGCAGTGCGGGCAGCCCGGGCCGTAGATTCTGGAGAGACCGCGGACTTCGAGAATCCTGTTCACGCCGGTTCCCCCTGGGCGTGTTCAGCCTGAAGCAATTGTTCATCGCACCAGTCGCTGTCCGAGCACTGATACGTCTTGCTGCCGGCATCGCCGACGAACTCGTCGAGGAAGGAATCCGTGCAGCCGCAGCGGGCGCAGGCGCGGCGCCGTCCCGCCGCGTCGCGGAAATCCTCGACCCGGAACGGCACGTCGCTGAAAGCCAGCGGCTCCGCCCGCGTGTGCGGCGGCACGGCGTAAATCTTCTTCTCGCGCCCGGCGCCGAACAGGGTCAGGGCCGCCGCATCGTTGAGCCTGGGCACGTCCCAGCGCGGAATCGGCGACGGGTCGATGACGTAGTGGCCGTTGATGCGCGTCGGATAACGGTGCGAGATGGTGATCTCGTCGAACTGGACGATGTCCTCGTAGAGCTTCACCAGCAGGCGCGAATAGTCGGCCTCGCCGTGCATGACCTTGCGCTTGTCCTCGGACGGCTCGACCACCACCAGCGGGTCGGGATAAGGCACCTGCAGGACGAGGATCTGTGCCGCTGTCAGCGGCTGCTCCGGGATGCGGTGGCGCGATTGGGTCAGGGTGCTCTCCGCCGTTTTCGTGGTGGTGGCGATGCCGGGGCAGGTCATCTCGATGAACTGGCGCAGGTTGACCGCGTTGACCGAGTCGTCGGAGCCCTGGTCGATGACCTTGACGACCTCGCCGGGGCCGATCAGCGCCAGCGTCAGTTGCAGGCCGCCGGTGCCGAAGCCGCGCCCCATGGGCATTTCGCGCGAGGCGTAGGGCACTTGGTAGCCGGGGATGGCGATCGCCTTGAGGACAGCGCGGCGGATTTCCTTCTTGGCGTATTCGTCGAGAAAACCGAAGTTGTAGGCGCTGCCGCGGGTGGTGTGGGGCATGGCGTTCATGCGGGCCCTCCCGACTTCTGCCGCGTGGTGCGCAGGCGGTCCAGGTCGGACTGAAAGGTGACGTAATGCGGCATCTTGTAATGCGAGGCGAAGCCCATGGAATCGACGCCATCGACGTGCAGCAGCACGAACTCCGGGTCTTCGGACGGATTTCCCGGGCCGTCCCGCATACCCTTCTGCAGCGCGCGATCGAGAATGGCCATGGAAATCGCCTTGACCTCGTTGTGGCCGAAACAGGCGCCGTAGCCGACGGTGAACATGGGCTTGCCACCGGCATCGTCGGCCTCAAACATTGCCACCACCTCGCACTCGGTCATCAGTACCTCACCGGCTTCGGTGAGTTCGCCGGTCACCGGATGCGGCAGCAGCACCGGCAGATAGCCGACCCGCAGTTCCGCCACCGTGGGGTGCACGTCGCCGTAGCCGCGCATGTTGGAATAGGCGATGGCCAGCAGCGAGCCGGTTTCCGCCCGCGCCAGGGTGGACAGCGCCGCCGAACGCGGCACCGGAAACACCAGCGGTTCGCGGGTGATATCAAACGCTGCCTGGTCGCGCACGGCACTGACCGGCGGCAGCAATCCTTCCGCGCGCAGGGCGTCGAGTACCTTGGGAAAGCTGTCGGGCAACTGCGCCTCGGGGCAGCTTTCCAGCCAGTCGCGGGCCACGGCGCGAAAGGCCTCCGGCGATTCGTCCATCAGCTCCAGGCGCAGCAGGCGCAGGGCGTAGTCCGGCGTCGGTCCCAGCATCTGGCCGCCGGGGATGTCCTTGAAGGCGGACGAGATACGGCGGATCAGGCGCATGCGCGAGGTGTCGAGCGGCGGCGTGGCGGACAGGCGCGGCCGGGTGGAACGCCAGGCGCGCAGCGCGAACGCGGCTTCCAGCGTATCGCCCAGGCTCTGCTTGATGGCGAGCGCGGCGAATTGCGGGTGATACACCCCGCCTTCGGAAACGACGCGATCCACCAGATGACGCAACTGATGGAGGATGGCGTCGATGGCGAGCGGCCCGGCAGCGGGATTGTCCAGCCCTTCCTCGGTGCGCAGGTATTCGGTAACGGCGGCAGCGCCGGCAATGGCGCGGCCGCCGCCCTTGATGGCAACGTAACTCATGCCAATGGGTTCCCTGTAATTGTCACGCGCGTGGTGCGCGGCAAGGCGACAATGCGTGTCGCATCGGTGAGCAGAATGTCCACGCCGAGCGGAAAACCGGCGCTCCAGTCCGCGCGACAGAGCAGCCAGTCGGGATGCAGGCCGTCCAGACGCAGTTCACGCCGGCCGTCGATGCCAAGACCATCAATTCCAGGCCCGGCGAGCTCCAGCGTCAGCGGGCCGCTGCCCACGACCGCCACCTCGATCAGCAGGGTCGCGCCGGATTCCGGGCTTTCCAGCGTACCCAACGCGGGCTGGAAGCCGGGTGCCCGGCGGCCGTCGGCGACGACGTAGCGGGCGCTCTCCGTCGTGTCCCGCCGGGCCTGGAGCAGAGACCAGTCCGCGGCGCCGAGCCGTGCGTGAGGATCGGCGAGCGTGGTCTCCCCATCCATCAGGGTCGCCAGTACGGCGCGTTGCGCGGCGGTGCCCGCGAGCCAGTCGGTCAGATCGCGCACCGCGCCCGGCCGCGAAAAAGCCTCGACCAGTTCGCGAAATACGCGCTGTTGGGCATCGGCCTGCCAAATTCGCTCAGTTTTCATCGTCGTCCTCCCCGACATTACCCAGCAGGGCGAAGTCGACCCGGGTGGCGGCGAGCACGGCGCGGCGGCGGCGGGCTTCCTCGTCGCGCCGCGCGGTGCCGGAGTGCACCTGCGCGCTTACCGCTTCCCAACCCGGCAGCCGGGCCGCGAGCACAGCGTCGAGGATCGCCAGCGAGCGGGCGAGCGCCGCGTCGTCGGCCATGACCTGGGCGCCGCCCGCGGCCCGGCGACCATCCGCCAGCGCCAGTTCAAGGCTGCACGTGGACAGCGGAAATTCGCCCAGATAATAGGGTTCGTGCAAGGCGCCGTCGGCAAGCTGAAGCAGGCCCAAGCCGGCCTGCGGCAGGCGAGTGAGTCTGACGTCGCAGCCGACCGCCAGCCGCTCGGCCAGCGCGTGCAAGTCGGGCACGGGATGGGCAGTGAGTGCCCATATCCAGTGTTTGCGTTCCAGGGCCATCAGCCCAGTCTCCCGCGCAACCACGCCGAGGCGTAGTCGATGATCAAAATGGTGGCCAGAATGACCAGGATCAGCGCTCCCGACTGGCCGTAGTCGAACAGGCGCAGGGTGTCGTGCAAGGCAAGCCCGATGCCGCCGGCGCCGACCAGGCCGAGCACCGAGGCCATGCGCACGTTGCGGTCGAGGATGTAGAGGGTGTAGCCCAGCGCCTCGCGCAGAATGGAGGGCCAGCCGGCGTACATGACCCGCTGCGGGAAATTCGCGCCGGTCGCCGCGACGCCTTCACAGACTCCTTGATCGACACGCTCCAGGCTTTCGGCGAAGAATTTGCCCAGAAATCCGGCGGTATGCACTCCCAGCGCGAGGGCGCCGGGCAGCGGCCCCAGCCCGAGGGCGGCGACGAAGATCAGCGCCAGCAGCAGGTCCGGCATGGCGCGCATGAAATTGAGTATCTCCCGGGCAACACGGTAGGCCACCGGGTTCGGCGCGAAGTTGCGCGCGGCCAGCGGCGCCAGGAAAAACGCGACCAGCAGCGCGAACACCGTGCCCCAGAGCGCGGTGGCCAGGGTGATGCCCATCAGTTCCAGATATCTGGACAAGTCGGAAAAATCGGGTTGCCCATAGCGGCTGAAATACTCGCCCATGTCCGCCACGCCGTAGACGAGCGCCTCGAACGAGATGTCCAGATCCCACACGATCAGCCACAGCGTCACCAGTGTTGTCGCCACCCAGACCGGCATCGGGTTGCGCGGCTTCGGCGGCAGCGGCGGTCGGGTAGATTTCAACTGCTCGATGTTCATGCCCGTGCGCCGTGAATGATGCGGCTGCGCAAGCGATCCGACAGGCGATCCAGCAGCGTCACCACCAGATAGATGGCCAGCGCGATCAGCAGCAGCCGGTCGTACTGGAACAGACGCATCGACATCACCAGGTCGTAGCCGATACCGCCGGCGCCGACCAGGCCGAGGATGGCGGCCGCGCGCAGGTTGTGATCGAGGATGTACATTACCGTGCCGACGAAATCCGGCAGTGCCTGGGGCAGCATGGCGAATAGCCGCACCTGCAGCCAGCCCGCGCCGTGCGCCCGCACGCCTTCCACCGCCTTGTGATCGACTACTTCGATGGCCTCGGCGAAGAACTTGCCCATGAAACCGACGGTCACGAAGGCCAGCGCCATCACACCCGGCAGTGGACCGAGGCCGACCGCCGACACGAAGACCAGCGCCCACACCAGTTCCGGCAGGGCGCGCATCAGGCTCAACAGGTCGCGCGTGATCCGGTAGACCAGCGGATGCGGCGTGGCGTTGCCCGCAGCCAGGAGGCCCAGTGGCAGGCTGACAACGATCGCAATAGCGGTGCCCAGCACCGTCATTTCGATGGTTTCCAGCATTTTCGCCAGCAGTTGCGGCACATAGTGCCAGTCGGGCGTGACGAACATCTGTCCGGCGAAGGCGACCATCCTGCCGAGGGCGCCGAGCAGGCGGACGAAGTCCACCTCCACCACCGGAGCGGTCAGCCAGAGCGCCCCAAGCAGCGCCAGCGCGCCACCGACCAGCGGCAGTGGCGGCAGGCCGCTAGGCGTAGGCCAGCGCCAGATCGAGACTGTTGTCATGTTCCATGCCTTCTCGTTGATAAATGGTGCGCAGGGCCTGTGGCGAAAGTTCGGCGGGTGTGCCGTCGAACACCACGCGACCGCCGTTCATGCCGATGATGCGATCGGCGAAGCGCCGCGCCAGATCCACCTGATGCAGGTTGACGACCACGGTGATGCCGTCGCGGTCGCGGATCTCCCGCAGCAGGGCCATGATTTCCTCGCTCGCTACCGGATCGAGACTGGCGACCGGCTCGTCAGCCAGGATCACCTTGGGCCGCTGCGCCAGCGCGCGGGCGATACCCACGCGCTGTTGCTGTCCGCCGGAGAGCTTGTCGGCGCGGCTCCAGGCCTTGTCGGTGAGTCCGACGCGCGCCAATGCCTGCCTGGCGACTTCCATGTCCTCGGTGCGGAACAGATAAAACAGGCTGCCCACCCAGGAGCGGTGCGCGAGACGACCGGTCAGGACGTTGGTCACCACCGACAGACGATCCACCAGATTGAACTGCTGGAACACCATGGCGACGCTGGCACGCAGCTTGCGCAAATTGCCCTTGCCCAGGGTTTCTCCGCCGATCCGCACGCTGCCGCCGGTGGAGGCTTCCAGGCCGTTGAGGACACGCAGCAGCGTGGATTTGCCGGCTCCGCTCGGCCCCAGCACCACCGTGAAGCTCCCGGGTTGGATCTCGGCATTGATGCCCATCAGGGCTTCGCAGCCGTTCGGAAAGCGTTTCGATACCGATTGAATGGAAATCGCGGACATCAGGTTTTCTCCTTTTTTGTCAGGCAAGGCGGACCAGCGCGGTCCGCCCTGTCTTGGACGATTACTTGAGCATCTGCTCCTTGCGCAGGCCGAGCTCCTTCACCATGTCGCGGATCATCTGGTAATCCGCGGGGGTGATGGCCACGTAGTGGCTCAGGCTGCCATAGCCGGTGACCTTGATGTCCTGGTGGGCAGTGAGAATGGCATCCTGGATTTTCTTTTTCATTGCCGTCGGCAGGTCGCTGCGATAGACCAGGGGTGAGCCGGGCAGCGGGTCGGACTCCTTGATCACACAGTTGGTCTCTTTGCTGATGAGGCCTTTGGCGAGCATTTTTTCGTAGGTGATGTCGTTGTCGGCAGCGGCATCCACGGTCTTGTTCTTGACCGCCAGCTCGGCGGCGTCGTGGGAACCGGCGTAGGTAAATTTGCCGAAGAACTCCTGCGGCATCTGCCCCGTTTCCTGCTTGACCATATAGGACGGCATCAGCCCGCCGGAGGTGGAGGCCGGGTCGACGAAGGCCACGCTCTTGCCCTTCAGATCCTTGATCGACTTGATGCCGGAATCGCAGGGCGCGACGAAGAGGCTCTTGTAGGTGTGCGAGCTGCTGCCTTCACGGATGCCGACGGCGAAGGCTTCGGCACCGGCTTCCTGCTCGGCCAGGTAATAGGACAGCGGCCCGAACCAGGCGATATCGACGCGCTTCTTCTTCATCGCCTCAATCACGCCGGCGTAATCGGTGGCAGTGAACACCTTGACTTTCTCGCCCAGCTTCTTTTCGAGGTGGGCGCGCATCGGCTCGAATTGCTGCACCATTTCCTCATTATTTTCCGCCGGGATAAGGCCCATGACGATCTCGCGCGCCTGAGCGGAAGCGGCGGTAAGGGAAACGGCCAGCGCCAGTGCCGTGGCTGAAAGGGTGTGTTTGATATGCATTGCGGTTGCTCCCATAAGGTTGATCAATAGACAGGTCAAGGATTGATGCGCAGTTGGATCCGGTCGGCGCGGAACCGGGTGATGGCGTACTCGACCGGAGTGCCATCCCGGTCGTCCACGTTGACACTCTTGACCCGCAGCACCGGCCAGTGCTGCGGCATGGCCAGCAGCCGCGCGTCATCGCCTTGCGGCAGCACTGCGGTCACCAGGCTTTCTGTCCTGCTGAGCTTGCAGCCGTGGGTCGCGGCGAGAAACTGGTGCAGCGACCCGCCCGCGTACTGCTCATCCAGGCCGGGAAAGCGCGTCGCGGAAATGAAATGCGAGATCACGCACAGCGGACGCGCGTCGGTGGTTCGCAGCGTCTCGATCCAGAACACCGGAGCGTTTACTGCAAGCCCCAGGCGCTCGGCGATCCGCGCAACGGCGGGCAGCGTCTGTTTGCGCAGGATGCGGTTTTCCGCTTGCAACCCGAGGGCTGCCAGGTTCTCGGTGAAGCGGGTGCCGGCGCCGATCTGGTAGTCGATCTGGGTGTCGAGCACGAACACGCCACGTCCGTGGCGGCGCTCCAGCAAACCCACGGTGACCAGTTGATCGATCGCGCGCCGCAGGGTGTGACGGTTGACGCCGAAGCGCTGCGCCAGGTCGCCCTCCGAGGGGAGGCAGTCGCCGGCAGCGTAGAGGTTGGTGACGTCCTGTTCGAGTTGACGGGCGATTTGGGCGTAGAGTGCGGCGCCATGGTCGCGGGTAACGGCGTAGAGGCTCATGTGTGGTTATCTAGACAAGTAGACAGGAGCGCAGCCTACCGGCCCTGTGTGACAGCCCAATGAACTCTGTGTGACGATTGATCGCGAGGTGCGCGAAATTCGTGCATGGAGCTGCGCAGCTCCGGCCGTGCGCCTTCGAGGTTCGCTGCCATTACGCGGGTATTACGTGGAAGTGGTGATTGGTTTATCGGTATCCACACTATCGCCAACTCGTAGTGAAGTACCGAGTGCCAGTTTTTCTGTCGGCAGATAGGGTTTACGCGGTTCGCGAATGCGGCACTGGTGACGGCTCGCATCCCTGCCGGATCGCAAGCGATCGGTGTTCAGATGGTGGGTTTGGCCCGAACGCCACCAACCGCCCGCAAAACCACCTGTCGGGTATGTTGCGGCTCGATCACCGCGTCGATTTCGAGATGGGTGGCGGCTTCGGTCGCCTTGCCGCGGTCGTAGAGCGCGCCAATCAACTTGGCGAACAGCGCCTCGCGTTCCGCTTCGGTGGCGGCCGCGTCCAGCTCCTTCTTGAAACCGAGATGCACCGCGCCTTCGAGTCCCATGGCGCCGAACTCGCCGGTGGGCCAGGCGGCGGAATGGAGCGGGCGCGAGAAACTGCCACCCGTCATCGCGATGGCGCCGAGGCCGTAGCCCTTGCGCAGGACGATCGCCACCAGCGGCGAGCGCAGGCGCGCGCCGGCGGTGAAGAGGTCGGACATGATGCGCACCGCGCCTTCGGTTTCGCTCTCGGGACCGACCATGAAGCCCGGCGTGTCGCACAGCGACAGCACCGGCAGCGCGAAGTCGTTGCACAGGTTCAGAAAACGCGCGGCGCTCGCCGCGCCCTGGGTATCGATGGCGCCGCCGAGCACGCGGCAGTCGTTGCAGATCAGCCCGAACGGCTTGCCTTCGATGCGCAGCAGGCCGGTGATGATGGTTTTGCCGTGGTGCGGCCGAATCTCGACGAAGGAGTCGGTGTCCGCCAACGTGGTGATGATGCGGCGCACATCGTAGGTGTAGCGGCGATCCGCCGGCATCAGCTCCCACAGCAGGTTTTGGTCGGCGCAGCGCCAGGCATCGACCGGTCCCTGGAAATAGCTCAGCAGTTGCCGCGCGATGCGAGTGGCGTCGCGCTCGTCTTCGGCCACTACGTCGATGACGCCGGTGGTGGTCTGCACTTCGACGGGACCGATGGCGGTGGGCGGATAAACGCCCATGCCGCCGCCTTCGATCATCGCCGGCCCGGCCATGCCGATCCAGGATTGGCGGGTCGCCACCGTGATGTCGGCGCAACCGAACAGCGCTGCGTTGCCCGCGAAGCAGAAGCCGTTGTTGACGGCGATGCGCGGCACCACGCCGGCAAGCCCGGCCCACATCGCGAAGGTGGTCACGTCCATGCCCGCGACCTGGTCGGTGTCGCCGGGCCGGCCGCCGCCGCCCTCGGTGTACATCACCACCGGCAGGCGCTGCTTTGCGGCGAGTTCCATGACGCGGTCGAGCTTGCGGTGATGAAAATAACCCTGGGTGCCGGCGAGCACGGTGTAATCGTTGACGATGACCACGGCGCGCGCCTTGTCCCCGGCAAACAGATCCGCGTTGATGGTGGCAAGCCCGGTGATGACGCCATCCGCCGCCGTGTTGACCGCCAGATCGTCGAAGTCGCGGCGCTGGCGCTGGGCGGCCACGGCCAGTTGTCCGTATTCCTGAAATGAATCCGCGTCGCAGAGATCGGCGAGGTTCTCCCGCGCGGTGCGGTAACCGCGCTCGCGCCGCTTTGCGACCGCAGCGGGGCGGCCAGCGTCCAGCGTGTTGTGCAAGCGCGCGCGCTGCTGTAGCAGCAGACTGTGCTTGTCGGCGAGATCGGGCGGCGGCGCCGGGCGCACCGGCCGGCGCTTGCCGGTCAGGCGGATCGCACAGATGGGTCCGTGCTCCGGCACGCTGTCGCCGGGCGCAACATGAATGTGCTGCACCACGCCCGCCGCGGCGCTGCGCACCGGCAGTTCACCCGTCGTGGTGAGCAGCAGCCCGAGCGTCTCGCCGGCAGTGACGGTCGCACCCACCGCCACATCCATCCGTGTAACGGTGGCCGCGGTGGGGGCGGTGATCGAAACAGTACGCAGCATTGTTGTGATTCCAGGGAAGCGGGATGCCTGAGGATCCGCCCCAGCCTGCGAGACGGATCACTTTGTATGCGATGGCATTGTAGCGGTGAATTTTGGCGCGAGTCCGGCTGGACCTGTCGGCATCTCAGGTCTATGGCGATGGTGCCGACTCCTCCGTATCCTGCTGCGACATTTCCTCCAGGAAGGCTTGCATGAAACGCCACGCTCTGTTGATTTTTCTCGGTGGGCTGGCGGTGGTGCTGCCGGCAGCCCTGATGTTGATGGTGATGCAGTGGTTGTTCGTCCTGGTGACGGACCTGCTGCGGCCGTTGACGCAACTGCTGTCCCGCGAGGCCGGGCTCAACGATGCCGTGGCGTTGACCGCCGTGGCCGCCTTGATGCTTGCGACGTGCTTTTCGGTGGGACTCGCGGTGCGCACGCGGATCGGCCGCTGGCTGCACGAAGTGGTCGATGCGAGTCTTGCGAAAGTGGTCCCGGGTTATCGCGCCACCAGCGGGCTGGTGCGCGAATTGTTGGGCAGTGGAGAAACTTCCCGATTGCTGAGTGGCGAACCCGCGCTGGCGCGCATTCATGGGCTGGACTCGCCGGTGAAAGTAACCGCCATCGTCACCAGCCGCCATGCCGATGGTGGTTACACCGTGTATGTGCCGACCGCGCCGTTTCCCACCTCGGGGTTCGTCTATCACCTGCCGCCGGAATGCGTGGAGTTCCTGCCCGGCGTTTCCCTGGAAGCGGTGCTGCGGACCGTGATCGCCTGTGGCGCGGGATCCGCGGAAGTGCTGGCCCGACGGGTGCCGGTGGAGCGCGATCTCAGCGCTGGCCCCGCTTGAGGGCGCGGATCAAAAAGCGTGCGGGATTGAGCGCGATGACCAGGTCCCGCGCCAGCGGTCGTGGTCGGCCTTCGATCAGATCCGCGAGCAGGGTGGCGCACAGGGGCGCGTGACTGAGCCCCCGCGAGCCGTGACCGCCGTGGATGAACAACCCCGGCCAGTAGCTGCCGGGGTGCGGAATATCGGCGCGGGCGTCGCGACGCAGCGGCGCGAAGGTCTCCAGCATCAGGTGTTCGATGGGCGCCGGCCCCACGAGCGGCAGGTAATCCGGGGTAACGCAGCGCAGTCCGGCGCGGCCGGAGAGTTGCGCGGGGTCGGGCGTCCCCAGGGCCGCGGCGAGGCGAGGATCGGTGGCGTCGAGCCTGGCCAGGTTTTCGCGGTGTCCGTCGCTGCTCACTTCAAGATGGGTGGCTGACAGCTCGTAAGTGGCGCCGAAGGTGTGCAGGCCTTTGACCGCGGGGCCGAGGTAACCGGCGCCGCAGACCACGGTGCGAAGTTTTGCACTCGCCGGTGTCGCCGGGCAGACGCTGATCTGGCCGCGAATGGTCTTGAGCGGCAAGTGCCGGGTCTGTTCGAAGCGGGCGAGCTCCGCCGCGTTGGCGAGCACCACGACGTCATGGGGCCCGGTGGTTGCGTCGCGGGCATCCTCCAGTTGCCAGCCGCCGGTGGCGTGCGGGGAGAGTGCGACGATCTCCGCGCGGCGCAGGGTTATGCGGGGATGTCCGGCCAGGCGCCGGCATACCGCCGCCGGGTCCAGCCAGCCGAGTCCCGGCAGCAACAGACCGCAGTCCGCGGCGAGCGCCAATCCCGTGATGGCGGCCAGTTCCGGCGCCGCGACCAGGCGCGCGATGGCGGCGGGATGGTGGGCGGCAATCCGGCGCAGTTGTTCCGCGTGCGGCGCCGTTTCCGGCAGCAGCAGGACACCGCAATCGCTGCCGAGTCCGTCACGCCAGTATTCCCGGTAGTAGTTTTGTGCAAACAGCAGCGCCGCCAGATTGATGGCGCCGAAGGTGGACGTGTCCGCCGTCAGGCGTGGATAGAGCACGCCCTGGGGATTGCCGGAGGCGCCACTGGCGATGGCGGCGCGATCGTACAGGGTCACCTGCCAGCCCCGTTCCGCCAGCGCGTGCGCGGTGGTGCAGCCGGCGATACCGGCGCCGATGATGGCGGCGGTTCCGCGTCCCGCGCCGTACGCCGTCGCACCGAGATGCCAGGGTGCGCCGGCCGGCCGGCGGCGTCGGGACGGCGGCGCGGTGGTTTCCGCGGGGGCTGGCAATGCCAGAAACTCTCCGCGCAGCATGTCTCGCTTGCTGCCGTGGCCGGGGATTTTGGCAACCGCGAAACCCGCATCCAGCAGGCCGCGCCGCACTGCCCCGGCGGCCGTGAAGGTCGCGAAGCTGGTGCCGGCGCGACTCAGCGCGGCCAGTTGGGCAAACAGCTCGGGACACCACATGTCCGGGTTGCGGGCGGGCGCAAAGCCGTCGAGGAACCAGGCGTCGATCTTGGGTTCGGCGGGGTGGCTGACGGACGGATGATCCCGGAGCTGGTTCAGCATGGCGACGGCATCGCCGAGCAGCAGCGTGAGCTGGATCCGTCCGCCCGCAAGGACCAGGCGATGGCAACCGGGAATCGGTGGCGGATAGCCGCGGGCGAGTTCCGCGGTCAGTGCCGCGAAGGCGGGCCATTGCGCCAGGGCTTGTTCGAAATCGCCGCGCGCCAGCGGGTATTTTTCTGCCGCAACGTAGTGCAGCACCGCGGTTTCCGGCGTGCTGGCGAGCCACAGGCTGCCGGCGACCAGAAAGTTGAGTCCGCTGCCGAAGCCGGTTTCACCGATGACAAATCCCTCGCCCGCGCGCAATGATTGCCAGCGTTCGGGCAGGCGGTTGCCGGCAATGAACACATGCCGGGTCTCGCCCGGGCCATCGGCGGGCGAATGGTAGATGTCGTCGAAATGAACCGAGCGCAAGACGCCGTCGCGCCAGATGACGGCGGCCGGAGCGAGGCAATCGGGCGGGCCGGTCATCCGGGCGGGTGCCGCGATGTCATTGGGCTGTTACGGAATACGTTCAGGGTGAGATACCGCGCAGTGAAGGCCGTGAATTCTACGGCGGAGTCGCAACTTCAGGGGCCATGAATTTGTTTTATGGGCCCGGGATCGCTAGACTTTCCGGCTCTTT
Source organism: uncultured Gammaproteobacteria bacterium (assembly GCA_947084925.1). Taxonomy (GTDB): domain Bacteria; phylum Pseudomonadota; class Gammaproteobacteria; order Pseudomonadales; family Porticoccaceae; genus JAGPUQ01. Next base: position 31,254 of record CAMTUJ010000024.1, read on the forward strand.
TTCGACCCACACGGCGGATGCGGCGATGGCCGGCAAAACCCTGTACGACAAGCTCTGGGACTCCCATCTGGTGCGGCAGAACGACGATGGTTCGGCGCTGCTCTACATCGATCGCCACCTGCTGCACGAAGTGACTTCGCCGCAGGCATTCGAGGGCTTGCGGCTGGCCGGGCGCGAGCCCTGGCGCATCGACGCCAATCTGGCCACGCCGGACCACAATGTTCCCACCACCAGCGTCGAGCGACGCGGCGGCATCGCCGCCATCGCCGATGAAGTGTCGCGCATCCAGGTGCAGACGCTGGATGACAACTGCGCGCGCTACGGGATTTTGCAATTCGGCATGCACGACGCGCGTCAGGGGATCGTGCACGTCATCGGGCCGGAGCAGGGCGCCACCCTGCCGGGCATGACGGTGGTGTGCGGCGATTCCCACACCTCGACGCACGGCGCCTTCGGCGCGCTGGCGCACGGCATCGGCACCTCGGAAGTCGAGCATGTGCTCGCCACTCAGTGCCTGATCGCCCAGAAAATGAAGAATCTGCAGGTGCGGGTCGAAGGCGAGCTGGCGCCGGGCGTCACCGCCAAAGACATCGCGCTGGCCGTGATCGGCACCATCGGCACCGCCGGCGGCACCGGCTATGCGCTCGAATTCGCGGGCAGCGCGATTCGCGCACTGTCCATGGAAGGCCGCATGACGCTGTGCAACATGGCCATCGAGGCCGGCGCCCGGGTGGGTCTGATCGCGGTCGACACCAAGACCATCGAATATGTGAAAGGACGGCCGTTCGCGCCCCGGGGCACGCAGTGGGAGCTGGCGGTGGCGAACTGGCGGCAGCTGCATTCCGATCCCGATGCCGTCTTCGACAAGGTGGTCGAACTGCGCGCCGGGGACATCAAACCCCAGGTGAGCTGGGGCACCTCGCCTGAAATGGTGGTGGCGGTGGATGCCCGGGTGCCCGACCCGGCGTTGGAGCCGGACCCGACGAAACGGGATTCCATCGAGCGCGCCCTCAAGTATATGGGGCTTGCCGCCAATCAGGCGATCACCGATATCCGGCTGGATCGCATCTTCATCGGCTCCTGCACCAATTCGCGGATCGAGGATCTGCGCGCGGCAGCGGCGGTCGCCAGGGGCCGCAAGGTAGCTGTCAGCGTCAAGCAGGCGCTGGTGGTGCCCGGCTCCGGACCCGTCAAGGCGCAGGCCGAACAGGAGGGCCTCGACAAGATCTTCATCGAAGCCGGATTCGAGTGGCGCGAGCCGGGCTGCTCCATGTGTCTGGCCATGAACGCGGATCGTCTCGAAGCCGGGGAGCATTGCGCGTCCACGTCGAACCGCAACTTCGAGGGCCGACAGGGTGCCGGTGGCCGCACCCATCTGGTGAGTCCGGCCATGGCGGCGGCGGCGGCGGTGTGCGGGCATTTCGTCGATGTCCGGGAATTGCTCGGGCGGGAGGAGGTGGCATGAAAGCTTTTGTCAGGCATCAGGGGCTGGTGGCGCCGCTGGACCGCGCCAACGTGGACACCGACCAGATCATTCCCAAACAGTTTCTGAAGTCGATCCAGCGCACCGGCTTTGGCCCCAATCTGTTCGATGAGTGGCGCTATCTGGACGTGGGGGAGCCGGGGCGGGACAACGCGAAACGCCCCCTGAATCCGGATTTTGTCCTCAATCAGACGCGCTATCAGGGTGCCAGCGTGTTGCTCGCGCGGGAGAACTTCGGCTGCGGCTCATCCCGCGAGCATGCGCCCTGGGCGTTGGAGGAGTACGGATTTCGCGTCCTCATCGCTCCCAGCTACGCCGATATTTTCTACAACAATTGCTTCAAGAATGGCCTGTTACCCATTGTTTTATCTGACGGTGAAGTGGACGAGCTCTTTCGGCAGGCTGCTGCCAGCGAGGGCTATCGGTTGACCGTCGATCTCGCCAGCCAGACCGTCGTTCGGCCGGACGGCGGGGCGTATCGCTTCGAGGTGGACGCGTTCCGCAAACACTGCCTGCTCGAAGGCCTGGACGAAATCGGCCTGACACTGGCGCACGGCGACCAGATTCGGGCGTTCGAGGCGCGCCATCGCGCTGCGCACCCCTGGCTGTTCGGCGCGGGCGGATCGGTGACCGACGAGCGGGGAATGGCATGAGCGATCAGAGTCACACGGCCGTCGTCCAGCGTCAGTTCGGCGCTCAGGCCGGCGCCTATCTGGGCAGCGCGGTGCATGCTCAAGGACACGAGTTTGCCGAGCTGCGCGCCGCCGTCGCGGCGCGGCCGGGTGCGCGCGTGCTGGATCTGGGTTGTGGCGCCGGTCATGTCAGCTATCAGGTCGCGCCGCTCGCCGGTGCGGTGGTGGCCTATGACCTGGCACCGGAAATGCTGGCGCTGGTCGCCACCACCGCCCGGGAGCGCGGACTCGACAATATCACCACCACCCAGGGTGCGGCGGAGAAGTTGCCTTTTCCGGACCGGCATTTCGATCTGGTGTTCAGTCGCTATTCCGCCCATCACTGGAGCGATCTGGGCGGCGCGCTGCGGGAAGTGTGCCGGGTGCTGAAACCGGGCGGGCTGGCGGCGTTTGTGGATCTTGCCGGCCCGCCCCGACCACTGCTCGACACCCATCTCCAGACCGTGGAGGTGTTGCGCGACCCCAGCCATGTGCGCGATTACACCCCGGCGGAATGGCTGCAACGGGTCGCGCAGGCGGGCCTGAAGCCCGAGCGCCACGCGCTCTCGCGCCTGCGGCTGGAATTCGCGTCCTGGGTGGCGCGCATGCAGACTCCGGAACCGCTGCGGGTCGCGATCCGCGCGCTGCAGGAAGGCGCGAGCAGCGAAGTGCGGGATTACTTTGCGATCGAGGCGGACGGTTCCTTCAGCGCCGATGTCCTGGTGCTCTGGGCTTCGCGCTGAGCCGGGTTGGCTGACGTTTTTAGATGATGCAAGAGTTTTAAATCAAGGTCTAATTCAATGAAAAATATAGGTTTTGTTGGTTGGCGCGGGATGGTCGGTTCGGTGCTGATGACCCGCATGATCGAGGCGGGCGACTTCGCCGCGATGCGCGCCCACTTCTTTACCACCTCCCAGGCGGGGCAACCGGGGCCGGATGTCGGCCAGGGCCGAACCGCGCTGCTCGACGCCATGGATATCGACCAACTGCACGCCATGGACGCCATCGTGACCTGCCAGGGCGGCGATTACACCAAGGCGGTGTTCCCCCGTTTGCAGGCGACCGGCTGGCAGGGCTACTGGATCGACGCGGCGTCCGCATTGCGCATGAACGACGACGCGGTCATCGTGCTCGATCCGGTCAACAGCCCGGTGATCGAGCGCGCCCTGGATGCCGGTCGACGCGTATTTGTCGGCGGCAATTGCACTGTGAGCCTGATGCTGATGGGGCTGGGCGGCCTGTTCCAGGCCGGGTTGGTGGAATGGGTGACCGCGATGACCTATCAGGCCGCATCCGGCGCCGGCGCGCCCAACATGCGCGAACTGCTCGCCCAGATGGGCGCGGCACACGACTCCGTGCGGGATCTGCTGGCCGATCCGGCGAGTTCGATCATCGCCATCGACCGTCGCGTGACCGAGGTATTGCGCGCGCCGGGATTCCCGGTGGCGGAGTTTGGCCACCCGCTCGCCGGTAGTCTGTTGCCCTGGATCGACGTCGAGCTCGACAACGGCCAGAGCCGCGAGGAATGGAAAGGGGGCGTCGAGGCCAACAAGATTCTCGGTCGTCAGGACCATCCGGTGCCCATCGACGGACTCTGCGTGCGCGTTGGCGCCATGCGCTGCCACAGTCAGGCGCTGACCATCAAACTGACCCGCGACGTGCCCATCGCGGAGATCGAAACGCTGATCGCGGCGGCCAACGACTGGGTGCGCGTGGTGCCCAATCACCGGGAGGACAGCCTCCGCGCATTGACGCCGGCCGCAGTGACCGGGCGGCTGGAAATCCCCGTGGGCCGCCTGCGCAAGCTCGCCATCGGCGGTGAGTATCTGGCCGCGTTTACCGTCGGCGACCAGTTGCTGTGGGGTGCGGCGGAGCCGTTGCGGCGCATGTTGCGGCTGGTGTTGTAGCTGGCAAGGGTTGATGTGCAAGTGCCCGCGCACTGAATTTGCGACTCTGATCTGTTTTCGGCGGCGTTTTGTGGGGGTAAACTGCCGAAATGGGAATTGTGATAACTAATATCTGGTTAGCGGGCGATTTTGGTGTAACTATTGAGCAGTCAGGCGGATTGGTTTTCGGACGACGGGACAACTGCAGGAAGGTATGAGTATGATTTCAAGGATATCGAGATACTCCCTGGGGCTGCTGGCCCTGTTGGCCGCACAGTGGGCCTCGGCGGTCGGTTTGGGTGAAATTCAGCTTCAGTCGGCGATGAACGAGCCGCTGCGCGCTGAAATAGCCCTGCTCAGCGTAGGCGACCTGAACGAATCGCAAATAGCGGCAAAGCTGGCGTCGCCGGAAGATTTTCACCAAGCCGGAATCGAGCGCGAGTTCCAACTCGTCGATATTCGTTTCAAGGTGGATTTGTCGAACAGTGCCAATCCGGTGATCCGGGTGTCGTCGCAGCGCCCGATGAAGGAACCCTATCTCAATTTTCTGCTGGAATTGCGCTGGACCTCCGGTCGGCTGCTGCGCGAATACACGCTGCTTATGGATCTGCCAGTCTTTGCAGGAGCGCCGCCTGCGGGAAAGACTGTTGCCGCGGTACCGTCCACCGCGGCAGTTAGGCCTCGCTCCGAACCGCCTGCGTCAGAGCCGCTCCGGCGCTCGCAAGCGCGCAGCGCTGCGCGAACCTCCGCGCCGACATCGGTGGCAGCGGATGGCAGTTATCGGGTGCGGGGTGGCGACACGTTGTGGAGTATCGCGGCGCGTAATCAGCCGGAAGGCGTCACCCAGCAGCAGGCGATGCAGGCGATACTGGCAGCCAATCCCGACGCATTCATTCGGGCGAATCCCAATCTGATCCGGCGCGACGCGGTACTGAAGCTGCCCGATGCCGCCACTATGGCCGCGGTAGATCACCGCCTGGCCACCAGTCGGTTGCGCACCGCGCAGCCGGTTTCCGATCCGGTCATCGAGTCGCGCGCCAGAGCTGCTGAAAAGCCGGCATCCGGCGATGAGAGCGGTGAACTGCGTCTTTCCGGTGGTGCCAGCCGCGCCGACGCGAGTTCCGGGACCGCGAGTGTTGGTGGGCGGCAATCCGGGAGTGCGTCGGATGCGGCGCACGCGGATATCGGCACGGTGATGGAAGAAAATGATCGGATCGAGCGTGAAAACGCGGAGCTGAGAGCCCGCGTTGCGAGTCTCGAGGAGCAGGTGAAGACCGCGTCCCGTCTCGCTGAAATCAGTGCCCCGGCTTTGGCGGCATTGCAACAGGGTGAACAAAAGGTGCCAGACACCGCCGCTGCCGACACCGGGAAACCCGCGGATAGCGTTGCACCGGGCGCGGTGGCGCCAACCGGGGAGGCGCCGGTGTCCGGGCAGCCGGCCGAGGCGGCGAAAAACGCCGAGGCCGACATGGTTGCCGGCGAGACCGGGACGGAGGCTCAGGCACCGACCGCGCCGGCGCCGGGCGCCGCGGATGCCGCGCTGCCGGTGGCTCCAGAGGCGGCACCGGTGGACGAAGGTCCTGTGGATATCGTAGCCAAACTGCGCTCCTGGCTGGTGCCGGCATTGGGTCTCACCGGACTACTGTTGTTGGTAGCGATGGGTCTTGTGGCCGTGCGTGGCCGTGCCACACAGCAGCAGGGACTGCAGCTGCCGAATGAGTTTGAAGCGAAGGGCACACGTACCGCCGCGTTTGATAGCGCCCTCACGGCACCTGTCACCCTTGATGATGAGGATTTGTTGCCGGCCGCCCCCGGCCTCCACGAAGGGCCGGACCAGATCCTGGAAGAAGTCGATGTCTGCCTGTCGTTCGGCAATCAGGAGCAGGCGCGCGAACTGCTGGTCGGGGCCTTGGATCTCTATCCTGCGAATGCCGGGTTGCACCTCAAGATGCTGGAGCTTTTGGCGCAACAGGGCGATCGGCCCGGTTTTGAGGAGGCTTTTTCGAAACTCAGGACACTTGGCGATGGCAGAGCGATGGAGTCCGCCAATGCACTGCTGCGCGAGTTGGAGGAGCAAGATATAGCGCCCACTCCGGTCGCTCCGGCAGCACTCGCTCCGGTTGCCGTTGCTCCGGTTGCCGAGACCGCTCCACCTGTGGTGGCGGAACCTCTTGATTTCGATCTGGATTTTGACCTCGATCTGGATCTCCCTGCCGAATCAGCGAGCGTTGCCGCGACCATCCAGACGCCGCCGGAAACACCCGATAACCTCGAGGATTTCGATCTGGATTTGAGGGAAAGTGACCGGGCGAATTCGACGGACGATCTTGTCGATGGGCCTGCGGCAAGCACGGCGGAGTCCTGGCAGTCAGCCGCGCTCGACAGCGATCTCGATCTGTTCGAGACCGGGCAGGAAATGGCGACCCAGATCGAACTGGCGGAAGCCTATGTCGATATGGGGGATGCGGAAGGGGCGCGGGAAATCCTCGATTACGTGCTTCAGGGCGGTGACGAGGCGCAGAAGGAATCCGCGCGGCAGTTGCTCGCCAGACTCGGGTAGCGGGTGAGTGCGCCGACGACCTGGGAGTACCGCGGTAACTGCCGGATTCCCGAGGGGTGCGAATTGCCTCCGGGACTGCACCGCGTGGCCGCGGTGGTCGAATATGACGGCAGCCGTTTTTGCGGCTGGCAGCGCCAGGCGCACTGCGCCAGTGTGCAGCAGGCGGTCGAAACCGCACTGTCCCGGATTGCCGACGAACCGGTCACCCTGGCCTGTGCCGGGCGTACCGATAGCGGAGTTCACGCCACTGCCCAGGTAGTTCACTTCGACACGGCCGCGCGCCGCGCGGCCCACAACTGGCTGCTTGGCGCCAATACCCATCTTCCCCGCTCCGTGCGCCTGCAGTGGGTACAGGACATCGACGCGGGTTTTCACGCACGCTTCAGTGCGCTGGCCCGCACCTACCGCTATGTCATTCACAACATCGCTGGCGATCCGGCGTTACTGGGCGACCAGGTTGGTCGGGAGCGCCGCCCGCTGGACGTACACGCCATGAATGCCGCCGGGCAGCTACTGCTCGGCGAGCGCGATTTCAGCGCCTTTCGCGGCGCCGGCTGTCAGTCGCAATCACCCTGGCGTAACCTGATGGCGCTGCGTTTGTGGTCGCAGGCGCAATTCGTCATCATCGAAGTCACGGCCAACGCATTTTTGCTGCACATGGTGCGCAACATCGTCGGCGCCCTGTGCGCGGTGGGGCGCGGGGAGCGTCCACCGCAGTGGATTGCCGAGCTGCTCGCCTCCCGCGACCGCTCCGCGGGCGAGGCGACGGCGGCACCGACCGGTCTTTACCTGGTCGGTGTGCACTATCCGCCGCAATTCGCCGTCCCGGCCCTGGTCGGCGGGCCGTGTTTCGTGGCGGACACAAGACCGTTATCGCAGGTGAATTCGTTGGCACAGCGTCCGGAGGCGCGTTGATGATCCGCGTCAAAATCTGCGGGATTACGCGGGAGTCCGATGCCCGGGCGGCAGCGGATGCCGGCGCCGATGCCGTCGGGCTGGTGTTCCATCCGGCGAGCCCACGCTGCGTCTCCATCGAGATGGCCGCGTCCATCGTGCGGATGCTCGGCCCCTTCGTCACCACGGTCGGGCTCTTTGTCGACGCCGCGCCCGCTCGGGTGCGGGAGGTGCTGGCGCGCACCGGCGTCCATCTGTTGCAGTTGCATGGCAGCGAGACACCCGACTATTGCGCCCAGTTTGGGGTGCCGTACATCAAGGCGCTGCGCATGGCGCCCGGGCTGGATCCGGCTGCCGCCGCGGCGAACTATCCCACCGCGGCCGGCCTGTTGTTCGATGCCTGGGATCCGCTGGTTGCCGGCGGCACCGGGGCCCGCTTCGACTGGTCGCGGCTGCCGGCACCGCGCGACCGGCCGTTGATTCTGGCCGGTGGTCTGGACCCGGCGAATGTAGCGGAGGCCGTGCGCCAGGTGCGTCCCTATGCCGTGGATGTCAGCAGCGGCGTCGAGGTCGCGCCCGGAATCAAGGATCCGCGGTTGCTTCGGGATTTCATTGCGGCCGCAAAGGCGGCATCGCGTTGACACTGGCGCGCGCGCCTGTAGGATGCCGCAGCACGGCGATGGCGAGGTGATTAGACGGTGATGAGACCATGAGCTGGCTGAGCAAGATACGTCCCTCGGGCCTGAAGACGCAGGGCCGCGACCAGACCCGCAGCGTTCCGGAAGGGGTGTGGATGCCCTGCCCGAAGTGCGCGGCGCCACTGTACCGGCCCGAACTCGAACGCAACCTCGAAGTCTGTCCCAAGTGCAGCCACCACATCCGCATCGGCGCGCGGCGCCGGCTCGACATCTTCCTTGACCCGGAAGGTCGCGAAGAACTGGCAACGGATGTCGTGCCCGTGGATCGACTCAAGTTCCGCGATATCAAGAAGTACCGCGACCGGCTTGCCGCCGCCCAGAAGGAGACCGGCGAGAAGGACGCCCTGATCGCCATCAAAGGTACGGTGCTGGCGCTGCCGGTGATCGCGGCGGCATTTGAATTCGATTTTCAGGGCGGCTCCATGGGCTACGCGGTGGGCGAGCGCTTCACGCGCGCCGCGCGCCAGGCGCTCGACGAGCGGATTCCCCTGGTGTGCTTCTCCGCCACCGGCGGCGCGCGGATGCAGGAAGCCCTGATCTCGCTGATGCAGATGGCCAAGACCAGCGCCATCCTCGAACGCCTCAAGGCCGCGGGTGTTCCTTATATTTCGGTGATGACCGACCCCGTGTACGGCGGCGTGTCCGCCAGCCTCGCCATGCTGGGCGACATCAATATCGCCGAACCGGACGCGCGCTCCGGATTTGCCGGACCGAACATCATCGAACAGACCATCCGCCAGAAGCTGCCGCCCGGCTTCCAGCGCAGCGAGTTCCTGCTGGAACACGGTGCCATCGACATGATCGTGGCGCGTCCCGCGCTGCGTGCCACCATCGCCCGGTTGCTCGCCACGCTCGGCGGCAAGCCTTCACCGGAGCGCCCGGAAGCGGATGACAACAGCCCCCGACCCCCCCAGCCCGTCGCCGCAAACCCTGCCTGACTGGCTGGCGCTGCTGGAAGCGCGCCATCCGGTCGCCATCGAGCTGGGACTTGATCGCGTCGCGGCGGTAGCGGCGCGGCTGCAGTTGCCGCGACCGGCACCGCGCGTGGTGACGGTTGCCGGAACCAATGGCAAGGGCTCCTGCGTCGCCTTCATGGAAGCGCTGCTCGCCTCAGCGGGGCGGCGTTCGGGAAGCTACACCTCGCCCCATCTGCTCGCCTACAACGAACGTGTACGCATCGACGGCGTGCCGGTCGCGGACGCGGTGCTCTGCGCTGCCTTCGCACGGATCGAGACGGCGCGCGGTGACACGCGTCTGACCTATTTCGAGACCGGCACCCTGGCGGCGTTCCTCATCCTGGCCGACGCCGGGGTCGATGTCGCACTACTGGAGGTGGGGATGGGCGGCCGCCTCGATGCGGTCAATATCGTCGCGCCCGACGTTGCCGTGATCACGTCCATCGCGCTGGATCACCAGGCGTGGCTGGGTTCCGACCGCGACGCCATCGGGGTTGAAAAGGCCGGCATTGCCCGGCGCGAGGTGCCGCTCATCTGTGGCGATCCGCAACCACCTGCCGCCATGCTGGCAGCCCTGAACGACATCGGCGCGCGCATTATCCAGCTCGGCGGCGCGGGGTTCTCCTTGCAACAACGCGGTGATGCAATCGAGCTGGTCTGCATCACCCCCGACGGGCAACCGCTGCGCTATCGCGGACTGCCGACTCCCCGCCTGCCGTCGGCCAGCGCCGCCTGCGCGGTGCAGGCGATCGTGAGTCTCGGGTTGACGCCGGACGCGGTTCAGGTAGCGCGTGCGTTTGCCGACGCCCGCCTGGCGGGACGTTTTCAGGAGATCATCTGGAACGGGCGCCGGGTAATACTCGATGTGGCCCACAATCCGGCCGCTGCCGCATTGCTCGCCGAACGCTTGCGATGCTTGCAGCGAGGCGCCGAAACCGCGGTCCATGCGGTCGTGGGCGTGCTGGGCGACAAGGATATTGCAGGCGTGCTGGCTCCCCTGGTACCCGAAGTAAACCGCTGGCATTGCTGTGGGTTGCCGGATGCGATGCGGGGCGCGAGCGCAAACCAGATCGCGGGCCTGTTGTACAATGTGGCGGTGAATCAGGGGGTACCGGCGGTGTCGGATTGCCACCTGAATCCCGCTGCGGCCTTTGCTACGGCACTGGATGCGAGCCGGCCGGGCGAGGTGATTCTCGTGTTCGGCTCTTTTTACACGGTGGCGCCGGTGCTCGCTTTGCTGGGGAATGACGCTGCGCCCGCAGGAGGTTACAACCCATGAATCCAGCCTTGCGACAGCGCATTCTGGGCCTTCTGGTGCTGGTGGCGCTCGCAAGCGTGGTGTTGCCGCTGGTCCTGGATTTTGGGGGCGAGGCCCGGATTGACACCCACAGCCGTCTCCCTCCGGCGCCGGACATTCAGCCGACTCCGCTCCCGGAACCCACGGTGGCCGAGTCTCAAGCACCCGGATCGACGCCGCCGCCGGCATCCAGCCCGGCTGTCGATGCACAGCCCCAGCTCTTTCAGCTCGCGCCGCCCGATGCCGCAACAGGCACTTCCACGGCAGGAGCGTCCTCGACCGGCGCTTCCGCAACCGGAATTGCCGCCAAGTCCATACCCGAGGAGCCCGGGCTCGATGCCAAGGGCCTGCCGGCGTCCTGGGTGCTGCAAGCCGGAGCTTTTCAGGACAGGATCAATGCCCAGGAGCTGCGCGACCGCTTGCTCAAGGGCGGACATCGCGCCTTTGTGCAGACTTCGACCGCCGGCGGCAAGCCTACCCACCGGGTTTTTGTCGGGCCCAGGATGACGCGGGAACAACTGGTTGCCGAGCAGACGGAGCTGCAACGCAAATTCGGCGTCAAGACGATGATCGTTCCCTTTGTGCCCTGATGGGCACAGCCCGGTCTGCTACAATCCGGCGCGGTTCACGAGCGGACTGACATGAATATCGCGGACTGGGTGATCGTTGCCGTGGTCGGCGTCTCCGCGATCATCAGCCTGGTGCGCGGGTTTGTCCGCGAGGCGCTTTCCCTGCTCGCCTGGGGCGCGGCGTTCGCGGCGGCCACGATGTTTCACGGGCCGGTCGCGCACTGGCTGGAAGGCGTGATGGCAACGCCCTCACTGCGCTTCATCAGCGCGTGGCTTGGCGTTTTCCTGGCGGTTCTGCTGGGACTCGGTTTGATCAATTTCGTTATTTCGCGATTGATCCGCGCCTCTGGTCTGTCGGGTACCGACCGTTTTTTCGGCTCGCTGTTCGGCGTCGCCCGTGGTCTGGTCGTAGTGCTGACGGTGTTGATTCTGGCGCCCAGTGTCGTGCCGGTGAAGCAGGATGCCTGGTGGCGGGAATCCAGCCTGATTCCGCATTTTCTGGCGTTCGAGGGCAGGGCACGGGAGTTGGCAGGGACGCTTGTCGATTGGTTCCAGCAACTGGTTCGCTGAGCGGGGTAGGGCTATGTGTGGCGTCGTTGGGATCGTCGGCAAGACCGACGTCCAGTACCAGATCTACGACGCGCTGACCATGTTGCAGCACCGCGGTCAGGATGCCGCCGGCATCATGACCTGCCGCGACGGGCAGCTGAGTCAGCGCAAGGATGTGGGCCTGGTGCGGGACGTATTCCGTGAGCACCACATGGCGCAGCTCACCGGCCATCTCGGCGTCGGCCATGTGCGCTACCCGACCGCCGGCAGCTCGGGACCGTCGCTGGCGCAGCCGTTCTACGTCAATTCGCCCTACGGCATCTGTCTGGCGCACAACGGCAATCTGACCAATTCCGCCGAACTGCTGCGCCACGTGTTCAAATCCGATCTCCGCCACGTCAATACGGATTCCGACTCCGAAATCCTGCTCAATGTGTTTGCCCACGAATTGCAGTTGCAGGGCAAGTTGCAACCGCGTCCCGAGGATATTTTCTCGGCGGTGCGGCGCGTGCATCGTCGTTGCCGGGGTGCTTATGCCGCGGTGGGCCTGATTGCCAATTACGGATTGTTCGCGTTTCGCGATCCCTTCGGCATCCGTCCGCTGGTTTTCGGTCGCCGCGATACGCCGCGCGGGCGCGAGTACATGGTGGCGTCCGAAAGTGTGGCCTTGGATGTGCAGGGCTATCAGATCGAACGGGATGTGGCACCCGGCGAGGCGATCTTCATCGACCTCGAAGGCAATCTCCACACCAGTCAATGCGCGGACGCGCCGGAACTGGTCCCCTGCATCTTCGAACAGGTTTATTTCGCGCGCCCCGACTCCATGCTCGACAATATCTCGGTGTACAAGGCGCGCCTGCGCATGGGCGAGCGACTCGCGGAAAAAATTCTGCGCGTGTGGCCGGATCACGATATCGATGTCGTGGTGCCGGTGCCCGATACCAGCCGGGTGGCGGCCCAGGCGATGGCGGAAACCATGGGGCTCAAATTCCGCGAAGGCTTGATGAAGAACCGCTACATCGGCCGCACCTTCATCATGGCGGAACAGGGTCAGCGCGCCAAATCCGTGCGCCAGAAACTCAATCCGGTGAAGCTCGAATTCCAGGGCAAGAACGTGCTCCTGGTGGACGACTCCATCGTGCGCGGCACCACCTCGCGGGAGATCGTGCAGATGGCGCGCGATGCCGGCGCGGCGCGGGTCTACATGGCTTCGGCGGCGCCGCCGGTGCGCCACCCCAATGTGTACGGGATCGACATGCCGGCGGCCAGCGAGCTGGTGGCCTTTGGCCGCACGGATGCGGAAGTTGCCACCGAGATCGGCGTGGACTGGCTCGTCTATCAGGATCTGGACGATCTGATCGAAGCCGCGCGCGAAGGCAATCCCGAAATTCGCCGCTTCGAATGCTCGGTCTTCACTGGCGATTACATCACCAACGATGTTGATCTCGGTTATCTGGAACGCCTGGAGTCGGCGCGCGGCAATGGCGCGAAATTGCGTCTGACCGACAGCGGCGACGAGGTGCTGGGACTGCACAACACGACGCGCGGGGTGGGCTGAATGGCAGCGCACGACGATCCCCTCGCTGGCGCCGCGCTCGACACCCTCGCGGTGCGCGCCGGCCAGGTGCGCAGTGCCGAGGGAGAGCACAGCGAAGCGCTGTTCCTGACTTCGAGTTACGTGTTTGCGAGCGCTGCCGAAGCCGCGGCCCGCTTCACCGGCGAGCTGCCCGGCAACGTGTATTCACGCTATACCAATCCGACGGTACGCACCTTCGAGGAACGCATCGCGGCGCTCGAAGGTGCCGAGCAGGCTGTCGCCACCGCGTCCGGCATGGCCGCGATCCTCAGTACCTGCATGGCGCTGCTCAAGGCCGGCGACCATCTGGTGTGCTCGCGCAGCGTGTTCGGCACCACCACGGTGCTGCTCAATAAATTCATGGCCAAGTTCGGTGTCGAGACGACCTATGTCGATCTGACGGATCTCGCCGCCTGGCGCGCCGCGATCCGGCCCGAGACCCGGATGCTGTTTCTGGAGACGCCCTCCAATCCGCTGTCCGACGTGGCGGATCTGGGCGCGCTCGCCGAACTCGCGCGCGCGCGGGGTGTGCTGCTGGCGGTGGATAACTGCTTCTGCACCCCGGCGCTGCAGCGCCCGCTGGAGTGGGGCGCGGACATCGTCATTCACTCCGCCACCAAATACCTGGACGGCCAGGGCCGTTGTCTGGGCGGCGTGGTGCTGGGGCGCGCGGAACTGATGGCCGAAGTGCTCGGCTTCCTGCGCTCGGCGGGGCCCACGCTGAGTCCCTTCAATGCCTGGGTCTTCACCAAGGGTCTCGAAACCCTGCGCCTGCGCATGGAAGCCCATTCCGCCAGTGCGCTCGCGCTGGCTCAGTGGTTGCGCGAACAGCCCGCGGTGGAACGGGTGTTTTACGCCGGCCTGCCGGATCACCCGGGGCATGCGCTTGCCCAACGTCAGCAGCGCGCGTTCGGCGGCGTGCTGGCGTTTCGCGTGCGCGGAGGGCGCGAGGCCGCCTGGCGCGTCATCGACGCCACCCGCATCCTGTCGCTGACCGCGAATCTGGGCGACGCCAAATCCACCATCGTGCATCCGGCGACCACGACCCACGGCCGGCTGACCGCGGAGGAAAGGGCCCGCGCGGGCATCACCGAAAACCTCATCCGCGTGGCGGTCGGACTCGAGGACATCGGTGATATCAAGGCCGATCTGGCGCGGGGGCTCGACGCGCCTTGAGTGCGCCGCAACAGCCGGTGGAAGCGGCCATTGCCGCGCTAACCAGCATCGTACTGGGCAAGGAGCGCCAGATCCGGCTCGCTCTGGCCTGTCTGCTGGCGCGGGGTCACCTCCTGATCGAAGACGTGCCGGGCACCGGCAAGACCACGCTGGCGCAGGCCCTGGCGCGCGTGCTGGGTCTGAGTTACGGCCGCATCCAGTTCACCAGCGATCTGCTGCCTGCCGACATCATCGGTATCTCGGTCTATCAGCGCGAGCAGGGGAGTTTCGAATTCCACCCCGGCCCGGTGTTCAATCAGTTGATCCTGGCGGACGAGATCAATCGCAGCACTCCCAAGACCCAGAGCGCCCTGCTGGAAGCCATGGCCGAGGGGCAGGTGAGCGTGGAAGGCGAGACCCGCGCGCTGCCACAGCCGTTCTTCGTGATCGCGACCCAGAATCCCGGCACCCAGTACGGCACCTTTCCGCTGCCGGAATCGCAACTGGACCGTTTTCTGATGCGCCTGCATCTGGGTTATCCGGACGCCGAATCCGAACGCGAATTGCTGGCCGGGACCAATCCGCGCCTGCGCCTGCCGGGTCTGCCCCGGGTGCTGGATGACGCGCGGCTTGCCGCGCTGCAAGAGCGGGTCGACAAGATACAGGCGGCGCCCGCGCTGATCGGCTATGTGCAGCGGCTGGTGCATCACACGCGCCAGTTGCCGGACTGCGAACACGGCGTTTCGCCGCGCGGCGGGCTGGCGCTGTTGCAGGGCGCGCGCGCCTGGGCCTTCATGGCGGGCCGCTCCCATGTGATTCCCGAGGATGTGCAGGCGGTGTTCGGCCCGGTGATCGCCCATCGTCTGCACAGCGCGGCGGGTGGTGAACCCGCGATCGCGGCGGCGCAGCGGGTGTTGAATGCAGTGGATATCCTGTAGTCCGCCGCGGTGTCAGCGCGCCGCCCGCGCGCACGCCAGGGCTGCAATCCACCGGAGCCGCGCCCATGCCCGGGCTGCGCGCCGCCTTCGCTAGACGCTATCAGCAGTGGCTCGACCGGCGCCTGCCGCCGGTGCCGTCCTGCCGTCTCGAAAACCGCCGGCTGTTCATTTTTCCGTCCGGCGCCGGTGCCCTGTACGGCGCGCTGCTGGTGGTGCTCTGGCTGACCGCCACCAACTTTGAAAACAATCTGGTGTTCGGACTGACGTTTTTACTCGCCGGCCTGTTTGTGATCGCCATTTTTCACACCTACGGCAATCTGCACGGACTGGAGATCGTCCCGCTGCGCGCCGGCACCGGCTTTGCGGGGCAGGACGTGGATTTTGTCCTGGAAATTCGCAATGACGGTCGCCGCCCGCGCGAAAGCATCCGCCTGTCCTACGCCGGCGGCGAGACGCGCGAGATTCATCTCGGCGCCGGCGAGCGCCACCGGGTGCGGCTGCCGGTGCCCGCTGGCCAGCGCGGCTGGCTCGATCCGGGACGGCTGACGATCGCGAGCGTCTATCCGCTCGGTCTGCTGCGGGTCTGGAGTCATGTTCGCCTGGAGAGCCGGGCGCTGGTATATCCGCGCCCGGTCGCCACCGGACCCACACCGCACGCGCGGCCGGCGGCGAGCGAGGCGGGCAGCGCGAGCATTCCCGGCCGCGAGGAATTTGCCACGCTGGAAAGTTATCGTCCCGGTGAACCGAAAAGCCGCATCGCCTGGAAGCAGCATGCCCGCGGGCTCGGGCTCCATACCAAGCATTTCACCGATCCCGTCGATCAGCGTCGCTGGCTCGACTGGGACGATTTTCCGGGTCTGGATACCGAAGCGCGCCTGTCGCGCCTGTGCGGCGCCGCGCTGGCCGCCGATGCCGGCCCGGACGCCTACGGGCTGCGGCTGCCCGGACAGATCATTCCACCCGGCAGCGGGCGCCCGCACCGGGACCAGGTACTGCGCGCGCTCGCGCTGTTCGGTCTGGATGGACCGGGCTGATGGAGCCGGTCTGGCAGATTCCCCGGCCGGCGCTGTTCTGGCTGCTGTTTACCGAAGTGGCGCTGGCCGGCCTGCATGCCGATCACCTGACACTCTGGCTGCTCGGGGCGGGCGCTCTGGTGCTGGGCTGGCGTGTCCAGATCTATCGCGGGGTATGGCATTACCCGGGTCCCTGGGCCAAGGCTGTCCTGGTGCTGATGTGCGGTGGCGCCATTCTCGCGTCCTACGGGCGCCTGTACGGCCTGGAACCCATGGTGGCGCTGCTGTGGAGCGGTTTCATCCTCAAGTTGCTGGAAATGCAGCGCCGCCGCGACGCCCTGATCCTGGTCTGCCTCGGCTACTTCGTCGCCGTCATCCAGTGCCTGTTCTCGCAAACGCCGGGTACCGCGCTCGGGACGCTCGGCGGCGTGTTGCTGGTCACCGTGGTGCTTGCCGCCCTGCATCGCCGCGCGGAGGCGGGTTACTGGCGACCGGTGCGCAGCGCAGCAGCGCTGCTGGCCGAGGCGGTGCCACTGATGCTGATCCTGTTTCTGGTGATGCCGCGCCTGGGTTCGCTGTGGACCGTGCCCCAACCGCGCCAGGGCGCGACCGGCGTCAGCGATGTGCTCGCGCCCGGCGATCTGAGCCGGTTGGGGGCTTCCGGAGAAGTGGCGTTCCGGGTCCAGTTTGATGGCGCGCCGCCGCCCCACAATCAGCTTTACTGGCGCGGTCTGGTGCTGTCGCGCTTCGATGGTCGCAACTGGTCGCGCATCGAACCCGGACTCGATGCGGACGCCGGTGCGTCCCGGCGGGGCGGCGCGGGGCCGCAGCCCTGGGAGAATGCCGTGCAGCGGCTGGGCGCACCGCGGCATTACCGGATGATTCTCGAACCCTCGGGCGAAAACTGGCTGTTTGCCCTGGAAACACCGGTCCCGGAAAGTCCGGACGTGACCCTCAATGACGACTTGACGCTGACGCGCGCGACGCCGGTAGTGTCCCGCTGGAGCCACAGTCTCACCTCGTGGATGGATTACCGCGCCGCGGCCGGGGGTCTCGGGGACGGCCGCCGGGCGCTGGAAACCATGCTCCCCGGTGCGGCCAATCCGCGTACCCGCGAGCTTGCCGCCCGCTGGCGGAGCGAGGTTGATTCCGATGCGGCCCTGGTCGAGCGCGTACTGGCGCTCTACAACCGCGACTATGTCTACAGCCTGGAAGCACCGCTTCTCGGTCGCGACTCGGTCGATGAATTTCTCTGGCGGACCAGGCGCGGTTTCTGCGAGCATTTTGCCGGCAGCTTCGTCTTCATCATGCGCGCGGCCGGCGTACCGGCGCGGGTCGTGGTCGGCTACCAGGGCGGTGAATACCATCCCGACGCCGGCTATCTGATCGTGCATCAATACGATGCCCACGCCTGGGCCGAAGTCTGGCTCGCCGGGCGCGGCTGGGTGCGCGTGGATCCCACCGCCGCCGTGGCGCCGGAGCGGATCGAGTTCAGCGTCGCCGACCTGCTGGGTGGCGAGCAGGCTTTCCTCGCCGATTCGCCGCTCTCCCTGGTGCGTTTTCGCGGGATTCGCTGGCTCGACCGATTGCGCCTGCAGCTCGATTACTACGACTATATGTGGGCGCAATGGGTGCTGGGTTACGAGTACCGGCAGGAACGTCTGCTGACCGGATGGCTGGGCGCCTGGGATCCCTGGCGGCTGGGTTTTTTCATCCTGGGCGCCGGTGCCCTGGCGTTACTGCCGGTTCTGTTCGGGCAACTGCGCCTGGCACGGCGCCCGCCGCGCCCGCCCCTGGAACGACTGTTCGAGCGCTATTGCCGCCAGCTCGCGCGCCGCGGCGTCACGCGCGCACCGGGGGAGTCGCCGCGCGCACTGGCGGAGCGTGTGGCGCGGGAGCGTCCCGCGCTGGGGGCGGATGCCGCCGCCATCAGCGCCTTGCTGGAGGAGGGCCTGTATGGCGGCGGAGCGCCGGATCTCGCCGAGCTTCGGCGGCGGATTCGGCGCCTCGGATAATGGCCTGCACGGCGGAGCCATCCGAGCGCGCGAGCGAGTTTCCGCCTTCCGCGAGCTTAGCGGAAGGCGCCGCAAGCCCGTTCCCGGCGGATCGGTCGCCGTGCCCGGCAGGGTGTCCCAACGCCCGGCATTTTGCTCCACAATAGCGGCCACCCCGGCGCCCAGGCGTTGCGGTGCGTGCGACTCCCGCATCCCAGACGGCAAATGCCGGCTGACGTTGTCTGGTGCGCCTGGGGAAAACCATAATCAACGGGGTTTTATGATGGATTTTTGGGTTGATGTCCGCGCCTCGAGGGGAGCCGCGGGTGGGGTGATGGCGGCCGCGCTGCTGGTGCTGTGTGGCGTGGTTGCCGGGCTGCCGGCCTTCGGCGCCGCCGAGCAGTACACCGTCAAGGCGCAGCCGGTTGCGGACATGAAATCGCTGTTCGCGGTGGTGGAGGCGGTGGACATCACGCCCGCGCGTGCGCGGATCAGCGGCACCATCGCGGAATTGCTGGTCGACGAGGGACAGATCGTGACAGCCGGGCAGGTGCTGGCGCGGGTGCGCGATCCCAAACAAGGTATTCAGGTAGATTCCGCGCGCTCCAGATTGCAATCCCTCGACGCCCAACTCGAGCTCGCCACGACCACGCTCAACCGCATTGCCACGCTGTACCAGAGCGGCAAGATCAGTAAAGCCGCCTACGATGAAGCGCGCACGCAGGTGGATGTCATCACGGCGAACATTGCGGCCGCCCGGTCCGACCAGGCGGTGATCCGCCAGGCGCAAACCGAAGGCCAGGTGCTGGCGCCGGCCAATGGCCGTGTGCTCAAGGTCAATGTCACCAACGGTGGTGTGATATTGCCCGGCGAAGTCATCGCCACCATCGCGGCGGAGAGCTATGTGCTGCGCCTGATGCTGCCCGAGCGCCACGCGCGTTTTATCAAGCTGGGCGACAAGGTGCTGGTGGGCGACCGGGGCATGCTCGACCCGGATTACACCCTCCGGGAGGGTAGCCGCCGCGACGGCGAAGTCGTGCAGATCTATCCCGAGTTGGCCAATGGCCGCGTCATCGCGGATGTCGAAGTCAGTGGCCTGGGCGACTTCTTCGTCGGCGAACGCATTCGGGTATGGGTGGCGACCGATGAGCGGAGCGCGCTGGTGGTGCCCCGGGAATACCTCTATCGTCGCCACGGCCTGAGTTTTGTACGCCTGGCCAGCGGCGCCGAAGTTGTCGTACAGCCCGGCATGGTGGTGGCGACCGGAGTGGAGGTACTGTCCGGAGTCCGGGACGGCGATGTACTGGCAGCGCCGGCTGATACCGCCGTCATGGAGCGCTGAACATGGCCGGGTCCAGCTTCACGGGGCGGATCACCCGGGCCTTTGCCCATTCCACCCTGACCCCCTTGATCATCGTGGTCTCCCTCGTGCTGGGTGCGATGGCGCTCACCAGCATGCCCCAGGAGGAAGACCCGCAAATCACCGTCCCCTTCGTGGATGTTTTCATCAATACCTCGGGCCTGAAGGCCGAGGATGTCGTCGATGTGGTGACCAAGCCTTTCGAAGACATTCTCAAGGGCATCGACAACGTCGAACACACCTATTCGACCACCCGCGACGATGGCGTGGTTTTCACCATCCGCTTCGACGCGCGCTTCGATAACGATATCGCGGTGGCGCGCGTGAACGATGCCATCGATGCCAATCGCTATCGCATGCCGCCGAATATCCGGGAGCCGCTGGTGATCGGCCGCAGCATCGACGATGTCGCCGTGGTTGTACTCACGCTGGCGCCGAAGCCCGGCAACGAAGGACGCTGGCAATGGGGCGCGCTCCATGATCTCGCCGAAGAACTTCAGCACGAACTGGTCAAGGGCGACGACGTCGGTCTGACCTATATCGTGGGCGGCAAACCCCAGGAAGTGCGCATTGAGCCCGATCCGGAACTGCTCTCGCTCTACGGCGTGACGCTGGATCAGCTGGTCGCCAAAATCCGCAACGCCAACCGTACCTTTGTCGCCGGCGCCCTCGGTGGCAACGATCATGCGACTCCGGTGATCATCGGGCGCAGCCTGCAAAACAACGCCGATATAGGGTTGCTGGTCGTCACCACCCGGGACGGCAGGCCAGTGTATGTGCGCGACGTGGCCCACGTGGCGGTCGGCGAGGGCATCGCCACTCAGCGCGCCTGGAGCCTGACGCCCAGCGTGAGTGCGGATGGGGTCCGTTCCTTCGAGCCGTTGCCTGCGGTAACGCTGGCGATCGGCAAGCGCAAGGGCGCGAACGGTGTGAAGATCAGCGAAGACGTTCTGAAACGTCTTGAGCGGGTGCGTGGCCACCTGATTCCCGCAGGCGTCGATGTCCTGGTCAGCCGCGATTACGGCGAAACCGCGCGCCACAAGTCCAATGAAATGATGCTCCATCTGGTGCTGGCGACCGCCGTCATCGTGCTCATCATGGTGGGCTTTCTGGGCTGGCGCGAGGGCGTGGTGGTTCTGATCGTCATCCCGGCCACCATCTTGCTGACATTTTTCGTGTGCTGGTCGTTCGGCATCACCCTCAATCGCCTGACCATGTACGGCATTATTTTTTCCGTCGCGATTCTCGCCGACGATGCCATTGTGATAACCGAAAACATATCCCGACACTGGTGCATGCTGAACGGTCGCACCTGGACGGAGGCGACAGTGGATGCGGTGGCGGAAGTCGGCAACCCCACCATCATCGCGACCCTCACGGTCGTCATGGCGATGTTGCCGCTGCTGTTCGTGGAAGGATTTGTCGGACCTTTTCTCCAACCCATCCCCGTCGCGGCGATTGCCGCCATGCTGTTTTCACTGCTGCTGGCGGTGACGGTGGCGCCCTGGGCAATGCTCAAGCTGACCCACCGCAGCGACGACATGGGATTGCTGACGGCGGCCGAAGCCGCCCGCGCGAACGCGGGCTCATCCCATGCTGAAGCGGAGGCCTCTGGCGGCATTTTCGGGCAACTGTTCCGGCGTTTCGCCGGTGGCCTGTTGCGAACGCCGCACCGCGCTCGCCTGACCTTGCTGGGCGTGGTGTTTCTGACATTTCTCACCTTTCTGATGCCCTATTTCAAACTCGTGCTGTTCAAAATCATGCCGTTTGACGACAAACAGGATCTCCAGATCCAGGTCGATTTGCCCGAAGGCTCGACGCTCGAAGCCACCGAACGGGTGTTGATGCAGCTGGCCGGACTGGTTGGCGATATCCCTGAAATTCAGAATATGCAGATTTACGCGGGCGGCACGGGGCCTTTCGATTTTTATGGCCTGGTGCGCCAGGATTACATGCGGAGCCTGCCCGAACAGGGTGAACTGCGCCTGCGTCTGCTTTCGACCTGGGATCGCGACCGTGAAAGCCATGATCTTTCCATCGAGATTCGCGAGCGCCTGAAAAATCTGAAGTTGCCGAAAAACGGCACCGTGAAAATTGTTGAATCCCCGCCGGGGCCGCCGGCGCCCTACATTGTGATCGCGGAAATTTACGGGCCGGATGCCGAGACTCGCCGGGCGACGGCGCGCCAGGTCCGCAAGCTCATCGATCAGGTGCCGGAACTCGCGCAAAGCGACGATTCGTTCGGTAATCCGACGCAACGATTGCGGATAGCGATCGACCAGGACAGCCTGGAATTCCACCAGGTCGATGAAGGTGTTGTGTACCGCACCCTCGATGCCCTGTTGAACGGTGCCGCACTGGGTATATCGCAGCGTGGCGATGGGCAGAATCCGCTTCCTATCGTGTTGCAGGAACCCCGCGAAACGCTGGTCCTGGGGGAGCGATTGCTGTCCACACCCATTCCGACCCTGACCGGTGAGCTGCGTGAACTGGGCGATGTCGTACACATCGAGCGCGAGCCGGCGTCCTATCCCATCTTCCGGCGCGATGGCCGCTTCGCCGACATGGTGACGGCGGGCATTCGCGGTCTGCCCTACGACGCGCCCATGTACGCGTTGCACACTGTGGAACAGTTGATCAAAAAGGCCGACTGGCCCGGGGGTGAAACCCTTCCGGTAAGGTATTTCGGGCAACCCGAGGACGAGAGCAAGCCGTCGCTGTTGTGGATGGGGGAGTGGGATGTGACCCGCGAAACCTTTGCCCAGCTGGGCGCGGCGTTCGGCTACGCGTTGTTGGGGATTTACATTCTGGTGGTCGGTCAGTTCCGCAGTTTCAAAACGCCGCTGGTGGTGTTGCTGCCGGTACCCCTCAGCTTCTCGGGCATCATTGTCGGCCACTGGATCATGGGCTCGACATATTCGATGCCCTCGACCATCGGTCTGATCGCGTTGTCGGGGATCGTGGTGCGCAACTCTATCCTGCTGATCGAATTCATTCAGGTGAATGTCCGCAGCGGTGTGCCCATGCGGCGCGCGGCACTGGAAGCCAGCGCCATTCGCGCCAAGCCCATTATTTTGACGGCCTTGGCGGGTATCGCCGGCGGGATTTTCATCCTGCCCGACGCCATGTTGCACGGCATGGGTGTCGCGCTGATCTTCGGGCTGATTTCGTCCACCGTGCTGACGCTGATCGTGATTCCCGCGGTTTACGTCTGGTTGCGTGACGACGGCATCGCCATGGCGGAGACTTGAAGGCGGCCAGCAAAACCATTTCGCTTTGATGCATCCGGTGACGGTGTCGGGATAGAACTGAACACGCGCGCGACGGCTCCGCCAGCGTCGGAACCGGTGTTCGCGTGCGGAAGCTGGTCCCGGAATCGCCCGCGATTTTTACCGCCACATTTTGGGGTTTGTCTATGTTCGAATGGATCGCCCAGCCCGAAGCCTGGATGGCACTGGCTACTCTGACCCCGCTTGAAGTCGTGCTCGGCATCGATAACATCATTTTTTTTGCGATTCTGGTGCAGCGGCTGCCCAAGGAACGGCAGAAGTCCGCGCGCTTTATCGGCCTCACCCTGGCGCTCGGTTTGCGGCTGGTGCTGCTGACCTCGCTCGCCTGGCTGGTGAAGCTCACCGCCGACCTGTTCACGGTGCTCGGTCAGGGTATCTCCGGACGCGATCTGGTGTTGATCCAGATCGGTCTGCTGGACCTGGTGTTTTCCCGGGATTCGGTCATCACCGCGGTCGGCATGGCGGATCACCTGCCGGTGATGGTCATCGCCGTCGTGATCGCGATTATTTTCATGATGCTGTTCGCGGGCGCGGTGGGCGATTTCATCACCAAACATCCGACCCTGAAAATGCTGGCGCTGTCGTTTCTGGTGCTGGTGGGCACGGCGCTGATCGCCGATGGTCTCGATTTCCACATTCCCAAAGGCTACATCTACTTTGCGATGGCGTTCAGCTTTGGCGTGGAAATTCTCAACCAGCGGGTGCGCGCCCGCCGCGTGCGACAGCGTGTCGGGGCCTGAATGCTCGCGCAGATGAATACTGCGCTTGGCATGGCGCCGGTGGCCTTTGTGCTGCTGCTGGTGGTGATCGACCCCTTTGGGCTGACGCCGATGTTTGCCGCGCTGACCGCGGGCAAAACAACACTGGAACGGCGCCGCATCGCCACCCGGGCCGTAATCATTGCGGGCGGAGTAATCGCCTTTTTCATTTTTGGCGGCGGCTGGCTGCTCGATTATCTCGGCGTGGGCATGCCGGCATTTCGCATCGCCGGCGGGGTGCTGCTGTTCCTGATCGCGATGGATTTGCTGCTGGTGCGTCACTCCGGACTGAGTTCGGCAACCGAACGCGAGCGGAGCGAGGCGGCGCGGCGCGACGATATCGCGGTGTTTCCGCTCGCGATTCCCATGATCGCCGGACCCGGGACGCTGACCACCGTGATGCTGCTGGCCCACGATCAGGGCATCGCGACGAATCTGCTGATACTCGGTCTGAGTCTGGTGGTGCTGGCCATTACGCTGGCCATGTTCCTCTTCGCCGCGCGGGTGGTGCGGGTACTGGGCGAGACCGGGATCAACGTGATCACGCGGTTATTGGGCCTGCTGCTCGCCGCGCTGGCGGTGCAGTTCGTGCTGGACGGGTTGCGCGAGAGCCTGCCCGGTCTCGTGGGAGACTGAGCGCCGCCGGTGTTACCGGCGGCTGCGAGCCTCCCGGCTCTTCAACGGAGTTGCATGCCCTGGTAATGATTCTCCGCCAGCGCCTTGCACTCCTGCCGGAACACGGGCGCCGGCGCCGCGTACAGCAGGAGCGCGCGGGGTTTGCCGGGAATATTGCTGCCCATGATCCAGCTATCGGTTTTACTCAGCAGCGTCTTGTCGGCTTCCTGTTCGGCGTGGCGCGTCCACGCCGTTTCGGCCTCGGGCGTGGGCACCACCTCCCGGAGGTTGCGCTCGCGCATGTAGCCCATGAGATCGGTCACCCAATCCACGGTGATCTGCGCGCAACGGGGCAGATTGCAGAACGCGGCGTGGGGGCCGATGTGCATGAACATGTTGGGAAAGCCGCTGACCTGAAGGCCCATGAAGGTTTTCAGTTCGCGCGACCATTTGTCCTTGATCGAGCTGCCGTCCGGGCCGCGGATGTCGATGCGCGAAATGGCGCCGGTACCGGCATCAAAGCCGGTCGCGAAAATGATCACATCGAGGTCGTATTCCGCTGCCGTGGTCTTGATCCCTGTTGGTGTGATGCGCGCGATGGGATTTTCGCGGATATCGACCAGGGTTACATGGTCCTGGTTGTAGACCTCGTAATAGTTGGTTTCCATGGGTACGCGACGCTGGCCGAAGCCGTGGGTGGTCGGCACCAGTTTCGCGGCGACAGCCGGATCCTTGACGCGCGCGCGAATCTTGCGGGCGACGAAGTCCGACAACAATTTGTTGGCCCGCATGTCGGTCATGACATCGTGGAAATTGGCGAGCCACAGCGCGAAGCCGCGACCGTGCGTGTGGAGTTTCTCGAACAGCGCCTCACGCTCTTCGGCGCTGACATCGAAGACCGAACGCGGATCGAAGTCGTGCATGAAGGCGCCGCCGGTTTTGTCGCAGAGCTTGAAGATCGCCGGGTAGCTGGCCTTTAGCGCCGCCTGTTCTTCCGGTTTGATGGGCCCGTTGTGCAGTGGCACGCACCAGTTTGCGGTGCGCTGGAACACATGCAGACGGGCGGCGCCGGCGGCTAGGTGGGGAATCAACTGCACCGCCGTCGCGCCGGTGCCGATGATGCCGACCCGCTTGCCCAGATAGACCGATTTGTCGCCGCCCAGCCCGTTGGGGTCGTGGGGCCAGCGGGAGGTGTGAAGGGATTTACCCTGGAAACTGTCGATGCCGGCAATATCGGGAAACTGCGTGGCCGACAGCAGTCCGGTCGCCATGATCATGAAGCGGGCGCGAATGGTGGCGCCGGCCTCGGTGAGGATATCCCAGCACTGCGCATTGGCATCGAAAGTTGCCGCCGTGACGCGGGTATTGAAGCGGATAAGCGGTCGCAGGTTGAACTTGTCGGCGACGTGATTCAGGTACGCCAGGGTTTCTGGCTGGGGCGCGAAATGTTCACTCCAGTTCCATTCCCGCAGCAGTTCGTCCGAGAATGAATACGCGTAGGTGTAGCTTTCGGAATCGAAGCGGGCGCCGGGATAGCGGTTCCAGTACCAGGTGCCGCCGACACCGCTGCCGGCTTCTATGCCGAGCACCGAAAAGCCGGCCTCGCGCAGGCGGTGGATCTGGTACAGACCGGAAACGCCGGCGCCGATGACCACGGCGTCAAACTGGGTAGCCGCGCCATTGGCGGCACGGTGCGTCGACGTGCTGGATACTGCGGGTGCATTGGGCATGGTGTTTCTCCGATGGCTTATGTTGTGAGGTTTTTATATAAGCTCTTGCTCCTGTCGCTGGTGTTGCGCCGGTCCCACGCAGGATTGCGTTTCTCTTTACCACTTTTCGTGGCCGGAAAGATAGTGTCCATCTGATCAGCAGACCCACCAACACGTTGCGGGCGGCGGGCGATTCCCGCGCGCTGGCCCCGGCCGTCCTGCAATCAACTACCGAGGTGCCGCCGGTTTTGCCGATCCACGCATCAGCCTATAGAATCCCCGGGCCCGGCCGCCCGCCGGTCCCCTTTCCGCGATCCGTGCAACGAGTGTACCGATGAGCAGCACCAACGAAAATTATCCCGAAATCCGTGCCGCCGTGACCAAACTGTGCAGCCAGTTCCCCGGCGAATACTGGCGCGCGCTGGACGACACCCATACCTATCCCACGGCGTTCGTGCGCGCGCTTACCGAGGCGGGCTTTTTGTCGGTGCTGATTCCCGAGGAATACGGCGGTGCCGGCCTGCCCATCGAGGCGGGCTGCGCGGTGCTCGAAGAAATCCAGCGCTCCGGCTGCAACGGCAGTGCCTGTCACGCCCAGATGTACACCATGGGCACCCTGCTCAGGCACGGCAACGAGGATCAGAAGCGCCGCTACCTGCCCGGCATCGCCGCAGGCGAGCTGCGCTTGCAGGCGTTCGGTGTCACCGAGCCCACCAGCGGCACCGACACCACCCGCATCCGTACCCGCGCGGTGCGCGACGGCGCCGACTATGTGATCAACGGCCAGAAGGTGTTCATTTCGCGCACCGAACACTCGGACCTGATGGTGCTGCTGGTGCGCACCACGCCCTACGAGGAGGTCAAAAAATCCTCCGACGGCATGTCGGTGTTTCTGGTGGACATGCGCGAGGCGGTGGGCAACGGACTCACCATCAAACCCATCAAGACCATGATCAACCACTCCACCACGGAGCTGTTCTTCGACAACCTGCGGGTGCCGGCGGCGAACCGCATCGGCGAGGAGGGCAGGGGCTTCAAGTACATCCTCGACGGCATGAACGCCGAGCGTATCCTGATCGCCTCCGAGTGCATCGGCGACGCGCGGTTTTTCATCGAGCGCGCGAGCAGGTACGCCTGCGAACGCTCGGTGTTCGGACGTCCCATCGGCCAGAACCAGGGCATCCAGTTCCCGATCGCGCGCAACTATGTGGAGACCGAAGCGGCGGCCCTGATGGTGTTGAACGCGGCGCGCCTGTTCGATGCCGGCGAGCCCTGCGGCTCCGAGGCCAACATGTGCAAGCTGGCCGGCTCCGAGGCCGCCTGGCACGCCGCCGACACCTGCCTGCAGACCCACGGTGGTTTCGGCTATACCCAGGAGTACGACATCGAGCGCAAATTCCGCGAGACGCGGCTGTACCAGACCGCGCCGATTTCCACCAACCTGATCCTGTCCCACGTGGCCATCCACGAGCTGGGCATGCCCAAGTCGTTCTGAGGGGACGAGATGACCGCTATCGATCTCGCGCATTTGCAGCAATGGCAGGGCCGCCAGGAACGCGCCACCGACCTGATCGCGCCCGCCAAGGTGGAAGCCATGGCGGCCACCCTCGACTGGGAGTCCGCCCCCGCCGTCGGCGCTGAACTGCCCCGGCCCTGGCACTGGCTGTATTTTCTGCCGGCCGCGCGGCAATCGAAAATCGGCCGCGACGGCCATCCCGAGCGCGGCGGCTTTCTGCCGCCGGTGCCGCTGCCGCGCCGCATGTGGGCGTCGGGCAATGTCGAGTTTCTCGCGCCGCTGCGGGTGGGCGATGAAGCCACCCGCACCAGCACCGTGCAGAGCGTGACCCACAAGCGCGGCGGCACCGGCGATCTGGTGTTCGTCACCGTCGCCCATGAAATCCGCGCGCGCGATGTGCTCGCGATCCGCGAGACCCAGAACCTGGTGTACCGCGAAGACCCGGATCCCGATGCGCCCGCGCCCAGGCCGGTGGCGCCGCCCGCGGCGGCGGAGTTCGGCCGCGCCTGGATGCCCGATCCCGTGCTGCTGTTTCGCTATTCGGCGCTGACCTTCAACGGCCATCGCATTCACTACGATCGCGACTACGCCATGGGCGAGGAAGGCTATGCCGGACTGGTGGTGCACGGGCCGCTGTCGGCGACCCTGTTGCTGGATCTGGTACGCGCCGAGCTGCCCGGCGTCGAGATCGCGCAGTACGACTACCGCGCCGTGCGCCCCCTGATCGACGGCAATCTGTTCCGCGTCGAGGGCTGCCGAACCGACGCCGGGCTGAGTCTGTGGGCGCTGGATCACACCGGTGCCGTCACCATGCAAGCCACCGCCACCTTGGGGAACGCGGGATGACCGCCAGCCATCCATTGCCCGCCTGGCGTTCGGCGCTGTTTGTGCCGGCGCATGTCGAAAAATTCGTCGCCAAGGCCCACACCCGCGGCGCCGACGCCATCATTCTCGATCTCGAAGACAGCGTGCCGCTGCCCGAGAAGGCGAGCGCGCGCGGCGCGGTGCCCGGTGCCGCCGCGCAGATCGCCGGCCACGGCCTCGATGTGCTGGTGCGCATCAACCGGCCCTGGCGGCTCGCGGTGCGCGATCTGGAAGAAAGCATCTGCGCGCAAGTCCACACCATCGCGGTACCCAAGGTGGCGAGCGCCGACCATCTGGCCTTCATCGCCGAGATCATCGACGAAATCGAAATCGACAAAGGCCTCACCCCGGGCCACACCAAACTGCTTGCCTTTATCGAAGGCGTCGGCGGCCTTGCGCAGGTGGATGCCATCGCGTGCGCGTCATCGCGCCTGATCGGGTTGTTTCTGGGCGCCGAGGATTTCAGCGCCGAAGTGGGGATGCAGCCCACGGCGGAGGGCCTGTTCGGACCCAACCAGCAGATCGTGTTCGCCGCGCGGCGCGCCGGCATTCTGCCGTTCGGTTTTGTCGGCTCGATTGCCGACTACTCGGATCTCGACGCCTTCCGCGCCCGCATCCGTCAGGCGCGCGCGCTCGGCTTTGTCGGTGCGCTCGGCATCCACCCGAGCCAGGTCGGTATCATGAACGAGGAGTTCGTGCCGAGCGCCGAGGAAGTCGACCATGCGCGCGGCCTGCTCGCCGCCTATGAACAAGCCCTTGCCGAAGGACGCGGCGCCGCCGCCTACCAGGGCAAGATGATCGACGCCCCCGTGGTGGCGAGGGCGCGGGAAGTGCTGCGCGCGCACGCCGCCCGCGCTTGACGCCGGATTTGTATCGGCGTATTCCGGCACTCGTTTTCACTCACTGCATTCAGACCACAACCGAGGAATTCCCATGACCGAACCCGTGCTGTACCGGCAGGAAGGCCGCATCGCCATCGTCACCCTGAACCGCGCCGATACCCGCAACGCGCTGTCCGACGAAGTTGTGCCGGCATTGATCGCCCAGCTCAAGCGCGCCAACGACGACACCGGCATCAGCTGCGTGATCCTGACCGGCGCCGGCCCGAGCTTTTCCTCCGGTGGCAACCTGAAGGAAATCCGCGCCATGACGCAGGAGAAAAATCTCAGCGTGCACGAGATTCGCAACTGGTACATCGACTGCATCCAGCAGATTCCCCACACCATGGCCAAGCTGACGGTGCCGGTGATCTGCGCGGTCAACGGCCACGCCATCGGCGCCGGCTGCGATCTCACCATGATGTGCGACATCCGCATCGCGTCGGAAAAAGCCGTATTCGCCGAGAGTTTCATGCGCGTCGGCCTGATTCCCGGCGACGGCGGCGCCTGGTTTCTGCCGCGCGTGATCGGCCTGTCGCGCGCCTGTGAGATGAGCTACACCTGCGACATGATCGACGCGCACAAAGCCGAGCGCTGGGGCATGGTGTCCGAGGTCGTGCCCCACGAACAACTGCTGGACGCGGCGCTGACCATGGCCAAACGCATCGTCGCGCATCCGCCCATGGGTGTGCGCTATGCGAAGAAACTGCTCGTGGAGTCGCAGCACATGCCGCTGACCGCCGCGCTCGAAATGGCGGCCGGCATGCAGGCGACCTTGCAAAATACCGAAGACCATCTGGAAGCCATCGACGCGGCGCTGGAGAAGCGCGCACCGGTATTCAAGGGCTGTTGATCCGGCGGGAACTGGTCAGGGTTCCGGCACGTCCAGGGTCCGAATCGGAGAGGAAAGTCAGGCCGGAACGGGCTCCGGCGGCAGGCTGCAAGCGGTGTGAGTGATCGCGAAAGCCGCCCGCCCGGTTTGGAGTGCCCGCGGATCGGCCCCGCGACCTGACAGTTCGCGAACCGGGTGCTGCGCGCTAGTTTTTCCTGGTCACGACCAGCAGGAGCCCGCCCACCAGAATTGCGCCAAGGCCAGCCCAGACTGGGACATTGACCCGTTCCTTTTCGTCGATCGACAGGTGTAACGGACCCACATCGGCCGTGTGGGTCTCCTTGGTGTAGCTGAAGCCGCCGTACGCGAGCGCCAGGGCACCAGCAACGATCAGCAGAATCCCTGCAATCTTTTGTGCATTCATCTTGCTTTCCCCTATCAGCATCACTTGGCCCCCGACTCGGGAGGCTCGTCTGAGGGCGCTCGAATCGGACGAGTCAGATCGTCCTGCCCTGAATGATCCGGATCAGGATCACGACAACGGCCACGACCAACAGCAGGTGGATAAATCCGCCTATGTAGGCTGACACCAGCCCCAGTGCGGATCAACAAGGTGATCTTGCCCATCCACAACAAGCCGCTTAGCGGCGGGTCCGTTGTTGGTAGGCACGATCCGTCAGAGGCGCTCTTCAGTCAAGCAGGAAATCAATGCCGCGGGCAGGCATCGAGGCTTGCCTCCCGACGCAAACCGCATCGGGAGGCAAGATCGCTCGATGGTCAGGGTGCCTTGGTGATGCGTCCCTCGATGATCGCGCTGAAGGGTTCCGCCAGGCTGGCGATGTGTTCGACCAGCGCATCCAGATCGACCGGGCCGATCACCCGATCGGTGCCCTGGGCCAGCACCCTGAAATTGTCGCCGCCGCTGGCCATGAAGCTGTTCACCGTGACGCTGTAGCGGGTGGCCGGATTCAGCGGGCTGCCGTTGACCCGTATGCTCGCGGGATCAACGCGGTTGTCGGCGATACCGGCACCATTCTCGCGCCAGGTGTAGGTCAGTCCCGAGGGCTTCATGATCCGTGCAAAGGGCTGGCCAATCCATTGCTGATCGAGCAGTTCGACGATCTGGGCGCCGGTCAGCGTCATGCTGACCAGATCATTGTTGAATGGCTGCACCGCAAAGAGTTCGCCCCAGGTCACTTCACCGGCACTGACATCGGCCCGGATGCCGCCCGGATTCATGAGTGCGATCTCGGTATTCATGGCATCGCGCTGCGCATCCGCAATCAGATTCCCCAGCGCCGATTCGCCGGCAGGGCTCTCGGCACGGGTGATGTCGGCGGCGGCGATGCCGATGACACGGCTCACCAGCGGTGCCACGGTCTCGGCGGCCGCGGCGACCAGCTCGGCCACTTCCGGATCCGGCGTCAGGCCCGGCCCCGCGTCGCCCCAGGTGGTGACGATGGCCGCGGATTTTTGCACCACATCCCGGGTAGCCGGATCGATGGCCACATCGATGTCGCCATAGGCGGTGCTGGCCGAGAATGCCTGCGTTACCAGGATCGGCGTGCCGTTGCTGTTGTTCATCAGGGCATTGGTGAAACCGTGAGCATGGCCGGAGACCACGATGTCCACCTCGTCATCGAGCCGGGCTACGATCGCGCCGATGGCGCCGTCAAGAATCGTCGGCGTCGCGGGTGTGGCACCCGCGAACGACGTCTGGCGCGTGCCCTGGTGGATGGCGACCACCATGGCATGCACACCGCGCTGCTTCAGGCGTGCAACCTCCGCATTGATGGCATCCGCTTCATCCATGAACTGGAGTCCTGCCACGCCGCTCGGCGTCACGATCGTCGGGGTTTCCTTGAGCACCGCACCGATAACGGCGACCGGAATGCCGCGAATGCGTTTGATCACCGAGCGCGGCAGCAGGGGCTTACCGCTGTCGGCCCAGACCACGTTGGCGCTCACCGTGGGATAGCGCGCTCCGCGCCAGGTTTCTTCGAGAAAAGGGCCGTCCGGATGAGTGCCGCCGTCCAGCAGGCGCAGCAGCTCCCCGGTACCCTCGTCGAATTCGTGGTTGCCGAGGCTGCCGACCAGATTGCACCGCGCGTCCAGCCGATCGCGGTAGTCGCAGTACTGGTTCGCCAGCAGGTTAAGGAAGCTGATCGACGGTTCGTCCTGGAGCAGTGCCGAGACCGGGGGGCTGGCGCCGACATGGTCGCCGGCGTGAACCAGAATGGCGCCATCCCGAGCCGCTGCTTCGGCCGCATGCAGATAGGAGGTGAGTACCGCCGCGCCACCCGCCGGGCGACCGGCGACGGTTCTGGGCTCCAGCTGGCCGTGAAAGTCGTTGATGCCGAGCAGCTTGAAGCGTACCCAGGCCCGGGGGTCGGCGGCGCGCGGATCGGTCCACTGGATCTTGCGCGCAGCCTCGATTCGCAACTCGATGGCGTCTTCCGAACCCTGATCGTGCCCCTGATCGTGGGGCCCGGCGAACTCCGCACTGGCGAGACCGGTTGCCAGACAGCCGGTGACCAGCAAGGCGCCGGGAATCAATTTCCGCAGCAGTGACATGGCGTATCTCCTTGGCGCGTGGGGGATGAATTGCAGCGCCAAGAATGGCCGCCGGATATGCCAGGGTGTTGACGTCCGGGTTACAGTGGGGTGACGGAGGTGCGAACGGCCAAGCCGCCGTGCCTGCGGTGTGGGCGCGAGCCGCGGACCAGGTGTTGAATGGTCTGAAGCATCTGATTCCGTTCAGGGTGCGACCCTTCGCCTGGCTCGGGGCTCACCACGACCGGAATCGGCAGGTCGCCGTTCGTCCCGAGCCATGATTTTGGCGAATGGTTGAAGACTGGTTCAGCGTATCTTCAACGCGGAACCAGGCTCAATCGTCGCGTGAGCGCGGCGTCTCACGAAACTTTGTGGCAGCCAGCCGGCAGCCCTCCGCCGGGCGAAACAGCTCGCGCAGAAGATAATCCCGAAACTCCTGCGGGTAGTTCTGCATCGCGAGGGCCCGCTCCATGCACAGCAGCCAGGCGTCGCGCTCCTGCTCACCGATGGCGAGGTGAGCATGGGCCGAGGGGATATGGATCGAACCGTATTTTTCCATATAGAGTTTCGGGCCACCCAGCCAGCCGCACAGGAAGCGATGCAGCTTGTCGGCGGCACCGGACAGGTCGGACGGATGCATCGCGCGGATGGCGGCGGCTTCGGGGAGGGTGTCCATCTGCCGGTAAAACTCGGCGACCAGGCGACGGATGCCTTCGACACCGCCCGCCGCCTGAAACGAGGCGTCGCCATCGCCATAGGCGCGCGGCTGGAGTGTTGCCGACGTGGTCGCGGATGGATCGTTCATTGCTCAATCCTCGTTACGGACGGATCGCTGTGCCGCCGGCATTGTGCCGGCAGACGCCATGCATTCGGATCCGGAATCAGGTGTGGCCACAACGAGAGATTGGGGCCATCCGCCCCAATCTCGACTCGCTCGTTCAGCCATGCGCCGTCATTTGCCGGAGGCAGTCGCAAATTCATAGGGCTCCAGCGTCTCCTGCGCCTGGACGCGGTATTTGTGCCATCTGCCGCCGCCGTAATAGGCAAGGCTGCCCGGCTCCGCGTTGCCCTCGTGGTTGTAGTAGGAAATGCAATCCCGCAACGGCAGGGTGGCCAGATCGACTTGGCGACAGTGCGCCGCGTACTCGTTTTCCTTGTCTTCCTTGATGTCGACGATGTCGGCGCCCTGCTCGCGCATGGTCTTCATCATCCACAGAATGTAATCGCCATGATCCTCGATCGTATCGGTGAAATTGAAGCTGCCGCCGCCGCCCTGGGGCCCGGAAATGATGAACAGATTCGGGAAGCCCTGGCTCTGCAAGCCCAGAAACGTCCGGGTGCCGCCTTGCTCCCATTTCTGCTTCAGGGACAGCCCGTCGCGGCCGATGATCATGCCGAAGGTCGCGGTCGCCATCCACTGGAATCCGGTCGCGTAGACCAGCACGTCGAGCGGGTATTCCACGCCGTCATGGACCACGCCTTTTTCATTGATCCTGCAGACGCCGCGCGGTGCGGTATCCACGAGATGGACATTCGGCTTGTTGAAGGTGGGCAGATATTCGTCGTGAAACGTGGGCCGCTTGCAGCCATAGGCGTAATAGGGCTTCAGCGCCGCGGCGGTTTTCGGATCCTTGACGATGGCGTCAACCCGGGCGCGAATCTGCTCCATGATGCGGAAATTGGTGTCCAGTTGTTTTTGCTGCCGCTCTTCCGGTGACAAAGGCGTCGCGTGGACTTTTTTCTCCTTGGATTCGGTGACCTTGCCGGACAGATAGTCGTCGTTCGCCGACAGGGCGCTGCGGCCCGACGAGATTTTCGCGAAGCGTGCGCGGCGGGCGCGCGCCCAGCCCGGTTCGTTCCGCCAGGTTTCGATCTCCTCCGGCGTCGTCGCGCGCTGGTCGCGCACATCGATGGAAGAGGGCGTGCGTTGAAAGACGTACAGTTCCTTCACGATCTTGGCGAGTTCCGGAATGACCTGCACGGCGGTGGCGCCGGTGCCGATGATGCCCACCCGTTTGTCTTTGAGATCGACGTTGTAATCCCAGCGCGAGGTGTGGAAGGCCTTGCCCTTGAAGGTTTCCATACCCTCGACTTTGGCCAGCTTCGGCGTCGTCAAAATGCCGTTGGCGATGATCAGGAACTTCGCCTTCATCCTGTCGCCGCGATCCGTGCCGACAATCCAGCGCCCCGTCGCAGCGTCCCAGCGCGTTTCTTCAACGGTGGTATGAAACAGGCAGTGGTCGTAGAAATGGAATTTTTCCGCGATGTTCTGGCAGTGCTCCATGATCTCGAAGCCACTGGCAAACTTCATGGTCGGGATGTAGCCCGTCTCTTCGAGCAGGGGCAGATAGCTGTAGGCCTCGACATCGCAGGCAATGCCCGGATACCGGTTCCAGTACCAGGTGCCGCCCACGTCGCCGCCTTTCTCGCAGAAGCGCACGTCCTTGAAGCCCGCCTGACTCAGTTTGTACCACAGCATCAGGCCGGCAAAGCCGGCGCCCACCACGAGAATTTCGCACTCGTCGGTCAGGGCTTCCCTGGGCACCGGAGCGACCGAATGCACATCCTCAAGGTATTTGCTGAACGTTCCTTCCAGGGCGACGTACTCGGCGGCGCCGGCGCGCGACTCCTTGAATTCGCGGTATCTGGCTTGCTCCTGCGCGTTGAACACAGCGCCGGCGGGGGCTTCGGGAAGCGCCTTGAGCGCCTCGTCATTGACGATGGCGTAGCCTTTTCCGGTGATCTTGTCGTTGGCCTTGGCGGCGCGGGTGTTGAAGATTTTCAAGCCGGTAACTGGGTCTGTGCGGACTGGCATGACTGACATAGTGCTGCTCTCACTGCTTCAAGGTTATGGGTAAACGCAGTATCGCCGCCATCGACTGGCGGGTCTACTTGCGGTTGGGCATGGCAGGGCGGGGTCGGTCGCTGGTCGTTGCTGTTGGCTGTCAGTAGCAACCGTTGCCTTCCGCCGACCAGCTTTCGACGTTATTGGTGGGCGAAATCCGCACCAGGATCTTGCAGTAATACTCCGCGGTGGTGACCGGAACGCTGTGATAAACGGGCGGCAATATCCAGCCGCCACCGCGGCGGTCACCGACAAAAACCGGGCCTCCGATGGGGTAGGCGCCGCCTCCGCTGGTTACGGTCTGGTGTTGTGTGTACTCAAGCACACGCCCGCCCGTCGTCAATGTAAAGGAATTCGACGGCGGACCCTTGGCCAGCACCAGATCGTCGGCCGTGCCGCCGACGAACGGGTCCATGGTCTGGTAAAACCTCGCCTTGCGTTGCGCCTCGGAGGCGCAGCCGGACAGCACGAATAGCGTCAGTACCGCGACCACGATGCGCAAGACTTCCTCCTTCACAAGCCTGTATTCGGAAAATGGTGGCTGGGAGCTGTCCGTGGCGATGGCTGCGGCAGTATTTCA
The DNA here is from genome assembly GCA_947084925.1 of uncultured Gammaproteobacteria bacterium. Classification (GTDB taxonomy): domain Bacteria; phylum Pseudomonadota; class Gammaproteobacteria; order Pseudomonadales; family Porticoccaceae; genus JAGPUQ01. The sequence goes on from CAMTUJ010000024.1 coordinate 67,293, forward strand.
ACCGCTGGCTATGCCCTTCCAGGGCAGCCGATAACCCTGTTCGCACATGCCGTAGCCGGCTACCTTGCCATCCACCCGGAATTCCATGATCTGCTCGCGCAGCACGAAGGTGTCGAGCGGGAACAACCAGCCGAACAGGGGCCTCGCCTCGAAGCGGAATTTGCGGCCCTTTTTTGTCGGTAAAGCGCCAGTCCGCGCTGGACACCGAAAAGAAGCCATCCCCGTAAACCATATGATATTCGATGTCGGTTACGCGACACCATTTTTCGCCGTCGTGATACATGCGCATGCAGGCGGACTGGCCGCTGGTGGACATGCCGTGAATGCCAACGAACGCCGTGCCGTCGCGGGGATTCAGGCCTTCGAAGTTTTTGTATTTGTTCAGGTGGTTGTCTCCCCCGTTCGCCTCATAGACCAGGCTGCCATGGAGTGGTGTTCAAGTGGGGGAGCCCGTCACCTTGCAAATTCGATGGTAGACCCTATGCTGCTGACCCCTATGCTGGGATACCCCGCCGCTGGCGGGTCCCATTGCCCGGCCGGCCCGACAATAGGCCGCGCCGCTGCTATCATCCCCTCCGCCACGACAAGCCATAAGGAGAGTCCGCCGTGCTCAATAAATTCGATGACTACCCGATCCACCAGACCGCCGAGCCGTTGGCCATGCCAGCCACCAGCGACGTCAACTTCTACGACCGCACCTGGTTCAACGGCTACGCCAAGGACGGCAGCTGGTATTTCGGCATCGGCATGGCCGTCTACCCGCACCTGGGGATTCTCGATTGCGCCTTCAGCGTGGTGGAGAAGGGTGGCCGGCAGCACTGCTTCTTCGCCTCCTGCCGGGCGCCGCTGGAACGCTCCGACACCCGCTGTGGGCCGTTCCGTATCGAGGTGATCGAGCCCATGCGCATCAATCGTGTGGTGCTGGAGGACAACAAGACCGGCATCACCTGCGATCTGACGTTCTCGACCCTGACCGCCGGCATCGAGGAGGCCCGCCAGACGATCTGGAGCGGCACCCGCCGGGTAATGGACGCCACGCGCTTCGATCAGTTCGGCCACTGGGCAGGAGAAGTCCGCTATCCCGACGGCAACATCCGCGTCGAGCCGACGCTGTGCCACGGCACCAAGGACCGCTCCTGGGGTGTGCGCAATTTCGGCAAGTCCGCCAACGCCGGCGCGCCGCGGCCGGCGGCGTCGCTGTTTTTCATCTGGGCGCCGCTGTTCTGGGAAGACCACATCTCCCACGCACTGTCGTTCGAGGGTCCGCAGGGCGAGGTGCTGGCGCGTGAGGCGCTGACCGCTCCGCTCTACGAGACGACCGCCGACGTGCCAGACCAGGAGCCCGGCATCGAGCACATGACCTCCGTCGCCCATCGCCTGCAGTACGAACCCGGCACGCGCAGGATCGCCTCCGCGGAAGTGGATTTGACCGACCTGCAGGGCAGGGTGCGCACCATCGTCTTCGAGCCCATCCTGCGTTTTCACATGAAAGGGCTCGGCTACTTTCACCCCACCTGGTGCCAGGGCGTGTGGCAGGGCGAGATGGAAATCGGCGGTGAGGTGTTCGACCCGCTGAAGCTGGATCTCGGTGAAGGCCCCAATCTGCACATGCAGCAGGTGGTGCGGGTGAGCGACGGCAAGCGCAAGGGCATGGGCGTGCTCGAACATCTGTGCATCGGCCCCTATGCGCCCTATGGCTTCAAGGACTTTTTTTCAGGGGTTTCCTTGTAAGACCCGAATCGGGACGGGTCGCATTTGCCGTTGATATCACGGGGCGCGCGGGGTCAAAAGTGACTCGGGCCTCGGTTCCACGGCGGCGCGCCCGACCCCTTGTTCAAGTGATGGATGGGGACTGCCTGACTTAGCCGGGGGGGCTTTGAGGATGCTACGATGCGAGAACTGACCCCGACGCCCACTCTCGATGCGAGAACTGACCCCGACGCCCACTACGATGCGAGAACTGACCCCGACGCCACACGATGCGAGAACTGACCCCGACGCCACAAGCTACGATGCGAGAACTGACCCCGACGCCAGACCCCGACGCCAAGAACTGACCCCGACGCCACCTACGCCATTCCTTCATCGGTTATTCGCGGTCTGTCCCCGTTTTTCGTTCATTTTTCTTTTTTTGCACTTTCACGCTAAAACCTCAGCAATGATTTCTGGATGCCTGAACGCAATCTGGATAAGTGCCTGTGCAGCGCCGGAGGGATGGCGTCGCCCCTGTTCCCATTCTTGGAGCGTACGAGATGAGATGTGAAGGGCTTTTGCAAACTGCGCCTGCGACAAACCAGTTCGCAAGCGTGCTGCGGCTACTTGATTCTGCGAAGTGTCTGTAACACGCGCTGCCTTCCCCGCTTTCATTTCACGGATGGATGTCAGCAGTTTCTGACCAAGTTCTTCGCCGGTCATCGCTTTTTGAGTTTTCGATGTGCACTTAGCCATTTTCAATTGCCTCGCGGATGGCCTTGAGAATATGAGCCGGGATGCTTTCCCGGACATTCTTTGCGTATATGACGAGTAGCCAGATTTCGCCATTTGCCAAGCGTGTGAAGTAAATGACCCTTACGCCACCGCTCTTGCCTGTGCCGGCTCTTGTCCAGCGAACCTTGCGACAACCGCCGCTTTGCCGAATGACTGAGCCAGCCTCTGGATTGGTTGAAATCCAGGCGCAGAATTCACCGCGCTCTTCTTCCGACCACAACTCGTTGGCATCCTTGACAAAAGTTGGAGTTTCAACGACCGTGTACATGCCCGCGACTATACGTCTTTGCCGCATGATGCGCAAGCAGTTTCCCGAAGCGGCTAATGTCCGGTATCAGGCGCGGGCGGCTTCTTGCCGATTGAAATAAATCAGTCCCCGATTTCCCGACTCAGTACGGCCCAAGAAACCGCACCCCGTTGAAGTGGATCAGGTGCGAAGGTGCATCGGCGACCCATACTTCGGTTTCCCAGGCGATTTCCCCAAGGGCTACTCTGAACAACCGTCATGCCCGCGGAGGAGGCTGTGTGAAAAGTGCTATTTTTGGCCGAAATGGCATCATAACTCATTGATTTTCAGTATGTGCCGGCCTCAATTTTTGGCTTTTCACACAGTCTCGGAGGCGGGCATCCAGGGGTTCCTGATATTCCTGGGTTCCCGCATGCGCGGGAACGACCATCGGGTGGTTATTCAGAGCTTCCCAAGGTATCGGCCCATCAAGGCTCGGGTCGGGAAGGCGGTCACAAAGACCAGGCCCGGCGTCAGATCGAGCAGGGCCAGCAGGCAAAGGGCCGAACGCTCGTTCTGTTGCGCCCTGGGGAGACCAAGGGCAATCAGGATTTGATGCGCGGCCTTGAGGTGCCGATTCTTCTTGCTGGTGCTCACGCGGTCAGGGTTCCAAATTGCTCATCGATCATCGCCTGGGTCAGTTGCCCCTGTTGCATGGCCCATTGTCCCAGTTTGGTCAGGTTTTCGCGGTTCGGGTACGTCATCCGCTTGAGGTCCGTGGCATTGACCTGGGTGTGGCCGCTGAAACGCCGGAACTGGTCATCCACTGCGGTGGTGTTGAGGAACACGGTCAGCCCGCGGGCCAGCGCCTCGGGCAGGCCGTGGCGGTGCGCGTGGAACAGGTTCAGGTGATTTTCGAACCCGAGCATGGGCGCGTCCCCCAGCAGTCCGGGATCAACCAGGCCCGCCACCACCCGGCGCCGTTCCTCCTTCGAGGAAAAGCGCCGCACCACACAGTAGAAACCCCGCGGATAAAGCCATTTTTCGGTGGCCTCGCTGCGCTGGATGGCATTGGGCTTCTTGGCGCCCACCAGCGGCCAGGTCAAGCCGCTGGCGGCAAAATGACCGGGGTAGAGCAGGGGTACGGTGCCGTCCCCGGGCAGATCGCGCAGATGCTCCCGCAGCCGGAAATCGACCACCGGCCCGGTCGATACCTGGATGTTCAGATCCGCCAGCGAATGGCGAATGGCCGGCGATAGCTCGCAGGCGTTTTTCCCGGGCGACGTGGGCACATGGATAAAGCGTTGCGGATCGTCCGGGAACAGGATTTCCTCGAACGGGTGCTCGTGGCTGGCAAGGTCGGCGAAGCTGTCGTCGGTGGAGGTGGAAATGGTCACCGGCCCCTGCTGCCCGTCGCACTCCAACCGGATGATGATGTTCTCCTGAAGCACAGCGTCGTCCCTGAAAGCTTTGTTGCGCGACTCGAACAGGTGCAGGTGGCGGATGGCCGTGCGCTCCAGCACCAGGTCGCGGAACGGGCGGTAGTAGGGGCCGTTGCAGAAGCTGCGCGGAATGATCGCCACGATCTGGCCGCCCGGCGCCATCAACAGCACCGCCAGCGCGACAAATGCCGAGTAAAGATTGACCGTCTCGATGCCGACCTGACGCAGCAGCAGACGGTAACGGGAATCGCGGCCGATTTTCTTGTACGGCGGGTTGAGGATGGCGTGGGTAAAGCGCGCCGGCCCGAACTGCACCCGGTTGACCGCGGCCTCGATGAAGTCGCCCCCGATGATCTCGAAACGCAGCGGCAACCGGTCCGCGTAGCCGAGCAGGCCGTGATTCAGGTCGGCATGGAGGCTGTCGTCCAGCTCGAAGACCGTAATCTGGATGTCTTTGCATTTCAACTTGCAGCCTTTTCCAATGACACATGAGCCTGAAGGGGTGTCGTGATTCCACCGTAAGGTGAGCCTGAGGGGTCCGGTTCCGGGATCATCGGAGGATGATCGTGAACCTCGAC
>CAMTUJ010000025.1:0-53151 GCA_947084925.1 uncultured Gammaproteobacteria bacterium
CCAGTCGTTGAAAAACCGATAACCCAGATTCACGCTGCCGACCGCCGACTGCTGAGCACCGCCCACGAAACGGGTGCTGTCCAGTTGGTAACCGGTCAGCGAACCCCCGACGTAGGGTCCTTCGTTGGCTTGTACTTGCGCAGCAAGGCCAGCGGTCAGAGCCATGGCCCCCGCCATAGCAACCAATTTGTTTCTCATTACGACTTCCTCCAGTTAAATTCGATTCCTTGAACCCCGCCCAGGCGAACCCGACCGAGGTTTCAAGCCATGCTAGCCGTTTGACCTCCAAAGTCAATTCACGGCCTGATAAACACGGGGGCGGAATGGTAACGTAAAACCCGATACAAATCATCTAACCACATGATTTGCGTAAGCCAGGGCATCTCCCCGCATTGAGCCCGACAAAACCATATCATCGCAGATCGCTCTGGCGGCGGCATTCTTGAAGCCGGCTCGCACTCCCTGTGCGATCCCTGTCACAGGCTTTCTAACCAACTGAAAGTCGTCGCGCTTCGATCACTCCCCGCCAATGCTGCGGTCCGGTGATATGGACGGATTCACCACGGCTGTCCACCGCCACCGTCACCGGCATGTCCCGCACTTCGAACTCATAGATGGCTTCCATGCCCAACTCGGGAAACGCCACCACCCTCGCCGCGGTGATTGCCTTCGACACCAGATAGGCGGCACCGCCCACCGCCATGAGGTACACGGCGCGATTGTCGCGGATCGCCGCAATCGCGGTGGGCCCGCGCTCGGATTTGCCGACCATGCCGAGCAATCCGGTCTGTTCCAGCATCATGCGCGTGAATTTGTCCATGCGGGTCGCCGTGGTGGGGCCGGCGGGGCCGACCACCTCGTCGCCCACCGGGTCCACCGGTCCCACGTAATAGATGAAGCGCCCGCGGAAATCCACCGGCAGGGATTCACCCGCCGCCAGCAGATCGGCGATTTTCTTGTGTGCCGCGTCGCGCCCGGTGAGCAATTTTCCGGACAGCAGGACCGTGTCGCCGGGCTGCCAGCTCAGCACGTCTTCGGGGGTAATCCGGTCAAGATCGACGCGACGCACATTCGCGCCCACTTCCCAGGCCACCTCGGGCCAGTCTTCCATCCGCGGCGGCTGGAGCCGGGCCGGACCCGAGCCGTCGAGCACGAAATGGGTGTGGCGGGTGGCGGCACAGTTGGGAATCACCGCCACCGCCTTGTTGGCGGCGTGCGTCGGATAGTCCTTCACCTTGACATCCAGCACCGTGGTGAGCCCACCCAGCCCCTGCGCGCCGATGCCGAGGTCATTCACCTTGTCCATCAGTTCCAGGCGCAACGCCTCGGCGCGGTTGCTGGCGCCACGGGCACGCAGATCCTGAATATCGATGGGGTCGAGCAGCGCTTCCTTGGCGAGCAGCATCGCCTTCTCGGCGGTGCCGCCGATGCCGATGCCGAGCATGCCGGGCGGACACCAGCCGGCGCCCATTTTCGGCACCTGCTCCAGCACCCAGTCCACCACCGAGTCGGAGGGATTGAGCATCGCAAACTTGGCTTTGGCCTCGGAGCCACCGCCCTTGGCGGCGACATGGACTTCCAGCGTATCGCCGGGGACCAGCTCGCAATGGATCACGGCCGGCGTGTTGTCGCCGGTGTTGCGGCGCGCGCCGTCGGGATCCGCCAGGATCGACGCGCGCAGCACATTGTCCGGATTCAGATAGGCTCTGCGCACGCCTTCGTTCACCATGTCGGCGACGGACAGGTCGGCATCCCAGCGCAGGCTCATCCCCACCTTCAGAAACACTGTCACGATGCCGGTGTCCTGGCAGATCGGTCGATGGCCGAGCGCGCACATGCGGGAATTGACCAGAATCTGCGCCAGCGCATCCCGCGCCGCCGGCGCTTCCTCGCGCTGATAGGCGGCGTACATCGCCTGAATGAAATCGACGGGATGGTAATAGGAAATGAACTGGAGGGCATCGGCGATGCTGCTGATGAGGTCGTCCTGGCGGATGATGGTCATCGAAAACTCCTCGCATTGTTCCGGGTCAACCCGGGATATAAAGGGGCGGCAGGGTAGCGAACCGGTGGCCGCCGGTCAGGTATAAAGCTGGCCGGTGCGGGTCGAGCGGCTGCGGGGTTCAGGGGGTTGCCAACTGCTCCCGCATGGCCCGCAGTTGCAGATTGGTTTCGCGGCGAAAGGTGTCGATGGCAGCCAGTGTCTGGCGGTTGTCCGACGCGCTCTTCGCCACGCTGTCGCGCATCCCTCGTACCTGCTCGTCGAGCTTGCTGACCGCGCCGCGACTGGCCTGAACCTGAGCGCGCAATTCATCCAGCCCGGCGTTGCCGGCGAGACTCTCGCGCTTGACGGCGTCGACACTGGCGGCGAGCGCCGCGAGCTGGGATTTCATTGCCGCTACCGCGGCTTGCGCCGCCTCGGCATCATTACCAGAGCGGGCGAGCGCCTGACTGGCCTGTTTCACTTCCGCCTGGAGACTGGCCAAGGTTTTGCCCTGCTGCTCGATGGCCGGCCGGTTGCGGTCGTTGGTGACGCTCCACAGCTTCTTGATCTCGGCCCCGTTCGCGTCCAGCGCGGTGTCCAGCGCCTTGAGCTGGGACGCCAGCGTCGCACCGGACTCGTTCAGGGATTCACCGGTGGATTCAAGCCGCGCCTGGAGCTCGGCGAACCGGGCCGCGAGATCGCGCTGAGCAAGACTCTGGGACCAGGAAAACCAGGCGAGCCCCACCACCAGCAACGAGAGCGACAGCGTCAACGCTTTCCAGAATCCGCCGCCGGTGGCGCCGGTCGCCGGCCCATCCTCCCTGCGGGGCGGCGGCGCTTCGTGGTAGCCGGAGCGCTCGTCGGGCTCCGCAAACAAGGGTTCGGCAGAGTCGAATCGCTCGTCATTCATGCGCGCACTTCCGTTACCGATCAGGAGCGCCGATTATACGCCGGGCGCAAAAAAGCCGGCCGTTTGCGGCCGGCTTTTTCTGGTGTGCGCGAATGAGTTAGAGGAACTGCAACAGACCCGCCAACACCACCGTCAGGCCGATACTGCAATGAATCACGCCCTTCACCGTGGTCATGGGGCCCTGCTTGCCCGCCAACGCGTTGATTTCCAGCGCCGCGATGATCGCGAGCGCAATGTAGAGCCCGAGGCCACCGCCGTTGCCCGACAGGATATGGTCCGCGTTGTAACCCATATGGGGTGAAGCCAGCATGCAATACGCCATCGGCGCGGAGAATGCGGTGTTGGTGCGTGACGCCAGCAGCGCCTTGGCGCCCGCCGCCGCCGTATCACCGCCCTTGACGATGCCCAGGGCAATTTTCTGGTTGGGCCAGATAACCAGCCAGACATTCAGAAACATCAGGGTGCCCAATGCGCCGCCGACGACGATGAAATCGTTGAGTACCGCCTGGTGCATCACACCCACCAGCAGCACCACGCCGGTGAGGAAAGTGAACATCGCGCCCCAGCGGAACCACCACAGCGCGCGGGGAGCCAGCTTCGCCTTCGCATCGCCCAGTGCCTCGGGCGTCGCTTCCTTGAAATAGGCGCCCTGCACGAAATTGAAGTAGTACAGCATGCCGATCCAGGTGATCCCGAACAGCACATGCCCCCAGCGAAACAGAAAGTTCACGAAATTCATCAGTTCCATGTTGCCACCTTGTTGTTGCTTGAGTTGTTGTTGCTTGAGTTGTTGCGTGAGTCCTTGAAACAAAACCAGCCAGGCGGCACGGGCGCGAATTGACCGTCGTCTTGCCTCCCCGGGGCGCCGGGCCAATTCTAGTCAGAAAATCCGCCGGTAAACACCTCATACCGACCCAACCGGGCTTGATTCAGACAAAAAAAACCCCGCGCCGAAGCGCGGGGTTTACGACTTGCGGGCAAGTCGGTAGCCGCGGAGACCTTACATCATCCCGCCCATGCCACCCATACCACCCATACCGCCCATACCACCCATGCCGCCCATATCGGGCATGCCGCCGCCGGACTTGTCGTCGGGAACTTCCGACACCATGGCTTCGGTGGTGATCATTAGGCCGGCAATGGAAGCCGCGCCCTGGAGCGCCGTACGGGTGACCTTCGCGGGATCCAGGATACCCATGGCTACCATGTCGCCGTACTCACCGGTGGCGGCGTTGTAGCCAAAGTTGCCCTTGCCCTGCTTGACCTTGTCGACCACAACCGAGGCTTCCGCACCTGCATTGGCGACGATCTGGCGCAGCGGCGATTCCATGGCGCGGATCGCAATGCCGATGCCCACGGTCTGGTCGTCGTTTTCGCCCTTGAGATTGGCAATGGCCTGCACGACACGGATCAGCGCCACGCCGCCGCCAGCCACCACGCCTTCTTCAACCGCTGCGCGGGTGGAGTGCAGCGCGTCTTCCACGCGGGCTTTCTTCTCTTTCATTTCCACTTCCGTCGCCGCGCCGACCTTGATGACGGCAACGCCGCCGGCCAGCTTGGCCAGGCGCTCTTGCAGTTTTTCACGGTCGTAGTCGGAGCTGGTATCTTCGATCTCGGCACGAATCTGCTTGATGCGCCCCTTGATGTCGTCCTGGGAGCCGGCACCATCGACGATGGTGGTGTTTTCCTTGGTCATGCTGATGCGCTTGGCCTGGCCGAGGTGCTCCAGGGTTGCGCTGTCCAGGCTCAGGCCGACTTCCTCGGAGATCACCGTTGCGCCGGTGAGTACCGCGATGTCCTGCAGCATGGCCTTGCGACGGTCGCCAAAGCCGGGCGCCTTGCAGGCCGAGACCTTGACGATGCCGCGGATGTTGTTGACGACGAGGGTTGCCAGGGCCTCGCCCTCGACATCTTCGGCGACCACGATCATCGGCTTGCCGGACTTGGCGACGGCTTCCAGCAACGGCAGCATGTCACGGATGTTGGAGACCTTGGTGTCGGCCAGCAGGATGTAGGGAGAATCCAGCTCGACGCTCATGCTCTCCTGGGTATTGATGAAGTAAGGCGACAGATAGCCACGATCAAACTGCATGCCTTCGACGATTTCGAGTGAATTCTCGAGACCGGAACCCTCTTCCACCGTGATCACGCCTTCCTTGCCGACCTTGTCCATGGACTCGGCGATGATATTGCCGATCTCTTCGTCGCTGTTGGCGGAAATGGTGCCCACCTGGGCGATTTCCTTGGTGTCCTTGCAGGGCTTGGCCAGCTTGCCGATCTCGATCACCGCGGCCGCAACCGCTTTGTCGATGCCGCGCTTGAGATCCATGGGGTTCATGCCGGCGGCGACGGCCTTCAGGCCCTCATTGAGAATCGATTGCGCCAACACGGTCGCGGTCGTGGTGCCGTCGCCCGCTTCGTCGGAAGACTTGCTCGCAACTTCCTTGACCATCTGCGCGCCCATGTTCTCGAACTTGTCTTTCAGTTCGATTTCCTTGGCGACAGAGACGCCGTCCTTGGTGACGGTGGGGGCGCCGAAGGCCTTGTCGAGCACCACATTGCGCCCCTTGGGCCCCAGGGTGATGCGCACCGCATCGGCCAGCACATTGACGCCAGCCAGCATTTTTCTGCGGGCGGCGTCGCCAAATTTCACTTCTTTAGCAGCCATGATCTTTTCCTTCTCCAATAGTCAATGTTGAATCAGCGCGGATGCGTGGCTCAGTCGGTGATGACGCCGAAAATGTCGCTCTCGCGCATGACGATCAGCTCGCTGCCGTCGGTGTCTTCAACCGTGTTGCCGGCATAGGTTCCGAAAATCACCTTGTCGCCAACTTTCACATCCAGGGGGCGGACATCGCCTTTGTCATTGACAGTGCCGATGCCGACGGCGATCACTTCGCCCCGATTGGGCTTCTCTTTGGCGGAACCCGGCAGCAGGATGCCACCAGCGGTCTTCTCTTCCTCTGCCTTGCGACGTACGACCACGCGGTCGTGTAGGGGACGAATTTTCATTGCGGCTTCTTCTCCACTTGTCCTGAGTTATTGACCAAAAGAATCCGGGTCAGCCCGAAAACTTTGCCTGATGTGGTGCCGGCCGAAAGAATTACAAGGGCGAGCGGTGGAATTCCCGCCGCTTGCAGCGCGGCTCTGGCAGCGCCCCCTAGATGGGGCTGGCCGTCGGGATTTCAAGACCTGCCGCTGCGTCCGGATCAGTCTTCGCGCTCGTACTCTCCCTCGATGACCCTGGAGCTGCGCTGGGCCGGCGCGCCGCGCGGTGGTTGCGCGGCGGCCAGCAGACGGCGCACCAGTCGCGCCCGCAGCGCCGGGATCAGCGCCAGCAACGCCAGCACGTCGGTGAGAAATCCGGGGATCAGCAACAACAAACCGGCCACCGCAAGCACCATACCCTCCAGCACCGCGGTGGTCGGCTCCTCGCCGCGCGCCACCCTGACGCGGACCCGCGCCAGGGTCCGGAAGCCCTGCCGGTTCAAAATGGCGATGCCCAGCATTGCCGCGAGCACCACCAGGCCGATCGCAAGTCCCGCGCCGATGGCAACGCCCACGCGAATCAGCACCCAGAGTTCGAGGATGGGGAAGACCACAAACAGCAACGGGAGTAACGGCAAGAGCGATCCGGAAGGGTTGGCGCGAAACCAGGACGTGGGGGCGCGGGACGGGCTTTGCAACCCCGGTGGCCACCCGCGGCGCAATTCAGTAAGGTGGCCGCTTTGTCGCGCCCGCCGCCATGCCACTGCTCCCCCCGCGCGGGATGTTGAACCGCCGCCTGTTCATCTGTCTGTTCACCGGCTTTGCCTCCGGCCTGCCACTCTATGTGCTGATCTCGCTGGTGCCCGCCTGGCTGCGCCGCGAGGGCGTGGACCTGCGGGACATCGGCCTGTTCGCGCTCATCGGCTTGCCCTACGCGTGGAAATTTGCGTGGGCACCGCTGCTCGAACGCTTCCCGCTGCCACTGCTCGGGCGCCGCCGCGGCTGGATGCTGGCGAGCCAGATCGGCACCCTCACCGCCATCGCCGCGCTGCCCCGCCTCGATCCCCACGCGCAACTGGGCATGGTCGCCGCGCTGTGCGCGCTGATCGCCTTCCTGAGCGCGACCCAGGACATCGTCATCGACGCCTACCGGCGCGAACTGCTGCCGGATGCCGAGCTCGGCCTGGGCAACGCCCTGCACGTCAATCTCTACCGGCTGTCTGGATTGATCCCGGGCTCGCTGGCGCTGATTCTCGCCGACCAGATGCCCTGGGGTCCGGTGTTCGCCATCACCGCCGCCTTCATGCTCGTTGCCATCGGACTCACGCTCAGCATTGCCGAACCCGCCCACGCCGCGCCGCCGCCGGCAACCCTGCGCGCATCCGTCGTGGAGCCTTTTCGCGAGTTTTTCGGCCGCGACGGCGCCCGCGGCGCATTCGCGATGCTCGCTTTTCTGGTGCTGTACAAGCTGGGCGACAACCTGGCCACGGCGCTCGCCACCCCGTTCTACCTCGACCTGGGTTTCACCCTGACGCAAATCGGGATCGTGGCGAAACACGCCGCGCTCTGGCCCATGATCGTCGGCAGCCTGGCCGGCGGTCTGTTGATGCTCCGCATCGGTATCAACCGCGCCCTGTGGATCTTCGGCGCCATTCAGCTCGTTTCCATTCTCGGCTTTGCGGTGCTGGCGCGGGTCGGCCATCAACTCTGGCTGCTGGCGGTCGCCATCGGCTTCGAATACCTCGGCGTGGGCCTGGGCGCCGCCGCGCTGATCGCCTTCATGGCACGGGCCACGAGCCGTGCGCACACCGCCACCCAGTTCGCCCTGTTCACCGCGCTCGCCGCGCTGCCGCGCACCGCGATCAACGCCGGCGCAGGCTTCGTGGTCGAAGCCGTCGGCTGGGAAAACTTCTTTTATCTCTGCGCCCTGCTCTCGGTGCCCGGCATGCTGCTGCTGCCCATGGTTGCTCCCTGGCACTCACGAGACCCTCTGCAACCGGAGACCGACCGATGACCCGCCTCTACACCCGCGGCGGCGACCGCGGCGAAACCGGCCTCGCCGATGGCAGCCGACGGCGCAAGGACGACGTCCGCATCCAGGCGCTAGGCAGCGTGGACGAGTGCAACGCGCACCTGGGTATGCTGCTCGCGCAATTCGCGCCGGACGATCCCCTGCTGACCCTGCTCACGCCCGTGCAGCATCGGCTGTTCGACCTCGGCGCAACCCTGGCCGGCGCGCCCGCAACCCTGGCAGCGTCGGATATCGACGCGCTGGAACGGGATATCGATGACCTTTGCGCCGCGCTGCCGCCGCTGCGCCAGTTTGTGCTCCCCGGCGGCAGCACCGCCGCGGCGCTGGCCCATGTGGCGCGCGCCGTGTGCCGGCGCGCCGAGCGGGATCTGGTCGCCGCCGCGACCGCTGAATCACTGCCGCCGGAGCTTGGCCGTTACCTCAATCGACTTGCGGACCTGCTGTTCGCCGTCGCCCGCACCCTGGCGGCGCGCGCCGGCGGCGATGTGGTGTGGCAGCCGCGCAACGCACGCTGACCAGCTCCGCCGCGTCCCTCGGCAATCATCACCAGTTCTCAAAAAAGCACCACCAGCAGCGCCGCGACCACCAGCCAGCCCAGTACCGCGCGGCGGAAAATCTCATCCAGCGCGCGCACCTGGGTCGCCAATTCCGCTTCCGGCGTCAGGCCCTCGGGCAGCGGTTCGAACGCGGCCTCGACATAGGCACCCGCCACCCGGGCCGCGTCGGTGCCCGTCAGCAGCGATTCCGCCCAGACGCTCATCCCGCGCCCCGGATGCCCGCTCAGCGCCACCACGAAACCAAACGCGCGTAGCGCCGGCCACTCAAGCCACGCCAGCAGCCGCGCGGCGTCCGCGCTGGTCGCCGCAACGCGCTCCAGGCAGCGATAGGCCAGCGCGCCGGGCGCGCCCAGCAGCGCAAACCAGAACAGCACGGCGAACCACTCGCGCAAAAAGCGCAACGCCAGATTTTCCCGAGTGGCCGCGCGCAGCCCGGCGGGATCCTCGATGTCGCCGGCGGTTTCATGATCGGCGAGATCGTCAAGACGATGCAGCGCACCCTGAAGATCGCCGCGCCCGCTGTCCTCGGCAAGTGCCGCGAGCGCCGGGCGCCAGTCGGTGCCGCCCAGGCAATTGGCCAGCACCACCAGTCCGATGACAAGACCTACCGACCCCCAGAGCCAGGCGCCGCCCAGCCACAGCAACAATGCCACCAGCACCGCGGGCACGCCTGCCGCCGGCAGCCACCACAGCGCGCCCGCGGCGGCGTACGCGGCCGGATTCCAGCGCGCGGGCCAAGCCAGGGAGCCCGGCGGCCGGCGCCGACGCCACAACACCACGAGCAACATGACGATGAGTTTCACGGAGTTGACTCCAGTTCCAGCAGGGTACGCAGACGGCACCAGTCAAAGCCCGGCCCGGGGTCGGTTTTGCGCCCAGGCGCAATGTCGCAGTGTCCGACGATACGCTGCGGCGCGAGCGCCGGGTAGCGCCGCATCAGAGTCGCCGTGGTGGCGGCAAGCACCCGCAACTGCGCCTCTGTATAACCGGAAGTGTCGGTACCCTCCAGCTCGATGCCCAGCGCAAAATCGTTGCAATCGGGACGCCCGGCAAAACGCGACCGACCGGCGTGCCAGGCGCGATCGCCGAACGCCACGAACTGGGTGGCCGCGCCGTCGCGGTCGATAAGCAGATGCGCCGACACCCGCAGTCCCGCCAGCCCAGCAAATGCCGGGTGCGCACCGCAGTCGAGTTGATTCAGAAACAGTTGCGCCACCGCCGCGCCGCCAAACTGGCCCGGCGGCAACGAAATGTTGTGGATCACCAGCAGCGAAATTTCGCCGTGAGGTCGCGCATCGAAATTGGGCGACGGCAGGTGGCGCGCGCCCATGAGCCAACCCCGGGGATCGATCGCAGAATCCATAATGGCAACAGGAATCGCCGACACTGTTCCAGACTACGCCACGACCCGGGGTTTGGCCATCGCCTACGCCCGTCGGCCGGCGCGGGGACCACAAACGGAGTCGCGATATTCAGAGCACGTCTCGACACTCAACCGCGTTCCGCCGCAATGCGACTGCGCGCCTGATCGAGCGCCCGGTCAAAGAACTGCGCGTTATCGAGCGCGATCGCGCTACCCTCTCTCAACGCCAGCGCCAACCGCAAACGCGGCAACCGCCGCACCACGGTTCCATCAGGGTCGCCGAACACGTGTGTATCGGCGGGCTGGACCACGCCCAGCAGCCGGGCCCGGCACCGATGGGCTTCCGCATCGCGAAACTCGACCCAGCCCCCCGGACGCAGCGCATCGGCACGCCCCAGGTCGACTTCGTCGAGATCCACGGAAAATTCGTTCGCGACAGGCACGGCGTCCCCCGGCAACGCCAGATGAAGACCGTCCACCGCAACCATAAGCCGCGGGTCGTTGAGCTCCCGGGCCTCCGCCGGGGTCAGCACCAGGCTGGGTGGCGCCGGACCCGGCGGCGCATCCTCGCCCAGGCACAGGTGCAAGTTGTCCAGCAGGCAACGCGCCTCGAATCGGTCAAATGCGATGGCGTCGAGACGGGCGGCCACGGTTGCCAGCAGCCGCGCGACCAACTCCTGATCGGGCTCGGCGTCCCCCATCACCCCGACCAGCTGATCCAGCAGATGGACTGCCCCGCGCCATTGCGACGACTGCTCGCCATACGTAACCCAGGCATCAAAGAGTACGCGGCACCAGCCGTGCTCGAGCATGTCGATCAGCGCCAGCGGGTAGCGGCGCCCCTTCAGACGGCCATCCAGAAGCCGCGCCACCCGTGCGTGCGCGGCATCGGTCCGTTCCCGGGCGGAAGCCGCGCGCAAGGCGGGTTCGGCGCGCTGCCCGGCCCGCTCGCGCTCCCGGTCCGCCAGCGAAACGAATTCAATCAACAGCGCCGCCAACCGGTTCGTATCGGCGCGCGCTTCGGTCAACCTGCCGATCGCTGCGCCGGCGCACCGGAACAATTCCTGATCGGCATAATGTTCCATGTGCAGGAAATCGGTCGCCGCAACGATAATCTCCTGGAGCAAGCGTCGCGCCGGATGCAGCGGTTTGGCCAGGAAGGCGGGAGCGGCGCTCGCGAGGATCAGCACCGGAACCTCCGCCGCCGCCAGCAACTCGCCCAATGCCGCCGTAATCCAGGTTCCGTTTGCCATCTCGTCAAAGAGCGCATCGACCAATTGCACCCGGTGCACCACATCGGGATCCAGCTCCGCCACGCTGCGCCCCCGCCGCCGCAGCGCACCTTCGAGACGTGTTCTGATGCTCACGCGTCCACTGCCCGGGGCCGGCACCGGTGCGCGCAAGCCGTCCAGCAACGCGCAGAGGTCCGCGCCCGGCGCCGTGCTGTCGATTTCAGGAGACGCCACTTCGGATGACGCGACCCCGGATGCCGCGCTGGCGCCGACGACAGCCGCAGCCGGTACGCGCCGGCTGGCCCAGGTGCGGGATACGGCCAGCCCGGGTTCCATGCCGGAATACCCCGCGGCGCCGCGCGGCGTCACGCCCAGCTGATCGAGCAACGCATCCGCCTGCGCGACGACACCGGGCAAGGTCCGCAACTGGGTTTCATGGCAGGCGCGCAGGATCGCCAACCGCGTCTGCGGCGCCAGCCCCAGACGGCCGATTTCCCGTGCCAGATGGGTGAGCATGAAATGCGGCGTCAGCGGAAACTCCCGCGGCGTCAGCGTCGCGCCACACAGCGCCTCCACGCGCCCGAGCAGCCGCCCAAGCACTGCGCGCATGGGTTCCGTCGCCGCGGCGGCCATGGTGTCGATCGCGGTGATTTCCTCCAGCTCTTCGTCCGACGCCAGGCCCTGCGCCGCGCCGGGCGCAACGGCCGACCGCTCGCCCAACGCGGTGAAAGCGCTGTCGACGCAGCCCAGCAGCGCGTCGGCCACGCCGCGGCGAGCACCGTGCCACAGTCGCATCGCATCCAGATATTGCGTTTGTGCGTCGGCATCCGGGGCGGCTTTGGTCAGCTCGAACAAATTGTCGTTGGCGCGCGCCACGCAGGTCTCCATACCGCTGGCCATGAACTGCCGGGCTCGTTCCCGCAGCATGCGCAATGCGGCCTGACAACTCACGGTCATCGCGACACTTCCCGCGCATAGCGGATCTTGTGTTGATCGGGCAGCGATCGATAAGCCACACGCAAACCGTTTAATAATCAAAAAGTTGGGGCGATCTTTGAATATTTAGAGTAAGCCTGTCAAGACGCCTTCCCGCAACGCTTGACCGCCCGCACCGCCCGATGCTCTAGTGAGCACCGATGATTGCGCTTCGCCGTCACCGTCGCGGAGTTTCCATACCCGCCGCCGCATGCACCGAGGACTTCCCCATGCCGAAACCCAACATCACCGCTGCCATGGCCCGCCACGTACTGCGCGCGAGCCTGCTGTGCCTCGTCTCCGCTTCCCTGGCCCCCATGGCGTCGGCGGGTGCGCTAAACAACACCAAGGCCAATATCAAGAATGTCACCGGCCAAGGCAACGGCACTCCCGGCGACCCTGTGGAAACCGCCACGGTCAAAAGCAGCAAGTCAAATTCTTCGGATCGAGTCACACACGACGCCGCCGGTGAAGAGACCGAACGCTCGATCAACCTGAACTCATCCAGGTCGAACGCCGCTCGGGCAGGCCAGGCGCCCGGTGACGAAACCGGCGCAACCCCGGCACCCCGGAACGGCACCCTCGTGAAAAGCAAATCCAACATAACCAACAATTAGTTTTCGGCCCGACGCTTTCCGGGGCGGGCCGGGGGCGACATTTATAATGACCGCCCTGCTGCACGGATAACCGCCATGACGCTCGACCCGGAACTGCGCGCCGATATCGAACGCCTGGTCACACAGGCGCTGGCGGAAGACATCGGCGACGGCGATATCACCGCGCAGCTGATTCCCGCCGGCACCGCCGCGCGCGCGCGCATCATCACCCGCGAAGACGCCGTACTGTGCGGCATTCCCTGGGCGGAGGCGGTGTTCGCCCGGCTCGACCCCGCCATCGACATCCGCTGGCTGGCCGCCGAGGGCGAGGATATCCGCGCCGACCAGACCCTGTGCGAACTCGCGGGCGATGCCCGCGCCCTGCTCACCGGCGAGCGCAGCGCGCTCAA
The DNA here is from genome assembly GCA_947084925.1 of uncultured Gammaproteobacteria bacterium. Lineage (GTDB taxonomy): Bacteria > Pseudomonadota > Gammaproteobacteria > Pseudomonadales > Porticoccaceae > JAGPUQ01. The sequence continues at coordinate 13,048 of CAMTUJ010000025.1, forward strand.
TTTTCTCCAGACCCTCTCCGGCACCGCCACCGCCGCGCGCCGCTACCGCGACCTCGCCGCCGGCACCGGCGTCACCGTACTCGACACCCGCAAAACCATCCCGGGGCTGCGGCTGGCGCAGAAATACGCGGTGCGCGTGGGAGGCTGCCGCAATCACCGGATCGGCCTCCACGACGCCTTCCTGATCAAGGAAAACCACATCGCCGCCTGTGGCGGAATTGCCGCTGCGGTCGCCAGCGCGCGCCGCGTCGCGCCCGGCAAGCCGGTCGAAGTGGAAGTCGAAAATCTCGAGGAGTGCCGGCAGGCCCTGGCGGCCCGCGCCGAGCGCATCATGCTCGACAACTTCACGCCCGCGGATATCGCCGCCGCCGTCGCCTTGCGCGGGGGGGGCGTTACCGAATACGAAGTGTCGGGGAATATCGACGAGCAGTCGCTGCGCCGTTACGCCGCTGCGGGAGTGGACTTCATTTCGACCGGCGCGCTGACCAAGCATGTGCGCGCCGTGGATTTGTCGTTTCGGCTCACCCGGCAATAACGCCGCCGAGCGCCGCGGCTTCTTTGGCTTTTCATGCCGCCTCGCCAGCGGATGCGCGTCACGGTGGATGGCGTGCAGCAACAGGAACAGACGATACCGCTGGTCGACGACCCGCGCGAACCCCGGGTCGAAGTGTCCGTGCCGGTCCGGGTTTGGCCTGAAGTCCGAACCGAGCGTCGGCTGTCCCTGGCACATCAGGAGTACGCCATGCGGGTCACGTTTACCACCGATGCCTACATGGCATTGTCATCACGCCGTCGCACAATCCTCCGGACAGTGGCGGCTCCAAGTACAACCCGCCCCACGGCGGGCCGGCAGGCAACGACGTGACCGGCTGGATCGAAGCCAGGGCCAATGCGTTTCTGCAGGATGGACTCCGGGACGTGAAAAGAATGCCTTTCGAACAGGCCCTGTGTGCCGCCACCAGGCATCGGCATGATTCTCTGAATGCGTACGTGGGCGATCTGGACGGCGTGCTCGACATGGACGCGATCCGTGGCGCCAGGGTCCGTATGGGCGTGGATCCACTCGGTGGCGCAGGCATTCATTACCGGGCCGCAATTGCCGAGCGCTACCGTCTGGACCTCACCGTGGTGAATGATGCGGTCGATCCGACTTTCCGTTTCATGACGTTCGACCGGGACGGGCAGATCCGCACGGACCCGTCGTCGTCCTGGGCCATGCAGGGTCTGATCGGTCCGAAGGACCACTTCGACATGGCCTTTGCCTGCGATACCGGTCACGACAGGATTCACGCCGGGAGTTTGCTGGGCGAAACACATCTGGCGCCGCATCCGGCAGGACGCACGGACGATCGTGAGCGATGCGCTGATGGCTGCCGGACCAGCGCCGTGAGTCGCGCGTCCGACGTTGAGCGCACAACACTGGCCCAGTGAGCCGCAGGAGCACCATGAGCACCATGAGCACCATGAGCAAGAGCCGCCTTTCACCCGACCTGCTTCGCAAAATGGACGCCTACTGGCGCGCCGCCAACTACCTGTCGGTCGGCCAGATTTATCTGTACGACAACCCGCTCCTGAAGCGGCCGCTGGCGCTCACCGATGTGAAGCGCATGCTGCTGGGGCACTGGGGCACGACCCCGGGTCAGAACTTCATCTACGTGCACCTGAACCGGGTGATCAAGCACTACAATCTGGACATGATTTATGTGTCCGGCCCCGGTCACGGCGGCCCGGCGGTGGTGGGCAATACCTATCTGGAGGGCACGTACAGCGAGATCTATCCCGATATCAGCCAGGACGAGGCCGGTCTTCAGCGGCTGTTCAAACAGTTCTCGTTTCCCGGCGGCATTCCCAGCCACGCGTCACCGGAGACGCCCGGATCGATTCACGAGGGCGGCGAACTGGGCTATTCACTCAGCCATTCCTTCGGTGCGGTGTTCGACAATCCCGACCTGATCGTCGCCTGCGTGGTTGGCGACGGCGAGGCGGAAACCGGTCCACTGGCCACGGCCTGGCATTCGAACAAGTTTCTCGATCCGGCCACCGACGGCGCGGTGCTGCCGATCCTGCACCTCAATGGCTACAAGATCGCCAACCCGACCATCCTCGCCCGCATCACCCGCGAGGAGCTGGAGCAGTTTCTGCGCGGCTGCGGCTGGACGCCTTATTTCGTCGAAGGTCACGAACCCGAGTCGATGCACGAGGCCATGGCCACGGCGCTGGACACGGCCGTGGAGCAGATCAGGCACATCCAGCGGGATGCGCGGCAGCACGGCAATCGCACCCGCCCGCGCTGGCCGATGATCGTGCTGGCGTCGCCCAAGGGCTGGACCGGACCCAAGCTGGTCGATGGGCTCCAGAACGAGGGCAGCTTCCGCTCCCACCAGGTGCCGCTGAACCCGAACGCCCATCCGCAGGACCTGGCGCTGCTGGAACAGTGGCTCCGGAGTTACCGGCCGGAGGAACTGTTCGATGCGCAGGGCCGCCTGCACCCGGAGCTGGCGGAGCTGGCGCCCACCGGCAACCGCCGCATGGGCGCGAATCCCCGCGCCAACGGCGGCATGCTGCTGCGCGACCTGCGCATGCCGGATTTTCGCGACTACGCGGTGGATGTGTCCGCGCCCGGCGTACGCGGCATCGGCGACACGCGCGTGCTGGGGCCGTTCCTGCGCGACGTGGTGAGGCTGAACGCGGCGCAGCGCAATTTCCGCGTGTTTGGACCCGACGAGACGATCTCGAACGGCCTCGGCGCCCTGTTCGAGGCGACCGAGCGCCAGTGGGACGCCGCGACCCTGCCCAACGACGAGTTTCTCGCCCCCAGCGGCCGCGTGATGGAAATGCTCAGCGAACACCAGTGCGAGGGCTGGCTCGAGGGCTATCTGCTCACCGGGCGGCATGGGCTGTTCAACTGCTATGAAGCCTTCATCCACATCATCGATTCGATGTTCAACCAGCACGCGAAATGGTTGAAGGTGACGGCGCACCTGCCCTGGCGGCGCAAGATCGCGTCGCTGAACTACTTGCTGGCATCCCATGTCTGGCGCCAGGACCACAACGGCTTCACGCACCAGGACCCGGGCTTCATCGACCTGGTGGTCAACAAGAAGGCCGAGGTGGTGCGGGTCTACTTTCCGCCGGATGCCAACTGCCTGCTGTCGGTGATGGACCACTGCCTGCGCAGCCGGCACTACGTCAACGTGGTGGTCGCCGGCAAGCACCCGGCGCCGCAATGGCTGACGATGGATGCTGCCGTCAAGCACTGCAGCCAGGGCATCGGCATCTGGCAGTGGGCCAGCAACGACCAGGCAGTGGCGCCGGACGTGGTCATGGCCTGTTGCGGCGACGTGCCCACGCTGGAGACGCTGGCGGCGGTTTCCATCCTGCGCGAGCACCTGCCGGAACTCAAAATCCGCGTGGTCAACGTCGTGGACCTGATGAAGCTGCAGCCGCCCGGCGAACACCCGCACGGCCTGAGCGACATGGATTTCGACGCGCTGTTCACCCGCGACAAGCCGGTGATCTTTGCCTACCACGCCTACCCCTGGCTGATCCACCGGCTGACCTACCGCCGCACCAACCACGCCAACATCCACGTGCGCGGCTACAAGGAGGAGGGCACCATCACCACGCCGTTCGACATGACGGTGCTCAACGACCTGGACCGCTTCCACCTGGCGATGGACGCCATCGACCGCCTGCCGCAGACCGGCGACAAGGGCCAGTATCTGAAGCAGCAGCTCAAGGACAGGCTGATCGAGCATCGGCAGTACATCAACACGCACGGCCAGGACATGCCGGAGATCCGCGACTGGAAATGGCCGGCGGGTTGCTGAACAACGCCGCGAAGGAGCCATACGCGCGGCGCACCGGATGATGCCCGCTGCAGTTTTTCAGCAACCTGATAAGGGTATCCTTACACTGGCACTGATCCGAGGCGTTTCCCATGAACCTGAATTTGATGTTCACCCCGTTGATATCGCTGATCGCCGGGATTCTCATCCTGGTCATGCCGCGTCTGCTGAACTACATCGTCGCGATCTATTTGATCGTGATCGGCTTGGTCGGATTATTGGGCGGCAGCAACTTTCATATGAGATAACGGCGTCGCGGCGTCGCGATCGAAATCGATCATTACTTTTTTCGCTGACCACCCGCGGTCAGGTCACGTCGCACCTGCGCGATCACCGGCCGGGTCTCGGGGCGTATGCCACGCCAGACCAGGAAGGCTTCGGCGGCCTGTTCCACCAGCATGCCCAGGCCATCCGCCACGGCGCCGGCGCCATGGCGCCGCGCCCAGCCCAGAAAAAGCGTGGGTTCGACCCCGTACATCATGTCGTAGGCATTGGCGTCGGTCGCCAGCAGGTGCTCGGGCAGCGGCGGCAGTGCGCCGGCGAGGCTCGCGCTGGTGGCGTTGATCACCAGATCGAAGGGTTCGACACGGGCGAGATCGGCAAACCCCCCGCCTGCCACGCGCCCCAGGTCGGCAAATTCCCGCGCCAGATGTTCGGCTTTGTCCGCGGTGCGGTTGGCGATCAGCAATTGCGCCGGCCGTTCGGCAAGCAGGGGCGCCAGTACGCCGCGCGCCGCGCCACCGGCGCCCAGTATCAGTACGCGACGGTCCGCTATCATCCAGCCGAGGTTGGCCGTCAAATCCCGCACCAGGCCGATGCCGTCGGTGTTGTCGCCCAGCACCTGTCCGTCGCTCTCCAGCGCCAGGGTGTTGACGGCGCCGGCGCGCCGCGCCCGCGCACTCAGACGGTCGACGAAGCGGAAGGCGTCCTCCTTGAAGGGCACCGTGACATTGCCGCCCCGGCCGCCGCCGGCAAAAAAATCCGCCGCGGCACGGGCGAATTCGCCCAGCGGCACCAGTAGCCGGTCGTAGCGCAAATCCTGTCCGGTCTGCGCCGCGAAGGCCGCATGGACCCCGGGCGAGGGGCTGTGGGCGACTGGGTTGCCAAACAGGACGTAGCGATCAGTCACGGGCGGGTTCCGAAGCACGGAGCTTCATTCTAGCGGGCGCGCCACGCCCGCACGACTAGCCGTAATGCTCGGCCCAGTCCCGGGGTTGCAGGTAGACTTCGTAGAGTTCGGCCTCGGGGGTGCCCGGCTCGGGCTGCCAGTCGTAATCCCAGCGCACCAGCGGCGGCAGCGACATCAGGATGGATTCGGTGCGACCGCCGGTCTGGAGACCGAACAGGGTGCCGCGATCGTAGACCAGGTTGAATTCCACGTAGCGGCCGCGGCGGTAGAGCTGGAACTGGCGCTCGCGTTCGCCATGGGGCAGATCCTTGCGACGCGCGAGAATCGGCCGGTAGGCCGGAATATAGGCTTCACCGATGCGCCGGGCGAGGGCGAAGCTGGCATCGAATCCGGGTTCGTTGAGGTCGTCGAAAAAGAGACCGCCGACCCCGCGCGGTTCGTTGCGGTGTTTGATGAAGAAATAGCGGTCGCACCAGTCCTTGAAACGCGGATACACCTCCGGCCCCGACGGCGCGCAGGCGGCGCGGGCGGTGCGGTGCCAGTGGATGCAATCTTCCGCGTAGCCATAAATGGGCGTGAGATCGAAACCGCCGCCAAACCACCATACCGGCTCCTGCCCGGGACGCTCGGCGACGAAAAAACGCACGTTCGCGTGGGAGGTGGGCGCGTGGGGATTGCGCGGGTGGATCACCAGCGAAACCCCCATGGCCTCGAAGGCGCAGCCGGCGAGTTCCGGACGCGCGGCGGACGCCGCCGCCGGCAGCTCGGTGCCGTGGACGTGGGAAAAATTGACCCCGCCTTTTTCGATGGCGGCGCCCTCGGTCAGCACCCGCGACACGCCACCACCCCCGCCTTCGCGCAGCCAGGCGTCTTCGCGGAATTTTGCCGCACCGTCTTCGGCTTCCAGCTCGGCGCAGATGTGATCCTGCAGGCTCCGCAGCCAGGTGATTACAGATTTCTTGTCCATGGGATTCTCTCGTCGCAGCATTCAGCCCGGGCGCACGACGGCGCCACTCATCAGGTCGCGAATCTCGCTCGGCCGGCGCCGGGTACCGACCCGGCCCGGCGTGTAATAGTCCACCCGGGCGCCAAAATACGCCTTGACCTCGGGCAAGCGGGTGGCTGGCGGCAAGCCCTGGGGATTGGCGGAAGTGGACACGATCGGGCCACCGAAGGCGCGGCTCAGGGCCGCCGCCACCGGGTGCGCACTCACCCGTACCGCCAGCGTGCCGCGACCGCCGGTCACCGCGGGCAGGGCCACGCCGTTGTCCGGAATCAGCCAGGTCACCGGGCCCGGCCAGGTCGCCGCCATGCGCGCGATGAGCCGGTGGTCGAGACCGCGCAAAAACGGTCGCAGCATGGCCAGTTCGGCGGCGACCAGAATCAGGCCTTTGCCGGGATCGCGGCCCTTGAGCGCCAGGATGCGCGCGAGTGCCTGGGGATTACCCGGGTCGCAGCCCAGCCCCCACACTGCTTCGGTGGGATAGGCGACCACGCCGCCGGCCCGCAGCAGGGCCGCGGCGATACGCAGGGAAGGGTGTCCGAAACGGGTCACGGGATCGATTCACTCGCGAAAGCTTTGCAGGAGACAGGACGAACTCCGGCCCCTGCGCAGGGAGCCGGGAGGCTACCGGAAGCCCTGTCGCTCGACAACCCGCGGCAGTCCATCAGGCGAGTCGCGAATAGCGGCCGTCGCGGTGTTCAACCCACCCCGCGAGCTCAAGCTCCACCAGGGCCGCGGTGAGCCCGGCAACCGGGAGCCCGGTTCGCGCCACCAGCAGGTCCATATCGGCCGGGTCGTGGCCCAGCGCCGCCAGCACCTGGCTGGCCTCGGGGCCGACCGGCGCGGGCGTCGCGGCCGGCCCGTCCTGCGCCTCCACGGACTTGAACGCCAGCATGCCGCCCAGTTGGCCGACGATATCTTCGGCGGTTTCCACCAGCGCGGCACCTTCCCGGATCAACTGGTGACAGCCCCGTGCCAGCGGGTTGTTGATCGAGCCCGGGATGGCAAACACCTCGCGGCCCTGTTCCAGGGCTTGCCGGGCCGTGATCAGGGAGCCGCTGCGCGGTGCCGCCTCCACCACCAGCACGCCCAGACTGAGGCCGCTGATGATGCGGTTGCGGCGCGGGAAATTACCCGCCAGCGGCGGGGTGCCGGGCGGAAATTCGGTCACCACGGCCCCGCCGGCGGCGACGATAGCGCGCCATAAACCAAGATTCTGGCGGGGATAGACCCGGTCGATCCCCGTACCCACCACCGCGACCGTGACGCCGGTCTTGAGTGCGCCGAGGTGGGCGGCGCTGTCGATGCCGAGCGCGAGACCGCTGACAATCGCAAACCCGCTGCCCGCGAGCGCGGCCGCAAAGCGCGTCGCGTGCTCGACACCACCCCGGCTGGCATTGCGACTGCCCACCACCGCAATGGCCGGCAACGCCAGGGCGCCGGGATCGCCACAGCCATAGAGCAGGGGTGGCGGCGAAGGAGTTTCGCGGAGCAGTGCCGGATAGCCGGGATCGGCGAGGCAGAGCAAAAAAACGCCCTGCTCCAGGAGCGGGGCCAGTGCGGCGCGTGACGCGGCCAGCGCGGCCTCGCCCTGGGCACGGCAATCCCGCAGCAGGGCGCGCCAGCGCTCCGGAACCTCGCGGAGCGGGGCGGTAAATGCGCGCTCGAAACTGCCCAGCGCACGAAACAGACCCAACGCGGTTGCATTGCCCAGGCTCGGCCAGATCAGCAACTGGTGGGCCGCAACGGCTTCGGGCGTCGGTGAGGCGAAAGGCTCCATCCCTGAGCCTCGGCAGTGGTCAGGCGAACTTCAGGGTTCGCGCACCAGGTCCTTGATCTTGAGCGGCCGGGACGCGTGCATCACCAGACCGAAGCTCATCTTTTCGAAGGTGCGGAACACCATCAGCAGCCCCGCGCGCTCCGCCGGCAAGGTCACCACATTCTCGGCGATGCGATCCCGCACCACCTCGCCCGCCTTGTAGATGGCGAGCGTATTGCCGATCTTGATGCCGTCGCGCTCGCCGCGGTTGATCGCCACTACATCCATATGGCCGACATTACCGAGACCGCCTTCCACAGCGATGATGACGCCGTGGGTTCCCGCTGGCGGAGCACTCGGATAGAACACCGTTTCGATCTTGCGGTCTTCCGGCGGCAGGATGCGGTCACCAATCCGGATTTCCTCCGTGGTGCGGGTGGCGGCAAGGGTGAGAATCTCGCCTTCGGTGGCCTTGAGCTTGCCCGAGCCGATGTCCTGCGCGCGAACACCGAGCAGCTCGCCGGTTTCCGGATCCACATAGTTGCCGCCGTTGCGATAGACGCCCCAGAACGACTGCTCCACCGGCACCTGGCCGCGCACGTAAAAATCCGCGCCGGCACCGGTGATGACGCTTTTCTCGTGCCCGGCCACCACATAGGGTGCCGCTTCCAGCTCGCCGGAGGCAACCACTCGAGTCTTGGTCAGAAAGGCGTCGACGACATCCAGGGGGATGGCTGGAATGGCCGCGCCATGGGGGAGTGTGCGCACCTTGGGGTCCAGCTTGACGTCACGGCCACGATTGAGCGTCAGGCGCGGCTTGCCGTCGATGTAAATCAGGCGCACTTCATCGCCGGGGTAAATGAGATGCGGATTGGCAATCTGGGGATTGACGTGCCAGATCTCCGGCCACGCCCAGGGTTTCTGCAAGAAAAACGCCGCAATGCCCCACAGGGTGTCGCCTTTCTTGACAACATATTTGTCGGGGACGTTATCGTTGAAGGGCGCCTGCGCGAAAGCGGACAATGCCACCAGGAAGCCGAGTCCCGCCACCGCACGCAGTATCTTTCTCATTTAGGCTCTTCCTTTGTGCTGTCTTCCGGTGATGTATACTGCCAAGCGGCTGTCGCCCGGCGTTCCTGCGCGTGGAATCTTAGCAGCCGATTAACGCACTTTACTAGAAAGCTGTCACAAGTTTATGGCGATTCTGACAATTCTGGAATTCCCCGATCCCAGACTGCGGAAGGCGGCATCAGCGGTCACCCGGGTCGACGATACGGTCCGACGTCTGGTCGATGACATGCTGGAGACCATGTACGCCGCCCCCGGCGTCGGTCTCGCCGCCAATCAGGTCAATGTGCAGCGGCGCGTCGTGGTCATCGATGTGTCCGACGCGCGCAACCAGCCCTGGGTGTTCATCAATCCCGAAATCGAGATTCTCGATGACAGCCGGCGCGAATACGACGAAGGCTGTCTGTCGGTGCCCGGATTCTACGAGAAAGTGGATCGCCCCCAACACATTCGGGTTCGGGCGCTGGATCGCGACGGGCAGCCGTTTGTCATCGAGCCGCAGGATTTGATGGCAGTGTGCATCCAGCACGAAGTCGATCACCTCGACGGCAAACTGTTCGTGGATTACCTGTCGCCGCTCAAACGCCAGCGCATCCGCATGAAGCTCGCCAAGCTTCAACACGCGACCGCCTGACCGTCCTTTGACCGCCCCGGCAGCACCGCTGCGCCTCGGCTTCGCCGGCACTCCGCAATTTGCCGCGACCCATCTGCGCGCGCTGCTCGACTCCCGCCACCGCGTCGCGGCGGTCTACACCCAGCCCGATCGCCCCGCCGGGCGCGGCCGCCAGCTCGCTGTGAGTCCGGTCAAGGAACTGGCGCTGGCGCGCGGCATCGAGGTCCGGCAGCCCCAGTCCCTCAAGGATCCAAAGATACAGGAAGAACTGGCGGCGCTGGCGCTCGATCTCCTCGTGGTGGTGGCCTACGGGCTGATCCTGCCGCCCGCGGTGCTGGCCCTGCCACACCTGGGCTGCGTCAATGTCCATGCCTCGCTGCTGCCGCGCTGGCGCGGTGCCGCGCCGGTGCAGCGCGCCCTGGCCGCCGGCGATGCCGCAAGCGGGATCACCATCATGCAGATGGATGTCGGCCTGGATACGGGCGCGATCCTCGCCATGGCAGACTGCACCATCACGTCGACCGACACCGGCGGCAGCCTGCTCGACCGGCTGGCCGCGCTGGGACCGCCGCTGCTCCTGGAGACCCTCGACGGACTCGCGGCGGGGAAGCTCAAGCCGCATCCCCAGGACAATGGCCAGGCAACCTATGCCGCCAAGATCGACAAGCGGGAAGCTGCCATCGACTGGCACGACGGCGCGCTCACGATCGACCGCAAGGTGCGCGCCTTCAACCCGGTGCCAGTCGCCCATGCCGGACTCAAGGGGGTGGCCATGCGCGTGTGGGCCGGCGCGGTAAGCGCCTACTCCGGCGGCGCCGCGGCAGGCACCGTGCTCAACGCCGACCACAGCGGCATCGTCGTGGCCTGTGGCGAGGGCGCCTACCGGATCCTCGAACTGCAACTGGAAGGCCGCAAGCGGATGGAGGTGGCGGCAATGCTCAATAGCCGCGCCGACCTGTTCGCACCCGGGGCAATGTTTGACTGACGCCCCGGATCCTCGCGCTCCCGACCTGCGCGCCGCCGCCGCCCGCGCCATCGCCGCGGTGGCGCAGCGCGGCCAGTCCCTGGGCACCGCCCTCCCGGCACAGGCCAACGCCGTGGCGGCGCGCGATCGACCGCTGCTGCACGAGCTCTGCTACGGCACCCTGCGCTGGTATCCGCGCCTGCATTTGCTGGTGGATGCACTCCTTGCCAAACCGCTGAAAGCGGCGGATGCCGACATCGGTGCCCTGCTGGCGTGCGCCCTCTACCAGCTCATCTGGACTCGGGTACCAGCCCATGCGGCAGTCAACGAAACCGTGGCCGCCTGCATTGTGCTCAAGAAACCCTGGGCCAAAGGCCTTGTCAACGCGGTGCTGCGCCGTTTCGGCCGTGAGCGGCTGGCGCTCGAGGCGGCGCTGGCGAATGATCCCGAATACCAGAGCGCGCACCCCCGTTGGCTCGCGGATAGCCTGCGCGCCGCCTGGCCCACGAAAGCAGACATGCTGTTTGAGGCCAACAATGATCGTGCACCGATGACCTTGCGGGTCAATCTGCACAAAACCAGCCGTGAGGACTACCTGCAAGCGCTGGCAAACGTCGGCGTTGCCGCGCGCGCGACTGACCACAGCGATGCCGGTATCCAGTTGGCCGAGGCGGTCGCGGTCGATCAGCTGCCAGGCTTCGACGCCGGTCTCGTCAGCGTGCAGGACGAAGCCGCGCAACTGGCCGCGACCCTCCTCGACCTCGCGCCCGGCCAGCGGATACTGGATGCCTGTTGCGCGCCCGGCGGCAAAACCGGCCATATCCTGGAGTGCGAACCCAGCCTTGCAGAGCTGGTCGCGGTCGACAGCGAAGCTGTCCGCATCGCCCGCGTCCGCGACAATCTCCAGCGCTTGGGGTTGACCGCTACCCTGAAAACCGCCGATGCGCGCGACGCCCATGCATGGTGGGATGGCACGTCGTTCAACCGTATTCTCCTCGATGCCCCCTGCTCCGGAACCGGGGTAATCCGGCGCCATCCGGATATCAAACTGTTGCGCACCGAGGCAGACATTCCGCAATTCGCGGCGCTTCAACTTGAACTCCTGAACAGCCTGTGGCCGCTGCTTGCCCCTGGCGGCAAGCTCTTGTACGCGACCTGCTCGGTACTGCCTCAGGAAAACGACGCTGTCATCGCGCAATTTGTCGCAGCCAGGACCGACCTCGACGTCCTCTCCGTCACAACAACCACCGGTTGCGCGAGCGCCCACGGCCGCCAGCTACTACCTCGGCTAGGCGGTCACGACGGCTTTTATTACGCGCTGCTTCAGAAGCGGGGCTGACAGCCCGCTAACGGCGTCCGAGCCTCGGGGCAACCTCTGCTGCCGCCGACTCAGAATGCCGGCAGCGCCTCCGCCAACCAGCGTGCGATGCGCTCCGCCCAGGCGACCTGACCCGCGGCATCCGCAATCAGATCCTGACGAATTTCCAGCTCGACATGCGCGATGCCGCGCTGTTCGCCATGCACGGGAATGCCGTAGTCGGTGGCATCGGACACCGCATAGGGCTCGTTGTCGCCGACCACCAGACCGCCTTCGCGCCGGGCGCTGGCCAGCAGCAGATGCCCGAGGCGGGCATCGCGCTGATAGAGAACCCCGCAGTGCCAGGGCCGGGACACCCCGAGAAACACCGGCGTGAAGCTGTGCAGCGCCACCAGCAGCGTCCGTCGCCCCGTGGCCGCGCGCGCATCCAGCTCGGCACGGATGCGATCGTGGTAGGGATGGAAAATGGCATCGGCGCGGGCCCGCGCCTCCGCGGCGGAAATCCCGGCATTGCCCGGGATGGGTGTGCGCTCACTCTCGGCAACAATGGACTGCGGCGTACCCGGCGCGCGGTTGCAGTCGATGACGAGCCGCGAGTACGTCTGCGCAACGGCAAAGGCATCAAGGCGCTCGGCGAGTTGCTCCGCGAGCCCCGCGATGCCGATATCCCAGGCGATATGCCGGTCGAGATCGGCGACACTCATGCCCAGCGAATCAAGCGCACGCGGGATCGCGCGACCACCGTGGTCGGCGGTGAACACATAGGGCGCCGCGCCCGCGGATCTGCACACGCGGTAAACCGCCGGATCGGCGGGACCCAGGAGCGGAGCAGGAGGGGCCACGGCGCTTGCGCGGATCAGCGCTTCTGCGCCGGCGAAGGGATGTCTTCTCCGGCATACAGCCCGGCAAATTCCTGCCGCAGCAGATGCTTCTTCACCTTGCCGGTGGCGGTCATCGGCAGCTCGTCCAGCACCACCACTTTTTTCGGTACCTCGAAGCCACCCAGCTCCTGCTTGCAGTGCTCGATCACGGTCTGCTCATCGACCCGGGCGCCGGGCTTGACCGCGATCACGGCGGTAACCGCTTCGCCCCAGTAATCGTGGGGCAGACCGATGACGCCGACGTTGGCGACGCCCTCGCAGGCAAGCACGGTGCGCTCCACCTTCACCGAGGAGACGTTTTCACCGCCGGATTTGACGATGTCCTTTTTGCGATCCACGAAGCAGAACTGGTTATCCGCATCGCGATAACCGATATCGCCGGAATGATGCCAGCCGTGAGCGCGCGCCTCGTCGCTGGCTTCCTCATTGCGGAAGTAACCCTGCATCACCTGCGGACTGCGCCACACGATCTCGCCGATCTCGCCCGGCGGCAGCAGATGGCCTTGGTCATCCATCACCGCCTGGTCGGTGAGCAGCGAGCCATCGCCCCAGATGTTGCCTTCCTTGACCGCCGCCCAGCCGGCATCGACAACGGTCGCGACGGCGGCGATCTCGGTCTGCCCGGAGCCGGTCGTAAAAGCACACCCGAAGGCGGTCTTGAGCCGCTCCAGCGTCGGTGAGTCCATGGGCGCCATGCCGTACATGCCGAGCTTGAGGCTGGCATAGTCGTGCCGGGCCAGTTCCGGCGACGCCAGCATGGCGCGCCACATGAGCGGCAACAGAATGGCGAATTCGAGCTTTTCGGATGCGATCAGGCGCAGCAGGGCGCCGGGATCAAAGCCGTTCTGCAACACCGTCTTGCCGCCCATGTGGGTGGCCGTCAGGGAGAACATTTCCGCCGTGATGTGAAACAGCGGCAGTACCGCCGCATGGCTGGTGCTGTCCTTGTTGGAGCCGATGCTGAGCACCGCGTTCAGGCTGGCCAGAAACAGGTTCTTGTGGGACAGCATCACGCCCTTGGGGCGCGCCGTGGTGCCGCTGGTGTACATGATCTGGGCGAGGTCGTCGTCCTGGATGATGATGTCGGCCACCTCGGTCGCCGGCTGGCCGGCCAGAAACTCGGTGAAAGTCGGATGCTGCGCCGTGCCGGCGCCGGCGAGCGTACCCAGCACCAGATCGCCGAGACCCGCAGTGACACCGTCCACCAACGCATGGAGACGGGCATCGGCGAACACCGCGCGGGCGCCTGAATGCTGGATGTTGTAGGCGACATCGTCGGGGTTCTGCAGGAAGTTGACCGGCACCGCGACGAAGCCGCCCTTGAAGCATCCCCACAGACCGATGAGAAACTCGCTGGTGTTGCCGCCCAGCAGGGCGATCCGGTCGCCCTGGCGGATGCCCCGCGCGCGCAGCCCGTGGACCAGGCGATTCACACGATCATTGAACTCGCGAAAGCTGAGCGCCACGCGCCGGCCCGCGACGAATTCGACCACCGCCTCGCGGCTGCCACGATCCGTGGCGCGGCGGCGCAGGCAGTCGCCCATGGCGATGCGGCGGATCAGGTTGAGTTCGAGCTCGGTTGCCATCGGTAATTCCCCCGTGCGTCTTTTTAATTGTGAGTGGTGGACGGTGAGCGATGCCTAATCCGGCGCCCCACCGTGCTCCAGCCAGCGCGCGCATTCCGGCGTCAGCGTACGGGCAATGGCGGCATCGCACTCCTTCAGCTCGGCGGCGCTGAGCACGTCGCGCCAGCGGCCGTTGGTACCTTTGTGGATGAACGACTTGGCGCCCCCGGCAAAGATCTGGTTGATGCCCGGCAGCAGTTCCTCGGCATTGGCCTTCATGGTCTCGAAACTCGCCTGCTCTACCAAGTTCGGCCACAGGGCTTCGGGTACGCTGATATCGAGATAGGCGGAGACCTTGCGCATCTCGCCCTCCAGATCCTTGCTCAGGTCATTGAAGTGGACCAGGTAGATATTCGGCAGGTGGCGGTAATCCCACCAGCTCTGGATGAAATGCAGGTGCGACCAGAACGGATAGCCGTCGCTCTCCCAGGGGAAGTTGCCCTTGTTGATCCAGTCGTGCCACAGCGCGTGAAGATCGGGATACAGCGGCGGAAAAGGCTCGCCGACGCGCCCGGGCGTCTTGTTGAGCGCATCGATGAACGGCTGGGTGTAGTTCGAGGTGTGATTCCACAGCGACATGAAGACATCGCGGACATCGCGGCCGACCACGATGTACTTCATCCGCGGATGATAGGTCAGGCCATCGAGGGCGGTATGGGTCTTCATGAAGCGCCGGTGGGTCTGCGCCTCCAGGTCGGCGGCGACCTTTTCCAGCGGCATGATGCGCATGTCCACCCAGGCGGAAATGTCGTGAAAGGACCGCTCCGGCGGATGGTCCTGAAAGATCAGCAGGGCGACGATGCGCTGCATCCAGGTGGTGCCGCTTTTCATCGAGGTGCAGACGAGGATGTCGTCGTCGCGAATCCTGATGCTGTCCCAGCGGGTGCTGTCGAAGTGATGGAACTGATAGCTGTGCGTGCGCTGGGGCAATGCCGTGGTCATGGTCTCCCGCCTGTAGCAGATGGTTGTCGTCGGATGAATGTCGTCAGCAAGTGGTTGTCGTCGTCCGGGCACGCCAGGGCAAGCGGTTGACCGGATTAGACCAGCATTGCCGGCGCCGGACAAATGCCCGCCGCGCGCGGAAATCGCTCCCCGCCAAAACCAGCGGGTGAAGATCCGGCGCCGATCTGTTAGAGTGCGCGCGGTTCAGACGCACTTCGGTCGGCGTTGTCCTCGCGGTACCCCTTCTGGTTATCCTCGACTTCATATTTACGAGACTGTCTCGCGACCGACACCGGGCACCAGGCCCGGGACGCACAGTTTCCGGAACTCTACATGTCATTTGATTCTCTCGGCCTGTCGGCCGAATTGCTCCGTGCCGTGGCCGAACAGGGCTACAGCGATCCTACCCCGGTTCAGCGCCAGGCCATTCCGGTCATTCTCGAAGGCCGCGACATTCTCGCCGGCGCCCAGACCGGTACCGGCAAGACCGCCGGCTTTACCCTGCCGCTGCTGCAACGCCTGAGCGCGGAAAAGCCCGCGGGCGCTGGCCGCCCGGTGCGCGCCCTGATTCTCACCCCCACGCGCGAACTGGCGGCCCAGGTCGGCGCCAGCGTGAAAGACTATGGCCGCCACCTGCCGCTGCGCTCGACGGTCGTCTTCGGCGGCGTCGGCATCAACCCGCAGATTTCCGAGCTGCGTCGCGGTGTGGATATTCTCATCGCCACGCCGGGCCGGCTGCTGGATCACATGAACCAGCGCACCGTCGATCTGTCGCGGGTGGAAATCCTGGTACTGGACGAAGCCGATCGCATGCTCGACATGGGCTTCATCCACGATATCCGCAAGGTGCTGGCGGTGCTGCCGGCCAAGCGCCAGACGCTGCTGTTTTCCGCGACCTTCTCGGATGAAATCCGGGCCCTGGCCGACAAACTGCTGAATTCGCCGGTACCGATTGACGTCGCGCGCCGCAATACGGCGGTCGAGTCGGTAACGCAGATGGTCTACCCGGTGGATCGGGTACGCAAACGCGAACTGCTGTCGCACCTGATCAAGATCGAGGAGTGGAGCCAGGTGCTGGTGTTCACCCGCACCAAGCACGGCGCCAATCGCCTGGCGCAACAACTGGAAGACGACGGCATCCAGTCCGCCGCGATTCACGGCAACAAAAGCCAGAGCGCGCGCACCAAGGCGCTCGCCGATTTCAAACAGGGCAAGGTGCGGGTGCTGGTGGCGACCGACATCGCCGCGCGCGGCATCGACATCGACCAGTTGCCCCATGTGGTCAATTACGAGCTGCCCAATGTGGCGGAGGACTATGTGCACCGCATCGGCCGCACCGGCCGCGCGGGCAACAGCGGTGAAGCCGTATCCCTGGTCTGCATCGATGAAGCCGGCCTGTTGCAGGGTATCGAACGCCTGCTCAAGCGCCGCCTGCCGACCCTGGTCATCCCGGAATTCACGCCCGACCCCCGCATCGCGGCGGAGCCGATCATCAACGGACGCAACTCGAATGGCCGCGGCCAGCGGCCACCTCACCAGGCGCGTCCCAATCCGGGAGCACCGCGCCAGGAAGGGCGCCGCAAACCCGGCGCGCGCACCCAGAGCAGCGGCCGCGCGCAGGGCGCGCGCGGCAATCGCTAGGGATGCTCTGAATAACCACTTAATCGTCGTTCCCGCGCAGAGCCTGCCCTCGCGAAGTGCCTGCCCTCGCGAAGGCGGGGGCGGGGGCGGGGGCGGGAACCCCGGAATATCAGGGTCTTCTGGATGCCCGCTTCCGCGGGCATGACGGTTATTCAGAGTATCCCTAGGGTTGGCTCGGACAGGCAGTGAAACGCGTTCCCGCCATTGGACCGGCGGGAGCGCCTTCAGGACTCGCTAAGGATGCTCTGCATAACTACCCGATCGTCGTTCCCGCGGAAGCGGGAACCCAGGGATATCAAGGCCTGCTGGATGCCCGCTTCCGCGGGCATGACAGTTATTCAGAGTGTCCCTAAAAGTATTCAGCGTTCGACGCCAGCGCTCAGCGCTCGACATTCAACGTTCGACAAAGGCGCGCTCGATCACATAGTGGCCGAGATCGCCCGCGTGATACTCGCGAAAACCCTGGCTATCCAGCAAATCGCACAGATCCGTCAGCATGGCCGGACTGCCGCACAGCATGAAGCGATCATTGTCCACGCTCAGCGCCGGCAGTCCCAAGTCGGCGGACAGTTTGCCGCTGCCCAGCAACTCCGTGATCCGCCCCTGATTCCTGAACGGCTCCCGGGTCACGCAGGGGTAGTAGAGCAGCTTGTCCCGCGTTACCTCGCCAAAGAATTCGTGTTTCGGCAATTCTTCCGTAATCAGTTCGCGGTAGGCCAGATCCGCCGCGTGGCGGCAGCCGTGGACCAGAATCACTTTCTCGAAATTGTCGTAGATCTCCAGATCCCGGATGATGCTGAGGAAGGGCGCCAGCCCGGTGCCCGTCGCCAGCAGATACAGATTGCGCCCCGGCAACAGATGATCGAGCACCAGCGTCCCGGTCGGCTTGCGCCCCACCAGTACTTCATCCCCCACCTGGATATTCTGCAAGCGCGAGGTCAAGGGGCCATCCGGCACCTTGATGCTGAAAAACTCCAGCGCTTCCTCGTAGTTGGCGCTCGCCATGCTGTAGGCGCGCAGCAGCGGTTTCTGCTCCACTTCCAGCCCGATCATGGTGAAGTAGCCGTTCTTGAAGCGGAAACTTGAATCCCGGGTGGTGCGAAAACTGAACAGACGATCGGTCCAGTGGTGGACGCTCAGCACGGTTTCCCGATTCAAATTCGACATGACCTGACTCCGGGCCGGATGAATGGACAAGCAGCAGCCAGACTCTGCTTGCCGGCACCATAACGCTGGCGCATGCTATCGGTAAAATAGATTATTCGCATATGGTTAATCGGTTAAGGCAATAATGCGCTACACCCTGCGCCAACTCGAAGTCTTTCTCGCCACCGCCCGCTTTGAAAACATCAGCCGCGCGGCCGAGAGTCTCGCCATGTCCCAGTCCGCCGCCAGCGGCGCGCTCCAGGATCTGGAGCGGCAGTTCGACATTCGCCTCTTCGATCGCGCGGGCAAGCGCCTGCAACTCAACGATCTGGGGCGGGCGCTGCAACCCCAGGCGCAGGCCCTGCTGGACCAGGCACGGGCGCTGGAAGCCGGCTTCGCCGGTCGCGCGGATACCGGCACGCTCAAAATCGGCGCCACCCTGACCATCGGCAATTATCTGGCGGTCGGGTTGATGGCGCGCTTCATGAACGAACAGCCCGGCAACCGCGTGGCTCTGACGGTGGACAACACGGCCCACATCGCCGCCGGCGTTGCCGGCTTCAATCTCGACCTGGGCTTGGTCGAGGGCGAACTGAGTCATCCGGAGCTGGTCATCACCCCGTGGCGGGAAGACGAACTGATCGCCTTTTGCGCTCCGGATCATGTGCTCGCCAAACGCTACCGCCTCAACGACGACGACCTGCTCGCGGCGACCTGGATTCTGCGCGAGCCCGGCTCGGGCACCCGCCAGACCTTCGACCGCGCCCTGCACGGACTCTTGCCCCGCCTCAACATCCTGCTGGAACTTCAACACACCGAGGCCATCAAACGCGCGGTGGAAGCGGGACTCGGCATCGGCTGCCTGTCGCGCATCACGCTGCGCGACGCTTTCCAGCGCGGCAGTCTGGTGGCGCTCGACATGCCGCATCGCGACCTGCGCCGGCATTTTCATTTCGTGCTGCACCGGCGCAAATTCATCAGTCCGGGCATCGAACGCTGGCTGGAGCTGTGTCGCGCCTCGGCAACCGACACGCCGACCTGACGCCGGCATCAAAACCGGTACCGCAAGCCACTCCCGCTCGCCAGCGTCCGGGCAATGGTGGAAACTACGCGCCAACCCATCCCCCGCGCGGCGCGCGGGGATTCATCGCTGCCGACTGCAACGAGGCCATTTCCTTGTCCAATCTGTACATCGTGGTGGACAGCCCCGAGATCTGGGCGCCCTATCACAGCGCCGAAGAAGTGGTGCCCAGCAAGGACTATCTGAGCCGCCCGGAATATCGCGCGCCCGGGGTACAGGTCTACAATTTTTGCGGGGATTGCAGCTACCGCAGCCAGGGTTACTACTGCTCCCTGCTCGCCGAAGCGCGCGGCCAGAAAGTGCTGCCCTCGGTGCGTACG
Organism: uncultured Gammaproteobacteria bacterium; assembly: GCA_947084925.1. Lineage (GTDB taxonomy): Bacteria > Pseudomonadota > Gammaproteobacteria > Pseudomonadales > Porticoccaceae > JAGPUQ01. The sequence continues at coordinate 32,386 of CAMTUJ010000025.1, forward strand.
CTGAACGAATTATCCGCCGGCGCAACCATCAAGTTGAGCGATGAGCTGCTGCGTCGCACCCGGCAGTTTCTCGCCGCCAACGTGGCCGCGAGCGAAGCCAATTTCCGGCTCCGCATCTACTTCGGCCACACCCCCGTCGCGGCGCTGGAAAAGCTCGCCAAGAAAATCTTCGAGCTGTACCCCGCGCCGCTGCTCGAAGTCGAGTTCGAGCGCGGCACCGAATGGGCCATCGCCAGTCTGCGCCTGATGGCGCTCGGCGAACTGGACGACGCCGGCGAGGACGAGTTCGGCGCCGCGCTCGAAGGATTCAGCAAAAAGATCTGGCGCCAGCCGCGCCGCGAGCGGGCGGCGCGCTACGACCTCGCCATCCTGGTCGACCCGCAGGAACGCTTCCCGCCCAGCAACAAGGGCGCGCTGCAGATGTTCATCAAGCATGCCCGCCTGCTGGGCATCGACGCCGATCTGATCACCATCGACGACGAGGCGCGGCTGCTCGAATACGACGCGCTGTTCATCCGCCAGACCACATCCATCAGCCATCCCACGCTGCGCTTCGCGCAGCGGGCCGCGCGCGCCAACATGCCGGTGATCGACGATCCCGACTCCATCATCCGCTGCACCAACAAGGTATTCCTGCACGAACTGCTGACCGCCAACAAGGTCCGCGTGCCGGCCGCCCGCATGCTGTTCGGCGACGAAATGCCGGCGTTCGCCGAACTGCGCGAACAACTGGGCACGCCGCTGGTACTGAAAATCCCGGACGGTTCGTTTTCGGTCGGCGTCGAGAAAGCGGAGACCGACGAGCAATATCAGGCCGCGGCCGCGCGCCTGCTTGAGCAGTCCGCCGTGGTGATCGTGCAGGAATTCATCGCGACCGACTTCGACTGGCGGGTGGGCGTGCTCGCCGGCCGCGCCATCTTTGCCTGCAAATACTTCATGGCCAAGGGCCACTGGCAGATCTACAACCACGACTCCGCGGGCACCCGCGCCGGAGCCTTCGAAACCATCGCGGTCCACCGCGTGCCGGCGCCGGTGATTCGCGCCGCGCTGCGCGCCACGGCCCTGATCGGCAACGGCCTCTACGGCGTCGACATCAAGGAGACCGCCATGGGCCCGGTGGTGATCGAAGTCAACGACAACCCCAACATCGACCGCGGCGTCGAGGACACCCTGCTCGGCGAAGAGCTTTACCGCACCCTGATGGCCGAATTCGAGCGCCGCCTGGAGGCCCGCGCCCAGCAGCGCGCCGCCTCGTGACCTGGGCGATCCGGCCGGCCGCGCCGGCCGATGTTCCGGGCATCGCAGCGCTGGAACAGCGCGCTTTCGCCACCGACCTCTTCAATGCCCGCCAGTTGCGCTACCTGTTCACGCGCGCACGCGCCACCGCCCTGATCGCCGGCGACGCGACCGCACCCCTGGGCTACGCGGTCGCGCTGTATCGGCGCGGAGCGGCCAGCGCCCGCCTCTACACCATCGCGGTGGCGGCGGCGGCGCGTGGCAAGGGCGTGGCGACCGCACTGGTCGAAGCCATCGCCACCGCCGCCCGCGCGCGGGGCTGCGCGGCGCTCACGCTGGAAGTGCGTGCCGACAACGCTGCCGCGTACCAGCTCTATCGCAAACTCGGGTTTGTCGAATCCGGCCGCCTGCCCGGCTATTACGAGGACGGCGCCGAGGCGCTGCGGATGCGCCTGGACCTGCAAAGCGGCTGAACCACGCGCACGCGAGGGGCAATTGCAGGGTTACCCGGCGCGTCCCGCGCATTTCTCCAACCTGCCCAGATCCAGGATGTCGCCAAACGCCGGCTGGAAAACGGTGCGCGCTTCGCCCGCGAGGCGATCGGCAAACGCGCTGATGGAATGTTCCTCGCCGTGTACCAGCGCCACCGGCGGGCGGCCCCTGAACTGACCATACCAGTGATGCAGCCCGCTCTGATCGGCGTGGGCCGAGAGCCCGCCCACGGTATGTATGGTGGCGGCCACCTTGATGCGCTCGCCCCACAGGCGGATTTCCCGCGCGCCGCTGATCAGCGCGTGGCCGAGGCTGCCTTCCGCCTGATAACCCACCATCACCACCTGGCAATTGCGCCGCCAGATGTTGTGCTTGAAGTGATGCAGGATGCGTCCGCCGGTACACATGCCGCTGCCGGCGATGATCAGGGCACCGCTGTCGATACGGTTCAGCCGCATCGATTGCTGGGGCGTCTGGCTCAGCAACAGCCCCGGCGGGCTGAAGTCGGCCTCGGTCAGGGCCTCGCCTTCCGGCATCAGCAGCGCGGCGTAACGCGCGTAGAGCCTGGTGGTGGCGATCGCCATCGGGCTGTCGAGCGCGAGCAGCCAGCGCTCCAGATGCCAGGCCTGATATTTCCGCGCCAGCACATAGAGGAGCTGCTGCGTGCGACCCACCGCAAACGCGGGAATCAGGATGTTGCCGCGCAGTTGGCTGCCGATGGTGAAAATCTCTTCCAGTTCCGCCCAGGTCGACTCCCAGGAGCGGTGATCGCGATCCCCGTAAGTCGCTTCCATCACCACCAGATCGGCGTCGGGCACCGGGGTCGGATCGGGCGAAATCAGCGAACCCCGGTGGCCGAGATCACCGCTGAACACCAGCTTGCGTTCGAGCTCGCCTTCGCGGAGCCACAGTTCGAGAATGCTCGCCCCCAGGATGTGCCCGGCGTCCTGAAGCCGCAGGCGCACACCCGGCAGAATCTCCCGCTCCTGAGCGTAGGGCAAACCGTGCATCTGCTTCAGGGTTTGCTCGACATCGGCCAGCACATACAAGGGTTCCACGGGCGGCAGATGCCGGCGGGCGCGCTTGCGGTTTTGCAGCTCGGCATCCTTGATGGCCAGAAAAGCCGCGTCCTTGAGCAGAATCCGCGCCAGCTCCTTGCCCGCGCTGTGGGTATAAATGGGCCCGCGAAACCCTCGCTGCACCAGTTGCGGCAACCGCCCGCCATGGTCGATATGGGCGTGGGTGAGCACCACGGCGTCGATGTCCCCGGGCACGAACGGAAACGGCTCGGCATTGCGCGCCTCGCCCTTGCGGCCGCCCTGATACATGCCGCAATCCACCAGCAGGCGCCGGCCGCCGACCTCGATGAGAAAGCACGAACCCGTCACTTCGCGGGTGGCTCCCAGAAACTGCAACTGCATGGCGACTCCCGGCATTGTTGAAGGGTGGCAGGGCATTATGACCCGACGGCGCCGGGTGGGTCGCCGCGCCGGACCGTGATAATCTCCCCGCGGCTCGATTCCCACGCCCGAGCCGTCAAAGACGGACCCCTTGACCATGGCCCTGCACCCGGACTTTCCGCGCTCGCCCTACGCCATCCTGCCGCCCGCATCGCGCTGGTTCCCGGCGGCGGTTCATGGGACGATGCACCTGCAACACCCGGAGTTGGGCGGATCGCTACGCCCATGGCGATGGAGCCGGTGTCCTGTGGAATGCTTTGTACAGACCTTTTCGAGTTGTTTACGGCAGCAGGAGGAATCAGGATGCCAAGTCTTCCCAATGCTCCTTTGATTGAAACGATCTTCGAGTTGCGATGGGGTCAGCCGATCGAAAGCGCGGAGCAGCCCGCTTCCTTTGCCTTCAGCGAGGACGACTCCGAGGTTTTCATGGGGGAGTTCCGTCGGGGCGCCAGAGGTAAAGGATTCACCACTGTTGAGCGCCCGAACCCACCGGGCCTGTCCTTCCCTCACTTGGTGACGCATCGTTTCCGCCGGGCTCCTGATACATGGCCGTGTTATCAGATTGGCCTTGGTTTGTTCACGGCGAACCAGGTCAACGACGGCTACGATTGGAGCGAGTTCAAGTCCGTGATTCTTGACGGGCTGGCATTGCTGGACCAGGGTCATCCCAGCGGCCTTATGGGTCTGCCGCCGTTTTGGGTGGAGTTACGCTATCGCGATGGATTTCCCCTGGCTTCTACCGAAACCCCGGCGGATTTCATCGCGAACAAATTGACCATGAGCGTGCAGCCGCCGAGCGAATTTCTAGCCTACCAGACGATTGAACAGGCAACGCTGGCACCGACGCGGGTCAGCTTTGAGATCGACATGACCGCGCCACCAGCGACGATCATTGTCGACCTAATGAAAGCCCAGATTCAAAACAAACCAGGGTTTGTCATGGATACCATCGTGCGCTCGGCGCCCCCGCGTTGCCCGCAACTCGAGGTTGGAGCATTGAGCACCTGGCTCGATGCCGCTCACGGCCTGCAAAAGCACGCTTTCGAGACTTTGATCGCACCGGAATTCGCGGCATCCTTCCAACGACGCGTCAGGGAGGGTAATTGAGATGAGGGCTACTATCAGCATGCGGGGCGTGGAAACGGTGCCGCCCCTGGCCGAAACGGGCGGGTATCCGGCGGGTGAACCGTTTTCCGGCGCGGTGGATCGGAAGTTCCGCCTGGTCCATACGACCCGCCCGACCGGAGCGACCGACACAGTTGCGTTGCGTGACCTGTGGCATGCCTATGGAGGGAGCGAGACAATTAGCGTGGAGGTGTCCCTTCTCGGCAGCGTTGGCATACCCCCAGTGACAACTATATGGCCGTTGAGAACTGTGCTTGCCGATTTTATTGACGTGAGAGAGCCACAGGCCGTGACAGGCTACCTCAAGCGCCATCCCGAAGTAGTGCCGACGCTCAGGCAGGCCAAGGGTGAAATCCTCAAATGCTTTCCCACCGATGTGCGTCTGGGACTTGATCTTCTCGAGGATCCGGAATCCGACGACGTGGAACTGTTCATCGTCGTGCGCTCGTCACTGAGCGCCGAGCAGGCTGCCAAAGCCATGGACCATTTGTTCGAAGACTGGTTTATCGACCAAGCGCCGGTGCGCAGCGGCCACCTGGGCATCGTCGATGAACCGCTCGCGAAAACGGGTTGAATATGGCTTTCGATTGGGCAGAGTTCCTCGTTTTTTCCGAACGGCTATACGCTCGGGCTGACCGTGATGAAGCCACCGAACGCACGATTATCAGTCGCGCCTACTACGGCGCCTTCGGCACCGCCCGCGCCCGACTCGGTGGCCGGGTGATGGGTCGGCAGAGTGTCCACAAACAGGTGATCGACGCCTACAAAGGTTCGACCAATGCGGACAAGCGACTCCTTGGCAACAAGCTGGATGCCCTTCGAAAACGGCGCATTGATGCGGATTACGAGGCCAACTACATAGTTGGACATAACGTCGAACGTGCCTTGCAAGATGCGCGAGATATTCTTCGCCAACTCGGGTGAATTTTTCCACTGAAGAAGTCGACGGCACAACTGTGCGTAATTCCTGTCATGCCCCCCGCCATGGGCTGGCAATTTTGAAGCCCACCTTTGCGGGCGCGGCCGTTCCAACTTCCAGCTCAAACTGATCCTTACGCCAAAGCCTGCCCGGCGGCCCATCCAGAGCCGCCAGCAGCGCGGTGACGGACTACCGCTCCGTGGTCGCCTTCTTCGCCCGCCAGCTTTTGAAAGACCTGCGTCTGGTCGGTGGCTACGATCTCCTCTATCCCAAGGTGCGCGACTTTTTGCGCGCGCATTTGTTCGATCGCCCCGTCGATCTGGACGATCCGGTCATCCTGCGCAACCTGTCCGAGCCAGAAGTCGGCAAGCTGCTGTTCGACCACTTCCGCGCCGCCATCAACGCCCTGACCCTCCGCGACAGCGGCGGCTCGCGCATCGAAGGCCATATCCGCCTGCGCGACACCCGGCCGTTTCGCACCGAGCCGCGCGGGTTTCTGCCGGCAAAAAAATCCGTGTTCAACCGCATCGTCGGCGAAGCCAACGCCGACCGCCTCGAACTGGATTTCGCGGCCTTTCTCGACAGCGCGCCCGATGTGCAGGCCTTCGGCAAGAACTACCTCGCGGTCGGCTTCAAGTTCGACTATGTGAAAGCCGACGGCGCGCTGTCCACCTACACACCCGACTTCATCGTGCGCACCCTCGATGGCGCGGTGTGGCTGGTGGAGACCAAGGGCCGCGAGGAACTCGATCTGCCGCGGAAAATGGCGCGGCTCGGACTGTGGTGCGCGGATGCGACCGCGGCGAGCGACGGCACGCGCTATGGCTTCGTCTATGTGGATCAGGCGGGTTTCGCGGCGCACCGGCCCAAGGATTTTGCCGGGTTGGTGGCGGGGTTCCGCGTCTATCAGAATTGATCTAGAATACCCATAAACCCAGTTTTATGGAAAACCAGCCATGAAAACCACGCTTGAACTTCCTGACCCTTTGCTGCGCAGAGTGAAGGTGCGCGCTGCCCAGACCGACCGCAAGCTCAAGGACGTGGTCGCCGAATTGATTGAAACGGGCCTCGACGCCGTCACCGCTGCGGGCGGACCTGCCCCTGAGTCTCCCGCACCACGCAGATCGCTACCGGTACTCAAGCGCCAGACAGGCCGCATGCAGTCGGTCGAAGACATCGATGCCGCCATTGCCGACAACCGTTTCGCGCATTTCGGCTCACTCGACGAGCTGAACCGCTACATGGACGAACTGCGGGCCGACCGCGACGACGCATCGGCATGAACGCGCTGGACGAGATCAAAGGAGCACGGCTGTACCTCGACAGCAACGTTTTTATCTATGCGTTCGAGGCGCAGCCCGGCCCGCTGCGTCAATCCATCGGGCAGTTGTTGCGCTGGATCTATGGCGGCGGGAGCAGTGCCGGCACCAGCTTGATCGCGCGCGCCGAAGTGCTGGTGCGCCCCCTGCGCCTGCGCCAGGCCGAACTGGCGGATCGCTACCGGGGCCTGCTCTCGGGTGACGCGCCCATCGCCATCTTCGCGCTGGACCGACCGATCATGGACGGCGCCGCCGAGCTGCGCGCGGACTATCCGGCGCTAAAACTGCCGGATGCCCTGCACATGGCCTCGGCCCTGCGAGCAGACTGTGATTTCTTCGTTACGGGCGATCAGCGTTTGAGCATGCTCGCGGCGCGCATTCCGGTGCTGACCCTGGACCAGCTCCCAACCAGCGTGGCGTGATATGAGCAAACCACCCAAGCCCGCCTACGAACTCACCGATGCCGAGCAGCGCGACCTGATCGCGCCGTTTGGCCACGGCGATCCGTTGCCGGATGTAATGGGTATGGCCGCGCCGGCGGTTACCTTTAGCGAATACCAGGAGGCCGCGCCATGAATCCACTCAGTGATGCTGAACTGACTGCGCTGCTGGATAATCTGGAATCGGATTGCGTCGAGCGCAAGAAAGCATGGGCGGGAGACGCCCCCGAAAAAACCCGGCAGGCAGTCTGTGCGTTCGCGAACGATTTACCCAACCATCGCCAGCCGGGGATCGTATTCATCGGTGCCAACGACGATGGCAGCGCCGCCAACATCGAAATCACCGACAGACTTCTGCAAACGCTTTCCGACATCAAGACCGACGGCAAGACCGTCCCGCCACCGACCCTCACGGTGGAACGGCGTGTCCTCAAAGGCGCCTCCATGGCGATCGTCACGGCTTGGCCGGCGGATGCGCCGCCTGTGCGTTATGAGGGGCGAATCTGGATTCGGATTGGCCCACGGCGCGGTCTGGCAAGCGCGCAGGACGAACGCATCCTCAACGAAAAACGTCGCCATCGCGACCTGCATTTCGAGGCCCGTCCGATTGCGGCAAGTTCACTCAGCGACCTGAGTCGGGCGATCTTCGAGCAGGAATATCTGCCGAATGCAGTCGCCACCGACGTGCTTGCCGCCAACGAGCGCAGCTACGAACAGCGGCTCGCTTCCTGCGGCATGGTGGTGTCCGCTGATGAACCGACGCCGACGGTACTCGGCCAGCTTGTGCTCGGCATCTCGCCGCGCACCTGGATCCCCGGCAGCTACATCCAGTTCCTGCGCATTCACGGCACCACCCTGGGTGATCCGATTGCCGACGAGGCCGAGATCGACGGCACCATTGGCTCGATGCTCAGGCGTCTGGACGAAAAGCTGAACGCTCATCTCACCACCCGCGTCGATTTTACCTCGCAGGATCGGGAGGTACGCCACAGCCCGTATCCGATGGTGGCGCTGCAACAACTGGCGCGGAATGCCGTTCTGCATCGCACTTATGAGGGCACCAATGCGCCGGTAAAACTCTACTGGTTTGACGACCGCATTGAGATCATCAACAACGGTGGGCCGTATGGCAGCATGACTGCACAGAATTTTGGCAAACCCGGATTCTCCGATTACCGGAATCCGCAACTCGCCGCGGCGTTCAAGATCCTCGGCTACGCGCAGCGCTTCGGAGCCGGGATCACCCTTGCCCGCCAGGCCCTCGAAAAGAACGGTAATCCGCCCCTGGAATTCGAGATCGAACCGAATTTCATTATGGCAGTCGTCAGGAGAGCCCCATGAGCATTCCCGTTCTCACCTTCTTCAACAACAAGGGCGGCGTCGGCAAGACCTCGCTCGTGTTTCATCTGGCCTGGATGTTTTCTGAGATGGGCAAGCGGGTGGTGGCAATTGACCTCGATCCGCAAGCCAACCTGACGTCGGCTTTTTTGTCAGAAGATGAGCTGGAAATTTTGTGGGATCCCGATAACACGGCGCCACGCAATACCACCATTTACCAGTGCATCAAACCGCTCATGGAGGTCGGCGACATCCTGCCGCCGCAAACCCAGTCCATCAGTCCACGCCTGCAACTGGTGCCCGGCGATCTGGCTTTGGCCGGATTTGAAGATGCGCTGTCGGAGGCGTGGCCGGCTGCCATGGGTTCCAGCAACCTCTACCGCCCCATGCGTCTGCTGTCGGCATTCTGGCAGGTGGCCCAAATGGCGGCTACGGAGCACCAAGCGGATATGATTCTTGCGGATGTTGGGCCGCACCTGGGCGCCATCAATCGCTCCGCGTTGATTGCCAGCGACCATGTGGTCATTCCCCTTGCCGCTGACCTCTTTTCATTGCAAGGCTTGCGCAACCTCGGCCCGACCTTGCAGGTCTGGCAGACCGACTGGAAGAAGCGAGTGGATAACTGGCCCAGTCCAGCTTTCGCGCTGCCGGCCGGCGCGATGCAGCCGGCAGGCTATATCCTGATGCAGCACAGCGAGCGCCTGTCACGGCCGGTTCAGGCCTATAAGAAGTGGGCGGATCGAATCCCCCAGACCTATCGGCAAAGCGTGTTGAATCAGTCGGTCCCGCCAAAAATTCAGCCCATCGATGGTCATTGCCTGGCCCGGCTGAAACACTACCGCAGCCTCGCGCCCATGGCGCAGGAAGCGCATAAACCCATCTTCCATCTCACCACGGCTAATGGCGCTATCGGTAGCCACGCCCAGGCGGTGAAGCAGGCCTGGAGCGACTTCAAGGCGCTGGCTGTTGCCATTCTCGAACGCATCGAACCACCCCAATCGGCACCCTGAACGATGGCCCGTCAAGAGAAAAAAGCCTACGAACTCACCGATGCCAAGCAGCGCGACCTGATCGCGCTGCTCCAGCAGGGCCGGCCGCTGCCGGAGCGCTACCGCTTCATCCTGTTCGAGGACAAGCGCGAGGTCGAGCTGGTGTGGAACGGCAAGACCCGCGACGTCTGCACCACCGTGCTGCCGTTCCAGACGCTGGAGCACATCGACGAGCCGCGCACCGAAACCAGGATGCAGGAAGACCTGTTCGACAGCCGTGGCCGTCAGCAAAAAGGCTGGAGCAACAAGCTGATCTGGGGCGACAACAAGCTGATCCTCTCCTCACTCAAGGCCGGCGCGCCGCGCCAGCAGATCGAGGACGCCGGCGGCCTGAAGCTGATCTACATCGACCCGCCCTTTGACGTCGGCGCGGATTTTTCGATGGACATCGAGATCGGCGGCGAGACCTTCCACAAGGAAGCCAACCTGCTGGAGCAGATCGCCTACCGCGATACCTGGGGACGCGGCGCGGATTCGTTTATCGCGATGATCTACGAGCGGCTGATTCTGATGCGGGATTTGCTGGCGGAGGATGGGTCAATCTATGTGCATTGCGATTGGCGGGTTAACTCATACATTCGCCTCGCGATGAACGACGTTTTCGGCACGAGTAGTTTCCAGAATGAAATCACTTGGCGGCGAACGCGAACGCATAACGATGCAACATCTTGGGCGGCGATTGCTGACACTATTCTATTTTTTAGTCGCAGCGAAAACTTCATATGGAATCCACAATTCAACGAGCAGAGCGAAGAAGATGTGGAGACGCGCTACCGATTCTCGGATGAAAAAGGGCGGCGTTACCGCCTCGGCCCAATTGATAGCCCGAACCCGCGGCCAAACATGATGTATGCCTGGAAGGGCTTTCCGCCGCCGAAGAAAGGTTGGCGGTACTCGCAAGAGCGGATGACGGAGCTAGACCGCGAAGGTCGCATTTATTATCCGGACAGCAAAGACAAACGCCCAGCGACGAAACTTTATTTGGATGAATCCCAAGGCGCTCTTGTCGGCACTGTGTGGACTGAATTTTCGGCAGTTCAGGCTTCAGCAACAGAGCGCGTGGACTACCCCACCCAAAAACCCGAAGCCCTGCTCGAACGCATTATCAAGGCCAGCAGCAACGAAGGCGATCTGGTGGCCGATTTCTTCTGCGGTTCCGGCACCACGGCGGCGGTGGCGGAAAAGCTGGGCCGCAAGTGGATCGCCACCGATCTGGGCAAGTTCGGCATTCACACCACGCGCAAGCGACTGATCGGCGTGCAGCGCGCGCTGAAGGCGGCGGAGAAAAACTTCCGTGCCTTCGAGGTGCTGAACCTGGGCCGCTACGAGCGCCAGGCGTATCTGGGCGTCAACTTCTCCTTCGACCGTCATTCCCGCGCAGGCGGGAATCCAGAAAACGAAACACTGGATGCCCGCCTGCGCGGGCATGACGGGGTTGTTATGACCCGAGAAGAACGGCAGCGCCGCGTCCTGGCCCAGAAGGAAAACGAATTCCGCGAACTGATCCTGCGCGCCTACAAGGCCACCGCCTTTGGCGGCAGCGAAAGAGCCAGTGCTGCCAATGCCGCGCAGGACGGCTTCTTCCACGGCGCGCGCAACGGCCGGCTGGTGGTGATCGGGCCGATCAACCTGCCGGTCGGGCGGCTGTTCGTCGAGGAAGTCATCACCGAATGCCGCAAGCGCGGCGCCACGCGGGTGGATGTGCTGGCCTTCGAGTTCGAGATGGGGCTGTTCCCGGCCGTGCTCGAAGAAGCGCGCGGCAAGGGCATCGACCTGACGCCGAAATACATCCCCGCCGAGGTGTTCGACAAGCGCGCGGTGGACAAGGGCCAGGTGGTGTTCCACGACATCAGCTTTGTCGAAGCCACGCCGCGCTATGACGCGAAAAACACGTTCGCGGTCAGCATCGAACTGACCGATTTCTCGGTCTACTACACCCAGGGCGCCTTCGAAGCCGCGATTGCCGCGCTGAAGGAAGGCAAGAGCGAAGTCATGTGCGAACAGGGCCAGCTCTACAAGGTGAGCAAGAGCAAGGAGGGAATCATCACCAGGGACCGCCTCACCAAACACTGGACCGACTGGGTGGACTACTGGGCGGTGGATTTCGACTACATGTCGCGCCGCGAGATCATCAAGGTGCCGGTGGGCACCTGCCTGGAAGCCGTCATTCCCGCGCACGCGGGAATCCAGTCTTCGAGCGCAGCCGCCACATCGGCCATGGATTCCCGCGTGCGCGGGAATGACGAAGTGGTGGAATTCGAGGAACGCTGGACCGGCGGCTACATTTTCGAGAACGAATGGCAGAGCTTCCGCACCCGCCGCGACCGCAACCTGGAGCTGACCACCGCCCAGCACACCTACGACCGGCCGGGGCGCTACACGGTGGCCGTGAAGGTGATCGATATCTTTGGCAACGATACGATGACGCTGGTGCCGGTGAGTGTTGGATAACCATGGCGAGAATGAACGCAACGGTTGCATAATCCGGAATAGCCGGCTAATAGCCTCTGGAGGAACCATCATGGCTACAGACATCACGACAGACCTCGCCACGTTGCGTTTTGATGGGAAACGATTTGAAGGCAATGCACTCGACGTCGAATGCACGCAAGAGCTGATTGCCTATCGCAACTTGGTTGTTGAATGTGCGAAGGAACTCTGGCGCCGCAAGCATCCAGACCGCGCCCGGATTCCCAAGGGGTTCGAGGAAAATTTCCGACTCCAATTCAACCGCCTGGAAGATGGCTCCGCAGTCGTTCCACTGCAAAGAGTCCGCGCGAACGATCAGGGCGAGTTGTTGGACGACGAATTCGACGAGGCGGCCGAATTGATCGACGCAGCCATCATTGCTGCGGACAACGATGAGTTGTTGCCGGAGGCGCTGCCCGCAAATGTGATCCCCCTGTTTGGGAGTTTCGGAAAATCACTCCAAGCTGACGAGATTTTATTCACCCGTTCGCGTCATGGTTCCACCGAGGCGGCCTATACCGCCAAAGCCCGCAGACGCTTGGCCGACTGGGTTGGCCCGACCTATGAGGATGTGGTGGACGTTGTTGGCGAAGTTCGCATGGCTAACGTGGGACCAGGGAAATTTTCACTACAGCTTGATGATACGGAAACCCTGGTCAGCGGGTGCTTCAGCCCCGCGCAGGAATCGGCAGTACTCGATGCGCTGCGCAACCACCGCTCTGTGCGCCTTCGTGTTCAAGGCATAGCCGAGTTTGCGACCAGTGACCGGCAAATCAAGAAGTTCTCGCGTGTGGACTGGGTGGACACTGCGGCATTAGCGGAACAGGACTTTGATGAAACAGCGACCCCCATTTGGGAGCAACTGGCGACGATTGGCGAATCAGCCCCCGAGGGAACCTGGGACGACGTGCCAAACGATCTGTCGATGCGCATCGACGAGATCGTCTATCGACGCGGTTCGGCGCCAAAATGAAGGTTGTTTTTGCGGATACCGGCTATCGGGTCGCGGTATTGGATCCCCAGGACAAGTTGCACGAGAAGGCGCGAACCATTTCAAACAGTCTCGGCAAACCGCGAATCCTGACAACAGAGATGGTGCTGGACGAACTGCTCGCGGCCCTTTCCGGCTTGCCCGAAAGGGCTTTCGCAATACGCGGAGTGGATGCCATCCGCACCAACCCCAATGTCGAAGTAGTGCCGCAAACATCCATCCAGTTCCGGGAGGCTTTCGATTTGTACAAAAAAATGACTGACAAGGAATGGAGTCTCACCGATTGCGCGTCATTCGAAATTATGAAGGTGCGAGGAATTTCCGAGGCACTGGCACATGACCATCACTTCGAGCAGGCGGGATTCAAAGCATTGCTGCGTGATTGAGCGCCAAAAATGAGGTAGGACAGCCTTCAAATAAAGCACCGCTCGGCCCAGCGGTCGCGGACCGGTAGCTGTGTTGGGATGATTTGCGCCGCTATATGCTACCCGCTATTACGCCAAGCCGTCGTGCCCGAGCGCTGATCCGCTGCGGGCCAGCGTCGCCCACATTGTCAGCAGCAAACTGGCCACCAAAGCGCGGACGACCATCCCCCAACCCGTACGCACCGCCCTGCACCTGAAGCTGGGCGACGAGCTGTTGTACGAGATCGTCGATCAACGCGTGATCCCCACCAAGGCCAGGACGAGCGGCAGGATCGACGATTCATTTCGCACCTTTCACGAATGGAGCACCGAGGCAGCCGCGAAGGTTTATACCGAGGTTTAGGCGCGGCACCATCATCAAGGTACCGACGCGGCAAACTCGGCGCGGTGGCCCGCGCGCTTTTCCGGCGGGCTGCCAAATGTCCGGTACTTGAGCTGGGTCTGTACACCACCCTCTGAATTTTCCGGTCGGACTCGACTGGCGCCAGATTTCAAACCAGGTTGCGGGGTAACGCTGTTTTTCGCGTCAGGCGCGCCCAGCTCGGCCGATCCGCCAATCAAGGCCGATCCAGCGCCGCCAGCACCGCCGCGTCGCGCCGATAGAGGTCGGGGCGGAAGGACAGCGCGCCGTCGGCGTCGGTCTGCACGGTCCAGTAGTACAGGATCAGCGGCACCCGCCGGGCCAGATCGACTTCGCGGGTGCTGCCCTCGGCGACCACGGCCGCGATGGCGTCGGCATTCCATCGGGTCTCGTCGTCGAGCAACAGGCGGATGAATTCCAGTGCGTGTTCGACCCGGACGCAGCCGGAGCTGAGGGCACGCTGATCGCGCTCGAACAGTTCCTGCGCCGGGGTGTCGTGCAGATAGACCGTATGGGTGTTGGGGAAGCGGATCGCCACCCGGCCCAGCGCATTGTGAGGTCCGGCAGTCTGTCGCAGGATCAGGTTGCCGGGCCGCGACCAATCGATCCCGCGCGGGTCGAGGCGGGCTCCGGAAGCGTCGAGCACCGCGATATTTTCCTGCGCCAGATAACCCGCGTCCTTGCGCACCTCGGGCAGCACATCCTCGCGCAATATGGTGGGCGGGACCGTCCAGGTGGGGTTGAAGGTGAGGTGGGTGATCGCCGAGCGCAGCGTCGGCGTCGGCCGCGTCGGGCGCCCGACCACGATGCGCGCGCGCCAGATGTCGCCGCCGGGGCGGAAATAGCTGAGCTGGTAGCCGGGGACATCCACCAGCACGAAGGACTCGGGCAGGCCGGGCAGCAGCCAGCGGGCGCGCTCCAGATTGATCCGGATCTGGTTGATGCGCGCCGCCACCGGCACGTCGAGCGCCGCGCGGGTGTTGGCGCCGACGACTCCATCCGCCTTCAGCAGGTGGTGGCGCTGGAAACGGCGCACCGCGGCGACAAGCCCGTCGTCATAACAGCTTGGATCGGGCATCGGTGTCGCGGCGGCCGGGTCAGCGCAGGTATCCGGGGATGGCTCGGCGAAATCCTCCACCAGCGCCAGGCGCGCGCGCAGCAGCGGCACATCGGCATGCCGATCGCCGGGGTGCAGCGCGGTGCGCTGACGGGGCAGCTCCCGCCAGCCACCGCGCCGTTCAAGATCGCGATAGCGGGCGAGGCCCGCGCGCAAACCGGCGTAGAGCGCATGTGTTGGCCGCGCGACCGCGAAGGCCGTCTCGAATTGCCGCGCATCGACCGCCTGCGACACGACCGCGAAATCCAGTGGCGGCGCGGCGCGCGGCAGATCCCAGTCCGGATCGATGGCCGCCGGATCGACCTTGCCGAACGCCAGGTGGTGCAGCACCGTAATCAATAACCGGCTGAGCTGAACATCGAACTGCGCCAGCGCCTCCGCGCGGGGCGCTGCCGCGTGGGCGTTGCGGTAGGCGCCGAGCAGCGTCCGCGGACGATAGTCCCCCGGCACCAGGCCATCGCCGTCGAGGGTCGCGATGGCCGCCGCCAACGCCGCCACCGTCCGGTCGTCACCCCATGCCGGGCGCATGGCGCGCGCCGCATAGAAAGCCTGCACGTCGGCGTCGCGAGCGCTCACCGCCCGGGCAATCAGGGCCGCGATGGCGGCGTCACCGTCGGCTGCGACCGGCCCGCTCCCGGCGGCATGCGCTGCCCAGGGCAACCACAGTGACAGGGCGATCAGGACGCTCACCCGGGCATGAACAGACATCGTGGTGCTCGCTCGGTGGAGAATCCAGGCTGAAAATCAACGTTTGGTCATCCCGGCCGGGATGTTCATAATGGCGTGCAGCCTGGGGCCGCTCCGCCACCGGGTGTCACGATTGCCAGGGCCGGCACAAAAAAAGGCCAGTCCACAGCTTGCTGAAAAGCTGCTGGGCTGGCTCCCCGGACACCGGCATTGCACGATGACAACCATAGGTCGCCGATGATACTCCACCAACTGCTCCGGTCATTTTCTTCGCGCGCGGCATTTTCACTCGCGGCACTGACCGCCACTGTGCTGCTTGCCGTTCTCCCCGCGCAGGCCATGACCGGCACGCCGCGCGGGCAACCCCTCGACCGCACCCTGACGCGGCTGGCCCCGAATGCGGACCCGGCGGTCCTGCGCCTGGCCGCCCATGCGCTGGCCTGCGCGAGCGCGAATGCCCGCCGCCTGGCGGTGATCGACTACTCGCTGCCCTCCACCGAGCGGCGCCTGTGGGTGTTCGATCTGGCCCGGCCGCGACTGCTGTTCGAAGAGCTGGTCTCCCACGGCCGTGGCTCGGGCGACGCCCGGGCCCGCGCTTTTTCCAATAAACCGGAGAGCTACCAGTCCAGTCTGGGGCTGTTCCGTACTCTCGACAGCTACCAGGGCCGCAACGGCTACTCGCTGCGCCTGGAAGGACTGGAGCCCGGCATCAACGACCTGGCCTATCAGCGCGCCATCGTGATCCACGGCGCCGACTACGTCAGCGAGTCGTTCATCGAGCGCACCGGCCGCCTCGGACACAGTCAGGGCTGTCCCGCCGTGCGCAAGGAAGTGACCCGCCCGCTGATCGACAGCATCAAGGGCGACCAGTATCTGTTTGCCTACTACCCCGATCAAAAATGGCTGACCAAGTCGGCCCTGCTGAGCTGTCAGGGCGGCCCCCGGCTGGCGCTGCGCTGACCCGCCCCGCGCGGCCCTCCTGACGCGGGCGGCGTTGCGCCCGCCCGTATAATCGCCGCCGTTCCCGCCGCCCGGAGTCGCCTTGGATACCCTCCTGATACTCAAAGCCATCGTCCTGGGCCTGGTGGAAGGCTTCACCGAATTCCTGCCCATCTCGTCCACGGGTCACCTGGTCCTGGCCAGCGAACTGCTGCACTTCAATGACGACCGCGGCAAACTGTTCTCCATCGTGATCCAGTCCGGCGCCATTCTCGCGGTGTGCTGGGAGTATCGCGCCCGCATCGCCGCCGTGGCGTGTGGCCTGCCCCGGGAGCGGGCGGCGCAGCGTTTCACCCTCAACCTGGTGATTGCGTTCCTGCCGCTGGCGGTGCTCGGACTGTTGTTCGGCAGCGCCATCAAGGCGCAGTTGTTCAACGCCACCACGGTGGCGGTGGCGTTTATCGTCGGCGGGATCGTGATCCTGTGGGCCGAGCGGCGCGAGCATCGCATCCGAGTGGAAACGGTCGACGAACTCGGTCCGCTGGATGCGCTCAAGCTCGGCATCGCCCAGGCGTTCGCACTGATTCCGGGCACCTCCCGCTCCGGCGCCACCATCATCGGTGGCCTGTTGTTCGGGCTCTCGCGGCGCGCGGCCACCGAATTTTCGTTCTTTCTCGCCATTCCCACCCTGGGGCTCGCGACACTTTATCAGCTCTACAAGGAACGCGAATTGCTTTCCTTTGACGACTGGGGCATGTGGGCGGCGGGCTTCGCCTCCGCGTTCATGTCGGCGTTTCTGTGCGTGCGCTGGCTGCTGCGCTACATCGCCAGCCACGACTTCACCCTGTTTGCCTGGTATCGGATCGGCTTCGGGATACTGGTGCTGGCGACTGCCCAGTTCGGCTGGGTGGACTGGAGCGCCGCGTACTGAAGCGCGCGCAATGAACAGGTTTTGAACCCCCGCGCGAGGTGTGCGGAATCCGCTCGCGCGGGAAATTTTCGCTGCCAGTGCTTGCAGTTGCCGGCGGGATTAGGAAAAATCCCCCCCCCGGGTTTGGGGCTGGTCCCCAAGTCGGCCCCATCAGCGTGCGAATTCGAGCGAATTGATGAAGAAAATCGAGAAAGTAGTGCGGAATGGCTCGCATGTTCTCACGCGCCCCCCCGGCGGACAAGGTCTTTACGACCCCGCGTTCGAGCATGACGCCTGCGGCGTAGGCTTTCTGGCCAACATCAAGGGCCGGAGGTCGCACGCCATCGTCAAGAGCGGGCTGGAGATTCTCGTCAATCTCGATCATCGCGGCGCCACCGGCGCCGAGGCCAACACCGGCGACGGCGCCGGCATACTGCTGCAAGTCCCGCACAAATTCCTGAAGCTCGTCACCCAGGATGCCGGCTTTACCCTGCCCGACGCGAGCGAGTACGGCGTCGGCATGTTCTATCTGCCGCGGGACGCCGCCGAGCGCCGCGCCTGCGAGCAACTGGTCGAGCAACTCGTGGTGGAGGAAGGCCAGACCGTGCTGGGTTGGCGCGACCTGCCCACCGACAACGCGTCGCTGGGCGAAACCGCGCGCGCCAGCGAGCCCTTCATGCGCCAGCTGTTTGTGGGCCGCAATCCGCGGCTCGCCGACGACATGGCGTTCGAACGCAAACTCTATGTGATCCGCAAGCGCGCCGAGAACGCCATTCGCTACTCGGGCAAGTTCGCCAGCGGGCACTTTTTCTATGTGAGCTCGCTGTCCTGCAAGACCTGCATCTACAAAGGCATGCTGATGCCGGCGCAGGTGGATCAGTATTTCCTGGATCTCGCCCATCCGGCGCTGGAAACCGCGCTGGCGCTGGTGCACTCGCGGTTCTCCACCAACACTTTTCCGAGCTGGGATCGTTCCCATCCGTATCGGTATCTGGCCCACAACGGCGAAATCAATACGCTGCGCGGCAACATGAACTGGATGCGCGCGCGCCAGTCGATGATGGCCAGCGACCTGTTCGGCGACGATGTCAAAAAGATTTTCCCCATCATCAATACCGACGGTTCCGACTCGGCGATGTTCGACAACTGCCTGGAGCTGCTGGTGTTGTCCGGGCGCTCGCTGCCCCACGCCATGATGATGATGGTCCCCGAGCCCTGGACCGCCCACGAATCCATGAGCGATGCCAAAAAGGCGTTCTATGAGTTCCACTCCTGCCTGATGGAACCCTGGGACGGCCCGGCGTCGATGGTGTTCACCGACGGCACCCGCATCGGCGCATCGCTGGACCGCAACGGCCTGCGGCCGTCGCGCTACTACGTGACCTCGGACGATCTCGTCGTCATGGCCAGTGAAGCCGGTGTGCTCGATATCCCGCCGGAAAAAGTAATCCAGAAAGGCCGCCTGCAGCCGGGTCGCATGTTCATCATCGACACCGAGGAAGGCCGTATCGTCGCGGACGAGGAGATCAAGAACCGGATCGCCGGCGAGCAGCCGTATCGGCAGTGGCTCGACCAGCACCTGATCCGCATGGCGGAGCTGCCGGAGCCGCCGCACCTTCCCGAACCGGACCACGAAACCGTCCTGCGGCGCCAGCAGGCGTTCGGCTACAGCTTCGAGGATCTGCGCCTGCTGATGGTGCCGATGGCACGCGACGGCGTCGAGGCCACCGGTTCCATGGGCACCGACACCCCGCTGGCGATACTCTCGGACAAGCCGCAGTCGCTGTTCAATTATTTCAAGCAACTGTTCGCCCAGGTCACCAACCCGCCCATCGACTGCATCCGCGAGGAGATCGTCACCTCGACGGAGACCACGATCGGATCGGAAAAGAACCTGCTCCAGGCGCAGCCGGAAAGCTGCCATCTGATCGAACTGAAATCGCCGATCCTGACCAACGAGGAGATGGCCAAACTGCGCCATCTCGACCAGCCCGGCTACAAATCCAGCACCCTGCCGATCCTGTATCCGGTCGCCGCGGGTGCCGCGGGACTGGAGCGGGCGCTGGATGCGCTGTTCGCCGCCGCCGATCGGGCGATCGAGGACGGCATCAACATCCTGATCCTGTCCGACCGCGGTATCGACCATGATCAGGCCGCCATCCCGGCCCTGCTCGCGGTCAGCGGGTTGCACCACCACCTGATCCGCCAGGGCACCCGCACGCGCATCGGGCTGGTGCTGGAATCCGGCGAGCCGCGCGAGGTACACCACTTCGCGCTGCTGATCGGCTACGGCGTGGGCGCGGTCAACCCCTACCTCGCGTTTGAAACCCTCGACGACATGATTCGCGAAGGGATGCTGGTCGACATCGATCACAAGACCGCCTGTAAAAACTTCGCCAAGGCGGCGATCAAGGGTGTGGTGAAAGTCATCTCCAAGATGGGCATCAGCACCATCCAGAGCTATCGCGGCGCGCAGATTTTCGAAGCCGTGGGCCTCGATCCACGCCTGGTCGAAAAATACTTCACCTGGACCCCGAGCCGCATCGGCGGCGCGGACATGGCGACCCTGGCGCGGGAAACCGAGCTGCGCCACCGCCACGGCTTCCCCGACCGTCCGGTGGACGGCCACACGCTGACCGTGGGCGGTCAGTACCAGTGGCGCGCCGACGGCGAGCTGCACCTGTTCAGCCCGCAGACGGTTCACAAGCTCCAGCGCGCCGTGCGCGACGGCAACTACGCCGTCTTCAAGGAGTATTCGGCGCTGGTCAACAACCAGCTCAAGCAGCATTACACGCTGCGCGGTCTGCTCGACTTCAAGGCCGCCACGGCCATTCCCATCGACGCGGTCGAATCGGTCGAAAGCATCCTGACGCGCTTCAAATCCGGCGCCATGAGCTACGGCTCCATCAGCAAGGAAGCCCACGAAGCCCTGGCCATCGCCATGAACCGCATCGGCGGCAAGAGCAACACCGGCGAAGGCGGGGAAGACCCCGAGCGCTATGTGCTGGAAGCCAACGGCGATTCCAAGAACTCGGCGATCAAGCAGGTCGCCAGCGGCCGCTTCGGCGTCACCAGTCATTACCTGGTCAATGCCCGCGAGCTGCAGATCAAGATGGCCCAGGGCGCCAAACCCGGCGAGGGCGGCCAGCTGATGGGGACCAAGGTGTACCCGTGGGTCGCCCGCACGCGGCACTCGACCCCGGGCGTCTCCCTGGTGTCGCCGCCGCCGCACCACGACATCTACTCGATCGAGGACCTCGCCCAGCTCATCTACGACCTGAAGAACGCGAACCCGCAGGCGCGGGTCCACGTGAAGCTGGTGAACCCGCGCGCGCGCGTGTCGGTGAAGCTCGTCTCGGAAGCGGGCATCGGCACGATCGCGTGCGGCGTCGCGAAGGCCTACGCCGACGCGATCCTCGTGTCGGGGCACGACGGCGGCACGGGCGCCTCGCCGCTGTCCTCGATCAAGAACGCGGGCGCGCCGTGGGA
>CAMTUJ010000026.1:0-98345 GCA_947084925.1 uncultured Gammaproteobacteria bacterium
GGAGCGCTGGCTGGCGCCGCTGATGAACGGCGAGATCCGCTCCGCCTTCCTGATGACCGAGCCCCAGGTGGCCTCCTCCGACGCCACCAATATCGAGACCCGCATCGTCCGGGACGGGGACCACTATGTGATCAATGGCCGCAAATGGTTTTCGTCGGGCGTTCACGATCCGCGCTGCAAAATCTGGATCGTGATGGGCAAGACCGACCCGACCGCCTCGCCGCACATGCAGCAGTCGATGATCCTGGTCGAGCCCGAGACGCCCGGCATCACCGTGGAGCGCTGGGTGCCGGTCTTCGGTTACGACGACGCGCCGCACGGTCACGCCCAGGTGCTGTTCGAAAATGTGCGGGTGCCCGCGTCCAACCTGCTGCTGGGCGAAGGGCGCGGCTTCGAGATCGCCCAGGGTCGCCTGGGACCGGGCCGCATTCACCACTGCATGCGCGTCATCGGTGTCGCCGAAAAAGCGCTGCAACTCATGTGCGAGCGCGCACTGAATCGCGTCGCCTTCGGCAAGAAACTGTCGGAGCAGACCGTGTGGCTCGAACGCATCGCCGACGCCCGCATCAATATCGAGATGGCACGCCTGCTGACCCTCAAGGCCGCCTATATGATGGACACCGTGGGCAACAAGGTGGCGAAGATGGAAATCGCCATGATCAAGGTGGCCGCGCCCAACCTTGCGCTCAAGATCATCGACGACGCCATTCAGGTGTTCGGCGGCGCGGGCGTGACCGAGGACGTGGGTCTCGCGCGGGCCTGGGCCCACACCCGTGTCCTGCGCATCGCCGACGGTCCGGACGAAGTCCATCGCAACCAGATTGCGCGGCTCGAACTGAAAAAATACCGGTAAACCAGCATCGGTGTTTGAATCGCAAGGCTCGCTTCGGCGGGCCTTTTTATTGGGCGTGTTTTACTGGTGTTGTTTTGGCGGGGTTGTTTTTGTGATGGCGTTTGACCGCAACCGGAGGCAAGCTACCGGTTTCACGTGGATGCCTCGTGCGCAGCGCAGTGGGGCGACCAGCGGGAAAATACCCGGAAAAATGCGATAAAAATAAGGAGAACCACGATGAAATTCGGCGCCTTCATGATGCCCAACAATCCGCCCGAGCGCGGGATTGGCGCGGGGCATCGCCACAACCTCGACTACATCGGCTTTCTTGACCGTGTCGGTTTCGACGAAGTCTGGATCGGCGAGCACTACACCACGCCCTGGGAACCCTGTCCGTCGCCCGATCTGCTGATCGCCCAGGCCATCGACCGCACCGAGCGGATCACCTTTGCCAGCGGCGCATTTTTGTTGCCCTATCACCATCCCGCTGAACTGGCGCAACGCATCGCCTATCTCGATCACATGGCCCAGGGTCGGTTGATCGTCGGCGTCGGTGCGGGCGGCTTTCCCGGTGACTGGGCCATGTTCGATGTGGACGCGATGGCCGGGCAAAATCGCCGCATGATGGCGGAGGCGCTCGACATCATGGTGCGCTTCTGGACCAGCGATGGTCCCTTCGAGCATCGCGGCGAGTTCTGGACCGCGCGCCGGCCGGCGGACGATCCGCCGACCCGGTTTCACCTGCAACCGTACCAGCAACCGCATCCGCCCATCGCCATAACGGCGCTGAGTCCCGGGTCCTCTTCCCTCAAACTTGCCGGTGCCGGCGGTTACCTGCCCGCGTGCATCGGTCTTGGCGACGGCTATCTGCGCGATAACTGGCGCATCGTTGCGGAGGCCGCGGACGCGGCCGGGCGCACGGCGAAGCGTGCGGACTGGCGGCTGGGCCGCGATGTGTTCGTGGCCGAAACCGACCGCGAGGCACGGCGGCTGGCGCTCGACGGACCGATCGGCCGCGTCTGGCGGGAGTACCTGCTGCCCCTGTTCAAACAGTTCGGCATGACCGGAGTCATGAAGCACCAACCGGATGTC
This sequence comes from uncultured Gammaproteobacteria bacterium, assembly GCA_947084925.1. Classification (GTDB taxonomy): domain Bacteria; phylum Pseudomonadota; class Gammaproteobacteria; order Pseudomonadales; family Porticoccaceae; genus JAGPUQ01. The sequence continues at coordinate 1,925 of CAMTUJ010000026.1, forward strand.
ACGGACGCCGATGTCACGGTGGAATATCTGGCCGATCACAACTGGCTGGTGGGTTCGCCCGCGACGGTGGCCGACAAGCTGGCGCGTTTGCAGCAGGAGTCGGGCGGCTTTGGCGGTCTGCTCACCATGGCCTACGACCATCTCGATCACCTGACGGCGTGGCGCGAATCCAAGCAGGCGTTCATGACCGAGGTGGCGCCCCGGTTCAGATAGCTCGGTCTTCCTCGGCGGGGGCAGGAACCCGTCAGGAACAAGGCACCGGATGCCCGTTTCCACGGGCATCGCGGATTTTCAGAGGTGCGCTTCAGCCGCTCACTCCACCCACCACGGTGTGACCACCGGCGCGCCAGCGCAACATCCCGCCGGTGAGATTGGCGACGCGCTCGATGCCGGCGCGCTGCAGCAGCACGGTGGCCTGGGCGGAACGGCCGCCGGAGCGGCATACCGTCACCACGGGTTTGTCGGTGGCGATCTCGGCGATCCGTGCCGACAGCGTGCCCAGCGGGATCAACTGCGCACCCGGGATATGCCCGAGCGGACCTTCGAACTCATCGGGTTCGCGCACATCCAGCACCTGCACCGCTTCCAGATGCTCTTCCAGCCAGCGGGGATCGATCTCCCAGAGCCCGGCGAAGGTATAGGTCAGAGGCGCCCAGTGCGGCGCGTCGTCCGGTACCGCGCCGGTGTCGGGACGGCCGCACTTCAGGTTGGCAGGCACCGCGATAGCGATTTTCTTGGGATGCGCCAGGTTGAGATTGTTCATGTAGCCGGCAAAATCCGCTTCGCTGATCTGCCCGCCGCAGCGCGGGTTGTAGCGCTTTTCCTCGCCGACGCTGGTGACGGTCAGACCGTGATAGTCATGGCCTGGATAGAGTCGGGTGGTATCGGGCAGGGAAAAGATCTGCATATGGATGGAGCGGTACAGGCGTCCGGCATCGCCCTGCTGGAAATCCGTGCGGCCGCATCCGCGAATCAGCAAGGCATCGCCCGTGAAGGCCATGCTTTCATCGTCGAGCACATAGCTGAGGCAGCCGTTGGTGTGGCCGGGGGTCTCGCGGACCTCGAGATAGCGCGCGCCAAACTGGACGTGCTCGCCCTGGCGCAGATAGCGGTCGGCGCCTTCGACGCCGGAATTGGCGGCGATCAGAATGTCGGCGCCGGTGCGCTGCTTGAGCAGCCAGGCGCTGGTGACGTGGTCGGCGTGGCAGTGGGTGTCCAGTACCGCGGTCAGCTTGAGCCCAAGCTCCGCGATCAGCGCGGTGTCGCGGCGCGCCTGCTCGAACACCGGGTCGATGAGCACCGCGGCGCCGCTGTCGCTGTCGCCGAGCAGATAGGTATAGGTGGACGATTCCTGGTCGAACAATTGGCGAAAGATAAGCATTCCCATGTCCTCGTGATCGGGCGGCGGTGTAGGTCCGATTCTAGGGCAAGTGGCCGGTCATGGCGACGCGGGGTCAGGCCGATGTTCTGCGCCAGGTCATGGCGCCGGGCGATTTGGTCCGACGCTTCGGCCCGACTGGCGACCGGGTGTGGTATGGGGTAAGTTACGCCGCCCGAAGATTTCCCCTACCCCCGCGCCGCCCGGCGGCACTACCCCAGGAGACATCCGATGGAATGCGGCATACAGATGCTGTTCCAGAACCCCGGCAACCTCAGCGATGAGGAGGTCTACACCGCGGAACTCAAGCTCGCCAAACTGGCCGAGCCTTTCGGTTTCGATTCGATCTGGTGCGTCGAACACCATTTCACCGACTACACCATGTGCCCCGATGTCACCCAGTTTCTGAGCTACATGGCCGGCTGCACCAGCCGCATCAAGCTCGGCACCGGCGCGGTGATTCTGCCCTGGCACGATCCCCTGCGCGTGGCGGAAGAGATCGCGCTGCTCGACTACTACAGCAACGGCCGCACCATTCTCGGCATGGGCCGTGGGCTGGCGCGCCTGGAGTACGAAGGGTTCCGCGAGGACATGAACCAGAGCCGCACCAAGTTCAACGAAGCCGCCCGGATGATCACCACGGCGCTCGAAACCGGATTCGCGGAATACGATGGCGAAGTGGTCAAGCAGCCCCGCGTCGAAATCCGCCCGCGCCCGCTGAAAAGCTTTGCCGGTCGCACCTTCTCGGTGGCGATGTCGCCCGATTCCATCGATGCCGGCGCCGAGCTCGGCTCCCAGATCATGCTGTTCATGCAGCGTCCCATCGAGCAGATGGCCGCCGAAGTGAACCGCTACCGGGAGCTGTACCGCAAGCACCAGGGACGCGAACCGCTGCCGGTACTGTGCAACGATTTCATCATCTGCGACGACAGCGCCGAGCGCGCCGAGGAGATGGCGCGCAAGTACATCGCCGCCTATTTCCTCACCGCCGCCAACCACTACGAGATGGCGGGTTCGCACTTCGCCGGCACCAAGGGCTACGCCGCCTACGGCGACGCGGCCAGGATGCTGCAGGAACTCGGGCTCGACAAGGTGGCGGATGCCTTCGTCGATTTCCAGATCTGGGGCACGCCACAGCAGATATTCGAAAAACTCGAAACACGCCAGAAGGACCTCGGCGATTTCCAGCTCAACGGCTGCTTCAGTTTTGCCGGCATGCCCTATGACTATGTCGAGCGCAGCATGAAGCTGTACGGCGCGCGCTGTATCCCCGAGCTGCATAACTGGAAAAGCCCGAACGCCAGCGCCGCTTGACGGGTTGGTGTTGCCGACAGGTGCGCGGACTCTGGTGGTTGCACGGCAGCGCCACCGGACCGCGCCGTCGAGCGCGATGTGCTGCAAGCGGCACACGCCTAGGGATGCTCTGAATAACCACTTAATCGTCGTTCCCGCGCAGGCGGGAACCCAGGAATATCAGGGTCTTCTGGATGCCCGCTTCCGCGGGCATGACGGTTTTCAGACTATCCCTAACGGTGAAGTTAGACGCTCCTGAATGGTCATGCATCTTTCTTAACGCGGCATTCCCGCGCGCCGGAAAGAGGCCAAACACCCGAACGATGACGAGAGCGCTCCCCGGATGAATTTGCAGTTACACGAACAACTGAAAGGCCACATCTGGGAAATTGCCAATCGCCTGCGCGGACCCTACCGTCCGCCGCAATACCGGCTGGTCATGTTGCCCATCGTTGTACTGCGCCGGCTGGATTGCGTGCTGGAGCCGACCAAGGACGCCGTGCTCAAGCAATATGCCAAGCTCACCGCGCAGGATATGCCGGACAGTGCGATGGAAAGGCTGCTCGGGCGCGCGGCGGACCCGGCCCGCAAGCATCCGCTCTACAACACCAGCCCGTTCACCTTCGCACGTCTGCTGGGCGATGCCGAGAACATCGCGCCGAACCTGGTCGCCTACATCAACGGCTTTTCGCCCACCGCACGCGCCATCTTCGAGCGGTTCAAGTTCACCGACCAGATCGAAAAGCTGGACGCCAGCAACCGGCTGTTCACCCTCGTCAGGGCGATGGCCGATGTGGACCTGCACCCCGACCGCATCGACAACTTGCAGATGGGCTATTTGTTCGAGCATCTGGTGATGCGCTTCAACGAACAGGCCAACGAAGAGGCCGGCGACCACTTCACCCCGCGTGAGGTCATCCGCCTGATGGCGAACCTCGTCTACACCGGCGAGCGGGACGTCTACACGCCGGGCATCTACCGCACGATCTACGACCCCGCCTGTGGCACGGGCGGGATGCTGTCGGAATCCGAGAAGTTCATTCTCGACCAGAACCGCCAGGCCAACCTCGCCCTGTTCGGGCAGGAGTACAACGACGAGTCCTGGGCCATCTGCTGCTCGGACATGCTGATCAAGGACGAGGACACCGGCAGTATTGTGCTGGGCGACACGCTGGGCGACGGCAAGACGCGCGACGGCTTCGAGGGCAAGCAATTCCACTACCTGCTCGCCAACCCGCCCTTTGGCGTGGAATGGAAGGACCAGAAAACGGTCGTCGAGAAGGAGCACAACGAAATGGGCTTCTCCGGCCGCTTCGGCGCCGGGCTGCCGGCCATCAACGACGGCTCGCTGCTGTTCCTCCAGCACATGATTGCCAAGATGCACCCCTACAGGGAAGGGGATGACGACGCGGTCGGCTCCAGGATCGCCATCGTCTTCAACGGCTCGCCGCTGTTTTCTGGCGATGCCGGGTCGGGGCCGTCGAACATCCGCCGCTGGATCATCGAGAACGACTGGCTCGACGCCATCGTTGCGCTGCCCGACCAGCTTTTCTACAACACCGGCATCTTCACCTATGTCTGGCTGGTCACCAACCGCAAGCCACCCGAGCGGCGTGGCAAGGTGCAGTTGATCGACGGCACGCGCTTTTTCCAGCGCATGAAAAAGAGCCTCAACAACAAGCGCAACGAGATCACCGAAGACCAGATCCGCCACCTCACCCGCCTCTATGGCAACCACCGCGACGGCGAGACCGCGGACGTTCGGATCAACGGCGACACCGAAACCCGCGTCGTTTCCCGCATCTTCGAGAATCGCGAGTTCGGCTTCCTCAAGGTCACGGTGGAGCGCCCCTTGCGCATGAACTTCGAGGCGACGGAGCAGCGCATCGCCAGGCTGGACGAGCAGACCGCCTTCGCCAACCTCGCCACGTCAAAGAAACGCAAGGACGACAAGGCGGCGGCGCGCGAGATCGAGGCAGGCCGCGTGCTGCAAAACGCCATCCGCGAAGCCTTGGCCACGCTGGAAGCCAAGGGCCGTTACCGGGACCGCGAGGCGTTCGACGCCGATCTGGGGGCTGCCGCCAAACGCGCCGATGTGAAACTCGCCGCGCCCGTCAAAAAGGCGATCTTCGCCGCGCTGGGCGAGCGCGACCCGGACGCCGAGATGTGCCGCGACGCCAAGGGCCGGCCGGAGCCGGACAGCGACTTGCGCGACACCGAGAACATCCCGCTGCCCGCGGGCACCGTCCTGCCGCTGCCCATGCCGTTCGGGCCTGACAAGCCCAATGACAAGCTGGTCGAGGCGTTCCGCGATTGTGTAGACGCCTACATGGCGCGCGAAGTGCTGCCCCATGTGCCCGATGCCTGGGTGGACTACGACAAGACCAAGATCGGTTACGAAATCCCCATCAACCGGCATTTCTATGTCTACAAGCCGCCGCGCCCACTAGACGAGATCGAGACGGAGATTACCGCGCTGGAAGGGGAGATCGCGGGCTTGTTGAAGGGCCTGGTTGCATGACGACCGTACCCGAGGAGGTCCAAAAGGCTTACGGCTCGCTCCCGACTGGATGGCGGCTTGAAAAACTCAAGTTCTTTTCAGAAGTGCGCAACAGCAATGTGGACAAGACGATTGTCGATGACGAGGAGCCGGTTTGGCTGTGCAATTATACCGACGTCTATTACAACGACCGGATCACCCCCGACATAGAGTTCATGCAGGGCTCCGCGACCGAAGCGGAAATCGAGAAGTTCCGGCTTAAGCGCGGTCAGGTAATCATCACGAAGGACAGCGAAGGTTGGAACGACATCGGTATCCCCGCGCTCGTCACGGAAGACATGCCCGACGTGCTCTGTGGCTATCACCTGTCCGTTTTCGAGCCAGGCACTGAACTGGACGGTGGGTTCCTCGCTTGGCTCTGCCGCTCCGAGCCGTTGAATGACCAGTTCAAAACAGCCGCGAACGGAGTAACCCGATTCGGTCTCGGGCAATACCCGATGAAGAACGCTTTTGTTGCGCTCCCACCCCTCGAAACCCAGCGGCGGATTGCGCGGTTTCTGGATGAGAAGACGGCGCGGATCGACGGGCTCATCGAGAAGAAGCGCGCGCTGCTTGACCGGCTGGCCGAAAAGCGTCAGGCCCTCATCACCCGCGCCGTCACCAAGGGCCTGACAAATTTGCCGGGAGCTAATTTGAACGCCGCCACCGGCGGCGGCCCGAAGGGCGAGGGCATGGATAGCCCGAGTAGCCCCGCCGCCCCCATGAAACCCTCGGGCATCGACTGGCTCGGCGACATCCCAGCGCATTGGGGCAAGCGACGGCTTCGGTTTGATGCCCATTTGAACCCGCTAAAATCAAAGCTCGCTCTGCCCGCCGATACCGAAGTGTCCTTCGTCCCCATGGACGCAGTCGGAGAGCACGGCGGGCTACAATTAAATGAAACGCGACCCATCGGAGAAATCTACAACGGATATACGTACTTCGCGGACGGCGATATCTGCATCGCTAAAATCACTCCGTGCTTTGAGAACGGCAAAGGCGCGTTGGCTCGGGGTCTGACGAATGGGGTCGCCTTTGGAACGACCGAGTTGCACGTCATTCGTCCGCTTCCCGGTCTCGATGCGCATTTTCTCTTCTACATGACGATTGCGCATGATTTCCGCTCTTTTGGCGAAGCCGAGATGCTCGGAGCAGGCGGGCAAAAGCGCGTTCCCGAGGAGTTTTTGAAAGACTGGCGCGCGCCGCTCCCACCCCCCGAAATCCAGCGGAAGATTGTGCAGTTCCTGGATGAGGCAACCGCACAAATTCGGGCACAATCCGAACGCATCGAAAGGTCGATAGACCCTGCTAAACGAATACCGCTCCACACTCATCACCGCCGCCGTCACCGGAAAGCTCGACTTGGAGGCCACCTGATGTCCGGCCACACCGAACTCGATTTTGAAATCGCCATTGAAGCCGATCTGACCGGCGATGCTTGGGTGGCTACAATGGCTCCGGAGGTGGTGTCATGAACCGTGTAGCGGTCAATCCGGAACTGATGCAATGGGCGCGGGAGCGTGCCCATCTGGCCATTGAAGATCTTGCTGGCAAGTTTCCCAAGCTGGAGGGCTGGGAGCGTGGCGAGGTGTTGCCTACATTCAAGCAATTGGAAGACTTCGCCAGGGCCACGCATGTGCCCTTTGGTTATCTGTTCCTGCCCGAGCCACCCGATATTCCCATGCCGATTTCTGACTTTCGCACGCTGAGCAATCGGTATGTTGGTTCGGTCAGCCCGGACCTTCTGGATACCATTTATGCCATGCAGCGGCGTCAAGCCTGGTTGCGTGAAGCCCGCCTGGAATGCGAAGCCGACCGTCTTGCCTTTGTTGGTGACGCACGACTGTCGGACGACCCGGCAGCGGTTGGCCGGGAAATGCGGCGCGTGGTCGGCTTCGGTGATGGCTGGGCAGCGGAGGTGCGCACCTGGCAAGAGGCTGTCAGCGCGCTGCGCCAAGCGATTGAAATGCTGGGTGTCATGGCCGTCGTCAATGGTGTGGTTGGCAATGACACACGTCGAAAACTGAATGTGGAAGAGTTTCGTGGATTCGCACTCAGTGATGACCTTGCACCGCTGATCTTCGTCAATGGTGCGGATGCCAAGTCGGCACAGATGTTTACCCTGGCGCATGAGCTGGCCCATGTCTGGCTTGGAGCGGAAGGCTCTGGGCTATCTGGCTTTTCCGGCATCTTCCCGGATGGCGGTGCGGTAGAGACGTTTTGCGACCGGGCGGCCGCTGAGTTTCTGGTGCCGGAGACTGAGTTGCGAACGTGCTGGCCGGAGGTAAAACGCGATACCGCACCGTTCGAGGTGCTGGCGCGTCGATTCAAGGTGAGCCCGATTGTGATTGGCCGCAGAGTCATGGACTTGCAGTTGGTGGAGCGGCAAAGGTTCTTTGACTTCTATGAAGCCTATATCCGGCAGGAACGGAAACAAAAGAAGGGGGCCGAGGGCGGCGGTGATTTCTACAACAACCAGAACACGCGCGTGGGCAAGCTCTTTGCCATCCAGGTGGTTCGTTCCGCCAAGGAAGGGCGCATCGGGTTCAAGCAAGCCTACGATTTGACCGGCCTCAACGGCGGCACCTTTCAGGAATATGCCCGCCGGCTGGGTATAGAGCTGCCCTGATGATGTATCTCATTGATTCTGATGTCCTGATCACCGCCAAGAACCGTTACTATGCGTTCGACCTGTGTCCCGGATTCTGGAATAGCCTGCTGGCCCTACACCACGCTGGGCGGGTTCATAGCCTGGATCGTAACCGGCAGGAGCTGCTTCAAGGGCGCGATGATGATGACCTGGTAAAGTGGGTTCGCGAATCGGTACCGGAAAGCTTCTTTCTGAACTGCAATATCGCCGAAGTGGTTTCCACCTATACCAATATCATGCTTTGGGTGCAGCGTAACCCCCAATATTATGACGACGCCAAGGCTAAATTCGCCACAGGTGCTGACGGCTGGCTGGTCGCTTATGCGAAGGTGAATGACTGCGTTGTTGTGACTTTGGAAGAGTCCAGACCTGAGTCACGCAACCAGATCAAACTGCCGGATGTGTGTCTTCAGTTTGGCGTGGTTTATCAGGATGTCTTTGCCATGCTCAGGACTTTGCAGGTGCATTATGACTATGCGGGAGCATAGCTGATGCCCGGCCATACCGAACACGACTTCGAGACAGCAATTGAAGCCGGCCTGATCGGCGCGGGCGGCTATGCCCAGCGCGCTCCGACCGCCTATGACGAGGCGCTGGCGCTCTTTCCCGATGACGTGATCGGTTTTCTGAAGGACAGCCAGGCCGCGAAATGGGGACAGTTGGACGCCCTGCTCGCGGCCAAGACCGAAGCGACGGTGCTCGACAGCCTGGCCAAGGAACTCGACATCAAGGGTACGTTGCATGTCCTGCGCCACGGCTTCAAGTGCTACGGCAAGACTTTCCGACTGGCCTACTTCCGGCCGAACTCCGCCATGAACCCGGATGCCGCCGCAAGCTATGCGCGCAACCGGCTGACCATCGCGCGACAGGTAGCCTTCACTTCGGTGATGAAGAAGGCGGACGGCAAGAACCGGCGCTGCATCATCGACGTGACGCTGAGCCTCAACGGCCTGCCCGTGGCCACGGTGGAACTGAAAAACCCGCTGACCGGGCAGCGCGCGGCGGATGCGATGCAGCAGTACATGCACGACCGCGACGAGCGCGATTTGCTGTTCGCCTTCAAGAAACGCGCGCTGGTGCATTTCGCGGTGGACCCCGACGAGGTGTGGATGACCACGCGGCTCAAGGGCAAGGAGACGGTCTTCCTGCCCTTCAACCGGGGCCACCATCACGGCGCGGGCAATCCGCCGGTCGCGGGTAACTGGAAGACCCATTACCTCTGGGACGAGGTGCTACCGGCCGATAGCCTCATCGACATCCTGCAACGCTTCATGCATCTGGAAGTGAAGGAGCGGCAGGTCAGGACCGACAAGGGCGCGCGCACCATCCGCAAGGAAACCATGATCTTCCCGCGCTACCACCAGCTCGATGCGGTGCGGGCGCTGGTGGCCCATGCGCGGGCCAACGGCGCGGGGCGCAACTACCTGGTGCAGCACTCGGCGGGATCGGGCAAATCCAACTCCATCGCCTGGCTCGCCCACCGGCTGTCGAGCCTGCACGACGCCAATGACCAGAAGGTGTTTCATTCGGTGGTGGTCGTCACCGACCGGCGCGTGCTCGACCAGCAATTGCAGAACACCATCTATCAGTTCGAGCACAAGACCGGCGTGGTCGAAAAGATCGACGAGGACACCCAGCAGCTGACGCGCGCCCTGTCGAACGGGACGCCCATCGTCATCACCACCATCCAGAAATTCCCCTTCATCGCGCAGGCGCTCGCCACGCTGGAAGGCAAGGGTGCGGGGGTGAAGATCGACACGGCGGGCAAGCGCTTTGCCGTGATCGTGGACGAGGCCCATTCGTCGCAAAGCGGCGAGACGGCAATCGCGCTCAAGGGGATGCTGAACAAGGACGGCATCGAGGCGGCGATTGCCGCGCAAATGTCGGACGAAGAGGACGCCGATCTGTCCGAGGACGGCCTGTCCGATGAGGCTCGGGCGGCGACGCTGCGTAATGCGCTGAAACGCGCGCGCCAGCCGAACCTGAGCTTCTTTGCCTTCACCGCCACGCCGAAATTCAAGACCAGGACGCTGTTTGACGAGCCGGGACCGTCGGGCACCTCGCCGTTCCACGAGTACAGCATGCGGCAGGCCATCGAAGAAGGCTTCATCATGGACGTGCTCCAGAACTACACGACCTACAAGCGCTTCTTCGGCCTGATCAAACAGGTGGAGAACGACCCCGAGGTGCCGCGCAAGAAGGCGGCCAAGGCGCTGACGCGCTATCTGGAACTGCACCCGGTCAATATCGAGCAGGTGGTCTCGGTCATCGTGGAGCACTTCCGGCTGTATGTCATGCACGAGCTGGGCGGGCGGGCCAAGGCGATGGTGGTCACCGGCTCTCGCCTTGCCGCCGTCAAATACAAGCTGGCGTTCGACCGCTACATCAAGGACCACGGCTACACCGGTATCCGCTCGCTGGTGGCCTTCTCGGGCACCGTGGAAGACCCCGACGACCCGGGCGCGTCCTATACCGAAGTGGCGATGAACGACGGGCTGGCCGAAAGCGAACTGCCCGAAGCGTTCGAGCGCGACGACTACCGCGTGCTGCTGGTCGCGGAGAAGTACCAGACCGGCTTCGACCAGCCGCTGTTGCAGACGATGTATGTGGTCAAGCGCCTCGCCGGCGTGCAGGCGGTGCAGACGCTGTCCCGCCTCAACCGGATTGCGCCGGGCAAGGCGCGCACCTTCGTGCTCGATTTCGCCAACGAAGAGGACGACATCCATCAGGCTTTCAAGCCCTATTACGAGGCGACTCCCATCGGCGAGAACGCCGATCCGCACCGTCTGTCGGAATTGCAGTTCAAGCTGTTGGCATGGGCCATCTTCGCGCCCGATGACGTCAACGCCTTTGCCGAGGTGTGGTATCGGCGCAAGCGCGATCACTCAGCCAACGACCATCGGCTGATGAACGCGGTACTGGACGCCGTGGTGCAACGCTTCGTTGAAAAGGAAGAATCCGAGCAGGACGAGTTTCGCGGCCAACTCACCGCTTACCGGAACCTTTATGCCTTCCTCTCGCAGATCATCCCCTATCAGGACAGCGAGCTGGAAAAGCTGTACGCCTTCGTTCGCAACCTGATGGCCAAGCTGCCGCCGCCCGGCGACGGCCAGGCGTTCCGGCTTGATGACGAGGTGGCACTGCGGTTCTTCCGCTTGCAGCAGATGACCGAAGGGTCGATTGATCTCGCGCAAGGCGAGGCTTATCCCCTCAAAGGCCCAACGGATCTGGGCACGGGTGGGATTCGAGACGAGGCCGTTGAGCTTTCGACACTGGTTGAAAAACTCAACGAGCGCTTTGGTACCAACTTTACTGAAGCCGACCAGCTTTTCTTCGACCAGATCCGGGTATCGGCCGAAGCGGATGAAAGCATCATCGAAGCCGCCAAGGCCAACACGCTGCCGAACTTCAGGTTCTATCTGGAACGGGTCATGGACGAACTGTTCATCGACCGGATGGAGGGTAACGAAGAGATTTTCTCGCGGGTGATGACCGATAAAGCGTTCCGCGCCGCCGCGCAGAGCGATCTTGCGGAGAAAATCTTCAAGCGGGTGCGGGAAAGCGAAACGTGACCGGGATGCGCGAGTATACGCATGGGACGTGTAACAACAGTATGCAACGGACGGCGCTGCGCGCCGCGCTCATGCTGCTCGCTTGCGGAGTCCTGCTGCAGACTGGCTGTGCCACCCTTCGGGGTCGCGAGCCCATTCAGGTCATGATGGTGGGCATTGAGCCGCTGCAGGCTGAAGGATTGGAGTTGCGCATGCTGATCAAACTGCGCGTTCAAAATCCCAATGACTTCCCGCTGGACTTCAATGGGGTGTCGGTTCAGATGGACGTGCGGGGCAAGCGTTTCGCCACGGGCGTCAGCGACGCCAGTGGCAGCGTGCCGCGTTTTGGCGAAACGATCATTGGCGTCCCGGTGAGCGTTTCGGTGTTCGGTATTGCGCGCCAAGCGGTCGATGTTCTGACCAGCGACTACCGCGGGAAGCTCGGCTATGAGATGACCGGAAGACTCGCCGGACCCGCATTCAATAGCGTGAATTTCACGTCGCGGGGCGAGCTGACATTGCCCGAAGAAATCTTCCCGAGTGGCCAGTGAGCCGGCAAGTGCCGGCGTTGGTACCGGGTGCTTGGCGAGCCGCTGAAAAGCGCTGCGAAGGGGCCATGAGCCCCTTTTTTTGTGAGTGGCTTTTCCTGTGTCAGGTCATGCTCGGCAGCCCGGTATGCGCGGTGAGTCCACCGTCGATGATGTAGGCGGCGCCGGTGATGAAGGACGCTTCGTCCGAGGCCAGAAACAACACCAGGTTGGCGATCTCGCGGGGCAGGCCCAGACGGCCGATGGGGTGCGCGCCTGCCATCCGTGCGCGCAGTTTGTCGCGGGTTTCATCGGACAGCCTGGGCAGGCCGGCAGAACTGCCCGCCACCGACATGTGGGGCGTTGCCGCGCCGCTGCCGGTGAGCGCCTGGATCGCCGGGGTGTCGATGGCGCCCGGGCAGACGCAGTTCATGCGGACACCCTTGCTGGCATATTCGATGGCCGCGGAGCGGGTGAAGTTGATCACCGCCGCCTTGCCGGCGTTGTAGGCCGACATGCCGTAATCGCCGCGCGTGCCGGAAACGGATGCGGTGTTGATGATGGCGCCGCCGCCCTGGGCGATCATCACTGGCAATGCGTATTTGGTGGCGAGGAACGGCGCTGTCACATTGACCGCAAGGGTGCGGTTCCAGCCCGCCAGACTGAGGTTGGCGACGGAGCCCACCTCGGCGGCGGTGGCATTGTTGTGGAGGATGTCGAGGCGGCCGAACGTCTGCACGGCGTGCTGGATCATGCCCTGCACGGCTTCCGGATCCGTGACATCGGCGACGAAATGGGTCGCCTCGCCACCGCGTTCGCGCAACGTCGCGGCGACGCGTTGGGCGCCGTCGCCGTTGATGTCCACTACCACCACCTTGGCGCCTTCCTCCTGAAAGCGCAGTGCGGTGGCTTCGCCTATCCCTGAACCGCCACCCGTTATCAAGGCTACCTTGCCTGCTACTCGTCCCGTCATAACCCCTCCTTTTATTTTAAAAACAATGGATTGTGAACCTTTGTTAATTTGTATGCTGATCTATGAACTGGCCGATACGGGCGATGGCTTCGCGCCCCTCGGGCACCATGGGCGCGAACAGATGCCAGACGTGGACCATCTCGGGCCACACCTCCAGCGTGACATCGACGCCCGCCGCCTTGGCATTGGCGGCGCTTCGGGTGGCGTCGTCGAGCAGGGTTTCGAGATCGCCGACCTGGATCAGCAGCGGCGGCAGGCCTTTCATATCTGCATATACGGGCGAGGCGGTGGGCTGGCGTGGATCGGCGTCGCCCAGATAGATTTTCGCCATCCCGAACAGCCCGCCGGGCTCCACCATGGGATCGACATCGACCTTGGTACGCATGGATTCGCCGGTGCCTTCCAGATCCGTCCAGGGCGAGATGGGTACCGCCGCGCCGGGCAGCGGGGTACCCGCGTCGCGCAGTGCCACCAGGGTGGCGAGCGTCAGACCGCCGCCGGCCGAATCGCCGGCGATGCTGATCTTGCCGGGCTTGTAACCCTGCGCCAGCAGCCAGCGATAGGCCTGGGTGGCGTCCTCGACCGCCGCCGGGTAGCGGTGTTCCGGCGCGAGCCGGTAGTCGAGCGCCAGCGCACGGCAGTTGGCGGCGCGCGACAGGGCCGCGATCAGACCCTTGTGCGTGTGGATCGAGCCGATCACATAGCCGCCGCCGTGCAGATACAGCAGCACCCGATCCTGATCCACGCCCGGCGCGCAGACCCATTCGCCGGGCACGCCGCCGACATCCACCACCTGGATCTCGGTCCCCGCCGGCGCGGTGGCGAAGTTCTTGGTCGCCTGCACGAAGTTGTCGCGCATCTTGCCGACCTTGTCCTTCATCTTTTCGTAGTTGGACGGGCCGGGATAGTTTTTCCACAACAGTTCGAGCAGTTTCTTGCTTTCCGGGCTGGCCATGACGTTATTCCTCAGTGTGATGTGCATGCGTTGGGATCAAGGCTGGAAACGTCCTTGCAGCCAGCCGCCGATCTGCTCCACCGCGCGCTGGCCTTCGTCGAGCATGGGCGCAAACGCGTGCCAGACGTGGAACAGTTCGGGCGCGTCGACCAGATCGGCTTTCACGCCGACCTTGCGGGCGTTGTTGGCCACGGTGATGGCGTCGTCGTAGAGAATCTCGCGCCCGCCGACATGGATCAGCAGCGGCGGCAGGCCGGTGAGATCGGCGAACACGGGCGAGGCCAGGGGATGCTTCACATCGGCGCCTTTCAGGTATTCACCGGCGAGCCGGAACAGACCGTCCGGTTTCACCATGGGGTCGCTGGCGGCGCGCGAGGTCACCGCGTCGGCGGTGCCGGTCAGATCGGCCCAGGGCGAAATCAGCACGCCGCCGGCGGGCAGCGCCACGCCCAGGTCGCGCAGGTTCACCAGCGTGGCCAGCGTCAGGCCGCCGCCCGCCGAATCCCCGGCGATGGCGATACGGCCGGGCGCGTAACCTTGCGCCAGCAGCCAGCGATAGGCTTTGGTGGCGTCGTCCACCGCGGCGGGAAAGGGGTGTTCGGGGGCGAGCCGGTACTCGATGCCGAGCGTGCGGGCGCCGGAATGGCGCGATACGTTCTGCATCAGGTAGCGGTGGCTGGTGATGGATCCGATCGCATAGCCGCCGCCGTGCAGATAGAGCACGGCGCGATCGGGGCGAGCGCCGGGCGCCGCCAGCCATTCGCCGCGGATGCCGTCGACATCGACCGGAGTCAGCGTCACATCGGCGGGTACCTTGAAGCGGGCGCCGCCTTCGTCGAGATTGCGGCGTTCCTGCTCGATGGGCACGGTTCCCAGCGGCGGCTGGCGTTCGAAAATCTTCAGCAGTTTGTCCAGTTGTTGTTGCGACATGAATCCCCCGGTGGTTTTGCTTGTCGAAAAATGGTAAAAAAAATTTGCGCGGTTGTTTGCTTCAGGCGTGCAGCGCCTTGCGCAACGCCGCCGCGGCCTGGTCGAGAAACTGGCGACCTTCGTCGATTGCCCCTGCCATGGATACAAAGCCGTGGATCTGGTTGCGGTAGCAGATGTATTCCACCGGCACGCCGGCGGCGGTGAGTTTGTCGGCGTATTCGGCGCCTTCGTCGCGCAGGGGATCGAAGCCGGCGGTCATCACCAGGGCTGGCGCCAGGCCGGCAAAATCATTGGCGAGCAGCGGGGAGGCGAGGCTATTGTCCCAGTCCTCGGGCTTGCGCAGGTATTGATCGAAAAACCACTTCATCGCGGTCGCGGTGAGGAAATAGCCCTCGCCGCAATCGCGATAAGAAGCCGTGTTCGCGCCCATCCGGGTGGCGGGATAGATCAGCAGTTGCAGCGCGATGGGCGGTCCCTTGCGGTCCCGGGTCATCTGGCTCACCACGGCGGAGAGATTGCCGCCGGCGCTGTCGCCGCCCACCGCGATGCGGCTGCCGTCCGCGCCCAGCGTTCCGGCGTTGGCGGCGGCCCATTCCAGCACCGCGTAGCAATCGAGCGGCGCGGCGGGAAAGGGATGTTCGGGCGCGAGCCGGTAGTCCGGTACCAGCACGATGCAGTCGGCCGCCGCCGCGTAATAACAGGCTTCGGCCTTGTGGGTCTCGGGGCTGCCGATCACCCAGCCGCCGCCGTGGTAGTAGATAAGAATCGGCCGGGGTCCAGTCGGTTGGGTGTCCGGGGTGATGACCAGGGTGCGGATGGCGCCGCCCGGCCCGGGAATCCGCACTTCGGTAACGGATTTCGGCGCGGGTGCCTTGATGCCCACCATCTCGGTCAGGGTGGCGAAACCGGCCCGGCTTTCGGCAACCGTGCCTTCACCCAGCGCGGGCGCATTGCTGTTCGCGGTCATTTCGAGAAGTTTCGCGGCCTGGGCATCGAGGGACATGTTGGTCTCCGGTAAAAAAATTATTGTTAACGTCGGATGCGGCGTTAGCACTTTCGGCGCTGCGATCCAAGCATAAGGTAACAGAGACTAATTTGGAGTAATCGGATCAAATCAGTTTGCCGATCGCTACCCCAACGGCCTCACTCAGTTTTCGTAGTTCGGCTGCCATGGGAGCCAAAGCTGGCGTCGGTCCGCCATTAACTACTGTGTTTCCTTCTCCCTTCTGATAACGCAAATAGAACTTCGGGCCATGCCCTGATCCGAGTATTTTGACCCAATCCGGTGGATCTTCCGGAATACCCAGATCTACTTGCCTATAGGCAAGTTCCCAAAGAGCCATCTGCTTCTGTTGGCGGAACCGAACAGATAGCCGGCAGTTCTACGTTTCCGGAATTGCTCATGATGATTCCTCCCCAACTCAATAGCCCTTGCCTTACTTTAGGTGACGCAAGCTTTGCATGCGTCGGCACGGTTTATCCTGTCAGAAAATGACCAAACAGGCTGGCGATCGGTTTCTCCGGATCTTCCTGCCAGCAACTGGCCTGCACATTGGCGACGCGGCGCCCCTGCTTGGTGACCTGCGCGCGCGCCCAGGTGGTCGCGATGCGGCCCGAGCGCAGATAGTCCACCGTCACATTGATGGGCTTGGGCAGGTTGTCGGTGTCCTGATCGTGGGCGAGTTGCACGATGGCGGCGGTTTCCAGCAGGCCGCCGATGACACCGCCGTGGAGGGCCGGCAACCAGGGATTGCCGGTGTGAATCCGGTCCGCCTGGAGTTCCACGGTGAGAAT
The DNA here is from genome assembly GCA_947084925.1 of uncultured Gammaproteobacteria bacterium. Taxonomy (GTDB): domain Bacteria; phylum Pseudomonadota; class Gammaproteobacteria; order Pseudomonadales; family Porticoccaceae; genus JAGPUQ01. The sequence continues at coordinate 18,515 of CAMTUJ010000026.1, forward strand.
GCCGTCCGCTTCGTGGACCTCGATGTTCAGCGTCTTCATGTAGGGAATGCCGGCCGAGAGCACCCCGAAGTCGTTGTTCGCCTTGGCCAGGCGGATCAGTTCCACGATGCTCATGGCGAAACCCGCTCCGCCCGCGCTTCGCCGGTCTGGGGCGAAGTGATCATGAAGGTCGCCGCGCAGTTGGCGATGGGATCTTCCGGGTCCAGATGGTAGGCCAGGGCGCGCACGAAGCAGATGTTGCGCGTCACCTTGTAGCAGTGGCCGGCGGCCGTGACGGGTTGCCCCGGGGTTGCGGGCTTCAGGTAGTCGATGCGCAGATCGAGCGTGGCGATCGTCGCGCGCTGTTCCAGGGCGCAGATCACCGAGATGCCGCAGGCCGCATCCAGCACGGTGGTGATGACGCCGCCGTGCAGTACGCCGGTGGTGGCATTGCCGGCGAGTTCGGCGCGATAGGGAATGCGCACCACGCCCTTGCCGCGGTCGATATCAATGATTTCCAGCCCGAGAAAATTGCCGTGGGGCGACTGGTTTTCCGGCTTGCTGCGAAACGCCAGAATCTGCTGCATCAATGCGTGATCGGTCATGCCGGAACCCGGGTGGTGGCTGCGCCCTGAGCTGGGTCGCGGCGGGGAGGGCGGATCATAGGAACCAGGGCGCGGCATTGCAATTGCGGCCCCGGCAGCGGTCCGCGGTCGGGAGGGGCCGCGAGTGGTGGTATATTCCATCCTCGCAGTAACTGATCCTGGATACAGCCATGGGACTTTCAAAAACCGAATTGCCGGCACCCGAACGCGCGCTGCCCGGCCGCGCCGACAAAATGCAGGTGCCGGAGCGCCACTTCGTCAACGGACATCCTCTGGCGGGTCCTTTCCCCGAGCACCTGCGCTGCGTGCAATTCGGCCTGGGTTGTTTCTGGGGCGCCGAGCGCCGCTTCTGGCAGCAGCCCGGCGTTTACACCACGGCGGTGGGCTATGCCGGGGGCTACACGCCGAATCCGACCTACGAGGAAGTCTGTTCCGGAATGACCGGGCACACCGAAGTGGTGCTGGTCGTCTTCGATCCGGCGCTCACATCGTTGGCCGCGTTGCTGAAGGTGTTTTGGGAAGCTCACGATCCGACCCAGGGCATGCGCCAGGGCAACGACGTCGGTACCCAGTACCGCTCCGCGATCTACTGTTATGGCGCGGAACAGTTGCGGCAGGCGCTGGCGAGTCGCGACGACTACCAGGCCAGGTTGAAGGCGGCGGGGCTCCCGGAGATTACGACCGAGGTTCGCGAAGCGCCGGAGTTCTACTACGCCGAGTTCTACCATCAGCAGTATCTCGCCAAAAACCCCGCCGGCTACTGCGGGCTGCGCGGCACCGGGGTGAGTTGCGGCTGATCGCAGTGGACCGGCGCCGCGCAAAGGCCGTCGGCAGACATCCCCTATCGCAGCCCCACAATGTCGAAGATCCACCGAGTTGGAGACCCGCGATGATGATTGCGCTGCCCGAAACGATCCAGGCCGTCGATCCCGCCTGGATCGACTACAACGGGCACATGAATCTTTCCTACTATGTGCTCGCGTTCGACCAGGCGACCGACACTTTCCACGACGTGCTTGGCATCGGGCTCGATTACCGCGAACGCCTGAACAGTTCGATGTTCACCCTGGCGATCAACGTCGATTACATCCGCGAAGTGTTCGCCCACGACCAACTGCGCATCACCACCCAGTTGCTGGATTGCGACGCCAAGCGGATGCGCTATTTCCATCAAATGTATCAGGGCGATCCCGAGCATCTCGTCGCCACCAACGAATGTCTGGCGGTGCATGTCGATATGGCGAGTCGCCGCAGCGCACCCTTTCCGGAGCCGACCCGGGCGCGCATCGAGGCGCTGCTGGCAGCGCACCGGCAGTTGCCGATGCCGGAGCGCGCGGGGCGCGTGCTCGGGGTGCGTGCCTAGCGGTGCAGCCTTGCCGCCGGCGTGGATCGGTCAGGCGACCTGTTCCCGCGCCGGCGTCAGCCGTTCCAGCAGATCCTCGACCGCCTGCACGCGTTCTTCGGCAGCCGGCGCCCGCACGCTGAATCTCAGGGTCGTGGCGCCGCGCAGCCGGTAGCGATCCGGCTGGCGCTGCACCAGATGCACCAGCGCCAGCGGGTCCACGGTGGTGGACTGGGAGAACTCGAACAACCCGCCCTCGACACCGGCTTCGATCTTGACGATGCCCAGGCCGGTTGCCCGCTGGCGCAGTGCGGTGACCCGGCACAGATTGCGCACCGCGTCCGGCAGCAAGCCGAAACGATCGATCATTTCGACCTGCAATTCCCGCAGCGCGGCCTCATCGGCGGCGCTCGCCAGACGCTTGTACAGCATCAGCCGGGTATGCACGTCCGGCACATAGGCTTCGGGGATCAGCGCCGGAATATGCAGATTGACCTCGGCGCCGGGGCGCGCGCTGAGATCGATCTCGGCCGTGCCGCCGCGCCGCAGGCTGTCGACCGCGCGCTCCAGCAGCTCCATGTAGAGCGAAAAGCCGATCGCGGCGATGTGGCCGCTCTGGTCGTCGCCGAGCAGTTCGCCGGCGCCGCGGATTTCGAGGTCATGGGTCGCCAGCGTGAAACCTGAACCCAGGTGATCGGCGGCCTGGATGGCTTCGAGACGCTTGTGGGCGTCATCCGTCATCTGGTTCGGGTGCGGCGTGAGCAGATAGGCGTAGGCCTGATGGTGCGAGCGGCCCACGCGACCGCGCAACTGGTGCAGCTGGGCCAGCCCCAGCTTGTCGGCGCGCTCGATGATGATGGTGTTGGCGCTGGGCACATCGATCCCGGTTTCGATGATGGTGGAGCACACCAGCAGGTTGAAGCGGCGGTGATAGAACTCGGACATGACGCGTTCGAGATCTTTTTCCGGCATCTGACCGTGAGCGATGTCGACACGCGCCTCGGGTACCAGTTCGGCCAGCTCGCGCGCGATCCTGGTGATGGTTTTCACTTCGTTGTGCAGAAAATACACCTGTCCACCGCGCAGGATTTCCCGCAGCACCGCCTCGCGGATCAGGCGCGGGTCGCTCTGATGGACGAACGTCTTTACGGACAGGCGCCGCGCGGGTGGTGTGGCAATGATCGAGAGATCGCGCAATCCACCCAGCGCCATGTTCAAGGTGCGGGGGATGGGCGTGGCGGTGAGGGTGAGGATGTCCACTTCCGCGCGCAGGGCCTTGAGCTTTTCCTTCTGGCGCACGCCAAAGCGGTGTTCTTCGTCGACGATGACGAGGCCCAGATCGTGGTACTCGATGTCGCCCGCGATCAGGCGGTGCGTGCCGATCAGGATATCGACTTCGCCGGTCGCGACCCGGCTCAGCACCGCTTCCTGCTCGCGGGCGCTGCGAAAGCGCGAAATCACTTCGATCACCACTGGCCAGTTGGCGAAGCGGTCGCGAAAATTCTGCGTGTGCTGCTGGGCCAGCAGGGTGGTCGGTACCAGTACTGCGACCTGGCGACCGGCGGAGACCGCCACGAAAGCGGCGCGCATGGCCACTTCGGTTTTGCCGAAGCCCACGTCGCCGCACACCAGGCGATCCATCGGGCCCGAACTCAGCAGATCCTTGCGCACGGCGGCGATGGCATCTTCCTGGTCGGGCGTTTCCTCGAACGGAAAGTCCGCGCTGAACGCGGCATAGTCCGCCCCGGGGTCCGGGTACGCAAAGCCCACGCGCGCCGCGCGCCGGGCGTGGATGTCGAGCAGCTCGGCCGCCGTGTCGCGAATCTCCCGCGCCGCCTTCTCCTTGGCTTTTTGCCAGGTTTCGGCGCCGAGACGGTGCAGCGGCGCGGCGTCCGGGTCACCGCCACTGTAGCGGCTGATCAGGAACAGATTGGCGACCGGCACATAGAGCTTCGCGCCTTCGGCGTATTCGAGCGCCAGAAACTCCTGGGGTTCGCCGTCCACCGCGAGGGATTGCAGGCCCAGATAGCGGCCGACGCCGTGATCGATATGCACCACGGGCGCGCCCGGCCTCAGTTCGGTGAGGTTCTTGACAGCCTGATCGGCGACCTCGCGTTCGCGGGAGCGGCGCCGGCGTTGGAATACGCGCTGACCGAACAGCTCGGTTTCCGTGATCAGGATGCGCTGGCTGTCGGGCAGCACGAAGCCGCGCTCCAGCGGGTGGACGGCGATGAGCCAGGGCGCGTCCGACGCGGCGAATTCGTCCCAGCCGCTGACGGACGTCGGCGCTATCCCCAAGGGGCGCAGCAGATCCAGCATGGCTTCACGGCGGCCGGCGGATTCGGCGCAAAACAGCACCGGCCCCTGGGCGTGCGCCAGCAGATTTTCCAGTTGCGCCAGGGGCGTGCGGGACTTGGTGTCGGCAGCGATATCAGGCAGTGGCGCGGTAACGAAGTTGTGGTTGCCGGGTTTTTGCGGCAGGACGGCGGTCAGCAGGTCGGTGCGCGGCAGGGCGTTGATCGCTTCGAACAGCTCGCCGGCGGTCAGAAACAGCGCCGGTGGCGGAAGCAATGGCCGCGTCGGGTCAACGCCGTATTCCCGGTAGCGGTCCGTCGCCTCGCGCCAGAACTCCTCGGCCGCCTGATGGATGTCGCCGTCCGCGAATACCAGTGCCGCCGCCGGCAGATAATCGAACAGCGTCGCGGTACGCTCGAAAAACAGCGGCAGGTAATATTCGATACCGCCCGGCGCCGAGCCCTGGCTGACATCCTGGTACAGGGTGCAGCGTCGGGGATCGCTGTCGAAACCGAGATGCCAGGCGTCCTGGAAGCGCCGGATGGCGGTCTTGTCGAGCGGAAATTCGCGCGCCGGCAGCAGTTCGATCGCCGGCATTTTCTCGATGGTGCGCTGGGTGTCCGGATCGAAGGTGCGCAGGGACTCGATCTCGTCGTCAAACAGGTCGAGACGGATCGGCTGCTTCGCGCCCATGGGAAAGACGTCGATCAGGGCGCCGCGCACGGCGAATTCACCGTGCTCGTAAACCGTGTCGGCGGCGCGGTAGCCGGCCTGCTCCAGCGTGCGGCGCAGCGCATCCAGATTGACGCGGTCGCCCTTGCGGAACACGAAGGTATTGCCCGCGACGTAACTGGGCGGCGGCAGACGTTTCATCAGCGTGGTTGCCGGCGCGACCAGAATCCCGCGCCGGGTGGACGGCAGCCGATCGAGGGTTTGCAGCCGTTCGGAGACGATGTCCTGGTGCGGCGAGAACAGGTCGTAGGGCAGGGTTTCCCAGTCCGGCAGATGCAAAATGGGGATGGCGTTTGCGTCTCCGCTGCCGAGGAAAAATTGCAGCTCGGTTTCGAGCAGCGTCGCCGCGCTGGTGGTGGCCGCCACGGCGAGCAGCAGGCCGTCGAACTCCCGGGCGGCATTGGCAATGGCAAGGGCGGCGGTTCCGCCGGTCAGACCACCCCAGCGGCGCCGGTCCCCGGGTTTGTTGGCGGGAGGGGTGCTCAGCAGGTTGACGGGCATGGGCAGGGCGGAAGCGTGACGGGGAGGGGATTGTACTTGTCCGGTCGCACGGGCATAACCTGGCCCCGTGGTCGGCGGCGTGGCAGGTTGCTGAAAAACGTCGCGAGGGGGCCAGATGCGAGGCGCACGGCGCGCAGCGACCGAGACATATCAAGCAGATAGGCGAGTGAGCGAGCACCGCGCAACGAAGCAGATGGTCCCCGCAGCAGTTTTTCAGCAACCTGGTAGCACGCGCGGGGGGGTTCTGCACTAGTGCAGACGCCGGGAAAGGGGGTTATCCTTGATCCATCCAGGCTGCTCGCCGCCCATACTGTACGCAAGGCTTATGACGAAACAACACCAGGACTCGGATAGCGGTCTGGTCGTCGAGGACACCAAACCCAAGCTCAAGCGCCCGGCACGATTCCAGGTGGTTCTCCTCAACGACGACTACACGCCCATGGAATTCGTGGTGGAGATCCTTGAACAGATCTTTGGCATGGACCGTGAACTGGCGGTCCGCGTCATGCTCAAAGTGCACACCGAGGGCAGGGGCGTGTGTGGTGTGTTCACGCGGGAGGTCGCCGAGACCAAAGCCGAGCAGGTCAATCAGGCCGCCCGCGAGCGCGAACATCCTTTGCTTTGTCAGATAGAACCGGCAGGCGATCCGAATCAGTAAGAGGACTGACCATCATGCTCAGCAGAGAACTTGAAGCCACGCTCAATGCCGCCTTTCAGGAGGCGACGTCCCGGCGGCACGAGTTCATGACCGTCGAGCACCTGCTGTTGGCACTGCTCGATAACAGCTCTGCACTGCGGGTATTGAAGGCGTGTGGCGTCGATTTGCAGACGCTGCGCAACGACCTCAACGAATTCATCGAATCCACCACGCCCGTGATTGCGACCGACGCGCCACAGCGCGAAGCGCAACCGACGCTGGCGTTTCAGCGCGTCTTGCAGCGCGCGATTTTTCATGTGCAGTCGTCGGGCCGCAACGAAGTCCAGGGCGAAAACGTGCTGGTCGCGATCTTCAGCGAACAGGAGAGCCAGGCCGTTTACATGTTGCGGATGCTGAACATCTCCCGCATCGATGTGGTGAATTTCATCGCCCATGGCGTGACCCGCTTTGCCGATCAGTCGGAGAACACGGGTAACGCGCCCGGCGGCCAGGGCGGCGAAGCGGGCGCACCGGCGGGTGGAGAGGGCAGCGCGCTCGAACAATTTGCAACCGATCTCAACGCCCAGGCCAAAAAAGGTTTTATCGATCCGCTGGTGGGGCGTGCCCAGGAGCTGGAGCGGGTCTGCCAGACCCTGGTGCGCCGCCGCAAGAACAACCCGCTGCTGGTGGGTGAGTCCGGAGTCGGCAAGACGGCGATTGCCGAAGGGCTGGCGAAGCGGATCGTCGAGGACGAGGTCCCGGACGCCATCAAGGGCAGCGTCGTTTATTCGCTGGACATGGGTGCGCTGCTGGCCGGCACCAAGTATCGCGGCGATTTTGAAAAACGCTTCAAGAATCTGCTGGCGGAACTGGGCGAAAAGGAAAACGCGATCCTGTTCATCGATGAAATTCACACCATCATCGGCGCCGGCGCGGCCTCGGGCGGGGTGATGGACGCCTCCAACCTGCTGAAACCGCTGCTCACCTCGGGCCGCTTCCGTTGCATCGGCTCCACGACCTACCAGGAATACCGGGGAATTTTCGAGAAGGACCGGGCGTTGTCGCGCCGGTTTCAGAAGATCGATGTGCCCGAGCCTTCCGTGGCCGAAACCGTGGAAATACTCCAGGGTTTGAAATCCCGCTTCGAGGAACACCACGGTCTGCGCTACACCCAGGGCGCGCTCCAGTCCGCGGCGGAATTGTCCGCGAAGTACATCAATGACCGCTTCCTGCCCGACAAGGCCATCGACGTGATCGATGAAGCCGGCGCCTATCAGCAATTGCAGCCGGTGTCGAAACGCAAGAAGACGGTGGGTGTTGGCGATATCGAAGCGGTGGTGGCCAAGATTGCGCGCATTCCTCCCAAGAGCGTGTCCAGTTCGGATCGCGAGCAACTGCGCAATCTCGGCCCCCAGCTGAAGATGGTCGTGTTTGGTCAGGAGGCGGCAATCGACACGCTGGATGCGGCCATCAAGCTTGCCCGCGCCGGTCTGCGCGAGGGCGAAAAGCCCATCGGCAGTTTCCTGTTCGCCGGGCCAACCGGCGTCGGCAAGACCGAAGTGTCGCGGCAACTGGCCCAAGTGCTGGGTGTCGAGCTGCTCCGCTTCGACATGTCCGAGTACATGGAACGCCACACGGTGTCGCGACTGATCGGCGCGCCGCCCGGTTATGTGGGCTTCGACCAGGGTGGTCTGCTCACCGACGCCGTCACCAAGCATCCGCACTGCGTATTGCTGCTGGATGAAATCGAGAAGGCGCACCCGGACGTGTTCAATCTGCTGTTGCAGGTGATGGACCACGGTTCGCTTACCGACAATAACGGTCGCAAGGCGGATTTCCGCAACGTCATTCTGATCATGACCACCAATGCCGGCGCCGAACTCATGAGCCGTGCGTCCATCGGTTTCACGCATCAGGATCACGCCAGCGACGGGATGGAAAGCATCAAGAAGATGTTCAGTCCGGAGTTTCGCAACCGGCTCGACGCCATCGTGCAGTTTGGTGCCCTGGGTCGCGATGTCATCAAGACCGTGGTGGATAAATTCCTGGTGCAGTTGCAGGCGCAGCTGGACGACAAGAAGGTTCATATCGAAGTCGATGAAGCCGCGCGCGAGTGGCTTGCCGAGCATGGCTACGACGAGAAAATGGGCGCTCGACCCATGGCGCGCCTGATCCAGGAAAAACTCAAAAAACCTCTCGCCGAAGCCGTGCTGTTCGGAGCGCTGGCGAAAGCTGGCGGCAAAGTTGTCGTCACCACGGCAGACGACGATCTGGCGCTGGAGATGGTTGCCGCGGAATGACTCGGGCGTCGCCGTCTGATCGCGGTCGCAGGTGCGATAGCGATTTCAGAGCGGCAGTGAGTTCAGAAGGAACACGGGTCCAGTAGGTGCGAGGCGCGTGGCTTTCAGAAAACGCGTCGGCGGAGTGTGGGTCCTTGGCCGGCTAGCGCGCCCGGTAGGTAATGCGGGCCTTGCTCAGATCGTACGGGGTCAGCTCGACCTTCACCTTGTCCCCGGTGAGGATGCGAATGTAGTTCTTGCGCATCTTGCCCGAGATATGGGCCGTGACAATGTGACCATTGTCGAGCTTCACGCGGAAGGTGGTGTTGGGAAGGGTGTCTACGACCTCGCCTTCCATCTCAATCGACTCTTCTTTCGCCATATTACCGGTATCTTGTGCCGCGGAAGCGGGCTGGGCTGGAGTGAAACGCGGGCGCATTGTGCCCCAAAGCCCTGCGCTTGGCAAAAATACCGGTCCTTCAGCGGGGGGAGCGCAACAGGCCTGCTTTCCGCTGCGGGATTCTCGGCGCCTCGGCGCCTGGCAACCGGTCGCGATCGTCATGCTCCGCACCGTGTCCGCGACCGGAATGATGTCCCGCCGAACCGCCATAGTGGAAATCGCCCCCGTGACCGTGGATATCAATACTGAACGGCACCTGATGCGGGTGCACATGGCGGTTGTAACCGGGATACCCAAATGGTGCATAGAGCACAGGCCCTGACGCGTAGCCAGGCTCGGCATCGGCGGGAGGTATCGGTGCCGCCGGCGGTCGGGCCTCGGCTTGTGCCTTCTCGCGCTGCAAGCGATCGTCGCGCAAGCGGTCGGCGGTTGCAGCAACGCGGTCGATGCGCTTCTGCAACTCTTCTTCGGAGACAACGGGATCGGGTGTCGTAACGCCCAGATCCTCGACCGCAACCGCGCCGGGAGAAGGCGCATCCCCGTAAGTGACCTGCCCCTTGGCATCGGTGGATTTATAGATCTGGGTTTCTGCCCAGATTCGTGAGCCCTGGAGCGCCAACACGAGCGCGAGCGACCCCAGCACGCCTGCCCGCATGCCATCCATACGCTTGAGTCGCACCGTCGGATCCTCCATATGTTTGGTTCGTGTCACTGAGACCATTGCCGCGCGGAAAGGATCACCATCGATTGTCGCGCTGATCGGCATCGATCATTTTCGGCGCTCTTGGACTCCAAAGCCGATCTCTGCGACCAGATGCCTTTTTGAAGTCTTTGATTCTCTTGGCGGCCATGGATAATCTCGTTTATCCGATTAGACTAAACCGTGTGAGTCGCGGATCGAACGGCAGTGGTTGCCCGGCGATCCCGCCACCGCGGGACGGGCTTGCGCTCGTCTGAGGTCTGATTCCATCAGGAGAGTCACCATGGAACGACATTTTTTTGCCAGCGACAACCTTCAGGATCTTGAGGTTCTGGAAATGGAGCTCGAACAACAGGGCGTCGTGACACCACAGATTCATGTGCTGAGCAATCTGGATAGCGAAGTGGCCAAGCACCGGTTGCACGAGGTGAGCAGCCTGATGCGCACCGACGTGATTCGTAAAGGTCTGGTGGGGGCGTTGTGCGGGGTTCTTGGCGGCCTTGCGGTGCTGGTGATTGCGTCCGCATCCGGCTTCGCGGCTCAGTTTGGCTGGGTTCCCTTTATCTTTCTGGCGGTGATTGTGCTGGGATTTTGCACTTGGGAAGCGGGCTTTCTGGGCTTTCAGTTGCCCAATACGCGGTTTCGTCCCTTTCAAAACGTGCTCGATGAGGGGCGGCATGTCTTTTTTGTCGACTTGCGGTCCGACCAGCGTTTGCTGCTCGCCGATATCCTGTCCCGGCATCAGGGGCTCCAGACGCTCGGCACCGGCGAGGGTACGCCCTGGTGGCTGATTTCCCTGCAAGACAAGTTCCAGCGGTTTGTGCGCTGGGCGCCTTGATGCCCTGAACAGTTGCTTCGCCAGCCTCCAGTAACAGGCTGGCGAAGCGCTTTGCCGCTACTGGGCGCTCGCGCGATCTCGCCGCGGAACGCGCGCGACGCGGTCATAAATTTCGTCGGTTTCGGCTACCATTGCGCGCCTTCCCGGCCGCCATGATTCCACGACGAGAGACCGCCTATGTATCTGACCCAGGGCTTGCGGCGTTGCGCCGAACGCAACCCGGACCGACTCGCGCTGGCGGGCGGAGGCCGCCAGCGGAGTTGGCGCGAATTCAGCGATCGGGTCGCGCGACTGGCGGGCGGGTTGGTCGCCATGGGATTGCGGCCCGATGACCGGGTCGCGATCCTGTCTCACAACGGTCCCGAATACTTCGAGTTCAGTTACGGCGTGCCCTGGGCGGGCGGGGTCATCGTACCCCTCAACAACAAGCTCACCGCCGCTGATCTGGTTTACATCCTGAACCATTCGGGAACCCGATTTCTGCTCGCCGACGCGGATTTTCGGGAATTGATCGCCGGTTTTTCCGGGCGACTGGAGTCAGTGGAAAAAACCCTCTATTTCGCGCCGGGGCGGGATGACAGCGCCTACGAAAACCTGATCGCTTCCTCGCCGCCCCTCGACGACCAGTTGCGCGGCTATGAGGACATGGTGGGCATTTTCTACACCAGCGGCACTACCGGGCGACCCAAGGGCGTGATGCTCAGCCATCGCAACCTGCTCTGGAACGCCATGAGCGGCATCATCAACTATGGTCTCGGCGAAGCGACGGTCTATCTTCACGCCACGCCGCTGTTCCACGCCGCCGGGGGCTCGCGGGTGTTCACCATGGTGACCGCCGGCGTCACCAACGTCATTCTCCCGCGCTTTGATGTCCACGCATTATTGGCAGCCATTGAACGCCATCGCGTTACCAGCCTGCTGCTGGTGCCCACCATGATCAACCGTCTGGTGAATGATCCCGCGCTCGGCGATTACGATTTGTCGAGTTTGCGCACCATCGCCTACGGGGCTTCACCCATGCCCCAGTCGGTGCTCGCGGACGCCTTGCAGAAGCTTCCCGGCGTCGGCTTTTGCCAGGCTTACGGCATGACCGAGTTGTCGCCGGCGGCGACATTTCTGGACACGCGCTATCACGTTCTCGACGGCCCGGACGCCGGTCGTCTGCGCTCCTGCGGACGCGCGGTGTGGGGCGCTGACGTGCGCATCGTGGATGAGCAGGATCGCCCATTGCCGACCGGCGAAGTCGGCGAAATCGCCGTGCGCGGACCCATGGTGATGCAGGGCTACTGGCGCGATCCGGAGGCGACCGCCAAGGCGGTGCGCGACGGCTGGATGCACACCGGCGACGCCGGTTACCGCGACGCGGATGGCTTTTTCTACATCGTCGATCGCATCAAGGACATGGTGATCACCGGCGGCGTCAATGTGGCCTCGGTGGCGGTGGAAGATTGCATTCACCAACTGGAAGCGGTAGGGGAATGCGCGGTGTTCGGCATTCCCCATCCGGACTGGGTGGAGGCGGTGCATGCGGTGGTGGTGCCCCGCGCGGGCGCCGCGTTGACGGCGGCGGATGTCATTGCCCATTGCCGTGCCCGGCTCGCCGCCTACCAGTGTCCGCGCTCGGTCGAGATCCGCACCCAGCCGCTGCCCATTTCCGGCACCGGCAAGATCATGAAAAACGAGTTGCGCAAACCTTTTTGGCAGCACTCCGGCGCCTGACCGCCGCGGTCTGACCCCCGGTACAGGGCGCCAGACCGTCCCGACTTTCGGTCAGTGCTGTCCGATCGGCGTGCGCAGCACCAGGCCATCCAGTTCCGGCGTGGCCTTGATCTGACACGCCAGGCGCGAGTTGGCGTCGCGTCCTTCGGCCAGGTTCAGCATCGCATCCTCCATGCTTTCCATGGGCGCCAGCTTGGCGAGCCAGGCGTCATCGACAAAGACATGGCAGGTGGCGCAGGCGCACACGCCGCCGCAGTCGCCATCGATGCCAGGCACCAGATTGCTGACCGCCGCTTCCATCAGCGATATGCCTTCCTCGACGTCGACGACGCGCTGGGTACCGTTGTGCTCGATATAAGTGATTTTGATCACGCTGAAACTCCTTTATAGGCAGAATTTGTCAAATGCCCGCAGCTTGCTGCGGGCGGTCGGGTATGGGTTCAGGCCAGCAGGTCTTTTACCGGTACGGCATCATCGGCGAGCCGGGCCGTATCCACCGTAGCCTGGCGCGGAATCAGGGTCCGCGCGGCGATGAATTCCGCCGGCCGGTTGATGGCATCCACCGCCAGCAGGCGCTGGCCCAGCAGGTAGAAAACGGCAAAGGAACGGGTCGCCGGATCGCCCCGCACCACGACACGGTCGTAGCCCCGGTTGATGCCCGCGGTCTGCAACTTGATGTCGTACTGGTCGGACCAGAACCAGGGCACCTGGGCGTAGGGTTTATGTTTGCCGGCCATGGTGGCCGCCGCGGTCTTGGCCTGTTCGATGGCGTTGTGCACCGATTCCAGCCGCAAGCGGCACCCATAAATGGCGTTGGGGTGGTTGGCGCAGTCGCCCGCCGCCAGGACCCCGGGCGTCGAAGTGTTGCCCAGTTCGTCCACCAGAATGCCGTTGTCGCAGGCGATGCCCGCGCTCTGGGCCAGCTCCACATTGGGCAGCAGCCCGATACCGGCGAGTACCAGGTCCGCGTCCAGCGCCACCCCGTCACCGGTGATGACCCGCGCCAGGTCGGCGCTGCCTTCGATGCGGGCGACTCCGGTATTGCAGCGGATCTCGACGCCGGCCTCGGCGTGGATGCGCTGGAAAAACTCCGACACCTCCGGGCTGGTGACCCGGGCCAGCGCCCGGGGGGCGGCCTCCAGTACCGTCACCCGGAGCCCGTGCTTGGCGGCGACAGCGGCCACCTCAAGGCCAATGTAGCCCGCGCCGATAATGACCAGCCGCGCACCGGCGTGGAAATGGCGACGCAAGTGCTCCACGTCCGCGACGGTGCGCAGGTAGCGCAGCCGGGGATGGTCGGCGCCGGGGCAGTCGAGCGGGCGCGGGCGACCGCCGGTGGCGAGCAGCAACTGGTCGAACGCCAGTCGTCGCCCATCGTCCAGCGACAGCTGCCGGGCCTGTACGTCCAGCGCCGTTGCCGCCACACCCAGCGCGGGTTCGATGTCGGCCTGACGATAAAACGCCTCGGGCTTGATAAGCAGGCGCTCCTCGGGCAGTTCGCCCGCCAGAAACGCCTTGGAGAGCGGCGGACGCTGGTAGGGCAGCAGCGGCTCGGCGCCAATCAGCACAATGCGGCCGGCGAAGCCTTCCTGGCGCAGGCTGTTCGCCGCCTGCGCGCCGGCCTGGCCGCCGCCGAGAATGAGCGCGGTCTCGGTCATGAATCGCGCTCCGTTCAGGCGTTGATGCGGACCGGCATCGATTTGTAGTTGCGAATGGCGTAGGTCGTCGCCCGCTCCGGTTGAGTCACCACCTCGATCTGGCCCGGCTCGGGCCAGCGCTTGATGGCCTCTTCCCAGAGGATTTTCAGTTGCAGTTCCGCCAGCCGGTTGCCGACGCAGCGGTGAATGCCGAAACCGAACGACAGATGCTGGCGCGGCCGCGCCCGGTCGATGACCAGTTCCTCGGCATTTTCGATCACTTCCTCGTCGCGGTTGCCGGAGTAGTACCACATCACCAGTTTTTCGCCCTTGCGGATGATCTGGCCGCCAAGTTCGCTGTCTTCCAGCGCGGTGCGCCGCATGCTCATCACCGGCGTCTGCCAACGAATGATTTCCGGGATCATGGATTCGACCAGCTTGGGATTGGCGCACAGCTTGCGGTATTGCTCCGGGTAGGTGTTCAGCGCGAGCAGGCCGCCGGTCATCGAATTGCGGGTGGTGTCGTTGCCGCCCACGATCAACAGAATCAGGGTGCCCAGGAACTCCTTCGGCGGCATGTTCCGGAACGCTTCGGAGTGAGCCAGCATGGAAATGAGGTCGGGGCGCGGTTCGGCGTTCACCCGCTCGTTCCACATGCGGGAGAAATAGGCCGCGCACTCCTGGAGTTCACCCATGCCGGCGGTGCGCTCGGCGGCGGAGACATAGCCGGTCATGGCGGTCGCAGTGTCGGACCAGTGGGTGAGTTTGCGGCGCTCGGCCCAGGGGAAATCGAACAGGGTGGCGAGCATCTGGGTGGTCAGCTCGATGGAAACCCGGTCCACCCAGTCGAAGGTCTGGTTCAGCGGCAAGGCGTCCAGGGTCTCGCCGGTGCGCTCGCGGATACCCTCGGCGAATTTGGCCAGGTTTTCCGGACCCACCGCCGGCGAAACCACCGCGCGCTGTACATCGTGCTTGGGCGGGTCCATGGCGATGAACATTTCGATATCGAGGCCCAGGTTGCCGTCGTCCAGGGTGATGCCGCCTTGCTGGGACGAGAAGATCGGGTGGCTGGTCTCCACCTTGACGATGTCGTGGTACTTGGTCACCGACCAGTAGGGGCCGTAGGCGCTGTTTTTACAGTAATGCACCGGAGCTTCGCGGCGCAGGCGCGCGAAGTAGGGGCCGTAACTTTCGGTGGCGAGTATCCTGGCATCGGCGACATTGATGTCTTCGAGCGGAATCGCGAGGACATCCGCCGGGATGTTGGTATGAGCGGTTGCTGCGGTCATGGCATTTACCCCTGTGAGTTTTTTGGTGATCGCGCGAGACCGGTTGATCTGGCGCATTTTTATCGGTGAGACACTTTAGAAGATTGACGAACACTTGATGCA
Organism: uncultured Gammaproteobacteria bacterium; assembly: GCA_947084925.1. Lineage (GTDB taxonomy): Bacteria > Pseudomonadota > Gammaproteobacteria > Pseudomonadales > Porticoccaceae > JAGPUQ01. Next base: position 33,570 of record CAMTUJ010000026.1, read on the forward strand.
GGTCAGAAAACGACAACCAGGGGGCAATAAGTGACAGTCTGCAATGGTGGGTTACGGGGAGCGCCCGGCAGCGCGCTGATCAACCCAGGCGGCTGCGAAACATGAAAAATACCGCGCCGACCAGACAGAGTCCCGCCCACAGGTAATCGAGCTTCAGCGGTTCCTTCAGATACAGCAGCGCGAACGGCACGAACAGGCTCAGGGTGATGACTTCCTGAATGATCTTCAGCTCGCCAACACTGAGCACGGTGTAGCCGATGCGGTTGGCGGGCACCTGGAACAGGTATTCGAACAGCGCGATGCCCCAGCTGGCCAGCGCGGCGACCAGCCAGGGTTTGTGGTTGAGTTCGCGCAGGTGGGCATACCAGGCGAAGGTCATGAACACATTGCTGCACAGCAGCAATGTGATGGAGGCGATTACCGGCGGCATGCGCAACTCCACACGACGCGTGCGGCATCGACGCGCATGCGCTGTCAGGCCAGTGTGAGGCGCAGGACGCTGCCCTCGCCATCGGCGGCGATCAGCAGACCGCCCCGCTGGTCCACACAGAGGCCCCCGGCAAAGTCGAGCGGGCAGCTCGCGCCCACCGGCAGGTTTTCGGCGATGACGGTGGCGCCGGCGTCGCCATCGAGACCGATGGCGTGGAGTGCGCGCCGGCCCCGGTCGAGCACATGGAGCCAGCCGTTCAGGCACGCCATCCCGCGTGGATCGCGGAGGCCGCCGATCAGCGTGGTGGCGGCGCCGTCGCGGATGCGTATGACCCGTCCGGCGCCGGTTTCCGACACATGGAGTTCGCCGTTGGCGAGGAGCACGTCCGTGGGTTGGTTCAACCCGGATATCAGCGGCGTGACCGCGCCGTCCGCCGCGATGTGCAGCACGGCGCCGTCGGTGGCGCGCACGGTGTAGATCACGCCCTCGGCACCCGCGCAGAGTCCCTTGAGTTCACCCAGTTTTTCCGCCTGCGCGCGCGCCTTGCCGGTACCGATGTCGTAGCGCAGCACGTCGCCGCGGGCGGTGGTCATCAGGATCTCGCCGGGCCGTCCCGCGGCCACGGCGCGTACAAAACGCGGTGCCGATTTGTCGAGCGGGCTGCCGATACGGCTGATCTGTCCGGTGGCGGACAGTGCGGCCAGACTCAAGCCATCCACCACCAGCGCGACGCCGGAGGGGTCACAGGCGATGCCCCAGGGCCCCACCCAGCCGGGCTCGACCAGCACGCGCTCGCGATTGCTGCCATCGGTGGCGACTTCCGCCACGCCGCCATCCACATAGTGGGAGAGGAAAAGCTTACCCGCGCCGTCGATGGCGAGGTTGTCGATACCGGGGCGCACCCGCGCGATCACCTGCCAGCGGCCGGTGACGGTGTCGATCTTTGCCACTTCGCCGTTGCCGGCCTGGGGCGAGAGCAGTTCTCCCGCCGGGGTGAACTTGCAGGCGGTGGGAAACGCCAATCCGTCGGCGACTTTTTCCAACCTGCCCGTCTCGGGGTCGGCGCGCCAGATCTCCCCGCGCGGCACCAGCGGGAAATACAGCTTGCCGTCCGGCCCGCCGGCGAGTGCGTTGGGACCGTCGAGATCATCGGCAATCAGCCGGGGCGGGCGGCTGCCATCGGGATAAAGCTCGAACAGGCGGCCGCCGGGACGGTGTTCGTCGATGAAGAGGCGATTTCTGAATACCGTGACGCCGTTGGCGCTGGGCAAAGCGTCAGCCACGATATCGATGCGGCCATCGGGCCGGCGCCGGCTGACCCGGGCGCTCATGACTTCCGTGGCGTAGAGGTTGCCGTCCGCATCGAACGCCACATCATCGGGGCCGGTAATGGCGCGTCCGTTGGGTGCGATGTGATCCAGCGCCCCCGTCGCGGTGTCAATGGCGGTCACCTGGCTGCCCATCGCCTGGGCGACATAGAGCCGGCCATCCGGGCCGAACTGCATGCCGTTGGCGCCGAACAGGGCGCTCGCTGGCGTCACGCGCTCGGCGCGCCATCCCGGACAGAGTTTGATGGCGTTGCCCGCGGCGCCGTGCAGGGCGAGAAATCGATTCATGGGGACTCCCGGTCAGATAGTGGATGCCGGGATTGTCACGCCGGCCGGGAGTGGCGGCAACAGGGGGTATTTGCGGGGCCAGATGCTGGCATAAAAAAACCGCCGTCGCCCCGGGGACGACGGCGGTGTTGTCAACGAAGGTTACTGAACCTGGATGGGCAGGTTGAACAACTTTTTGACATTGTCGTGCAGGATGGCGTTTTTCTGTGTTTCGCTCAGATGCACCATCTGTTCCTTGAGAATCGCCTGGGAATTGGGCCAGGTGGCATCCGTGTGCGGATAGTCGTTGGCCCAGATCAGGCAGCCGGCGTCGACGATGTTCTGGTTCAGGTACGCCGTGGCATCGTCCTGGAACGTGAAGGACACGTTTCGGGTGATGTACTCGCTCGGCATCTTTTTGAGCGTGGACTCGGCGATCGCGCCCAGGCGCTTGATGGCGTGGTCGGCGCGGTAGGCGTAGTGCGGGATCCAGCCGGCATCGGCTTCCGCGATCACCATCTTGAGATTGGGGTGGCGGTCGAAGTTGCCGCCGAACAGGAACACGCCGAGCACGTCCTGAACACTGCGCATGATGTTCATGAAGCCGTTGGCCAGGGCGCCGCGCTTGGGTGCCAGCGCCTCCTTCACGCTGTTGTCGTCGGAGGTCAGGATGTGGAAGCAGACCGGCAGGTCGAGGTCGGTCGCGCACTCCCACAGGGCGTCGTAATCGGGATGATCGTAGTCTTTGTGCTGCGGGCGGCCCGGCATCATCATGCCGACCATGCCCATTTCCTTCGCTTTGCGGAAATCCTTGATCGTCTCGTCCACGCTTTCGGCCGCGGTTTGAGCCAGTCCGAACAAGCGGTTGGGCGCGCCGCCACAGAAGGTTTCGAGCCAGCGGTTGTAGGCGCGCATGCAGGCTGACTTGTAGGCGAAGTCCTTGTGGGTACAGAGCACCATGCCGATCGAGGCGTAGATGATCTCGGCACATACGCCGTCGCGATCCTGGGCTTCGGTGCGGAATTTGGGATCCCAGGCCGCCTTGGGGAGATCCTCGAACTTGCTGAAGCGGTATTTGGCGAGCTCGTTGGCCGGAACACCGGCGGCACCCAGGAGGGCGACCGGGATGGCGTCATCAACGCCAAGGATGTGGAAAATGTGTCCGCCACCGGGCGCGTCCACAATCCGGGGAGCCTGATCCCGGTACTTGGGCTCGATGAAGTCGATGTAACAGTTTGGCGGCTCGACAATGTGCGAATCCGCTGAAATCGCCGGTTTGATCATGGATGTTGCCTCCAGGGAGTATGGATAATTGTTTTGGACCGGGCTGAGCCGGGGCGCTCCCGGCCGGCGTCAGTACTCCATAGTGTTACCCGATAGTCAACATTGATACCTATGCGTATAGTGTGGTCTCGGTGGCTCGTCGGTCAGCTTGCGTCGCGGCAGGGCCATGGACTTGTTGTTCTCGCGGCGTCCGCCGTGCGAGACGCCGCGAGCGCGAGCGGCTCAAGTGGTTCTTATAGGGTTACGATCCGATCGTAATCCCTTAGAATCGCGGGCCTGCGTCCGTTCGCCCCCCGTGACAGGGGAGGCGAGATCGACACCGTCCCTCTGCCGTCGAGATGTCCGTGAATTCACCCCAGAATGCGCACGCCGTGACCGAAAAAAAAACCTTGCCCCTCGCCTTCGCGGCCATCGGTGTGGTGTATGGCGATATCGGTACCAGCCCCCTGTACACATTGCGGGAGGTATTCGCCGGGTCTCATCCGCTTCCCCTGACGCCCGGCAATCTGCTCGGGATACTTTCGCTGGTGTTCTGGGCGCTGTTCATCGTCATTACCCTCAAGTATGTCAGCTTCATTATGCGTGCCGACAACCGCGGCGAGGGCGGCATCATGGCGCTGATTGCGCTGACCCTGCGCGCGGTAAAGCGCCACGAGCGACTGCGCTGGGTGCTGATGTCGCTCGGTCTGTTCGGGGCGGCGCTGTTCTTCGGCGATGTCGTGATCACCCCGGCCATTTCCGTACTGAGTGCCGTGGAGGGGTTGAAGGTCGCGGCGCCGGCACTGGGATCCTATGTGGTGCCCCTTACCCTGGTGGTGCTCGTCGTGCTGTTCATGGTCCAGGTGCGGGGAACGGCCAGCATGGGGGCGTTGTTCGGCCCGATCATGTGCCTGTGGTTCCTGGTGCTCGCCGTCCTGGGGCTGATCAGTATCCTGGCGGAACCCTCGGTGCTGCGGGCGGTGAGCCCGATGTATGCGGTCCGATTTTTTATCGACCATCACTGGTACGGTGTCCTGGCCCTCGGGGCAGTGGTGTTGGCCGTGACCGGTGGCGAAGCCTTGTATGCCGACATGGGACATTTCGGCCGGCGACCCATCCGGCTCGCGTGGCTCTGGTTTGTATGGCCAGCCCTGCTGCTCAATTATTTCGGCCAGGGCGCGCTGTTGCTGCGCGATCCCAGCGCCACGCAGAACCCCTTCTACCTGCTGGCGCCGTCCTGGGGTCTGTATCCGCTGGTGCTGCTCGCTACCGCAGCGACGGTTATCGCCTCCCAGGCTGTCATATCAGGGGCGTTTTCCGTGACCCGACAAGCGATGCAACTGGGCTACTGCCCGCGTCTGACGGTGGTTCATACCTCGGCGCGTGAGATCGGACAAATCTATATTCCGCTGGTCAACTGGGGATTGCTGGCGGGGGTGGTATTGCTGGTCCTGGCGTTTCGGTCATCCTCGCATCTGGCGGCGGCTTACGGTATTGCGGTCACCGGCACCATGGCCATCGATACGATACTCGCCGCGGTGGTGGCGGCAACCCTGTGGTCCTGGGGCCGATTCGCGGCAATCGCCTGCGCCGTCGCCTTTCTGGTGGTGGATCTGGCGTTCTTTGGCGCCAATGTCGTCAAGCTGTTCCACGGCGGCTGGGTTACGGTGGTGATCGCCGTCACGGTGTTCACACTGTTTTCCACCTGGAAACGGGGCCGGGAGCTCCTGCTGCAACGCCTGGGACGGGGCGCGATCGACCTGGACTCCTTCCTTGCCGGGATCGCGGCGCACCCGCTGCACCGGGTGCCGGGTACAGCGGTGTTCATGACCGCGAGCCTCGAGGGCGTGCCCCACGCGTTGCTCCACAATCTGATTCACAACAAGGTGCTGCACGAGCGGGTGGTGCTGCTCACCGTGACCAACGAAGACGTGCCCAACGTTCCCGCGGAAGAACGCGTTGCGATTGAACCTCTGGCGGAGAATTTTTATCGGCTGTTGCTGCGCTACGGCTTCAAGGATGAACCCGATGTGCCTGCGGCGCTGGAGGCCTGTAGCGCCTTCGGGATCGAGTTCCGCATGATGGAGACCTCGTTCTTCTTCAGCCGCGAGACGCTGATTTCCACCAAGGTGCCGGGCATGGCGCAATGGCGCGAAAAACTGTTCATCGGCATGGCACGCAATGCCGCGGGCGCCATGACCTTCTTTCGGATTCCCACCAATCGGGTGGTGGAGCTGGGCAGTCAGGTCGAACTCTGAACCGTCTCGCCTGCTGCCGGCCGCCAGTCGACGGACCCTGACCTTGCTGTCCGGACATGCTGCGACTCACTGAACTCAAGTTGCCGCTGGATCACACCGCCGCCGAGCTGCGCGCGGCGGTTCTGAGCCGGCTCGGCATCGCCGCCGCTGAACTGCGTTCCTGCACGCTGTTTCGGCGCGGTCACGACGCCCGCAGGCGCGGCCATATCCAGCTGGTGTACACGCTCGATATCGAGACGACTTGCGACGCCGCGCTGCTGGAAAAATTTGCCCGCGATCCCCACGTCGGCCGCGCGCCGGATACAACCTACCGGCCCGTTGCCCTGGCGCCGTCCGGGCTGGAGGAACGCCCGGTGGTGATCGGTTTCGGTCCCTGCGGTCTGTTCGCGGCGCTGATTCTGGCGGAGTCCGGCTTTCGGCCCATCGTGCTGGAGCGCGGCAAGGCGGTGCGCGAGCGCACCCGGGATACCTGGGGCTTGTGGCGCGAGCGCGCGCTGGATCCGGAATCCAATGTGCAGTTCGGCGAAGGTGGCGCCGGCACTTTTTCGGACGGCAAGCTCTACAGCCAGATCAAGGATCCGCGCCATCTCGGCCGCAAGGTGCTGACCGAGTTCGTCGCCGCCGGCGCGCCGGAGGAAATCCGCTATGTGAGCAAGCCGCATATCGGTACCTTCCGGCTGGTGACGGTGGTGCAGGCGATGCGTGAAAAAATCATCGCCCTGGGCGGCGAAGTCCGCTTCCGGCAGCAGGTGACCGATCTGCTGGTGGAGAATCGCCAGGTCACCGGGGTGCAGCTCGCGGACGGCGCGCGTATCGCCACCCGGCACGTCGTGCTGGCGGTCGGCCACAGTGCCCGCGATACCTTCCGCATGTTGCATGCGCGTGGCGTCCACATGGAACCGAAACCCTTTTCCATCGGCCTGCGGGTCGAACATCCCCAAGCGATCATCGACCGTGCGCGCTTCGGAGCCCAGGCCGGTCATCCGCTGCTCGGCGCCGCCGACTACAAGCTCGTGCACCACGCAAAAAACGGCCGTTCGGTCTACAGCTTCTGCATGTGTCCGGGCGGCACCGTGGTTGCCGCCACCAGCGCGCCGGGGCGCGTGGTCACCAACGGCATGAGCCAGTATTCGCGCAACGAGCGCAACGCCAACGCCGCCATCGTGGTCGGCATCACGCCGGCGGATTTTCCCTCCGGGGATCCGCTCGCGGGCATCGCGTTGCAGGATGATCTGGAAGCGCGCGCCTTTGTGCTGGGCGGCGCCAACTACGACGCCCCCGCGCAACTGGTCGGTGACTTTCTCGCCAACCGCGCCTCAACACAGCTCGGTGAAGTGATCCCCTCGTACCAGCCCGGCGTCCACCTCACCAACCTTTGCGGTTTGCTGCCGGATTACGCCACCGAGGCGATCCGCGAAGCGATGCCGGCATTTGCGCGCCAGATTCCCGGCTTCGCCGCGGCGGACGCCGTCTTTACCGCGGTGGAAACCCGCACTTCGTCGCCGCTGCGGATCCGCCGCGAGCGCGACACCTGGGAAAGCATCAACACCCGGGGCCTGTACCCGGCGGGCGAGGGCGCTGGCTACGCCGGCGGAATTTACTCGGCGGCCATCGACGGCATCGAGATCGCCGAAGCCGTGGCCCGCAGTCTGATCGCCGCGCACGCCCGGCACTCCGGCCGGAAGGACGTGTGAGCGGTTCTAACGCAAACGCCAGCCACTTTGATGTGGTGATTATCGGGGGCGGGGGGGCCGGACTCCTGTGCGCCCTCACCGCCGGCGGGCGCGGTCGTCGCGTACTGGTGATCGAACACAGCAACCGCATCGGCAAGAAGATCCTGATGTCCGGCGGCGGCCGCTGCAATTTCACCAACCTGCACACCACGCCCGCCAACTTTCTGTCCGGCAATCCGCATTTCTGCAAGTCGGCGCTGGCCCGCTACGGACCCCGGGACTTCATCGCGCTGGTGGAGAAGCACCGCATCCGTTATCACGAAAAGGAACTCGGGCAACTGTTCTGCGACGAATCGGCCAGTGACATCGTCGAGATGTTGCGCGCCGAATGCGCGCAGGCGGGCGTGCGCATCGCGGTGAAATGCACGGTCGGGGACATCGCGAAGTTGGATGCCGGCTTTGCCCTCGCTACGTCCACGGGGCCCGTCACCGCCGCCGCGCTGGTGATCGCCACCGGCGGTCTGTCTATCCCGACCCTGGGCGCCACCGGTTTTGGTTACCGGGTTGCCCGGCACTTCGGTCACGATCTGCGTCCGACGCGCGCCGCGCTGGTGCCGTTCACCCTGGGCGGCGTCGAGCGGGAACGCTGCGCGGCACTCAGCGGTGTCTCTCTGCCGGTCAGCGTCCGCTGTCACGGCGCTGAATTCACCGGGGCCATGCTGTTCACCCATCGCGGCGTCAGCGGTCCGGCGCTGTTGCAGATTTCGTCGTACTGGGCGCCGGGGGAGGTGCTCGACGTCGACCTGTTGCCCGGGATCGACGCGCGCGACTGGCTGCAAGCGTGCCGGCGCGAGCGGCCCGATGCGAGCCTGCGCACGGTGCTCGCGACCGTGCTGCCGAAGCGCTTTGCGCAGGACTTGTGCGTGCATGAGTTGGCGAGCCGGCCGCTCAAGCAACACAGCCCGCCGGAGCTCGCCGCCGTTGCCGAGCTGCTGGCGCACTGGCCGCTGCGACCCGCGGGCACCGAGGGCTATCGCACGGCGGAGGTCACGCTGGGTGGCGTCGATACAAACGGGTTGTCTTCCGCGACCATGGCGTCGAAGATCGTGCCGGGCCTGTATTTCATTGGCGAAGTGGTGGATGTCTCCGGCCAGCTCGGCGGCTTCAATTTTCAGTGGGCCTGGGCGTCCGGCCATGCCGCCGGCCTCGCCGTCTGAACACTCCGCCGCCATTCGCCGCCGCCATGCGCCGCCAAGCAGGAACCGACAGATGCTGGAAATATCGAACACGATCGTCATTCCCGACAGCGAGATCGAGCTGCACGCGATCCGCGCCCAGGGCGCCGGCGGTCAGAACGTCAACAAGGTCTCGACCGCGGTCCACCTGCGCTTCGACATCGCCGCGTCGTCGCTGCCGGACGAATACAAGTCGCGACTGCTGGTGTGGCGCGACGCGCGCATCACCGACGACGGCGTGATCGTCATCAAGGCGCAGTCGTTCAACAGTCAGCCGAAGAATCGCGCCGACGCCCTGGCACGTCTGGCCGACATCATCCGCGCCGCCATGGTGGTGCCGAAAAAGCGCCGGCCCACCAAACCCACGCAAGGTTCACAGGCCCGGCGCATGGACAGCAAAACCAAGCGCGGCACCGCGAAAGCACTGCGCGGGAAAGTCAGCGACGATTGACCCCGGGGCGCACGTCGGACGCGGGGCGACCTTGGGATACACTGGATAAAAATCATCGGAGGTAACCCCCATGCTCAAGGTCACGCGTATCAATCACAGTGCCATCGGCACCCGCGCCGAACTCGACGCGATGCGGCACTTCTATGTCGATGTGCTCGGCGTCAACACCGTGGAACGGGATATCCCTGCCAGGCTGGCCGACAAGATTCCCGGTTTCTGGATGCAGTTTCCCAACGGCCAAGTCCACGTCATTCAGTCCGACCCTGCCACCGGCGCCAACGCCATTCCCGGCATGGCCTGCCACCATGCCAATCCCATGGGTCCGCACACGGCATTTTTCGTGGCGGACATCGAAGCCGCCGCACAACATCTGGAAGCCAATCGGATTCCGTTCGACCGTTTCGACCGCTTCATCTTCACCAGCGATCCGGCCGGCAACACGGTGGAATTTCAGCAGGATCCAGACTGCGGCTGAGCATCACCCAATAAAAAAGGGAACAGCGTGAAAATTTATTTTTGTCTGGAAGGACTGCGCATCATCCGCGAGATGCTCCAGGGCGAGCTGCCCCACGATGAAGTGCTCGAATGTGCGCCCGCACGGCTGGCGGAGGTAATGGGCGCGGCCGACGTGCTCATCCCCACCCTGACGCCGATCACCGAAACCCTGCTGGCCGGCAGCAAGGTCAAGCTGGTACAGCAGTTCGGCGCCGGCCTGGACACGGTCGATATCGCGGCGGCGACGCGCCTGGGCATCCCGGTCGCCAATGTTCCCGCCGCCGGCACCGGCAACGCCGAGTCGGTGGCAGAGCTTGCCGTACTGCTGATGCTCGCCCTCGCGCGCCAGTTCCCGGCCGCACAGGAAAGTGTCCGTCAGGGCCGGGTGGCGACGCCCACCGGCTGGTCGCTGAAGGGACGCACGGCGGTGATCGTGGGTTACGGCGGCATCGGCCGCGAAGTGGCGCGGCGTCTCGCCGGCTTCGCGATGCGGGTGCTGGCGGTGTCGCGCAGCGGGCCCAAGCACAGCGCCGAGGAGGACGCGATTCCCGTCGCTGGCCACTATCCGGAAAGCGGGTTGCACGCCGCGCTGCGCGAGGCCGACTTCGTGGTACTCGCGCCGCCCCTCAATGATGCGACGCGCGGATTGCTGGGCGCGGCGGAATTTGCGCTGCTGAAATCCACGGCCTATGTCGTCAACATCGCGCGCGGCGGCGTGATCGATTACGACGCGTTGCTCGCCGCGCTGCGCGACCAACGCATCGCCGGCGCGGGGCTGGATGTGTTCTGGCAGGAACCCATGGATCCCGCCGATCCCATTTTTGGCTACAACGTCATCGGCACACCCCATATCGGCGGCGCCACGGATCTCAGTTTTCGCGGTATTGCGCGCAAGGTGGCGGAGAACGTCGAGCGCCTGCGGCGGGGCGAGATGCCGGTCAACTGCGTGAATCCGGAGGCGGCACGCCGGTAACCCGCACCCGTTTCGCGCCCGGCGTCGGCACCGGCGCTGGTGGCGAGGAGGTGCCGCGCCGCGGATCGATGGCGTTTTTCAGGGCGAGCAGAAAGCCCGTCAACAGAAAGGCGCCGGGGGGCAGCACCCAGAGCGGGAATTCGTAATCGTCCGGCAACACCTGGAGTTGCCAGGCGGCGGCGCCCGGGCCGAACAGCAAATCCATTTGCCGGCACAGCGTGCCCTGTCCGAGCAACTCCCGCAGCGCGCCGAGCAGGAGCAACACCCAGGCGAAGCCCAGCCCCGTCAGCAGTCCGCCGCGCGCCGCCGATGCAAGCGAGTGCCGGCGGCTGGCAGCGGCGGTTGCGAGCAGCGCACCGTTGGCGGCGATCAGGGGCACGAAGATGCCGAGCGCCTGATACAGAGGATAACGGTAGGCCTGCAGCAACAGCTCGACGCAGCCGGTGAAGGTGGCGATCAGCAGCAGGAACACGGGAATCCGCACCACGTCGGGGGTCCGCTTGCGGAGCAGGGCGACCGCGATGCTGGATGAGACCAGTACCGCCAGTGTGGCGAGCCCGAGCCCCAGGGCGGTTGCCACCGAGCGGCTCATGGCGAGCAGTGGCGAGAGCCCGAGCAACTGCACCAGCGCCGGATTGTCGCGCCACAATCCGGCGCCAAAGCCGGGATTTTGTTCGGACGGGTTCATGGCGCGGACTCCGGTGCCGCGATCGCGCCGGCATCCAGCAGGCGCGCGCGATCGTCGTTGAAATAGTCGAGCGCGCGCCCCACCTGCCGCACCACCGCGCGCGAGCTGATGGTGGCGCCGGTGATCTGATCGAAAGCACCGCCGTCGCGCTTTACCTGCCAGCGCTCGGGCGGCGGATCGGTCAGGGACCTGCCGGTGAAACGGCGAATCCAGTCGCCGCGTCCGGTGGCGATGCGATCGCCGAGTCCCGGGGTTTCGTGGTGTTCGAGCACCTTTACCCCGGTGACAATGCCGTCGCGGTCGATCCCCGCGATCAGGCGGATCGGACCGCCGTAGCCCGAGGGGGACAGTGCCGGCACGATCACGGCGAGAATTTCGCCGCCGCGTTTGATGCGATAAATTCGCGCGCCGGCCTCGATACCCAGGCCGGTCCGGAATTGGGGCGGCACGGGCAGAAAGTCCAGGGACACGTCGGTGGCTTTGGCGAACGCCGGAACCACGGCGAATAGCTCGGCTTCGGCGGCCCGTTCCCGCGCCTGAGCGATGGGCGCGCGGGTGAGCCAATGGACGACGCTCAGCAATATCGCGGCGGCCAGTCCCACCACGACCAGCACGACTGCGTTACGTTGTGTTGAATCCGAAACGCCGTTGCGCGCTGCGTCGCTCATTCCGGCGGCGCCCCATGATGTTGCCGCGCGCGCCCATGGCCATAGGCGCGTGGCACGGTGATGCGGTCGATGAGAGGTGCGGCGAGATTCATCAGCAAGACCGCAAAGGCAACGCCGTCCGGATAACCGCCCCAGGCGCGAATCGCGAACACCAGCACGCCGGTGAGCAGGCCGCACAGCAAACGGCCCCGGTTGCTGGCGGCGGTGGTGACCGGATCGGTGACGATGAAAAACGCGCCCAGCATGGTGGCGCCGCTGAACAGGTGCAGGCTGGGCGGACCCTGGCTCGCGGAACTGCCGCCGTCGTTGCACAGCAGCGCCAACAGGACGAGTGCGGCGAGCATGGCGACCGGCGCGTGCCAGGTGATGACCCGGCGCGCCAGCAGATACACGCCGCCCGCCAGAAAGCCGAGATTGACCGTTTCCCAGCCCACGCCAGCCAGATCGCCCCGGGCGAACAATGGATGCACGGTCTGAAACTGCTGCACCATCAGTCCCGAGTTGTGGCGGAACAAATCCAGCGGCGTCGCCATGGTGAAGCCGTCCGGCGCGGCGTGTTGCCCGGTGAAAATCCGTTGCAGCGAATCGACGAGACCGGGCAGCGTGCCGTCGGACAGCAGCGGGCGCGGCCCGGACCACTGCGACATGGCGTCGGGGAAGGACACCAGCAGCGCCGCGTAGGCGGCCATGGCGGGATTGAACAGGTTGTAGCCCAGTCCGCCATAGGGATGTTTGGCGACGAGGATGGCAAAGGCACTGCCGGCAATCGCGAGCCACCAGGGCGCGAGCGGCGGCAGGGCGATGCCGATCAACACGCCGGTGACCAGCGCGCTGCCATCGGCGAGCGTCGGTCTAGACGGGAGCTGGCGCAGCCGCAACACCATGGCTTCGGCGGCAAGCGCGGCACTGCCGGCAAGGGCGATCTGGATCAGCGTGCCCGGACCGAAATACCAGACCATGGCGGCAATCCCGGGCAGGGCCGCGACCAGCACGCGTTGCATGACCGCGCCGGTGGTCAGGCCGCTGTGGGCGTGGGGCGCGGAGGTGGTCATTGCGGATCCCCGTCCGGAGTGGATGGCGGTTCCGCCGGCAGGGTGTGCAGCCGTTGGCGCGCCAGATCGCTGTCGAGACGCGCCTGTTCGAGGCGCGCGCGCAGGCCGTTGCGCCGGGATTCGGTCGCCGCCGCGTCCAGCGTCGCGAGCTGGGTTTCAAGTTGTGCGATGCGGTTTTCCGCCGCGCTCAGGGCGCGCTCCAGTGGTGCCCGGCGGGGTGTGGCGGCGCTGGCGCGCGCCAGGGCTTGCTCCAGCAGATCGGTGGCGGCGGGCGCTGCGTCAACCGGAGCGGATGCCGGCGCGTCGTCGTCCGCTGAAGTCCCGATCAGTCCGGCGTGGCGCGCGCTGCGCTCCCCGCTCTGCCGAGCCACCCGCGCCTGGTGGGCTTCGAAGCGGCGGCGGGCCTGATCCGCGGCGCCGCGCTCGGCGCGAAGCGCGCGTACTTCGGCCTTGGCGGCGCGGTAGTGGTCCACCAGCGGGATCGCGCTCGGACACACATAAGCGCAGGCGCCGCAGTCGATGCAGTCCAATAGGTGATGGCGTTCGAGTTGCCGGTGATCCCGGGCGACGGCATGGCGCAGCAGCTGCTGCGGCAACAGCGAGGCGGGACAGACATCGGCGCAGAGACCGCAACGGATGCAGGGCTGAGGTTGGCGCGCCGGCGGCAGTTCCGCCGCTGTCGCGGCCAGTATGCAGTGGGTGGTCTTGGTGACCGGCGCCTGCACATCGTCCAGCGGGATTCCCATCATGGGGCCACCCAGCAACAGTCGTTCGCACCGCGCGGACTGGTAACCGCTCGCCGCCAGCAAGTGGGCGACGGGGGTGCCGAGCAGCGCCCGGTAGTTGGCGGGTTCGCGGCAGGCGCCGCCCGCGATGGTCACGATCCGCGCCAGCAGGGGCTCGTCGCACGCGAGCGCGCGATGCAGCGCATAGAGGGTGCCGACATTGAAGCAGACGACACCGATGTCCCGGGGCAGTCCGCCGCTCGGCACCTGCCGGCCGGTCAGCAACTGGATCAACTGCCGTTCGCCGCCCGCCGGGTAACGACTGGGCAGGACGACGATGTCGATGTTCCGACCGTCGTCGATGGCGGTCAATGCCGCCGTCATGGCCGCGGCGGCTTCGGGTTTGTCGTCCTCGATGCCGACCAGGATTCGCGCGGGATCGCCCAGCAGGCGCGCCGCCAGACGCATGCCGGCGACGATGGCGCCGGCTTCTTCGCGCATCAGGCGGTCGTCGGCGGTGATATAGGGTTCGCACTCCATGGCGTTGACGACGAGCGTGTCGATGGGGTGTGTCGGGGCGAGCTTGATGTCGGCGGGAAAGCCGCCGCCACCGAGGCCGACGATCCCGGCGGCACGCACGGCGGCCAGCAATTCCGGGAGCGTCCGCGTCGCGGGATTCACCGGTGTGCGTTCGCGCCAGCGTTCCGCGCCATCGGGAATCAATACCGCGCGGTGTCCGGGCACTTCGGCCCGGGGCGCAAATTCGATGCGGGCGACGTGGCCCGAAGTGGGGGCATGCACCGGCAGTCCATCGCTCCCCGCCGCGGCGAGCAACTGTCCCTTCAGCACGGGATCGCCCACGGCGACCAGCGGCGTGGCGTCACCCAGCGACAGAAACAGTTCCGGGGGCAGTGCGGGAGTGCGAATGGGCGTCGCGCTGGAGGCGTGTTTGTGGGCCGGCAGCAGGATGCCGCCGGGAAATGTCCGTGCCTGGCTCACGCCGCCACCGGGGGAAGCTGGCCACTCGCCATGAGCGCGGGCCGTGACACCGGCGCCGGAATCATCTCGATGCAGTCCACCGGGCAGGGCTCGACGCACAGATCGCAGCCGGTGCACTCCGCTGCAATCACGGTGTGCATCTGGCGCGTGGCGCCGAGGATCGCATCCACCGGGCAGGCGGGCAGGCACTTGGTGCAGCCGATGCATTCCGCCTCGTGAATGTAGGCGACCAGCTTTGGCCCTTCGCGGCCGTGTTCCGGATCGAGTGCCAATGGTGGCGTACCCAGCAGATCGGCGATGGCCGCGATGGTGGCGTGACCGCCGGGCGGACATTTGTTGAAGGGCTCGCCCGCCGCGACGGCGCGCGCATAGGGTCGGCAGCCGGGATGACCGCACTGGCCGCACTGGGTCTGGGGAAGCAGATCCTCGATCCGCGCCGCAAGTTCGCGCTCGGCTGTTTGGAGACCCTGGATACCGATGTCGATGTCGATGTCGATGTCGCCTTCGCGGTCGGCGTGCGTCACGCGGCCAAATACCGCCGCCGCGAGCACCGCGAGTGTCGCCAGCGTGGCGAGCGCGGCCGGCAACTGGGTCAGGAACTCGGCGCTGCCCATCTCACGCCATTCCGATGAAACCCATGAAAGCGAGTGCCATCAGGCCCGCGCTGATCATGGCGATGGCGGCGCCGCGAAAGGGCAGAGGCACCGCAGCGGTGGTGAGTTGTTCGCGCAGTCCCGCGAACAACACCAGCACCAGGGCAAACCCGAGCGCGGTGCCCAGGGCGCGCAACAGCGCGAGTGCCAGGGAAGGCGTGTCGGCAGCGTTCAGCAGGGTCAGGCCGAGCACGGCGGCGTTGGCCATCAGCAGCGGCTGCATGGCGTTGAGGTTGCGGTGGAGTCTTGCGTCGAGGCGGCGGCTGCCGAGTACAAGACCGCGCGCGCTCAGGGCGATCACCAGTACGAACACGGGCAGCGCGAGATACTGAATATCCAGCGGCACGAGAAGCCAGTGGTAAACGCTGTGGTTGGCCGCGGCACTCAGCAACAGCAGGGCGCCGGTCGCCACCGCCAGGCCGACGGCGCCGCCCAGTCGGGACGATATTCCCCACAATGCCGAGACGCCCAGGGTCTGCGCGAGCAGCACATTGTTGACCAGCACGGTGCCCAGTAGAACCAGCGCGATTTCGTGCATGGGCTTTCCTGTATGGGATTACCTGTATGGGATTGGCCGTTGACGAGAGCCTGCGGTGTCAGCATGCCGCCTGGGGGCGATGGCGTCCATCGGCGCCGGCCGCGCCGCAATCAGGTCACGCGCTGGCCCGGCCGGGCGCCGCTGTCAGGTGCGAGCAGATAAATGCCGTTGTCGTCGCCGGCGGCAAGCACCATGCCTTCCGACAGTCCGAAGCGCATCTTGCGCGGCGCCAGATTGGCCACCATCACCGTGAGACGGCCTTCCAGATCCTCGGGCCGGTAGCTGGCGCGAATGCCGGAAAAAACATTGCGGGTCTCGCCGCCGAGATCCAGCGTGAGCTGCAGCAGTTTGTCCGAGCCCTCGACGGTGCGCGCGGCGACAATGCGGGCGATGCGCAGATCCACCTTGCTGAAATCATCGAAGCCGATTTGCGCGGCCAGCGGCTCCATTGCCGGGGATTCGATCTCGGCAACCGCGGGCGCCACGGCTGCCGGCGGCTCCGTGGCGCTCGCGGCGAGCATGGCATCGATCTGCTTTTTCTCGACCCGCTGCATCAGGGGCGTGAAAGCGGCGATGCGGTGGCCGAGCAGGGGCGCGATGGTGCCATCCCAGCGCAATTCGTCGTTGAGAAATTCCTCGGCCTGTTGCGCCATGCGCGGCAGTACCGGTTTGAGATACAGCATCAGGATGCGGAACAGGTTGATCCCGAGCGAGCAGATACCCTGCACCTCGGCGTCGCGGCCGGGCTGTTTGGCAAGTTTCCAGGGCTCCCGGGTGGCGATGTATTCGTTCGCGGCATCGGCGATCGCCATGATTTCCCGCATCGCCTTGCCGAATTCGCGGTTCTCGTAGTGGGCGGCGACGCCGTCGGCGATCCCCAGGGCGCGCTCCCAGAGCTCGGGCTCGGCGAGCTCGGTTGCCAGCACGCCGCCTTTGCCGTCGCCGATGAAACGGGCGCAGCGGCTCGCAATGTTGACCAGCTTGCCCACCAGATCGCTGTTGACTCGTTGCGCGAAGTCGTCGAGATTGAGGTCGAGATCATCGATGCCGGCGGACAGCTTGGCCGCGAAGTAATAGCGCAGATATTCCGGATTCAGCTGGTCCAGATAGGCGCGGGCATTGATGAAGGTGCCGCGGGATTTCGACATTTTCTTGCCGTTCACGGTAAGAAAGCCGTGCACGCAGATTTTGTCCGGGGTGCGAAAGCCGGCGCTCTCCAGCATTGCCGGCCAGAACAGTGCGTGGAAATTGACGATGTCCTTGCCGATGAAGTGGTACAGCTCGGCGGTGGAGTCGCGCTGCCAGAAGGCGTCGAAATCCAGCTTGTTGCGCGCGCAGAGGTTTTTGAAGCTGGCCATGTAGCCGATGGGCGCATCCAGCCAGACGTAAAAATACTTGTCGGGCGCATCGGGAATTTCAAAGCCGAAATAGGGCGCGTCGCGGCTGATGTCCCATTCCTGGAGACCGCCGTCGAGCCATTCGCTCAGTTTGTTGGCGATTTCTTCCGCGACATGGCCGGCGCGGGTCCTGGCCTTGAGGAAGTCGGTGAAGGCGGGCAGGGTGAAAAAATAGTGGATCGATTCCCGCAGCACCGGGGCGGCACCGGAAATCACCGAGCGCGCGTCGATCAGTTCCGTGGGACTGTAGGTGGCGCCGCAGGCTTCGCAGTTGTCGCCGTACTGATCCGGCGCCTTGCAGCGCGGGCAGTTGCCCTTGATGTAGCGATCGGCCAGAAACAGGCCTTTTTCCGGGTCGTAGGGCTGGGTGACGCTGCGGGTCGCGATATGGCCGTTGGCGCGCAGGCGGCGGTAGATGGTTTCCGACAGTTCGCGGTTTTCCGGCGCGTGCGTGGAATGATAATTGTCGAATTCGATCAGAAAACTCGCAAAGTCGGCGCGGTGCTCGGCGTTGACCCGTTCGATCAGCGCCTCGGGAGCCAGTCCCAGTTCCTCGGCCTTGAGCATGATGGCGGTGCCATGGGCATCGTCGGCGCAGACGTAGTAACATGCGTGGCCGCGCAATTTCTGAAAACGCACCCAGATATCGGTCTGAATGTATTCCACCAGATGGCCCAGATGGATGGCGCCATTGGCATAGGGCAATGCACTGGTTACCAGGATGCGGCGCGGCTGGTTTGCGGCGGCGGTAGTGGCATGGATGGTAGTGGCATGGATGGTCGAAGAGGCCATGGAAACGGGCCGAAGCCGGGTGCGGAAAAGGGCGGGAACTATAGCGGCTTTGCCGCTTTTTTTCATGCGGATGGCTTTGCGCGCACACAGCACGCGCACGACTTTTCATTCACACGACTTTCCTCCATACGAAGGGCACGGAGAACGCGATGGCAGAAGCAGCGGCAGGTTTGCAGGGCGTACGGCACATCGTTGCGGTCGCCTCCGGCAAGGGCGGCGTGGGCAAATCCACCACGGCGGTGAACCTCGCGCTGGCGCTGGTGGCCGAGGGTCGCAGCGTCGGCCTGCTCGACGCCGACATCTACGGACCCAGCATCGGCCTGTTGCTCGGCCTGCCCGATGGCACCCAGCCGAAGGTGCTGAACGGCAATACCTTTGTGCCGGTGGCGGCGCACAACCTCAAGACCATGTCCATGGCCTATCTGGCCAGCGCCAGCACGCCCATGGTGTGGCGCGGTCCCATGGCGGGCGGGGCGCTGATCCAGATGCTCACCCAGACCAACTGGGGCGAGCTCGACGTGCTGGTGGTGGACATGCCGCCCGGCACCGGCGACATCCAGCTCACCCTCGCGCAGAAAGCCCGGGTATCCGGCGCGGTGATCGTCACCACGCCGCAGGACATCGCGCTGCTGGACGCGCGCAAGGGTATCGAGATGTTCAACAAGGTGCGGATTCCGGTGCTGGGCGTGGTCGAGAACATGAGCCTCCATGTCTGCACCCGGTGCGGCCACGCCGAGCCGATTTTCGATACCGGCGGCGGCGCCCGGGTGGCGGCGGAATACGGCACCGTGCTGCTGGGTTCGCTGCCGCTGGACCGACGCATCCGCGAAGGCGATGCCGGGCGCCCGATTGTGGCTGCCGATCCGGAAGGCGAGCTGGCTGGTCGCTATCGCGTGATCGCGCGCGGCGTACTGACCGCGCTCGCGGGTCTGGATGCCAGCGTTCCCGAAATCATCATCGAATAGCAGCGCCGTAAATCACTCGCGACATAGCCGTGCGGAGAGCAGGACCTTGAGCATCAAATCGGATAAATGGATCCGCCGCATGGCGGTACAGGGCATGATCGAACCCTTTGTGGACCGCCAGGTGCGGGATCCCGAGGGCAATGGTGCCCGGGTGATTTCCTACGGGCTGTCCAGCTACGGCTACGACGTGCGCTGCGCGGATGAATTCAAGATTTTCACCAATGTGCATTCGGCCACGGTGGATCCGAAGAATTTCGATCCCCGCAGTTTCGTGGACGTGAAGGGCGATTACTGCGTGATTCCGCCCAATTCGTTCGTGCTCGCCCGTACTGTGGAGTATTTCCGCATCCCCCGCAGCGTGCTCACCATCTGCCTCGGCAAATCCACCTACGCGCGCTGCGGCATCATCGTCAATGTCACCCCCCTCGAACCCGAATGGGAGGGGCATGTCACGCTCGAGTTTTCCAACACCACCAGCCTGCCGGCCAAGGTCTATGCCAACGAGGGCGTGGCCCAGATGCTGTTTTTCGAGTCCGATGAAGTGTGCGAGGTTTCCTACCGGGATCGCGGCGGAAAATATCAGGGTCAGCGCGGCGTAACCCTGCCGCGGGCTTGAGCATCGGCAGGCGGCGCAGCCACGGCTCAGTTCGGTGACTGGGGGGACTGCGCCGCTGCCGGGCTTGTGGCCGGGCCTGGCGGGGACGCCAGGAGCGCCGTGCGCAAGGCGTTGAGTTTAACTTTCAGGGTGCGGGTGTGCTCCGGGCCCATCCGCAACAGTTGTTTTCGTGCCTCTGACAGCCCTTCCAGCCCGGGATCCGCATAGGTATAGGCGACGGATTCCTGCGCCAGCGCGGGCGATGTGGCCAGCTCCGGCGTCCCCAGCAGGTGGTCGATGGCGCCGAGCAGCGCGGTATCCAGTTGCTCGGGCGGTTGTCCCAGTTCCCCGTAGGCTGCCTCCAGCAATGGCCGGTAGCGCTGGAAAAATTCGGCCAGCGCGGTCACGTCCAGGCCATCCACCAGGCCGACCATGGTGTTGTAACGCGCGTAGTTGCGCGGGCTCACATAAGTTTTGCCGTCGCGAATGTCTGCCTGAAAACCCCCAGCCGGAGGCGCGAGCAGGAGCGTTTCCAGCGAGAATTCGCCGCGGGCGAGTCCGGCGATCAGTACGGCGATGCGTTGCAGCAGGCTATCCTGCCTGAGCCACTTTGCCAGCGGCCCGTCGCCCAGCAGCGCGCGCAGATGTTCGCGTACCTCGACGTCGCTGTCCGCCAGCTCCAGCAAGGTTGCCTGAAGCGCCGGCACCGCTGGAATGCGTGTCGGCGCCGGCGTCGCCGTCGTGTCGGCCGGGGACGTCGCTGGCAAGGCTGCGGCCGTTGTCGTTGCGGCGGGTGCCTGCGCCGGCGTCGGCAGCGGTGCGTCTGTGGATGGCACGCTGAGCTGGGTCGGGGGGCGGAAAAACAGGAAATAGGCGCCTATGCCGAGTCCGAGCAACACAGCGAGAATCGGCAGCGCACGGCCAATACCCGGTCGATCGGAGCCTGGATCGAAGTGTTCGGTCACTGGACTACCTGCGCGGTTTCGACGGCGGCGGGCGGGGCGGACAACTCATTGAGCAGCAACTCGTAGCTGTCGCCGTTTTCCTCCTGGCGCAGCTTCACCAACCGGTAACCCAGCGCCGGTGCCATCCAGAAGAAGGTCTGGCGCACGTTGTCGTCGCGCACACGGCGTACTCGTACCGCATTCACCTCCCCGGCAGCGGTGTGAATGACGTCGGTGCCTTCGCTCTGGAAGAAGTAATGCTTGACCTTGCCGCGATCCATCACCTGGTAATCAAAACTGGTTTTGCCGGCGATCAGGTCACGACGCAACTGGACCTGATAGCTGATCGGGCCGAGATACCCGGGTTGCAGCGCGATGTCGCGCGGATCGCCGTGGCGGCGGTAGTGCGCGACGGCCTGGGTGCGATCAACCGACAACTGTTCTTTGCGCTTGCTGCCGAGCAGGGAGCGTTCGTAGCGGTATGCATCCACCAGAATGGCGCCGTCGGCGAGATGAAAGTCTTCCTGTTCGTGAATCTCGCCGAGCGCATTGGCGGCGGCGGTGATGACGCGATAGCCGGCGGGCGTCGTTGCCAGCGTCTGTGTGATGACGACCGGAATGCCGTTGAAGCTGGCCTTGTAGGTGGCCGTGTAGGGAGCGAGCGCGGTCTCGCCCCGGGCGCCCAGCGCCAGCACGAGCAGCGCGACTGCCAGCAGGGAGCGCGGGTGAAAGTCAGTGAGATCGGCTCTGGTCATGGCGGCTTGGACGGCTCCCGGCGGGAAACGTTCAGTGCTCCGGCGTGCGGCTGCCGGTGAAGCGGACCGTCGCGTCGCCATCCGCGGGGACGATGGTACCCAGTATGAAAGGTTGTTCGCCGCAACCGGCCAATATGTCGAGGGCAAGAATCGCCGTATCCGCCGGGACGACGATAACCATGCCGATGCCGCAGTTGAACGTGCGGAACATCTCCCGCCATGCGATGTTTCCCCGCCGCTGCAACCATTCGAACACGGGCGGTGGCACCCAGGCGTCGGTGTCGATCACGGCGTGCGTGCCCGCGGGCAGCACCCGCGGCAGGTTCTCGATCAGGCCGCCGCCGGTGATGTGGGCGAGGGCGTGGACGGGTTGCAGCCGCACCAGTTCGCGCACGGATTTGACGTAGATACGGGTAGGCGCAAGCAGGGCCTTGGCCAGGCTCTCGGCGCCCGGACCTTCGCCGTCGATGAGCGTGGTGGCGGAATTTGCCCCGGTGCGCTCCAGCACCTTGCGAATCAGCGAATAACCGTTGGAATGAGGTCCACTCGAAGGCAGCCCGATCAGGGTGTCGCCAGCGGCCACGCAGCTGCCGTCGATCACTTCGGCGGCTTCGACCACGCCTACGCAGAAGCCGGCGAGATCATAGTCCGAACCCTGGTACATGCCGGGCATTTCGGCGGTTTCGCCACCCACCAGAGAGCAGCCCGCAAGCTGGCACCCGGTGCCGATGCCGGCGATCACCCGGGCGGCGGTATCGACATCGAGCTTGCCGGTTGCGTAGTAATCGAGAAAAAACAGCGGTTCGGCACCGCACACGATCAGGTCGTTGACGCACATGGCGACCAGGTCGATGCCGATGGTGTCGTGCTGGTTCAGCTCCATCGCCAGGCGCAGCTTGGTGCCGACGCCGTCGGTGGCGGATACCAGCAGCGGCTCGCGATAGCCCGTCGGCAGCCGGCACAGGGCGCTGAAGCCACCCAGTCCGGCCAGCACTTCGGGCCGGCGCGTGGCCTGTGCCACGGCTTTGATCCGGTCAACCAGGCGATTGCCGGCGTCGATGTCGACACCGGCATCGCGATAGCTGAGCGGCGCGGATTTATCACTCATCGATGCGCATCCCCGTAAACGCGGCATTTTAGCCCGCTGCGCCGGCAAAGTCAGGGCGCGGCGGGCGCCGCCTGGATTCCTGGTGAATTGCACGCCAGCCCGACCTGCGCATGCTGATAGAATGCCGCGATGAAAATCAGCCGGTTTTACGCACTCCTGGCCACACTTTTGCTCGCCTTGGCGCCGCGCGTGGCGGGCGCCGTGGTGATGGTGGACCTGCTTGCCGCCACGGTGCCGGTGGTCGATCAGAGCGATGCCGAACGGGAGCGGGGTTTTCGTGCAGGCCTGGGTCAGGTTGCCGTCAAATTGACGGGACAGCGCGCAGTGCTGGACGACCCCGGCGTCGCGCAACTGGTGGCCACGGCGCCGCAGTTGGTCGAGCGCTACGACTATGTCGAGGTGCCCGCTGCGGGGTCGGAACCCGAAGTGGGCGGCGCACCGGGCTTCCTGCTGCAGGTTAGTTTCTCCGCGTCGGCCGTGGATGCGGCGCTGCGGCGCCTGCATGTGCCGCTCTGGCCCGCGCAACGCCCGCAGCTTTTGTTGCTGGCAAGCGGCAGCGAGGCGGACAGTGCCGCGGTGATCGAGATCGCCCGTCGTGTGCTCGCGAACCGCGGGGTTCCGGTACTGGAACCCCTGTGGGATCTGGAGGACCGCAAGGCGATCGGCGCGACTCATGCGGGGTTTGACGCGGATCGGATCGAGGCAGTGGCGCAACGCTACGGTGCGAGCCATTGGCTTGCGCTCGATCCCGCCGTCGGCGCCGACGCGATCCGCGGTCGGTGGCGGCTCGGCGGCACCGGTGCGCCGGCGTCCGCGACGCCGACCGCGGAATCCTTGCCGCAGTGGGTCGAGGCGAGTGTCGGCGACGCCGTGGACCAGCTCGCCGCGCGACTTGCCTATCTGCCCCAGACCGGTACCGCGACCCAAACCCTGGTAGTCGAGGATGTCCGCAGTTACGCAGCCTACCGCGCCGTGCTGGAGACGCTGGGGGGTATGGAATTTATCCGTGGGATCGCGGTGACCGCGCTGACGGCGGGTCGGCTGCATGTCGAGCTGCAACTGGACGGCGATCCGAACCTCCTGTGGACGGCACTCGACGGCAATCCGCGCTTTGGTGCTGTCGTCCCGGCAGTCGCGGCCGCGCCCGCGGCGCAACTCCCGGTCGCATCCACGGCCCAATCCAGCGTCGCTTCCGCGGCCACTGCCACCGCAGAAACCGCAGTCCAGACCGCCGTGGTTACCGCGGCCGAACCCGCGGTCGAGCGACGCTATCTCTGGCGGGGACCCTGATTGTCTCGTCAGCTCGCACTGCCGGTGACCTTGCGCGACGATGCCGGCTTCGAGAATTTCCACGCCGCGCCCACGTCGGTCGCGGGCCAGGCGCTCGCGCTGCTGCGCGACCAGTTCCCGCCGGGCAGCCTGGTCTGCCTCTGGGGTGGTCCCGGGACCGGCAAGAGCCATCTGGCGCGCGCCAGTTGTCGGCATTACGCGCAGGCACTCTATCTGCCGCTGGGCGCCCTGCGCGACTGTGCTCCCGACGAAGTGCTCGCCGATCTCGATAATCTCAACCTGCTGGCCCTGGATGAACTGGATGCCGTCGCGGGCCGGGGCGACTGGGAGCTGGCGCTGTTCAGTTTGCACAACCGGCTGCTGGAGCGGGGCGGGCGTTTGCTGGTGACGGCGCGGACGGCGCCGCGCGAACTGCCGTTGCGGTTGCCTGATCTGCGCTCGCGACTCGTCGCCGGATACGGGTTTGGTCTTCCCGATCATGACGATGGGCAGTGTCTGGAAATTCTGCGGTTTCGGGCGGCGCGCCTCGGGTTGCTGCTCGGGCCGGATGCCGGGCGCTACCTGCTGCACCGCGCGCCACGGGATCTCGCGAGTTTGATGGACTGTCTCGATCGCCTCGATCACGCGGCACTCGCGCATCAGCGGCAGCTTACGATGCCCTTTATCAAGCAGGTGTTCGGTTGGTGAGCGGATTCCGCGACCAGGCTTGAGCGAGGCCGTCGCAAATACTCGGCGTATCGCTGCCGATTCGCGCTGCGGCGGAGCTGTGCGGTGCGCGTGGCTGCCGTGTCAGTGCAACTAACCTGCCGACTTTTTTGCCGCGCGTTTGTCGCGCAGATAGGGTTGATTGCTGCCGCGACGCTCGGTATCGAACAAACCGGTGGCTTTGATCAGATCACTCAGTTTCGAGTAACCATAGTTGCGCGGATCGAAGGATGCCTGGTTGGAGATATGCGAGCCAACCTGTCCCAGATGTGACCAACCATCATCGCCAATGCAGGCTTCGACGGCGTTGCGCAGCAGGCCGACCAGCTTGGTGTCGCTCTTGAGTTCCTTGGCGGATTTTCTCTGCGGACTCGCCGCGGTTTCCTCGCTGGCCTGGGACAGCGTGCCGAGATTTTCCAGATAAAGAAATTTGGAGCAGGCATTGACGAACGGCATCGGCGTTTTCTTTTCGCCAAAACCGTACACCTTGAGCCCGTTGGCGCGGATGCGCATCACCAGCGGCGTGAAGTCGGAATCGGACGAGGCCAGACAAAAAGCGTCGAGCTTCTGGGTGTAGAGCAGATCCATGGCATCGATGATCATGGCGCTGTCGGTGGCGTTCTTGCCCTTGGTGTAAGCGAACTGCTGGATCGGCTGGATTGCGTAGTCGTGCAGCACCTCTTCCCAGCCTTTGAGGTTGTTGCTCTTCCAGTTGCCGTAGGCGCGGCGCACATTGGGCACGCCGTATTTGGCCAGCTCATCGAGGATCACCTCGATCTTGCCCGCCGGGCAGTTGTCGGCGTCGATGAGCAGGGCGATGCGGGCTTCGTCGGACATGCTGGGGTTACCAGGTTGCTGGCGTGGTGGTCAGGCTGCGCGAGGCAATCGGGCGGGTCCGCCGACGCACCCGCCCGCCATCAATGCCCGGCGGTTTGCTGCGGCGTGATTTTGTAGAGCGCCGTGGCGCGATCCGCCGAAACATAGATGGCGCCGCTCGGGGATACCCCCACGCCGGTGAGCACATAGCTGGGCGGCATGCCTTCGGCGGCGGGGTAGCCGATGGCGAGATTGCGCGCGATCTCGGTGACGTCGCCGTTTTCGGGGTCGATCCGGACCAGCCGCCGCCGACCAACCTCGGCGAGCACGATGGTCCCGTCGGGCGCCACGGCGAAGCCTTCGGGTCGATCCAGACCTTCGGCGACCACCTGGCGCTTGCCATTGTCTGGATTCAGGCGCAACAGTTGCCCGTTCAGGGTGTCGGTCAGATAGACACGGGTGATCGGCTTGCCTTCCTTGTCGCCCGGTACCGGACGCATGGCGGCCATGCCCGGCAGGTTTTCGGCGATGGTCTTGCGCTTGGCGCCGTGTTCGCCGGATACCCGCAACAGGCGTCCGGTGCCCTGTTCGGCGATCAGCAGCACACCGGGCTCCAGCTCCAGCGCATCCACCGGATGCTTGAGATCGTGGTAGGTCGCGACGGATGCGTTGGTGGCGAGGTTGAAGACTTCGACCGCGTTGGTGAACCAGCTCGAAGTCACCGCGCGGTTGCCCTGGAGGGTGACGGTCATCGGCATTTCCATGCGGTCGCGCAGGCCGCGTTTCAGCTCGGTGACCGCGCCGCTGTCACCGGCTATTTTCTTGAAAGAAAACAGATCTCCCAGATAGATCTGATCGATGCCGTTTTCGACCCGGACATCCAGCCCGCCGGGCACGGCGAGCGCACTCTTCACGACGGTATGGGTCGCGCCCGTGCGGGTGTTGATCTTGAGAATGGCGTTATCGACCATGTTGGTGATGTAGAGCTGGTCGCGGGAGTCGAACGCCAGGTTGTCGATACCCTCGGGTACGGTCGCCACCAGGGTTTTCTCGCCGCTGTGGATATCCACCCGCAGTACCCGGCCCGTTGCGGTATCGGTCACATGGAGGTTGTCGTGGCTGTCGAGGTTGGCGGCCACCGGAATCCGGAAGCCGGCTGCAACCTCGGTCGATTCACCGCTGTCCACATCGATCTTCACCGCCTGGCCCTTGAAGAGCAGGGGTCCATAGAGCAGGCCGTTCTTGCCGAAATCGAAGCCGTTCAGACCGCCCATGTCGGCCAGCACCCGGCGCGGTTCCTTGCGCCCCTTGAGGTCCAGTTCCCACAGCGCATCGCCCCACAGCACCTGGGTGACAAACAGCCGACCGTCGTCGCGGAACGCGATGGAATTGATGCCGGGCAGATTGTCCGCGAGGACAAAGACGGTGCCGTCCGGGCGGCGGGCGTGGACCTTCCAGGTGAGGATCGAGGTCCACACCAGGGTGCCGTCGGGGCCGAATTCGAGATCGTCGGCCATGCCCTGGGGCGGCCCCACGAACACCTCGGATTCCCCCGTGTTGACGTCAACCTTGTGGATGGCCTGGCCGATGACGCTGCCCACATAGAGGTTGTCGTCGCGGTCGAAGGTGAGGCCGTGCACGCCGAGGAAATCGGCGCCGGGCACCAGATACTGCACCAGGTAAGGCTCGCTGGTGCCTTCGGCGTCCAGCAGCCCGTGGCTCTCCGGAGTGCCTTTTCCGCAGCTCGCGAGTACCGCGGCGAGCGCAAATGCCAGCGCCGCGCGGCGCAGGGATGCCCGGGATTTGTGGTGGCTCATGACGTACTCCCTTGCCTTTTGTGCTGGACCCGGTGGTCAGTTGCGCGCGGCCTGGAACCCGCGCCGGGGAAGCATCGCTGCTGCTTGCGCAGGCTTGCGGTGGTTCCGCTGCCGCTAATTCCCCTTGAAATCCGGTTCGCGGCGCTCCGCGGTGGCTTTGATGCCCTCCTTGGCATCCGCGGTCTTGAGCAGCCACTGCTGCTCGCCCAGCTCGCGGTCGGTGGCGGCCTGCACCCGGTCGGCAAGCCCCATGCGCACGGTTTCCCGGATCGACTGCACCGCGAGCGGCGCCGAGCCGGCGATCTCACGCGCCAGCGCCTGGGCACTGGTCAGTACCTGATCCTGCGCCACCAGCACGTCGGCAAGCCCCCAGGCGACAGCCTGGTCGCCCGGTACACGGCGACCGCTGTAGAACATGAGATGCGCCTTTTGCTGGCCGATCAGCGCCGGCAGGGTGTGGGTGAGGCCGAATCCGGGATGAAAGCCGAGGCGCGAAAAATTGGCGCTGAAGCGCGCTTCCGGGCAGGTAACGCGGAAATCGCCCACCAGCGCCAGCCCCAGACCGCCGCCGATCGCCGCACCCTGCACCGCGCACACCACGGGCTTTTTGTTGCGGAACAATCGCACTGCTTCCTGATAGAGCCGGCCCGAGCGTTTTTTGAAGGCGGAGTCATCCTTGCCGGCGGCGGCGTTGTCCCTGTCGAGGCGGTCGCCGCCCGCAAAATCGGCGCCCGCGCAGAACGCCTTGCCTTCCGCGGCGAGCACCAGCGCGCGGCATTCCGGCACGGCATCCAGATCGGTGAAAGCGTCGGCGATGGCATTGATCAGGGTCACGTCGAAATAATTGAAAGGCGGCCGCCGGATGGTGATGGTGGCGACGCGATCTTCCAGTGCAACGCTGATATCCGGGTAAGTGCCAATGCTGGTCATGTCCGCTCCACGGGTGATTTTTTTCGAGTCTAATTCAAATCAGCCGAGCGTGGGCGGTCGGGCTCGCGCCCGGGTGCGATTTCAGGATAATGACGCCGGCATCGAAGCAGCGCGAGATCAAAACGTGACATCCAACTTTCTGAATCCGGCACCCACGGCGATGAGCAAATTCGAGCGCGATACCCAGGTGCGACGCATCGGCGAGCGGATCTGGGAAGGGGAGTTCTCTCCCGACTGGAGCATCGGGCAGACGCCCAACGGCGGCTACGCCATGGCGCTCGGCGCGCGGGCGCTGGCGGCGGCCCTGCCGCACCCGTACCCGATGACGGTCACCGCGTACTATGTGGCGCGCCCCGCGTCCGGCCCGGTGCGCTGCGAGGTCGAGGTGCTGCGGGTGGGGAAGGGCACGTCAACGGGCATGGTGCGCCTGATGCAGGGCGGTGAGACCATGATCCAGTTGATCGGTACCTACACGGATTTCGACCGGGTGCGTGGCGTGAATCACTGCGCGATCCCCATTCCCGAGATGCCCGGATTCGCCGATAGCGTCGACACCCCGGTCGCGGACAATGTCCCGTTGCGCAAACAGCTCGTCCAGCGCATGACGCCGGCTAACGTCAAGGCGCTGGATGGAACGCCGGATGGGTCGGGCTGCTGGCTGGGCTGGACCGATTTCGCCGATGGCGGGACCATCGATCTGTTCGGTCTGCTGCTGTTCTCCGACGCCATGCCGCCCCCGGCGTTTGCCCTTTACGGACCCGAAGGCTGGGTGCCGACCCTGGATCTGTCGGTGCAGATTCATGCCCGCCCGGCGCCGGGACCACTGCGCTGCAAGTTCGAAACATCCCTGATTACCGCGGGCACCCTGAATGAAGACGGCTGGTTGTGGGACAGCCAGGGCAAGCTGGTGGCGCTGGCACGCCAGACCGCCAAGCTGCGGGTCAAGGCGCGCGGGATTTGACAGCGCCGGGCCGTGCGCCGGACCATGGGGTGCGCTCGGCGGGCCGTGCCGCTGCTGATCGTGACGCGCCGGTGCCAACCCGGCAAAAAATAATCACAACCTGGAGATCATCATGACCTCGGCAAAACCAACCATCGTTCTCTACTTGCTGGCTTTTCTCGGCGTCTTCATCTGGGCGGCCATGACCGACCCAACCTTCGCCGGCTTCATGACGGCGGTGCGCGAACCCTGGGGGCTGGTGGTGACCCTCGACTTCGTGTTCGGCTGTCTGCTGTTGTCCTGGCTCATCTATTACGTCGAGGGCTCGGCGCGCGCGGCGCTGCCCTGGGCCGTGGCGCTCTTCATCGTCGGCAATATCGTGGGCGCCATCTACTTGCTGATGCGGCTCGACCGTATCCGCCAGCGCTTGGCGGCTACCGCCTGACGCAGAAGTCCCGCGCGGGGATGATAGTGATGGATCATCGACGTCCCCGTGCTTGCGGTGAAAGTTCGCATCAGGTCGGACGTTGCGCCGAGCGGATCTCCGGACCTGTGAGGGCCTTGCAGACAGTGGAATGCCTGTATTATTCGGACCGACGCAACATGCCCGGCGGTCGCCGGTTGGACGAACGGGTGTTCCAACGCATACCACTCCTGGCAGTGTCCATTGCGACTGCTCTTCTGACGAGCTGCGCTGACCCAGCACCACCCGCGCAGGGTGCGCGTGCCGTGGTGGTCGAATCGCCGCAGCCGCTGGCGCAGAGCATGACCGACGCCTATGCCGGCGCGGTGCGCGCGCGTGTTGAAGCCGATCTGGCATTTCGGGTGCCGGGCAAGATCGCCTCCAGAGCCATCGACGTCGGCATGCACGTCCAGCGCGGCGCCGTGCTGGCGGTGCTCGATCCGGAGGATGCGCGACTGAATCTGGCGGCTGCCAAGGCCGCCGTGGCTGCCGCCGAGGCA
This sequence comes from uncultured Gammaproteobacteria bacterium, assembly GCA_947084925.1. GTDB lineage: Bacteria > Pseudomonadota > Gammaproteobacteria > Pseudomonadales > Porticoccaceae > JAGPUQ01. The sequence goes on from CAMTUJ010000026.1 coordinate 63,283, forward strand.
GATCTGTGGATTGCGCAGAACGAGCAAAAGCGCTCGGTGGAACTCCAGGCCCGTGGTTTCATCAGCCAGTCGGCGGTCGACAAACAAAAGAGCACGACCATGCTGGCGCGCGCGCGGCGCGATCAGGCGCGGGCGGAACTCGACCTTGCCCGCAATCAAGCGCAGTACACCGAACTGAAAACCGATACGGCGGGCGTCGTTACCGCGGTCATGGCGGAGGTCGGCAATGTTGTCAGTGCCGGTCAGCCGGTGGCGCGCGTGGCGGCGGACGGCGGGCGGGAGGTGCTGATCCAGGTCCCGGAGGGCAGGGCACCGGCGTTGCGCGCGGCCAAGCACATCAGCGTTGTTTTATATGCCGACGAAACCGGGCGCTATGTCGGCAGGATTCGCGAAATCAGTCCGCAGGCCGATGCCGAGACGCGCACCCAGGAGGTACGCGTGAGTATCATCGCGGCCGACGCAAAGGTGCAGCTCGGTGCCACCGCGACGGTATATGTGGCGGGCAGTGGCGATAACGACAGCTTTCGCGTGCCCGCCACGGCGCTGGGCAGCAGGGACACGCAACAAGCCGTGGTGTGGCGGGTCGAGACGGCGAGCGACGGCAGGCTGTCCGCGCAACCTGTCCCGGTGGCGGTGCGGGAATATCTGGACGACGCCGTGATCGTGGCGGGTGCGTTACACGCCAGCGATCGCCTGATCTCCGCGGGGGTTCATCTCCTGGTGCCCGGGATGGCGATCATGCCGGTTGATCGCACCGCGAAAGCCGCGCTCTAGTGGCTCGGCGCGGATGAAGCGCTTCAACCTGAGCGAATGGGCGCTGTCCAATCGCGTCCTCGTGGGTTATCTGACGCTGCTGCTCGGCGCGCTGGGTATCTACAGCTACTTTCATCTGGGTCAGTCGGAAGATCCGCCGTTCACGTTTCGGATGATGGTGGTGAATACCCAATGGCCCGGCGCGACGGCGGATGAGGTGGATCGCCTGGTCACCGATCGCATCGAAGAGAAATTGCAGGAGCTGGATGGACTGGACTATCTGCGCTCGTATTCGCAGCCGGGCGAATCCCGGGTGTTTGTCCTGTTTCGGGAAGATCTGCCCCCCGCCGCGGTGTCGGATGGCTTCTACCAGGTGCGCAAAAAAGTCGGCGACATGCGACACCTGTTGCCGTCCGGTGTCGTCGGGCCCGCCTTCAACGATGAATTTGGCGACACCTTCGGGAATATCTATGCACTGACAGGTGCCGATTTCAGTTATCAGGAACTGAAGGACTATGCCGATCGTATTCGCGAACAACTGCTGCGGATCACCGATGTCGCCAAGGTCGAGTTGATCGGCTTGCAGGAAGAGCGCATTTACATCGACATCGCCAACGCCAGGCGCGACCAGCTCGGCATCCCGCCGGAGCTGATCGCCCGGACGCTGGCGGCGCAGAACGCCGTGGTGCCGGCCGGTGCCGTCGATACCGCAAAAGACAGGATCCACCTGCGCGTGTCCGGAGGACTCGACACCGTCGAACAACTGCGCCAATTGCCCATCCACTGGCAGGGTCGAAGTTTCCGCCTGGGCGACATCGCAACCGTCTACCGCGGCTATCAGGACCCGCCGGCGCCACGGATGCGCTTCGACGGGCAACCCGCGATCGGGATCGCCGTATCGATGCGCAAGGGAGGCGACATCATCGGCCTCGGGAAACGCCTCGATCAAACCTTCGCGCAGCTCAACCGCGAGATACCACTCGGCATGAGCCTGTCGCGGGTCGCGGATCAGCCCGCGGCGGTTGCGCGCGTCATCCGGGAATTCATTCACGCGCTGTTCGAAGCCATCGTCATCGTGCTGGCGGTGTGCTTTTTCGCGCTGGGCGTGCGCACCGGGCTGGTGGTGGCACTGTCGATTCCTCTGGTGCTGGGGGTAACCTTCCTGGTGATGCGCATGGCCGGTATCGGTCTGCACAGCATCTCGCTCGGTGCCTTGATTCTCTCGCTCGGACTGCTGGTGGACGATGCCATCATTGCCGTCGAGATGATGGCGGTGAAACTCGCGCAAGGTTACGACCGCCTCCGCGCGGCGGCCTTCGCCTATACCAGTACGGCCTTTCCGATGCTGGCGGGCACACTGATTACCGCCGCGGGATTTCTGCCGATAGCAACCGCCGCGAGCAGCACCGGGGAATACACGCGTGCGCTGTTCCAGGTGGTCGGGCTGGCGTTGCTGCTGTCGTGGCTTGCGGCGGTGCTCACCGTGCCACTGCTCGGCTATTACTTGCTCTCCGAGAAGACTGCGGCCGCCGATGGGCCGGCCCAGGATCCGAACGCGGTGTATCAGACGCCTTTCTACGCGCGTTTTCGGCGCGCCATCGCTTTGTGCATCAACCACCGCTGGGCGACCATCGGCATTACCGTTGCGTTATTCGCGGGCGGCGTGGCGCTGTTTGCGACCGTCCCCAACCAGTTCTTTCCGGCATCGAACCGGCTCGAATTGTTGGTGGACCTGCAGTTGCCGGAGGGCGCGTCGATTACCGAAACCGACTCTGTGGCACGTCGCCTGGAAGCAACGCTCGCGAACATTCCCGGCCTCGACAGTGAGGTGGCCTATATAGGCAGCGGCACGCCACGCTACTTTCTGTCGCTCGACCAGCAATTGCCCTCGGCAAGTTTTGCGCAGTTCGTGCTCAACACGCACGACCTAAAAGCGCGCGAACGCATTCGCACACATTTGCTCGAAGTACTGCCTGCGCAATTTCCCGATGTGCGCTGGCGTGTCAACCGGCTGGAGAACGGCCCGCCGGTGGGCTACGTGTTGCAGTACCGGGTGTCCGGTCCGGAGCGTGCGGTGGCGCGCGTATATGCCGACCGGATCGCCGCGGTCATGCGCGCGAATCCCTATGCGGCGGGTGTCCACCTCGATACCGCGGAAGCTTCCAAACGTATCCGCATCGATATCGATCAGGATCGGGCGCGAGCACTTGGCGTGAGTACCGAGAGCGTGTCGCAGCTGCTGGAGACCGCCATCAACGGCGCCACGCTGACCCATTTGCGCGAGCACAATCGCCTGACCGGAGTGGTGGTGCGGGGACCGCCCGCGGAGCGCGAACACCTGGAGCTGCTGGGAAGTCTCTCCGTACCGACCGCGAGTGGCGTCAATATCCCGCTGGCCCAGATCGCGCGGCTGAACTACGGGCTCGAGGACGGCATTCTGTGGCGACGCGATCGCACGCCGACCATCGGCGTGCGTGGCGATATCCACGCCGACAAGCAACCGCCCGAAGTGGTCGCGGATCTGGCACCCGCAATCGCCGGAATCGAGGCGGAGTTGCCTCCGGGTTACCGCATCGAGATCGGCGGCACGGTCGAGGATTCGGGCAAAGGTCAGGCCAGCGTCATGGTGGGCATGCCCTTGTTCGTGCTCGCCGTCATTACGATCCTGATGGTCCAGCTCAAGAGTTTTTCCCGGACCCTGATGGTGGTGCTCACCGCGCCGCTCGGGATTATCGGCGTCGGGCTGGGGCTGCTGGCATCGGGCAAGCCGTTCGGTTTCGTGGCGATGCTCAGCACCATCGCGCTGCTCGGCATGGTCATGCGCAACAGCGTGATTCTGGTCGATCAGATCCGCCAGGATCTGGAACTGGGCCGTGCGCCGTTTGATGCGATTGTCGAAGCGACGGTGCGTCGTTTTCGACCAATCGTGCTGACCGCGCTGGCGGCGGTGCTGGCGATGATTCCGCTGACGGGCAGCGTATTTTTCGGGCCGATGGCGGTATCGATCATGGGTGGACTGATTGCCGCCACCGGCCTGACACTGATCTTCGTGCCCGCGCTGTATGCCGCCTGGTTCCGGGTACCGCGCCGGAACGCGACCTCAGCGCCGGCAACGGTGCCGGCGCGGCCGTAGTCGCAGGCTCGTAGTCGCGGGCTATAGCTCCGAGGCCAAAAACGCTACTGTGGCATCGTGATCGCCGACCCCGAGCACCGCGCAGTTGAGATCGGTCACACCGATATCGCGCAACCGCTGAATCTGCTTCCGCAGGTCCGCTTCACTCCCCACCATGGCGATGCCGGAAGGCCCTTCGGCTCCTTCGCGGTCGAGCATGCCGCGATAGGATGCCAGCTTGCCGTACATGGCCATGCCCTTGTCGATGCGCGCCCGGGCGGCATCCAGATCGGTGACGATGGCAGTCGGCACGCCGGCCACGATGCGCGGTTCGGACCGTCCGGCGCGGGCGGCGGCGGCACGAATCTTCGGGATGATGTGCTCTTCCAGCGTTTTCGGTCCGGTCATCCAGGTGATGGTGCCGTCGGCATGGGTGCCGGCCAGCTCCAGCATGCGTTCACCCAATGCGGCGACCACCAGCGACACGGACTCCGACTCCGGCACCTGGATCTGGCCGTGCGCGCCGTAAAGTTGCCCCTGGTAATCGACCTTTTCGTTACGCAGCGCGGGGGCCAGCACTTCCAGATACTCCTTCATGTGGCGCGCCGGATGCGCGTAGGACATCCCGAACATCCCCTCGATGATGGGTTTGTGGGAAAGCCCGATGCCGAGCGTGAAGCGGCCGCCGGCCGCGGCATTGGTGGTTGCCGCCTGCTGCGCCATCACCAACGGATGACGCGGGTAGGAGGGCACGACCGCGGTGCCGAGCTTGATGCGCCGGGTGGCCTGGCCGACGAGGGCAAACGCGGTCATGGCGTCGAGCCCCAGCATGTTCGCCATCCAGAAGGTATCGAAGCCGAGCTGTTCCATTTTCTGCGCCCGGGCGATCAGGCCGGCGATGGTGGTCTCGGGTCCGGAAGCGGCGCCTGAATTTATTCCAATTCTCATAATAATCACCCAATATATTGTTTTTACAGGTTGTTAAAGTGATTTATCAGGATGGTGGTCGGTGATTCAGCCAAAATTCAGATCCGCCACGAAGGGGTTCATCTTGCGCTCGGTGCCGAAGGTGGACATGGGTCCGTGGCCGGGAATGAAGCCCACATCATCGCCGAGGGGAAACAGTTTTTCACGAATGGAATGCACCAGCGTGTCGAAGTTTCCCTTGGGAAAATCGGTGCGGCCGACCGAGCCCTGAAACAGCACGTCGCCCACCATCGCGATCCGGGTGACGGGATCGAAGAACACCACATGTCCGGGTGTGTGGCCGGGGCAATGCAGCACCTGCAAAGTCTGGTTGCCGACGGTGACGGTATCGCCGTCCTCCAGCCAGCGGTCGGGCGTGAAGCTGTCGATGGGCGGAAAGCCGAACATCCGGCACTGCTCCGCCAGTTTGTCGATCCAGAAGCTGTCCTCGCGCTGCGGCCCTTCGATGGGCAGGTGTTGCTGGCGCGCCAGCGCCGCGACGCCGCCCACATGGTCGAGGTGCCCGTGGGTGCAGAGGATTTTCTCCAGCGTGACGCCTTGTTCGGCGACGGCGGTGAGGAGCTCATCCAGGTCGCCGCCGGGGTCGACCAGCGCGCCCCGCATGGTTTCTTCGCACCAGATGAGACTGCAATTCTGCTGGTAGGGCGTGACGGGAATGGTCAGAAATTTCATCGTGGCCTGCGGCTGCTGCGGTCAGCTGGAAAGGATACCACCTCGGCGCGGGTTTGACGGACGGGCGCCGAGCGCCGAAATACGCCCACGCCCGGCAACACCGAGCAATTTCAGGGGAGTGCGCAGCGATGGCGAAAAGCGCCCAGGTTGGCCCGGATGCGCGATGGCAAAGCCCTGGAACTGAAGCACGCAGATCCAGCCAGGGCCCATCCATCCGTACCCGTCGGCGCATCCTATCCTGGCGATCCCCGGGAACGGTACGGGGTACGCGATTCGCCGAGCCAAGGCTTCAAATCAGCCGCGCCGTAAAGCGTGAGCTGGTATGCCTATGGCCGGGCGTCGACTCTGACTTCGCGAGGCGTAAGCGATGCCAGGACGGCCGCCACCGCGAACAGCGCCAGAACGTCACCCCAGAGATGGCCCATCTGGTGACCGCTGAACGACTGCACGGCCATAACGCCGCCGTGCACGACGCTGGACCAGACGGTGAACCAGATGAGACTCCGGTGTACGAGGGGGTTGCGAGCGGCGCGGATGAGAAAGACCCCGAGCGTTGCGTAAATGGCGAGGATCATCTCAAGGTAGTACGAACGACCCTCCGCATGCCACGACCAGCCTGAAGGCCAGACGACGGTGAGCGGCCATATGCCGAAAATAAAGATCAGTCCCACAACCACCAGAGCGATGCGCAGATATTTGATGCGATCAGCTTCAGTCATTGGCGTTCTCCTTCGGATCATCAGAGGTCGCGCACTTCAGGAATCCGCTCTCGCGCGCGCTGGAAGACAAGAGCCCCGGAAGTATAACGGCTGAAATCATCGGTGTTGCGCGGCCATTTGTGCAGGTCCGGCGGAGTCATGGATTGGGTGGTTGTAACATCCTTTCCATTACGATATTGCACCTGGCATAAACCGGATGGTCGAAGACTGGTTCAGCGTATCCTCAACGCAAAAACCTGACCCCGTTTACGTTAGGCGGGATGTATGACGCACAATTGCAAGTCCTTTTTGCTCTGCGCCATATTGGTGACATGTTACAATGCGAGACTTGACCCCGTTGACTTTGAAGAGTTGGCCGACGTGCGCCTGAACTTCAACGATTGCAGCGAGGACTGCCTGTCTTGACTTGGCGACGCAGCCGATAAGGGGCTCGCGGACCCCGACGGCTGAGTTGAAATGCGCGCGGGCCAGCATGCTTGTTCTGCGCTGCCTAACGTTTGAATTCACCGGCGCTGCGCGGCTTCATCGCGCAGCGTCCGGTGGAATGATGGGTTCGGCCAAACCTGCAATTTCATTGAGCCGCTCTTCAGTGAATTTCCATACCTCGGGTATGCGGTCGATAGTACCAGCGGCCTTGGCGCGGTCTGTCCAGATATGCTCTTCGTACAGAATGGTGTCACCGCGCCCTGCAGCGGCAGCCTTCAACCACAACGCAATTTCAGTAGGGGTAGCGAGGTACATGCGTGGCAATGCATCAACGGCGACGCCACGGAATTGAACGAGACAGAACACTGTCTTCTTGGAATGTTTGTTCAACCATTTATCGGCAGCACCGTGATAGTCGGCGTTGGCGATATAGGATTGCGTTAGTCCCCACCCGCCGTCTTGGCTTCCCTTGACTGAAACTTTCAGTATTCGTTCGCCATTTACGGCAACAAGGTCGTACTCAGGTTGATTGGCTCCGTATTGGACCGACACATCCCACCCGCACCGCGCAAACTGAGCTGCCGCGAATGCCTCTGCTGCTGTCGCAACTTGCCAAGAGGTAATCATGTGCGAATAGAGGCCTAACTATAATTAGACACCCCAAAAGGCGTCTTGTATTGCACCTCGTGGGTGCCCAATATTTCCCGGATCGAGACTACACAAGGGCTTGCCGCCATGTCAAACGTGGTAACACCCCCGAGTGCGCCGAGCAAAGACACCTTGGCAGTAGCGCCACAACCGAAGCTGCTCGACGAGGTGCGCGCCCGCATTCGGCGGCTGAATTACAACATCCGCACCGAGGATACCTACGTCGATTGGGTGCGGCGGTTTGTTTTGTTTCACACCAAGCACCACCCGCGCGATATGGGCGTGACCGCGATCGAGACGTTTCTGACGCATCTCGCGGTGGTCGGCAAGGTATCGGCTTCGACCCAGAACCCGGCAAAGCGCGCGTTGCTGTTGCGCTACCGGGGTGCACCAGGGCAAGCGCCCGACGGTGGTTGAGGCACAGGCGGTGCTGGCGGTGAAGCGCAGCTTCGACAACGACGCGCAGGCGAGCGTCGGAACCGCTGGAACGGGGAGTGGTGCGTCCGCTGGGTTCAGCCGCCGAGGAACACGGCGGCGTGCCCCTGCGACGTTTTTCAGCAGTCGGTTAGATGGCGGAAGGGGTGGGATTCGAACCCACGGATGGTCGCCCATCGACGGTTTTCAAGACCGTTGCATTCAACCGCTCTGCCACCCTTCCTGCATGGATTGTCGGGGAGGGCGCTTCAACCATTCAGCCCACCCCCAGCGGGCGGCCATTATACCGCCCGCCCGGAGTCGGACAAGGTGCTGATTGGCTCCTGATCGACTCCGTACCGATCGACTCCACACAAATCAGCGCGCGATCAGGTCCCGTTCCAGGTACACGGGGTCGTACTCAAAAATGAGGTCGCGGTCGGGCAGCAGGAGCTCGTCGCGCTTGCCGGCGTAACCCTGCCGTGACAGCAGATCCCGGATCAACTCCAGGCGCGCCTTGTGTTTGTGGTCGGCGCGCACCACCACCCAGGGCGCCAGCGGATGGTGGGTGCGCGCCAGCATCGCATTGCGTGCCGCGCTGTAGTCGTCCCAGCGCTGCTGGGCGCTGTCGTCGATGGGGCTGCGTTTCCACTGTTTGAGCGGATCGGTGCTGCGCTCGGCGAGGCGTTCGCGCTGGGTGTCCCGCTCGATGTCGAGGTAGTACTTGAGCAACTGGATTCCCGACCGCACCAGCATGGACTCGAATTCGATCACGGTGTCCATGAAGGCCCGGTAATCCTCGTCGGTGCAGAAACCCATCACCCGCTCGACACCGGCACGGTTGTACCAGCTGCGGTTGAACAGCACCAGCTCGCCGGCGGCGGGCAGGTGTGCCACATAGCGCTGAAAGTACCAGCTGCCGCATTCGCGATCGGATGGCTTGCTGAGCGCCACGACGCGGGTTTCGCGGGGGCTGAGATGCTCCACGATGCATTTGATGGTGCCGTCCTTGCCGGCAGCGTCGCGGCCCTCCAGGATCACCAGGAGCTTCTTGTCCGTCGCGATCAGGTCGCGCTGGAATTTGACCAGCTCGATTTGCAGTTCGCGCAATGTGTTCTGGAACGATTTGTCGTCGTGGGGCATTTTTTGCTGTCTCTCGGCGGTGCCATGGCCTATCGTCACGGGCCACACGGCGGTTGCCAACTGTGGCATAAACAGCGAATCGAACCAAAAGAAGGGAGGTCAATGATGACACTTGACGTTATCGGCGCCGGTTTCGGCCGCACCGGGACCTTGTCGTTGCGCGCGGCGCTGACCGATCTGGGTTTCGACCCGGTCTATCACATGCTCGAAGTGGTGCGACAGCCGGAGATGGCCGCCGACTGGCTACGGGCGCTGACCGACGCGCAGGCGCTGACCCGTGTCCTGCACGGTTATCGCGCCGCCATCGATTGGCCCGCCTGCCACTTTTGGCGGCCGTTGATGCGGCTGTATCCGGACGCAAAAGTCATTTTGACCCTGCGTGATCCCGAGCAGTGGTATCGCAGTATCGAAGGCACCATCTACCAGGTGCTGTCCCGACCGCCACCGCCCGGGATGCCGGAAGCCCAGGCCACGATGGCGCGCCGCATCGTGCTGGAGGAAACCTTCCAGGGTCGGCTGGGTGACTGTGAATATGCGATCGGAGTATTCGAGCGGCACAACCGTGAGGTGCGGGAGACAGTACCCGCGAACAAGTTACTGGTATTCGATGTCCGCGAGGGCTGGGAGCCTCTGTGCGGATTTCTCGGGGTTCCGGTGCCGGCACAAGCCTTCCCAAAAACCAACAGCAGCGACGAATTTCGTGCGATGTTTGGCTGAATCCAAATCGGTCGACTGTGTTTCGCGACGGTGACGCTGCCGACAAGGTCTTGCGCGTGTTGTTCAGTCCGTGAACCCCGACAGCCAGAAACGCCGCTCAGCGGTTCTGGCCTGGGGGCCCGATTACCGGCGGGCAGGGCACGCAGTGCCCGGGCTGAGAGTAGACTCAGCAGCAACCGCCGCCGGTACCGCCATCGTAGGGATCGACCCAGTGGGGTAGATTCAGCATCAAACCCTGTTCAGCCGCCAGGCGCAGCACCGCGCGCGGGTCGATCACCCGGGGTCCGGTACGGGTAACTGTGAGTGTGGCGCGCTGTCCCGGGGCAAGCGCGCGTTCGCGGTCGCCATCGAAGGCCAGAATGCCGGGGCCTTCGACAAGGGTCGGGGTGCCCAGCGGCAAGCGCGTCGCGCCCCGCACATGGGCGGAGCGGAACAGCCCCGGCGAGACCGGCGCGCGCAGCAGTTGACCGCCTTCGTCGTGACCGCAGAAATCCACCCGCACGCCCCAATCGTCCGCGAACCCGGCCGGGCACAGCAGCCCGCCCAGCGGCGACATGCCGACCGCATCGGGTTCGGCGCGGGTGAGGACCAGGGTTTTCATGAACTGGGGCTCGAACGGCCCCAGATTGCCGATGCGGTCGCCCTGCAGAAACAGCGCATCGACCAGCGCCAGGTCGGGCGCCTCGCCCTCGATGTCCAGATGGACGATCTTGGCGCGCGGCGCTACCTGTTCCGGCGCGACGCGACCCGCGGCGATCAGGCCCGCCGCCAGACCGGCAATGGTGGGTTCGATCCAGAGTGGAAACACATTATTGGTGCCGGTGGACAATGGCATCAGCACGGTATCCGGCCAGGCCTTGGTGACGGCGCGGCTGGTGCCATCGCCGCCCAGCACCACGAGCACCCGGCAGCCCTGCTCGCGCATGGCGACCACGGCGGCGCGGGTATCCTGCGCGGTATGGGTGATCGCGGTGCGTACCTGCTCGATTTTCGCGCCGATCTGCAAATGCTCGACCGCGCTGATGGCAAGCCGGCGCGGCTCCCAGGGCACCAGGATGCGCTCGCAGCCGGCGGCCACCGCGCCCACCACGATGCGGGCGATCTGGTTGCGCTTGCTCTCGTGACTGACGGTATCGGCGCGCGCGGTGAGACGGCGACTGTCGCGGCCGGAGAGGGGATTGACGATGATGCCGAGGCCGCCCATGGCTATGTCCCGTGTGTGCAAGGCGCCGCATTATAGCGATCCCGGGCGCGGGATCGCGGCCCGGCTCCGCGTCCGTTACAGGGTCCCGCACTCCAGGCAGTGCAGGAACACACCCTGCCGGGAAGCGGTGATCCAGTCGCTGGCGGAACCGCGGACCAGCAGACGCAGCAACTCGCCCACGCGCGCGCCGAGCGATGTTGGGGGCATCACGACTCCGGCTGCGGGGAGATCACCGCTCTCCATCAACTGGCGGATGAAGCGTTCACGGAAATCGAGCGGCGGCTCGATCGGCACGGTCTGGTAGTTTTCGACACCGGCGCGGTGCGCGGCGGCGGCCACGGCGGCCTCGAGGTTGCCCAGATGATCCACCAGCCCGCGCTCCTGCGCCTGGCGGCCGGTCCAGACGCGGCCCTGGGCGATGCCGTCCACCGCCGCGACATCCATATGCCTGCCGGCGGCGACCAGGCCGACGAAACGCTGATAAATATTGTCCACGCTGCCCTGGATGAGGCGCGCGGCCTGCTCGGTCATAGGGCGGTCGAGGCGCATTGCGCCGGCGAGCGGGCTGGTGCCGACGCCGTCGTTGTGAATGCCGATTGCCGCGAGGGAATCTTCGAAGGTCGGCACCATCCCGAACACACCGATGGAGCCGGTGATGGTGGTGGGTTCCGCCCATATCTCGTCGGCTTCGGCGGCAATCCAGTAACCGCCCGAGGCAGCGACGGTGCCCATGGAAACCACCACCGGAATCCCGGCGGCCCGCGTCGCCAACAATTCCTGACGGATCAGATCGGCGGCAAAGGCGCTGCCGCCGGGACTGTCGATACGCACCACCAGGGCCTTGATTGCCGCCTTTTCGCGGGTCTGGCGAATCAGCCGGGCCAGGCTGTCGCCGCCGATGGCGCCGGCCTGCTGGTCGCCGTCGTACATCACGCCGCTGGCGACCAGCACACCGATTTTCGGCTGCCCGGTGTCCGCGGGCTTGCGCAGGTTCAGGTGGGCCAGGTATTCGCGCAATTCCACATAGCCGTAATCGCGGTCGTCGCCACCCTTGCCGGCGAGCGCGCGCAGCCGCGTCAATATTTCGGGACGGGTGCTGACGTGGTCGACGAGACCGGATTGCAGTGCCAGTTGTGCGCCATCGCCATTGACGGCGGCGAGTTTGGCATCCGGATGGTTGACGTAGTCGTCGATGGCGCCCGCCGCGAGGTGACGGCGCCCTTCCAGCCCCGTCGCGACTGCGTGCCAGAGCTCCGCCAGCCAGGCGCTGGTGTGTTCCCGCGAGGCGTCCGACATCCCGGTACCGATGAAGGGTTCGACCGCGTCCTTGTAGGTGCCGACCCGGAACACGTGGAAGTTGATGCGCAGTTTGTCGAGCGCTTCCTTGAAATACAGGTGGTAGCTGCCGAGACCGGTGAGCAGCACGTTGCCGAATGGATTGAGATGGATTTCATCGGCAAAGCTGGCGAGATAGTACTGTTGCTGGGTGTAGCTGTCGCCGACCGCGATGACGGGTTTGCCGCTGGTCCGGAAGGCGAGCAGGGCCCGACCCACGGTTTCCAGTTTATCGAGCCCGCCGCCTGCCAGATCGTCCAGCTCCAGCGCGATGCCGGTGATGCGGGCATCCGTCGCGGCGGCGCCGATGGCTTCCACCAGGTCCGCGACGCGGGTTTCGGGCGCGGGTCCACCGCCCGGCCCCAACAGTTCGCGGGGATCCGACCAGGAGCGCTGTTCCACCAGTGTCCCGGTGGGCGCAACGCGGAGCAGGGCATGTTCCGGCAGGGGTTTCAGGTCGCCGCCAAACAGGCTGGCCAGCATCGCGATGAAAACCAGCAGCAACAGGGTGCTGATCAGGGTGCGTGCGATCCGCACCAAACTGCCGAGAAAGCGCCACAGGCGGCGCAGGATTCCAGGGTTCGAATCACTCACTCCGACTGTCTCCGGCAATGTCAGCAGCGTGCAGTTGTTGTTTGCGCCAGCGGGTGAACATCATCGCGGCCACGAAGAGGATGACGACGGCAACCATGGCGACCACGTCGAACGCCGTGCGATCCGGCGCAAACAGGCGCACCGTGATCACGCAAAAATACAGCAGGCACACGAAGCACAGCAGGGCGAGGCTGCGAGGATCGCCGCGCCACGCGCCGGGGATAAAAATCAGCAACGGGAGCAGGGCGGGCAGCAACATCAGTGGGGAGGTGCTGCCGCTCAGCATCCGGGCGGCGATGGCACCGATGAGCAGCGTCAGGCTGCCCAGCGTGAGCGGACGCGCGACCGTTACGCGCTGCACGAGTTGCTCCGTGGTGAGGCGTTTGCGGACGCGTGCGGCGCGGCTCAAAGGATTGGCAGCACATTTTCGGGCGGGCGACCGATGGCCGCGCGCTCGCCGACCACCACAATGGGTCGCTCGATCAGTCTGGGATGGGCGACCATGGCGGCAATCAATTGTGCCTCGGTGCAGTCGGCGCGGTCGAGGCCGGCGTCCTGATATTCGGGTTCGCCCTTGCGCACCAGCTGACGCGCCGTCATACCGAGCCTGCGGAGCAACGCGCGCAGGGTGGCGGCATCGGGCGGCGTATCCAGGTAGGGAATCACTTCCGGCTCGATGCCGCGTGCGCGCAGCAATTCCAGCGTCTGCCGGGATTTGGTGCAGCGGGGATTGTGGTAGATGGTCACCATGGGCTGTGTAGAATGCATCGGCAGGAACGACGGGCATTCTAATCCCTGACCGCGGGCGGAACCAGTTTGGCTGATTGGCAACAGCGTATCCGGAACCTGGCAACCACTGGCTGGGCCTTCCTGTGCCATCTGGCACGCCGCTACCACGCCGATGGTTGCCAGACCCGCGCGGCTGCGCTCACCTATGTCACTCTGTTCGCTGTGGTGCCCTTGCTCACGCTGACCTTCGCGGCATTTTCCCTGGTCCCGTCCCTGGGCGATGCCGGCACGAAGATTCAGCAACTGTTGCTGGACGCGCTGGTACCGGCCGGTAATCCCCAGGTGACCGAGTATCTGTTCGATTTCGCCCGCCGCGCGCGCTCGCTGAGCACTGCGGGAGGACTGGTGCTGGTGGTTACCGCGCTGCTCATGCTGCGCACGATCGAGCGGACTTTCAACCATATCTGGGGCATCCCGGACCATCGGCGTGGTCTGGCCGATTTTCTGCACTATTGGGCCGTGTTGACGCTGGGGCCGGTGCTGTTCGGCGCCGGCCTGGTGTTGCAGACCTACCTGGTGGCGTTGCAGGCGCTGGTGGATGACGTGGATATTCTGGGCATCTCAAGGTTGATACTGGTGTATTTGCCCGCACTGCTGAGCTGGAGTGCCTTCACATTGCTGTTCACAGTGGTGCCGCATGCGCCGGTACCGCTGCGCTGGGCGCTGACGGGCGGGCTCGTCACCACCGGATTGTTGCACGCGGCCCGATTTTTGTTCGGCGCCATTGTCACCAACAGCAATTACCATACGGTGTATGGCGCCTTTGCCGCGCTGCCGCTGTTTCTGCTCTGGATTCATCTATGCTGGCTCATCGTGCTGGGCGGGGCGGAACTGGTGCGCGCACTCGACACATTCAGCGACACGCGGCGCGCTGGCAAACTGCCTGATCTGTACGCGACGCTGGTGGCGATGGAGTTGTGCGTAAAGGCGCAAGCCACCGGAACGGTCGTTGGCGATCGCGACATGGTGCGCGCCGGTCTGACGGACACCCAGTGGCGCCGCCTGCGCATGTGCCTCCTCGATCAGCATATTCTCGCGATGACGACGGACGATGGTTACGTTCTGGCGCGCGACCCGGCCCGGATTTCCGTGGCGCAGTTGGCGACGCTGGTACCCGGCGATAGCGATGGCGGGCTATCCCATAAGTTACCGTCGTGCGTGAGCTCGGCGCCCTGGGTGGCGCGGATCGAAGCGCTCTTGCAAGTGAGTCGCGATGCCGCCGAAAGCCATCTCAACCTTTCCCTGGAAGAATTGTTCGATGCCGACCAGTCAGTTTCCTCACCCAACTACAACGGAGTTTCCCCGCATGCGTGAACCACACGGCGGCCGGTGGATGATGCTCGCGGTGACGCTCATGCTGGCGGCCTGTACGCCATCGGACCCCGGCTACCCGCTCCTGGATGGCGGCAGCCTGGATTTCGCCAAACTGAAGGGCAGGGTGGTGTTCATCAACTATTGGGCCGAATGGTGCGCGCCGTGCCGCGAGGAAATCCCCACGTTCAACGCCTTCGCGGCCGCGCACCCGGATCAGGTGCAGGTGCTGTCGGTCAACTTCGACGGTGTCGTTGCCGATACGCTGGCGACGCAAGTGCGCGGGCTCGGCATTGAATTCCCGACCCTGCTGCGCGATCCGCGTTCGGAATTTGGCGTGCCGCCGCCCATGGGCCTGCCGGAAACCCTGGTGCTGGATCGCGGCGGGAAGTTGCTGCGTGTACTCGGCGGTCCCCAGACCCGCGCGGATCTGGAGGCGGTGCTCGCCGCGCTGCCACCCTGATGCTGTCGCCCTGTGCGGTGCAGTCCGGACGCAACCCGCGCCGTTGAGCGCTGAAACTCGTTGTGGAGGTGTATGTGACGGCATCGGAACAACCCGGCTTGCAAGCGACCACGCGACAGGCGACTGCGGTTCCACCGGCCGGCTGGTACCCGGTCGCCGAATTCGCGGCGCTGCCCGCGGACAAACCCACGGGCGTCAGCATCAACGGCATCGAACTGGTGCTGGTGCGTGCCGGGGATGCCGTACAGGCCTACGAGGGCCGCTGTCCCCACCAGGGCACCTTGCTCGCCGAGGGCGAAATCCGCGACGGCGCGCTGATCTGCCGCGCGCACCAGTGGCGCTTTGATTGCCGCGGCGGGCAGCGGCTGGATGCGGCCGATGTCTGCTTGCGCCGGTTTCCCCTCCGGATCGAGGGCGGCAAGGTTCTGGTCGGGATCGAGGAATCCGCTGCCATCGCGGGGCATCCAACCATTCCCGTCGTTTCGATCGCGCAACTGCCCGGGCCGCGCGGCTTGCCGCTCATCGGCAACCTTCATCAAATCCAGCGCACCGCCTTCCATCTGAGCCTGGAACGCTGGGCCGAGCAATACGGTTCGCTCTATGTCTTCCGCTTCGGCCGTCGCGCCATGGCGGTGGTGTCCGACGCGGATCTCGCCAACGCGGTGCTGAAGGCGCGTCCGGAGGATTTCCGCCGCAGCAGTCAGCTGGAGGAGGTGTCGATTCTCGGCGTCAGCACGCTCGGCATCTTCATGGCCGAAGGCGAGCGCTGGCGCCGGCAGCGGCCGGTGATCGTGCAGTCCCTGGATACCGGACATCTGCGCCAGTTTTTTCCGACCCTGATGAAGGTGACGCAAAGATTGCAGCGACGCTGGCAGGCGGATGGCGCCGACGCCGGCGGGCGCGACGTCCAGGCCGATCTGATGCGCTTCACCGTGGACGTTACAGCGTCGCTCGCTTTCGGGCAGGACATCAATACACAAGAGCAACAAGGGGAGGTGATCCAGCAACACCTCGACAAGATTTTCCCCACCATCCAGCGCCGCCTGCTGGCGCCGTTCCCCTACTGGCGCTATCTGCGTCTGCCCGGCGACCGCGACCTGGTGCGGTCGGTGCACAAAATCTACGCCATGATCGCGGGCTTCGTCGCGGCCGCCCGCGCGCAACTCGCCGCGCGGCCCGAACTGCGGCAACATCCGGAAAATCTCTTGCAGTCGCTGCTGGTGGCCGCGGAGACCGACACCACGTTCGATGCGCGCGAGATCGCCGACAATGTCCTCACCATGCTGCTGGCGGGGGAGGACACCACCGCGAATTCGCTGGCCTGGACCCTGTATTTTCTGGCGCGTCACCCCGCGGTCCAGGCCCGGATGCGCGCCGAAGTGGACGCGGCACTGGGCGATCGCGCGCTGGAGTCGTTCGAGCAGACCCGGGATCTCCCCTACATCGATGCCGTCATCAACGAAGCCATGCGCCTCAAACCGGTGGCGCCGCTCAACGTCGCGGAAGCCAATCGGGATCTGACCATCGGTCGGCTCCGGGTGCGGCGCGGCGATCCGGTGGCGATCCTGAGTCGTGCCATCGCCTTGCGCGAGACGGCGTTCGAACGGCCATTGCAGTTCGATCCCGAGCGCTGGCTGCTGGCCGAAGGTGGACGCCGTGCCTTCAATCCACGCTCCTTCATGCCGTTCGGTTCCGGCCCCCGGCTGTGCCCCGGTCGCAGCCTGGCGCTGCTCGAAATGAAAGTGGTGCTGGCCATGATTGCGCACCATTTTCATGTCGAAGCCGCGTGCGATCTGGATCAAGTCACCGAGCGACTGGCGTTCACGATGAGCCCCGCGGGACTGCGATTGCGGTTCGTGGCCCGAAACCCCGCTCCGGGCCATTCGTAACCTCGTTGCTACCGTCGATCGGTGGAGTCTGGTTGTGTGACTTTGCCCACATCCGTAGCCGGTATCTGGCGGTAATCTTGTCCTGGTCAAACTTCTCCGGGACGACATCAGGTTTTGGGTGAACACTCAAATCGTGCCAAGTTGAAGTCGAGCCGGAATATTGAATTCCAGACCGGAGTGCAGCATGAAGTCAGAAAAAGGATTGTCTCGCGCCGCTGCCACCGCGGTGCGCCCGACCGGAAGTGCCGGCAGGTTTCGGCTGGTTGCGCTGGCGGCATTGGCTCTGATCTTCGGCACGACCGATGCGCTGGCCGCCGAACGCGTGATCCTCGGCGACACCATGGGCGTTCCGCCGGTGGCGAGCCCCAGCCCCGATGCAATCCAAACCCTGAACAATCTGCGCCAGCAGGCGCGAAAAGACGGTGTGGCGCGCCTCATCGTCGGGGTTCGCGTTGGCTTCGCGCCGGAGGGCCTGCTGTCGGCCAGCAACGTCGCCTTGCAACGCGTTGAGATTGCCGACGCGCAGTCCGCGGTTCTGGACCGGATTGCCTCGCTGAAGCGAACGCCGGAAAAGTCGAAACGCTTTGCCAGCATCCCCTTCATGGCCATTGCGGCGGATCCCACCGAGCTGGAGCAACTGGCCAATCTGCCCGAGATCACTTCCATCGAGGAAGACCGGCTGGCGGAACCTTCGCTCGCCGAAAGCGTGCCCTTGATCGGGGGCACGACCGCGTGGAGCAGCGGTTATACCGGGGCGGGGCAGACAGTTGCCATACTGGATACGGGCGTGGATAAAACCCATCCGTTCCTGACGGGAAAAGTCGTTTCCGAAGCCTGTTATTCGACCAACTATTCTCCGCAAGGCGCCACTTCGATCTGTCCGGGGGGCGTGACGTCCTCTACCGCCGCCAGTTCCGCGATGCCTTACGCGGGTACCTGCCCGGCCGGTGGATGCGATCACGGCACCCATGTGGCCGGCATCGCGGCGGGTAAGGGCGCCAGTTATTCCGGCGTCGCGAAGGATGCTTCCCTGATCGCCGTTCAGGTCTTTTCACGCTTCGACAGCACCACCCAGTGCACCACCTCGCCCTGCGTGATGAGCTACACCAGCGATCAGATTCTGGGATTGGAGCGCGTGTATGCACTGCGCGGGACTTACAACATTGCCGCCGTCAACATGAGCCTTGGCGGTGGACGTTACTATGATCAGGGCAGTTGCGACGCCGCTGCCGGCTCCATCAAAACCGCCATCGACAACCTGCGCGCGGTAAATATCGCCACCGTCATTGCCTCCGGAAACAACAGTTATCCGGACAGCATGAATGCGCCGGGCTGCATCTCCAGCGCGGTGAGCGTGGGCGCGACCTGGGACACGGCGGGGTGGACCTGTGGCGGAGTCGCCACCAGCGTTGACCAGGTCGCCTGCTATTCGAATTCCGTGTCTTTTCTGAGTCTGCTGGCGCCCGGCTCGGCAATCACCTCGTCGATTCCCGGCGGCGGTACCGCGACCTGGCACGGCACCTCCATGGCCACGCCCCATGTCGCCGGCGCCTGGGCGCTGCTGAAGCAGAAAGTGCCGAGCCTTGCCGTTGCCGCGGGCCTCGGCGCCCTGAGCTCAACCGGGGTCGCCGTTACCGACGCACGCAATGGGCTCGTCAAACCACGCATAAAAATTGACGCTGCCCTCGATGCCCTGACGTCTTCATGCAGCTATTCGCTGACACCGGCGAGTCTTTCGACCAGCGCCGCAACGGCAGCCGGAAGCGTCAGCGTCACCGCAACCGCCGGCTGCCCCTGGACGGCGGTCAGCAACACGGGCTGGATCACTGTCACCTCCGGGGCGTCGGGCAGCGGCAATGGTTCAGTGGCTTATTCTGTAGCAGCAAATACGAGCACCAGTTCGCGCAGCGGAACTCTGACCATCGCCGGGCAGACGTTCACGGTCAGCCAGGCCGGCGCCAGCCTGCGCAACACCGGGTTCCGTGCACCTACTGTCAATTATCGCGATAGCGGTGGCGACGGAAATGGCTACGAGATCAGTCCCGGCTATGCATACTCGACCAACGGCGTCTCGGCGATCGACTACAACAGCGGCACCACCACCAGCACCTCCTGCACCGACGGCGGCAAGGACAAACACCGCTTCTACAACTTCGGCTTCGCCATTCCCACGACCGCGGCCATCAAGGGCCTTCAGGTACAACTGAAAGCCCGAGCCGACAGCAGCCTTGGATCGCCGGCGATCTGTGTACAGGTATCGTGGAACGGCGGGCTGTCCTGGACCGCGCCCAAGCGGACCGCGACGCTGGGAACTACCTTGACGACGTATACGCTCGGCTCCGCGACGGACACCTGGGGCCGGAGTTGGAGCCCGGGTGATTTCACGAACACCAATTTCAGGGTACGGCTGATCGACGTATCCAGTTCCACGGCCAGAGATTTCATTCTGGACAGCGTCGCGGTGAACGTCAGCTATTACTAGGGATGCTCTGAATAACCGTCATGCCCGCGGAAGCGGGCATCCAGAAGGCCCTGATATTCCTGGGTTCCCGCCCCCGCCTTCGCGAGGGCAGGCTCTGCGCGGGAACGACGATCAAGTGGTTATTCAGAGTACCCCTAGCGTCGCAATCTTGCGTGGCGGGATAGGTGATGACCCACCCCGCTGTTTATGGTTGCTGTCCGCCGCACGGCCGCGGTTTCCGGTTCGTTACTGTGAGTTCGCCGTTGGTGGCCGTCGGCGAACTCGCCCGGCTGGATCAGAACCAGACCGTATCAGTTGTCATCCGACGGCGAGGGGCCGTCGCTGTCCGGCTTGCGTTTGCGCGGCGCGGCCAGACTGATTTTGCCCGTTGTATTCGAAAATTTGGGCGTTGCAGCGACTCTGGTTTTTGGCTTGGCTTTGCCCGCAACCTTGGCTTTTCCTGCTGTCTTGGTTTTGCCCGCGAACGCGGTCTTACCCGCCGGTTTGGGTTTGCCGTCGAACCTGGATTGGCTGTCGAACTGGGGTTTCCCCCCGGCCTTTGGCCGGTCCGATGGTCGCGCCACTGGCCGCGTGTCGCCGGGCGGCGGGGGAGCGACGTCGACTTTGGGGCGGAACGTGCGCGCTGTGCCATCGGCCGCGACCTCGCGGGGCGCGCGCGGCGACGAGTTCCGCGTCGCGGTTCCCGCCAGGCGGCTGATGTTGAGGGGTTGCCCGCCGACCCGGACGCGCTTCAGCAATTCCAGGATTTCCCTGGGCATCCCGACCGGCAGATCGACGGTGCTGTAATCATCGTGAATCTTGATGCGGCCGATGAATTTGCTGTCGATGCTCGCCTCGTTGGCGATCGCGCCCACCAGGTTGCCCGCCTTGATGCCCAGCGCGTTGCCGACCTCGACACGGTAGGACTCGAGCTCGGGTTCCGCGCCGGTCCACTGCGCGCTTGGTTCGGGATTGCGTGACCGGGGCGGGCGGCGCTCGGAATCCTGCTCGGACCCGGAGAAGGGTTCATCGGCGCGAATTTTTTTGGGTCGCGGCAATTCGCGATCCGGTCTCAGCAGCAGGGGTTCGCCGCCGTGCAAGAGCAGGGTGAGGGCGGCGCCGATGGCCTGGGGTGCCAGCGCATGCTGCTCCTGATACTCCTCCAGCACGCGCTGGTACAGCGCCAGAGTATCGGCGTTACCGGTATCGGCGAACACCGCATCGAGGCGTGCGCGAAAGCGCTCGATGCGCCGCGCGTTGACGGCGTCCACGCCCGGCAACGGCATTTCCTCGATGCGCTGCCGGGTGGCGCGCTCGATGGCTTGCAGCATGCGGGTCTCCCGCGGCGCCACGAACAGGATCGCCTCGCCGCTGCGTCCGGCGCGACCGGTGCGACCGATGCGGTGCACATAGGCTTCGGTGTCGTAGGGGATGTCGTAGTTGATGACGTGGCTGATGCGCTCCACGTCGAGGCCGCGCGCGGCCACATCGGTCGCGACCACCAGATCGAGCTGGCCGGATTTCAGGCGGTTCACGGTCTGCTCGCGCTGCGCCTGGGCGATGTCGCCGGACAGCGGCGCCGCCGCGTGGCCCTGCGCGCACAGGTAGTCGGCGATTTGCTGGGTTTCGATCTTGGTACGCACGAACACCAGCACGCCTTCGTGAGGCGTGGTCTCCAGGATGCGCGCCAGCGCTTCGCGCTTGGTGACGCCGCCGACGCGCCAGTAGCGTTGGCGGATGGTCTCGGCGGTGGTGGTGCGCACCTTGATCGACACCTCTTGGGGGTCTTTCAGGTGCTTTTGCGCGATGCGCTTGATCGGAGCGGGCATGGTGGCCGAGAACAGCGCCAACTGCCGGGTCGGCGGGGATTCCGACAATATCCATTCGACGTCGTCGATAAAGCCCATGCGCAACATTTCGTCGGCTTCATCGAGCACCAGTGCCGACAGGCCGGATAAATCGAGAGTGCCGCGGCGCATGTGATCCATGATCCGGCCCGGCGTACCCACCACCACCTGGGTGCCGCGCCGCAGGGCCTTGAGCTGCTCGCCGAAACCCTGCCCGCCGTACACCGCCAGCACCCGCAAGCCGGGCAAATGGGTGCCGTAGCGCGTGAAGGCTTCCGCGACCTGCTGCGCCAGCTCGCGCGTCGGCGCCAGCACCAGCACCTGCGCCTGGGGTCGCGAGGTATCGATGCGCGCCAGCAGCGGCAGCGCGAAGGCGGCGGTTTTGCCGGTGCCGGTTTGCGCCTGACCGAGCACGTCGCATCCGGCCAGCAGGTGCGGAATGATGCGCGCCTGAATCGGGGAGGGGGTTTCGTAGCCGAGCTCGCTGATCGCGGCGAGCAGGGGTGCCGGCAAATTCAGGTCGGTGAACGTCGGTTCGAGCGTCGGTTCGGCGGTGGTTTCGGTGTTCATGATGTCGGGTATCCGTAGTCCGCAGGCAAAGAGCGCGTCGCCGGTGTGCGCAGGATACTCCCGGGAGTATCCCGGCAGACCAGGACGAGCGATAAGTTACGGATTTCACTCGGGGTGAGCGCGCCGAGCCTTGCACGGAAACCGGGGGATTCAAATCGTCCGCAAACGATCAATCGGAGTCTTTCGGCACAAAATGGCGAGTGATCCGCGTTCCATCCGCGGCCTGCTGTGTCCTTCAGCGGGCAGTGGGGCGCGGATTAAACCCGATATGCGGGTCACAAGGCCAGCAAAGTGACGAAGAAATCCGGCCAGAATCAACTCGGCAAGGCTGACAGCGAGCCGCTGAGCACAGATCGCTCAGCCGGCAGCGGCGATCAATTGTTCGGTAACGGTCCACAAACGCGCGCCGAGGTTGCGGTCGTTGGAGGCCCGCGACGATGCGGCTTCCTTGCTGTTGACGAAGTATTTGCCGGTCACGCGCTCGACCTCGGGCGAGGTCGCCAGATACAGGGTGGTGCGCGCACCCCGTTCGGGTGTCGCCAGAAACGGATTCAGCCAGGCAGGCATGCCGATATTGGTGGCGACGGCGCCGGGATGCAGCGCGTTTACAGTCACACCGGTGCCGCGCAAGCGGGCGGCCAGCGCGTAGGTGTAGAGGATCATGGCGAGCTTCGATTGACCATACGCACGGTAGGTGCCGAATTTGCGCGCGCTTTGCAGATCCTCGAAATTGATCCTGCCGAGCCTGTGGATCATCGAGGAGACATTGATGATCCGCGCTGGCGCGCTGTTTTTCAGCAGATCGAGCAGCAGGTCGGTGAGCAGAAACACCGCCAGATGATGCACCGCGAACTGCATCTCGAATCCATCCGCCGACACTTCCCGGTGCTTCGACATCAGGCCCGCGTTGTGGATCAGCACATGCAATTGCGGATACCTGGTTTTGATCTGCTCGGCCAGTTGCCGTACCGACTTGAGTGACGCGAGATCGGCAATCAGCAGGTCGACCATGCCGTTGCCGGTGGTGGCCATGATGTCGCGGCGTGCCGCCTCGCCTTTGCCGGGGTCGCGGCACACCATCACTACCCGGGCGCCGCGCCGGGCGAGCCCACGGGCGGTTTCCAGACCAATGCCAGAGTTGGCACCGGTTACCAGACAGGTTTTATTTTCCATTACTGACTCCCTGATGATCATTCGCTGTGGGGAAATCTACCCCAACGGATTCTTTTGATCGACGCCGTCAAGCCACAGGCGTCTTCCGCCTGGATGATCGTTTCGCTACTGGCCGTCCGCGTACAGGTTGGCGAACGCGCTCTCGGAGAACCCATTCATGCGTTGGTCGCCGACAAGGATAACGGGAACGCCCCGAGCGCCCATGCGCTGGTAATCCTGCCTGCCTTTGTTGCTGGTCTCTACGTCGTAATCGGTGTAGGCGATTCTGTTGGCTTTGAAATAGGCGCGCGCCTTGCGGCAGTAACCACAGCGGACCGTGCTGTACATGACGACTTTCTTTGCGGGTAGAGCGGGCACGGCTCGGGGTTCGATCGCCGGGTGCTCGTAAACATTCGGCTTCACCGTCAGCTGCTCGGCGGAAACACCGGCCGGCGGACTATCGCCAAAATGTACTCTGCCGCTCGCATCCTTCCACTTGCTGATCCCGTCCGCGAGCACCGGCTGCGCCAGCAGCATCAGAGTCAGCACGACGTTGCGCAGGGTTCCGTTCCGCATGCTTGCCGCTCGTGTAAGGTGGCCTGGATGGGACTAGCGTACGGAACTGGCGGCCGTTACTCAAACGGTCTTATGGTCGTGACGACATCCGTTCCGAGGGCGAGCGGTGCTTGGCTCTGACAGCGTCGGGGGGGCGTGATAGCATCTGCCCACAATAATCAAAGGGCCACACCTCGTGTCCGACCCCGCCGAGCTCGCCAAACTTCGCGCCATGGCCGCGCAACTGGCCCACCCCAACGGGGCGGCGGGTACCGCGATTGCCGCCAACATGAATGTCGCCAATGCCCGTCTTGCGGAGCGCGCGATCGCTGCACTCGCGGCCTTGCCGGGGCAGTCGGTGGTGGAGATTGGCCCGGGTAATGGTCGGCTGTCGATGGATCTGGTGCGGCGGCTGGGAGAGGGTGGCCGTTACACCGCCATTGAGCTGTCGCCCGACATGGCGCGGGAATGCCAAACCAATCTGGGCGGGCTTTCGTCCTGTGCCGTCACCGTCATCAATGCGGATTGTCGCGCCGCCGCGTTGACTCCGGGGTCGGTGGATGCTGTTTTCGGCACCAATTTTGTGTATTTCCTCGACGACCTGACGCAGTTTCTGCAACCGGCCTACGGCTGGTTGAAACCGGGCGGGCGACTGGTGATCGGGATTCGCTCGAAAGCCGTCATGGCGGCGCTGCCTTTCACGCCCTTTGGTTTTCGCCTGCGGGAAGCCAGCGAGATCGTTGCGGCCATGGTGGCTCGGGGCTGGCGTGAGATCCGCGATGAATACCATGACGACGAAGGCGAACGGGAAATCAACGGGCTGATGGTCAAGGTGGATGCCCACATCATTTCCGGTAAAAAATAATGCTCTGAATAACCCTGTCATCACCGTTCCCGCGCGGTACCTGTCCTCGCGAAGTACCTGCGCCCGCGAAGGGGGGTTGGAACCCGGGAATATCAGGGCCCTCTGGATGCCCACTGCCGCGGAGCATGACGGTTATGCAGAGTATCCCTGATGATCTGATATCGGCAGGAGCTCATTATGAGTGTGAAAGCGTTCGATCATGCTGCCATACCGGTCAGCGATATGACCGCGATGCTGGCGTTCTATGAACGACTCGGTTTCAGGGTGTCGGAGGATTACGCGCCCATCGTGTATTCGGTTTGCTTCGGCGACAACCGCATCAATTTCCATGCGCCCAAGTTGTGGCAATCGGACGAATTCACGCTGCGCGGGCCGGCCGCACGCCCGGGATGCGGGGACTTCTGTTTTGTCTGGGACGGCAGCGCGGCGGCGCTCGCCACCCTGATTGACGCGCTCGAAACCCCGGTAATCACCGGGCCCGTGGAACGCCAGGGCGGGCGCGTGGGGGGCACCGCGGTGGGCACGAGCACTTATATTCGTGATCCGGACGGCAATCTGCTCGAGTTCATCATCTATCCCGATAACTGAACATATTCGCTGACCAAACACGGATTCGATGACATTTTTCAATCACGAAAAACCCTGACTGGAGGCACAGCGCCATGCGCGAAGTCATGATCGGCGGCACCGGGATGACCCGGTTCGGCAAATACCCGGGTGCCAGTATCCGCAGTCTGGTGACCGAGGCGCTCAGCGAAGCACTGGCGGATGCGAAAGCCACGGCCGCCGATGTGGAAACCATTTTTTTCGGGAATGCAGCGGCGGGGCTGTTGACCGGCCAGGAGATGATCACCGGACAGGTCGCCCTGCGCGAGAGCGGACTCCTGGGCAAGCCGATCATCAATATCGAGAACGCCTGCGCCTCGGCGTCCAGCGCCGCGCATCTCGCCTGGTTGTCGGTAGCATCCGGGCAGGCCGAGGTCGCCCTCGCCATCGGCGCCGAGAAAATGACCCATCCCGACAAGAATGTCTCTTTCCGCGCCCTGGCCGCCGCAATGGACCTGGAAGAAATCCGCGCCGAAACCGGCTCCGACGATCCGCTCACCGCGGCCAGCGCGCCGGGGCGCTCGGGATTCATGGATATCTACGCCGCCAAGGCGCGCAAATACATGGCGCAGACCGGCGCCACGGTGGAAGACTTCGCGCGGGTCGCGGCCAAGAGCCACCATTTCGGCTCGCTCAATCCCAAGGCGCAATTCCAGGGCGGGATGTCCTTCGACGCGATCATGGCCAGCCGCACCATCGTCGAGCCGCTGAAACTGGCGATGTGCTCACCCATCGGCGACGGCGCTGCCGTGCTGGTGTTCTGTTCCGCCGACTTTGCCCGCCGGCGCGGCCTGGATGCAGTGCGCGCCACCACCATCACCCTGGTGTCCGGACTGCCGGGCGGAGCGAGCTGCAACGCGCGCGCCTCCGCGAAAGCCTATGCCATGGCGGGCGTCGGTCCGGAGGACATCGACGTGGTTGAATTGCACGACGCCGCATCGCCGGCCGAACTCATCTATGTCGAAGAACTGGGGCTGTGTCCGCCGGGCGGGGGCGTGCAAATGCTCCATGACGGTCAGCTCGAACTGGGTGGCCGCATCCCGGTCAACACCAGTGGCGGCCTGGTGGCCAAAGGCCATCCCGTCGGCGCCACCGGCTGCGCCCAGATCATCGAGATCGCCGACCAGTTGCGGGGTCGCTGCGGTGCCCGCCAGGTGGCGGGCGCGCGGGTCGGCATGGCGCAGAACGGCGGCGGCTGGATCGACGACGATACCGCCGCGACGACCCTGACCATCCTCACACGCTAATACTCAAACCAATAAGGAAATCCGCATGAAAACTCTCGATCAGCGTCTGCAAATACTGGAAGACAAGGATGAAATCCGCGAACTCACCGCGCGTTACTGCTACGCCGTGGTGGCCCAGGACGGCGATGCGCTGCTGGACATGTTCGCCAGCGATGGCGAGTTCCATATGGGCGAATCGTCCTGGCGCGGTCAGGCCGAGCTCAGCAAGCTGTACAAGGAGCAGGTGGGCGCGATCGGTCCCAAGCCGTTCATTCAGAATCATGTCATCCAGGTCAACGGGGATACCGCCACCGGCAACTGCGCGGTGGAGATTCGGGTGATCGAGAAGGGCGAGTCGGTCACCGCGTGCGGTCATTACGACGACAACTATCGGCGCGTGAACGGCAAGTGGAAATTTGCCAAGCGGGTTTTCCACCTGTATCACTGGGCCAAGCTGTCGGAAGGCTGGGCGGGCAAGACGACGGGGCCGTCGCTCAAATAACGTACGGCACATCAACAGTTCCGCACACTATTGACGCATTTGAGGGTATCGACCCATGTCCATTTACGATCAGGTCGTGACAGGTTTTTCCCGCTCGCTGCAAAACCTTGCAGTGGTACTGGACAAGGCGGATCAGCACGCGAAAGCGAACAAATACGAAATGGCCGCTTTGCTCGATGCGAGGCTGTCTCCGGACATGTTTCCCTGCAAGCGTCAGATTCAGCTCGCGACGGATTTCGCCAAGGGATCGGCGGGGCGCCTGGCAGGTGTCGAAGTCCCGACCTGGGAGGATACGGAAAACACCTGCGAGGAATTGCACGCCCGGCTGAAAAAAGCGATGGCTTTCCTGGCCACGTTGCAGCCTGAGCAATTTGCCGGTGCAGCGACGCGCGCCATCGAAATCAAAACGCCCGTCGGCGTATTCAATTTCACGGGCAGCACCTTTGTTCTGCAATGGGCGGTACCGAACTTTTATTTCCATGTGACCACGGCGTACAACGTGCTGCGGCATAACGGCGTTCCCATCGGCAAGCTGGATTTTCTCGGGAACCTGTAACAGGTTGCTGAAAAACTGCTGCGGGCACCACAGGCCGCGGCTGACCGCGCCTGTCGGTGGCCTGTGTCGTCGTGCGCGCGGGACAAGGCAACCGGCCTGGCTTTGGCGTGTTGCCCCCCATACCCGCGTCCGTAAGTTCGTATAATGTATATTATGTTAAATATGGTAATGACCGCGCCCAAAAATGGCCCTCTGGATGGCTGGAAACGTTCGCCCCAAGTGCTTCCTGCGGGCGCATGGCCTAGAATGCACCCTTCTGTCAATCTCGATGAACCCCTGCATGCGCCTTTTCTGCCGGCTCGGTCTCCTGAGCCTGTTCATAGCCTGTTCCGCAACCGCGCTGGAACCGCTGGCACCGGGTACCGAACAACGCGCCAGCATCCGCGAAATCCTCCACGAATTGGACAAGCGCCACTACCGTGACCTTACCCTTGACGACACTTTTTCATCGGAGCTGCTTGATCTCTATCTGAAGCACCTCGATGCCACCAGAACCTACTTTCTCGCCAGCGACATTGCCGAGTTTGACGCGTGGCGCAACCGGCTCGACGACGAATTGCGCGCGGGCAGTCTCGATCTGGCGTTTCGTATTTTCAATCGATTCCGGGAACGCCTGGTCACGCGTCTGGAGGCGAGCGTCACCTTCCTGGAAAGCGACGCCAAATTCGACTTCGACAGCGACGAGTCCCTGCCCATCGACACCGATACCCGCGCCTGGTTCAAGGACGCCGCGGAGGCGGACGATTACTGGCGCCGCCGCCTGAAGGACGGCATGCTCAGGTTGATCATGTCGGGCAAGGACGCAAAAGCGGCTCGCGAGCTGTTGGTCAAGCGTTACAAAAGCCAGCTGCACCGTGCCAGCTTGCAGCAGTCGCGCGATGCGTTTGAACTCTACGCCAATACTGTCGCCGGGATGTACGACCCGCACACATCCTACATGGACCCGCGCAGTCTGGAGAATTTCCAGATCAGCATGTCCCTGTCCCTGGAGGGAATCGGCGCCGTGCTGCAAGCGGAAGACGAATACACCAAGATCGTGCGCGTCGTGCCCGGCGGTCCGGCGGACAAACAGGGTCGCCTGCGCGCCGGGGATCGAATTACCGGGGTCGCACAAGGCGTGGATGGCGAAATGGTCGATGTCATCGGGTGGCGTCTGGACGATGTGGTCGATCTCATTCGCGGCAAAAAAGACTCTCAGGTTCGACTTGACATACTCCCCGCAGCTTCAGGTCCCGCGGGGAGTTCCTATTCGGTGACCATAGTAAGGGATCAGGTAAAACTCGAGGAGCAGGCGGCCCGTGGGGACGTCATAACCGTGCCCAGCGGAAACGCGAAGCTGCGCCTGGGAATCATCACCCTGCCCACGTTTTATATGGATTTCGAAGCGTACCGCAACCGGGACGAAAACTTCCGCAGCACCACGCGCGATGTCTACAACATCCTGCAAGCGTTTCGCGGTGAGAACATCGATGGGATCGTTCTCGATCTGCGCAACAACGGTGGCGGTTCCCTCTATGAGGCCACGGCCCTCACCGACCTTTTCATCGATCCTGGCCCGGTGGTCCAGATTCGCCACGCCAACGGGAAAGTATCGCTGAATCAGATGGCGGAACATCCGGCCGCCTATCGGGGGCCACTGGTGGTCCTGATCAACCGCCTGAGCGCCTCGGCTTCGGAAATTTTCGCCGGCGCCATCCAGGACTATGGGCGCGGGCTGATCGTGGGAACCCAGAGCTTTGGCAAAGGCACTGTGCAAGTGATGACGCCGCTCAAACGGGGTCAGCTCAAGCTGACCGAATCGAAGTTTTACCGCGTATCCGGCGACAGCACGCAGGAACGCGGTGTGGTGCCTGATATCGTCCTGCCGTCGCTCTACGATCTGAAGGAAATCGGCGACGCGAGTCAGGATCGTGTCCTGCACTGGGATCGCATCAAGCCGGCCGATCATGACACGTACAAGAATGTCGATGGTCTGGTTGCGCCCCTGATTCAGCGTCACGAAGCCCGTGTCGTCACCGATGCGGACTGGCGCTATCTGCTCGAGACGCTGAAATTCGCCGAACAAAACCGCAGCATCAAGGAGCTGCCGCTGAAACGCGCCGAACGCGAACGACTCGACCACGAACGCGAAGTTGCCCTGTTCGATCTCGCCAATGCCCAGCGCAAGGCCAAGGGCGAGCCAGCCTATGCGGACCTGGCCGCCTGGCGCAAGGAACAAGACGCCTTGAGTGGTGAGCCGGGAGATGAAGGCGATGCCGCCCTCCCCGCCAAGCCCAAGATCGATCTGGCACATGATCCTTTGTTGAAGGAGACCGGCAGTATCCTCGGCGATTACGTCGGCCTGTTGACCAAGCGCCGTGAAGCGCTCGCCGGAAATGCCGCTGGATCCTGATTCGTGAAAATCATTTGTTTTAATATCAATGGAATACGAGCAAGACCTCATCAACTGGAAGAGATTTTGGTACGGCACGCGCCGGATGTGATCGGCCTGCAGGAAACCAAGGTCGCGGACGATCAGTTTCCGCTCGAGGACATTCACCGGCTCGGTTACCAGGCCCTCTACCACGGGCAGAAAGGTCACTACGGCGTCGCCCTGCTCTTCCGTACCCCACCTGTCGCCAGTTCCTGCGGGTTCCCCGGGGACGGCGAGGATTCACAGCGCCGCCTGATCAAAGCCAGCTTCGCGGCGCCCGGGGGCGACATCCACATCTACAACGCGTACTTTCCCCAGGGCGAGAGCCGCGCACACCCACAAAAATTTCCCGCCAAGGCCGCGTTTTACCGTGAACTGCTGGCGACGCTGCAAGACGAGCACCTGCCCACCGACCGCGTCGTGGTCATGGGCGACATGAACGTCGCGCCGCGCGACATCGATATCGGCATTGGCGAAGACAACCGCAAGCGCTGGCTGCGGACGGGCAAATGCTGCTTTCTGCCCGAGGAACGCGAATGGTACGCGGCGCTTACGGGCTGGGGGCTCGAAGACACTTTCCGCAAGTGCCACGGCGACCGCGAGGAAGTCTACAGCTGGTTCGACTACCGCAGCCGGGGCTTCGAACAGGAGCCGCCGCGCGGCCTGCGGATCGATTTCATCCTCGCGAGCGCGAGTCTGTGCGCGCGACTGGAAGACAGCGGAATCGATCTCGCCATCCGCGCCATGGAACGGCCGTCGGATCATTGCCCGATCTGGGCAAAGTTCAGTCTCTGACGCTGCGGTTCCGGTCAACCGCGAGCCCGGGAGTCCGTTGTAGCAGTCACTGGACCCACCCACGGTGACCCTCAATGAAGACCCTGCTCTCGCTGTTCGCCGCTGTTGCTCTGCTCGTTTTGGCCGTGAGACCCGCGCTGGCGGACGACGACTACCGCCACGGCGGAGCACGCTGGGATCGCGATCAGTCCCACTATCGGGGTGGCGACTATCACGGCAATGGCCATCCCGGTCGCGGCTTTCGCGCCCGGCACGACTACCGGCCCAGGATCGAACACGAATACCACTACTACCATGAGGTTCGGCCGGTTTATTACCACCGGCCATCTCACTATTATTCGTCATACCACCATCATGGGTATGAGCGCCATCGACACCATGACCATCACGCTGGTCGTGACCTGATCGCGATCATCGGCGGCGCGGTTCTCGTGCACGAAATACTCAACCACTGACAAGGGAAACCTGGAAAAACACCGAGTGTCGCGCCATGTCGAAGCTATCGGCGACAGTGGAAATCATCAGCATCGGAGCCGAGGGTCTTGCTGCCGGTGTCCCTGAGGCGCCGGCCCTCATCAGTATGGACAAATTTTTTGCGACGGTGGAACGACGCGCCTACGCCATGGCCTATGCGGCACTGCGCGACCGGGACGAAGCGCTCGACGTGCTGCAGGACGCCATGTTGAAGATGGTTCGGCACTATCGCCACAAGCCTCCTTCCGATTGGCTGCCGCTGTTTTATCGCATCCTCAACAACCGCATCAACGACAGTTTTCGTGCGCGCAAAACCCACCGCCGCCTGTTTGGCTGGCTCGGCGGCGCCGCAACCGAAGACGAGAGCGATCCGGATCCCCTGGAACAGATCGCCGATCCTGCCCGCGACACACCGGTGGAGCGATTCGAACAGGAACGCCGTGTGCTTGCCCTCGAACGCGCGGTCGGCCAGTTGCCCCGCCGGCAGCGCGAAGCTTTTGTGCTGCGCTGCTGGGAAGGGCTCTCCACCGAACACACCGCGCATGCCATGGGCTGTACCCAGGGCAGCGTCAAAACCCACTATTTCCGGGCGCTGCAGAATCTCAGAGAAAAGCTGGAGGAATTTCGACCATGAACGAACAGGAACGCCGCTGGCAGGACGCGCTGCGGTCGCTTGAAGCGGACGTGGACCCAATCACCACACGCCGTCTCGCCGATATCCGGCGCACGGTGCTTGCGGCTCCCGCGCCGCGCCGGTTTGGCCACCGGAGCTGGCTACCCCCGGCCGTCGGCATGGCGATCGCCGCCGCGCTCGGCATCTGGGCACTGGGTCCACATGTGCTGGTGACCCCGGACCCCATGGGCGGCAGCACCCAACCCGGCATGGACGCGGCGGAATTGTATGACCAGCTCGATTTCTACTCCTGGCTGGCCGACACCGACCTTGACGCCGCCCAAGGATGAAGCGACGCGCACTCAACAGCCGCAACGCGGCCCCCGCCGACCGATGTGGCTGGCCGCGATTCTGCCTGTTGGCGTTGCTGCTCGCCGCGCCGTTGTGCACCTCCGCCAACCCCTTTGCCTTCGTGCCCAGGGCTGATCTTCAACTGGCGGAACACGATGACGATGGTCGCAAAGGCAAAGATAAAGGTGAAGAAAGCAAGTCCTATCACGAGCGTCGCGGCGACCAATCCGATAATCGCTGGAACAATCCACAACAGCGCCGGCATATCGAAGAGCGCCGGCGTCGTTTCGAAGCCCTGCCCCAGAATCAGCGGCAACGCCTTATTGAAACGCGCGAGCGTTTCCTCCACCTGCCACCCGAGGATCGCGAGCGGCTGCGGCAACGCTGGCAGCAGATGAGCCCGGAAGACCGGCGCCGCTGGCGCGATTCCGAGTCCCACCGCGATTGAATCTCGTGACGACCTGCCGGATGTGGTCGGCTGCGGTTGCCCCGCCGCCGCCGCTGCTGACGCTGGCGGTTTCCGCCCTGCTGCTCGCCGGCTGTGCCGGCCAGCCAGCACCGGAACCCGTACCCACGGTCTCGGAGCGTCTGATGCAAAGGATAGAGCGCGAAAATGGCCCCCAGGCGGCGGCCCGCGTAAACCACTGGTTCGCGCTGATCGAGCAGGGCGAATCCGCGCCCGCTGCCGAGCGCCTCCGCCTAGCCAACAATTTCTTCAACGCCGCCCGCTTCACCACGGACATGGAAGTCTGGCAACAGCAGGACTACTGGGCGACGCCGATCGAATTCCTGATCAAGGATGCTGGCGACTGCGAGGAATTCGCCATCGCCAAATACTTCACGCTGCTCCGCATGGGTATCGGCGAAGACGCCATGCGCATCACCTATGTGCGCGCCCAGACTCTGCACCAGCCCCACATGGTGCTGGCCTGGTACCCTGCCCCGGATGCCGAGCCATTGATCCTCGATAACATAGAACCCCGCATCCTGCCGGCCGGGGAGCGGCAGGACCTCACCCCGGTCTACAGCTTCAACGGCACTACATTGTGGCTGGCGCGGACCCGCAAGGAACAGGTGATCTCGGGCTCCGCCACGCAACTGGAGCAGTGGCAAAGTCTGCGGCGGCGCCTGGACGAAATCTTCCGATAGCGATCAGCGAACGGATTGTGCGTGAGACTCAGCCAAGTGCTGACGACAGATCCAGCGGTCATAAAAAAGCCGCCACCCGAGGGTGGCGGCTCGCGATTGTCTTGCGAAGAATCAGAGGATGGGCGTTGGATCCGTCAGGGTGGTGATGGTCGCCAAATCGCCCGCACCCAGCGTCGTGATATGCGTGAGCACCGGATCATCGGTTACCGTCACCGTAAAGTAGCCGGAAACCGCGTCCGCGTCGTGATCACTGGCTGTGTAGGAAAAATTCATCAAAATATCCGCGGCTTGGCCCAGTTGGGTGTACTGGATGCCGCCGACCTTGAAGTCATCGCCACTGCCAAGGCGATCATTGACGGTAAAAGTGATCTGATTGAAATCAAAACCGGCGGTTATTGGCCCGGTCAATCCGCCGGCTCCCGGGATGGTTAACGTGCCGCTTGTAGTTTGGCTCGTTACAGTGTTGGTCACCGTGTAGGAAATAAGATCGTTGCTGTTGCCTCCGACCTGGAAAATATCAAGCTTGAGGTTGTTGACAAAGATCTCGTTACCGGTGGGAATCGCTCCTCCGACGATCGTCCCGAAGCTGTACTTCACGGTTTCGCCGACGTCCATGACATTATTGTTGATACCGATATAGTTGCTGCTCGCATTGACGTTGTCCCCAGGGGTGACCGCAGAAATCAGCAAGCTGGAACCTACGGCAAGCGTTGGTACGGGTCCGCTGGCACTGATTCCGGAAAAGCTCAGATTGATGGGTTACCTCGGCAGGTCGAGAACATCCGACAGCGTGAGTGCATACCCGCCGGAAGCAGCGCCAGCAGCGGTTGGAGCCAGGGTAAAGACCAGACGATCGCCAGCGTCATACCCTGCTCCGCCTGCTGTGTTAACGAAACCCACCAGCTCCCGAAGCCCATCGCCGTTGCTGTCGATAACGGCGGTGGAAACAACAGCTCCCAGAGATTTCAAGCCGGTAAAGGCCGCGCTGGTGGAAGTTGCACCGTCAAACCGCAGTGACACGCCACCGAATCCGTCAGCACCCAGATTGTAATCAATCAGCGACGACAACGACTGTCCCGTGGTATCGACAATGATGCCGTTGAAATCACGCGCACTCGCCGCATCATCATTGAAGGTCACGTTCAACGTGCCGTTCGCCGTGCTGCCGTCATTGTCCGTGATCCGGTAGGTTAGCCCAACCAGCGGTGCGTTGGCCTCGACACCGCCCGCCGCATGCAGCACGTTGTCCAGCAGGGTCAGTGTGTAGGCGCCCGTCGCCGGATTGGTCACCACCACGTTGAACAATGCGGTGCCATTGCGGGCGCCGCCGGTGATCGTCGCCGTCAGGGTGTTGGTGCCGGCGTTCCAGCCGTAGGTCACCGTCTCGGTACCCACCGCGCCCGTCAAACCGTGCATCCCGGCAAACCCGACCGATACCGGCGTGTCGCCACCCGGGGTAAACGTCAGCGTGCCGTTATAAATGGCTTCGCTCGCGCTCGGGATGGTTTCACCGGCGTTGGCGTTGATGTCGCCCGTCGTGCTCGCCGGGTTGCCACCCACCAAGCCATCATCGTCCACGGTGGCTGTGGAGGTGCCGCCGCCCGGCACATCATTGCCGATGCTGATGGTCAGCGTCGCGGTGTCGGTGTCGCCGTCGCCATCGGTCAGGGTGTAGGTGAAGACGTCGCTCACCCCGCCCGCCGTGCCGGCGTTGCGCAGGTAGCTGTAACTGCCGTCCTGGTTCAGGGTCAA
>CAMTUJ010000027.1:0-129549 GCA_947084925.1 uncultured Gammaproteobacteria bacterium
CAGCGAAACGGGAATCCAGCTACCGCGATGTCTCCACGTCCGGCGAACCCTGGACCCCCGCCTGC
The DNA here is from genome assembly GCA_947084925.1 of uncultured Gammaproteobacteria bacterium. GTDB lineage: Bacteria > Pseudomonadota > Gammaproteobacteria > Pseudomonadales > Porticoccaceae > JAGPUQ01. The sequence continues at coordinate 66 of CAMTUJ010000027.1, forward strand.
GCGGGGGTGACGGCGTCGGGAAATGAGCTACTGTCGCCGCAGAGGCTGGACCCCCGCCTGCGCGGGGGTGACGGGCAGACGGGAGGGAGCGAGGGTGATGAGTAGCGGTTTTGGCGGAGTAACGAAGGAACAGAAAGCCGGCATGACAGAAGGGCTTAATCCCGTAGAACCTGCCCTCGGCGAGCCCTGTCCCAGGCCACCGGCTCAATGCAAGGTAGCGCTGCCGGTGCGGCTGCGTAGCTGCTCGATTTTACGCGTGACCGACGCCAACGCCTCGGGGCGGGCGGCGAACTCGGCATGGGCCGCGAGCCGCTCCAGTTCGTCGGCGGCCGGCCCGAAACACTCCAGTTTCTCCAGTATCAGGACGCGATCCATTACATCCTGCAACGAATCAGCATCGATCAGCAGCAGGCGGTCGCACAGGCTCAGGCTCTCGCCGAAATCCTCGCGCTGAAGGTAGATCATCTTCAGGTTGCGCAACATGCGCTGCAGGATCTCGCGTTTGCGCGCGGGTTGCAGGAGCTGCTCGGAAAACTCCACCGTGCCCCGGGTGCCGGTGTGGAGCAGCGCACGACAGTCGTCGCGGCTGAGGGTGCGTCCGGTGAAGGGATCGATCAGTTCGGCCGTGGCGCTGCCGGGCGCCGCGATCCGCACCAGAAAATGGCCGGGAAACCCGACGCCCGCCGCTTCCAGGCCGAGCGCTTCGGCAATGCGCAGGTAGATCAGCGCCAGCGAAATCGGTATGCCGGCGCGGGTAGCGAGCACCCGGTCGAGGTAGCTGTTGTCGGGATTGTAGTAGTCCCTGGCGTTGCCGCGAAAACCTTCGCCCCCGGCGACAAACTCGCATAATCGGGCGGCGTCGGGATGCGGGGTTGCCAGCACCCGGCGCGCACGCTGCGCCAGGGCGTCGAGCTGCGCGCGGCACAACGCCAGATTCACACCGACGTCGTGCTCGGCGGCGATCAGCAGCGCGGCCTCGATCAGATCGATCTCGGCGTCCGGCCGGCCGAGCTGAGCGGCAAACCGGGCGCGGGGGCTGTTCGGGGGCGTCATCGTGGGAATCCTCGCAGGGCACGGGATGGTTGTATCACACCCCGCTCCGTGCTGGCCACCGCGGAGCGCGACCCTCTCAGTCCATGGGCGTGAGCGTCACCCGAATGCCGTCGAGCGCGTCGCTGACCCGGATCTGGCAGCACAGCCGGGAGGTGGGGGTGAGTCCGTGCGCGGTATCCAGCAGGTCTTCCTCGTCCTCGCTGGGCGGATCGAGGCGGTCGTACCAGTCTTCGGCGACGATCACATGGCAGGTGGCGCAGGCCAGGGCGCCGCCACAGGCCGCGAGCATGGGCAGGTCGTTGGCCTTGGCCACCTCCATGATCGAGCGGCCGTTTTCCGCGGCCAGCGTGAGCGTTTCACCCGAGGTGGTGACGAAATGGATTACCGGCATGAATGACTCCTGTGGTTCGCGATGGTTGGGATGATGGCGTGCGGCGGCTCAGGGTTCCCGGAGCGGAACACCGACCGTGGTCGAATGCTCAAAATGCAGTGCCCGGTCGGGATGTACCACGGCATGGGCGGCATGGGCGGCATGGGCCGCCTCGGCAAAACCCGTCAGAATCAGCTTCAGCTTGCGGGGATAGTTCGCGATATCGCCGATGGCGAACACGCCGGGCAAACTCGTGGCGCACGTGGACGGATCCACCGGGATCACGCCGTTGTGGGCGCCCAGCCCCCAATCGTTGATGGGACCGAGCTTGCTGGCGAGCCCGAAAAAGGCGAGCAGGTGATCGGCCTCGATGCGCCGCTCCTCGCCCTTGAGGGTTTTGACGACGACCGCGCCCAGCCGCTCGCCGTCGCCTTCCAGCGCCGCCAACTGGTAGGGAATGACCAACTGAATTTTCCCCGCCGCCGCCAGTTCGTGGAGGCGCGCGCTGGTTTCGGGCGCGGCACGAAACTGCTCGCGGCGGTGGATGACATGAATCTCGGCGGCGCTATCGGCCAGCGCAATGGCCCAGTCCACGGCGGAGTCGCCGCCGCCGGCGATCACCAGCCGCTGGCCCCGGAAGCGCTCCCGTTCGGCGACCAGATAATGTACGCAGCGCCCTTCGTACCGCTCGATGCCGGGCAGGGGCGGGCGGTTGGGGCCAAAGGCGCCGACCCCGGCGGCGACCATCACGGCCCGGGCGCGAATCCGCGTTCCCCGGGAAGTCGTCAGCTCCCAGGCAGCGTCCCGACGCTGGAGTTCGGTTACCTGTTGATCCAGATGAAAGCGGGGCTGGAAAGGCGCGATCTGCTGCTGGAGGCGCGCGATCAACTCGCTGGCCGTCAACCCGGGCGCGGCGGGAATATCGTGGATGGGCTTTTCCGGATAGAGCGCGACGCACTGTCCGCCCAGCGCCGGCAACGCGTCGATGACGTGGCAGCGCAGTTGCAGCATGCCGCATTCGAACGCCGCAAACAGACCGACCGGCCCGGCGCCGATGATGGCGACATCGGTGATTTCCGTTACTTCGGTAACGGCAGCTTCGGTAACGGCGGCTTCGGTGCCAGACGGGGTTTGCGTACTCAAGTGCCGCTCCTTGCCGATGTGCACGGCGACAGTGCCCCGCGTGCGCGGCGCGATAGTGCAACAGGGCGCGCGCCGGCGTCTACTCGAAAACCACGGTTTTATTGCCGTGGATCAACACGCGGTCTTCGAGGTGAAAACGCAGCCCGCGCGCCAGCACGATCTTCTCGATGTCCTTGCCCTTGCGCACCATGTCGTCGACGCTGTCGTGATGGCTGATGCGGGCAATGTCCTGATCGATGATGGGTCCGGCATCGAGTTCTTCGGTGACATAGTGGCAGGTCGCACCGATCAGCTTCACACCGCGTTCGGCGGCCTGGTGATAGGGCCGCGCCCCCGCGAAAGCCGGCAGAAAACTGTGATGGATGTTGATCAGCCGGCCGGCATAGTTTTGGCACAGATGCCCAGGCAGGATTTGCATGTAGCGCGCCAGCACCACCACGTCGGGGTTCAGCTCCGCGAACACTTCCGCGATGGCGTCGAAATGCGCGGCGCGGGCCCCCGCTGCCACCGGCAAGTGGTGGTAGGGAATACCGTGCCACTCCACATAACCGCGCAGATCGTCGTGATTGGAAACCACGGCGGCGATTTCGCAGGGCAGTTCGCCGCTGCGCCAGCGGTACAGCAGATCGGCGAGGCAATGCGCCTGCCGGCTGACCATGACGACCACGCGCTTGGGCGTGTCCGTGGCGACGGCCTGCCAGTTCAGGGCAAACTCCGCCGCGACCGGCGCGAAACGGCGGCGCAGCTCGTCAATGCCGTAGGGCAACGAGGCCGCCGCGATCACCTGCCGGGCAAAGAACCATTCCGACTCCGGGTCGCGATAGTGGTTGGCTTCGGTGATCAGACCACCTTCCGCCGCGAAAAATGAACTGATTGCCGCAACGATCCCGACCCGGTCCGGGCAGGACAGGATGAGACGGATGCTGTGTGCCGAAGCAGTCACCCTTCAGGCCCTCGACGAATTGAAAATCCGCGCCGTGAAGTACGCGGTGTCCACAAAAATCAAACCCATGACTTGCATCATGGTGCGTATTCAACCGCCTCTCATACTGGGACCACGACTTCGAACACCTGTGTGAGGATGATCCCCATGATCAAAGAAGCTTTGGTCGGCAATATCGCGTTCAGCAAAGCCGACGCCATCGTACAGGGCATCGCGCCGGACGAGGACTTTTCCCAGGGCGTGGCACTCGCCGTCAGCCAGAAATACCCGGGAATCGTCGAGGATTTCGCGCATTTCCGCTCCGCGTCCCCGCCCCGATCCGGCAGCCTGTGGTCGTGGCGCAGCGGCGCCGGCCCGTGTGTGGTGAGCCTGTTTGTCCGCGCCGCCGCGGACGACCATCACGGCAAAGCCAGGGTCGAATGGGTGGATCAGGCGCTGGCGCAACTGCGGGAGCTGGCGCTGCGCGAAAATTTCAGAAGTCTGGCCCTGCCGAAAATCGGCACCGGGGTCGGCGATCTCGACTGGCGCGAGATCAAACCGCTGATCCAGAAACACCTGGGCGACCTGCCCGCCAAAGTGTTTCTCTACACCATCTTCAATCCGCTGATTGCCGGAGTGGAGGACTGACATCAAAAAGGCCGGCGTGTGCCGGCCTTTTTGGCAAGTGACGCACCACGCGGGCACGCCGCCAGCACGGGCTAATTCACTTTCAGGGTACCACCGGTGCCCAGGCCGCCCTCGACACTCTGCGCCTTGTAGTTGCGCAGCGCGCGCACCATCTGATTGAAGGAGTCCATGAAGGACGCCGTGATGATCTTGCCTTCGGGGGTATTGGTGTAACCCCCGAGGCCGGCTACGCCGCCGAAAAAGCCGCCGCCAAAGCCGGCGATATCGTAGTTCTTGGCGCTGCCTTGCGCGGCCGACAACTGCACGCCAGAGCGGTTGTCGATCAGCAGCAGCGTGGTCGAGGCTTCGTTCGCCTTGAGCCCCCCGGCCACCACGCCGGCGACGCCGCCGAGCGCGCCGCCCAGCAGACCGCCAATGGCGCCGGTGCCCTTCTCGCTGAAATTGATGGTCGGGCTCATGGTGTAGTCGGCGGCGACCATCTGGCCCTTGCCCATTTTGCTGCCCTGGCGCATTTCGCCGGATTCGGCCATTTCGCGCTCGCGCATCATGTTGTTCAGCGCGGAACCGCGCTCAACCACCACGAAACAATTCGACTGCTGGATCATGGCGCGCAGCACCGGAACCGTGGAATCGAGCTGATACTCGGAAGTCAGGCGGTAGTACCAGGGCGCGGTCCGGTCTTCATCGACCCCGATGGTGCCCAGACTGCTGTCGCAATGCTCGAGTTGCGGGTTGGCGCCCTGGCTGCTGCCGCCCGCGGCGGCGCCGGTGGCGGTGTTGCTGCCACCGCCCAGCGTCGGTGTGGTGGCGTTGCAGCCGCCAATGGCAACCATCGATGAAAACACCATGGCGGCGATGGCGCTGAGGGGGGAAAACCCGGCTTGGGCAGTCCTTGGCATGTCGGTATCTCCGATGCGGACAAGTTGAGGGTGGATTCGTGAGATCTGGTCTCACGAGCGATCATTATTCCGTCGTGATATCCGTTGTCAATCGCGCAGGCGACCCCGGGGCAAACCCGGAGCCGCTGCAGCACTCAGGCAATCTCGTATTCCTGCAACCTCGGGTCCTGCAAATCGTTGCGGAACTTGGTGGCGGTCCAGGGCCAGGAACCCGGTACGCCTTTCTCGTCCAGGTACCAGCTTTTGCAGCCGGTGGTCCACACGGTGTTCTTCATGTTGGCCAGCATCTCGGCATTGAAGCGTTCGGTCGCATCCCCGCGCGGAGAAACCGTCTCGAATTTGCGCTCCGCCCACAGATCGACAAACTTCATGATATAGGCGGACTGGGTTTCGGCGATCGATGCCAGGGAGAAATTACCCACCGGGCTGTGCGGGCCCATCACCATGAAGAAGTTGGGAAAACCCGGCAGCGCCACGGTGCGATAGCCGCGCGGACCGTCGTGCCAGACATCGTCGAGGGTGACGCCGTTTGCCCCGGTCATGGTCATGGGCAGCATGTATTCGTTGGCGTGATAGCCGGTGGCAAGGGCGATGACGTCGAGCTCATGGAGCTTGCCGTCTTTGGTGACGATCCCGCGCGGCTCGACATGATCGATGCCCTCGGTGACCAGCTCGACGTTGGGCTTCTGCAGCGCCGGGTAGAAATCGGACGACATCACGAGGCGCTTGCACATGGCGGTGTAATTGGGCGTCAGCCTGGCGCGCAGGACCGGATCCTTGACGGTATCCAGATTCCGCTTGCACAGCTTGCCCATCATTTTGCGGGACCAGCCGTCCTTGATGATGCCGCGGCCCATCAACTGCTCCATGGCAAAGCGGAAAGCGACGTAGTAGAACTTGGAAATAATGGGGAACCTGCGCGCCAGTTTTTTGCCCGGCTCACCGTACTTGCGGTTGGGAATCGGCACTACCCACTGCGGCGTGCGCTGGAAGGAAACCACTTTGCTGCACACCTCGGACAAAGGCTCTATCATCTGTACCCCGGTCGAACCGCAGCCGATGATCGCCGCGCGCTTGCCTGCCAGAGGAACACTGTGGTCCCAGCGCGCGGTGTGGATGGCGTTGCCCGCGAAGGTGTCGAGGCCGGGGATATCCGGGTACTTGGGCCGCACCAGGATACCGCAGGAGCTGATCAGGATATCGCAGTGGAGCTTTTCGCTGGTGCCGTCGTGCTCGATATCAACGGTCCATCCACTGCCGGTCCATTCGGCGTGCTTGGCCTGAGTGCTGAAACGGATGCGTTCGAAGACATTGTATTTGCGCGCCATGTTCTCGAAGTACTGGCGGATCTCCTCGCCGCCGCAGAAGCGCTGGCTCCATTCGGCGCTGGGCTCGAAACTGTACTGGTAGTAGTGGGAGGGCACGTCGCAACGCAGACCGGGATACTGGTTGTAATGCCAGGTGCCGCCGCAGCGGTCGGCCTGCTCCAGCAACACCAGGTCGTCGTAGCCGGCGGCCATCAGCCGCATCCCCATGCAGATCCCGGACAGCCCGGTGCCGATCACGATCACCCGGGGCTTGCGCTTGCCGGCAGCCAGACTGCGCAAAATATTGCCACCTTCATTGATACCCATCATTACACTCCTGTTGTCTGAATTGGTTTGCAAGGGAAATGGCGCCCGCGCGCCCTCCCGTCATGGCCCGATGGTCGTTAACGCGAACCGCGCCGTCAATAGCGTTTTATTCCCTTGGTTGTTCTGAATCAATGCCGTAAGTAGTCGCTTCCGAAGCTGCCCGCTAGTTGAGGGCACGCGGAACCTGCGCCGAATGGTGATGCCGGATGGGACGCTCGGCCCCAGGATCAAGCACCAGGGTGAACCGCGACGGGAACGTCAGCAGGTCGTCATCCACTTCGAACTTGAAGGCGTAGACGCCCGCCAATACCACCAATCCTCCCGGGAGTTCGTGCTGATACAGGCGCGAACGATAGAGACTGACCGACAGCGCGGGGCGCGATGCCAGGGCTTCGAAATAGCTCCGGATCGCCGCCGCGTCGGCCAGGGCATGGGGCGAAAACGTCGGAAACAGGGTGGCGCCGTCAACGTAAAGGTTCACCAGGGTATCGACATCGCCGTCATTCACTGCCTGGGGCCAGAACTCCAATATCTCCTGACCGGTCACCGCGCTCTCCCGTGGCTGCTGTTCAACAGGGGCGCGAGGGTAGCACAGGACTTCCGGTCCGGGCGCCAAAATTGCCTGGCCGGCACACGCCAGACCGGGAATTTATTCGCGGGCGCCAAAGCCCTGGGTCAGATCAGCGTACTGCACCACCCGGGGCGGGCCGTCGGGCCGCACTTCGAGGATGCTGTGGGCGCAGTTGTGCATGCGCGGCGGCTCCCAGAGGCGACTCAGGGGGCGGTCGAGGTAGTAACTCAACAGGGTGCGGATCATGGCGCCGTGACTGACCACCACCACATCGCCGCCGCCGCCGTGCTCGCGAGCGATGATTTCCTCCAGCGCCAGCAGCCCGCGCGCCTGCAACTGGGCGAAGGTTTCCGCGCCCCGGTAGTTGAAGCGGTGAGGCTCGTGCCGAAACGCATGCACGTCCTCGGGATGCGTCCGCTCGATCTCCTTGTAGAGAAAACCCTCCCAGTCCGCCAGATAGATTTCACGCAGGCTCTCCACCGGGACGAACTCCACTCCCAGGTGGCCAAACGCCAGCTCGGCGGTTTCCCGCGCGCGCAGGCTGGTGCTGGCGTAGACCCGCACCGGCGCCAGATGAGCCAGGGCCTCGCGCAGACCCAGCGCCTGGCGCCGCCCCAGCTCGTTGAGGGCGTTGTCGGCATGCCCCTGGATACGGCCTTCGGCGTTCCAGGCAGTCTCGCCGTGGCGGATCAGGTGAATGCGCGTCATTGCTGCCTCGTCGGATCGGGTCGTCGGATCAGGGTGCCAGGCGCACTATCCGCCAACTGCCCGGCGTGGGACCGGGCAGGTAGCGGAAGCGGTCGTGCAGGCGCATTTCGCCGCCTTGCCAGAATTCAAAGGCGCTGGGCGCCACCCGGAAGCCGCCCCAGAACTCCGGCGCCGGTACATCGCCTCCGGCAAAGCGCGCTTCGCATTTTGCAAACGCCGCTTCGAGCTCCTCGCGCGAAGCGAGTTCGGTACTCTGCCGGGAGGCCCAGGCGGCAAGCTGGCTGTCCCGGGGCCGGGTGGCGAAGTAGTCGCTTACTTCCCGTCGCGAAACCGGGCTCGCGGTGCCGGCGACGCTGACCTGGCGATCGAGCAAAAACCAGGGGAAGTGCAGGCTGACCTCGGCGTTGGCGGCAATCCGCGCCGCCTTGTGGCTGCCCAGGTTGGTGTAGAACACGAAGCCCCGGGCATCGAAACCCTTGAGCAGCACGGCCCGCTGCCAGGGCCGGCCCGCGGCGTCGAGTGTGGCAACCACCATCGCGGTCGGGTCCACGATGGGGGAAGCGACGGCTTCGTCGAGCCACAACTGAAACTGCTCGAAGGGCGACTCCCGGAGCGACTCCCGGGTCAGGTTGCCGTAGCGGTATTCGCGGCGCTTGAAGTCGATGCTCATGGCGTGGTCAGGTCGCGGACAGCCCGCCGTCGATGGGAATGACGGCGCCGTTCATGAAACTGTTGTCGTCGCAGCAGGCCCACAGCATCGCCTGCACCACTTCGTCCATCTCACCCAGACGCCGCATCGGGTTGCCCGCCTCCAGGTTTTCCCGGCTCTTGCCGCCGCTCGCATTCAGGCTGGCCTCGACCATGGGCGTGAGGGCGAAGGCCGGGCACAGGGCATTGACCCGGATCCCCTTGCGCCCGTATTCCAGCGCCGCCGATTTGGTCAGTCCGATCACCCCGTGCTTGCTGGCACTGTAGAGGCTGATGAAAGGCGCGCCCATGATGCCCGCCGCCGAACTCACATTGAGGATGGCGCCGCTGTTGCGGGTGACCATGCGGGCGAGCTCCTGCTGCATGCACAGATAGACGCCCTTGAGGTTGGTGTCGATGACGCGGTCCCACATGGCGAGATCGGTTTCGTGCAACCGCACCTTGGCGTGGGAGACGCCGGCATTGTTGATCGCCACGTCGAGGCGGTCGAAGCTGGCGTCGACGGCGGCGAAAAAAGCCGCCACCTGCGCGGGCACGCCGACATCGCAGGCCATGGCCATCACTTGGGCGCCGCCGGCTTCCAGTTGCCGGGCCACGGTGCCAACGGCTTTTTCGTTGAGGTCGCACAGGGCCAGGCGCGCACCGGCCGCCGCGAACTGCTCGGCGGCCAGCTTGCCGAAACCGGAACCCGCGCCCGTTATCAGTACCACCTGGTTATCGAAATTGTATTGCGTGCGCATCGCGCTGCCTCCCGGTGTTGTCAGCCGTTCAGTTTCAGGACATCAAATGGTCAGGCCGCCATCGACGGTCAGGCAGATACCCGTGGTGTAGCTGGCCGCGTCCGACACCAGGTAGAGCACGGCGCCGGCCATTTCCCCGGGCTCCGCGTGGCGGCCCATGGGGATGCCCGCCATGATCTCGCGGTGCACGTCTTCGTTGGTGAACAGGGCGCCGGCGAACTTCGTTCTGGTGAGCCCAGGCAGCAGCGCATTGACGCGGATATTCTCGCCCGCGCACTCCTTGGCGAAGGTCTTGGTCATGCTGATGATCGCGGCCTTCGAAATCGAATAAATACCCTGCAAGGGTCCCGGGGTGATGCCGTTGACCGAGCCGACGTTGACGATGGCGCCGCCGCCCCCGTCGCGCATCAGCTTTATGGCGCTCGCCGACATGTAGAAATAGCCGCGGATATTCACATCCAGGGTTTTCTGGAAGGCGGGCAGGTCGGTGTCCACCACATGGCCGAAATAGGGGTTGGCGGCGGCGTTGTTGACCAGGATGTCGAGGCGGCCATGAGTGGCGCGGACCCGGGCAAAGGCGGCCTCGATCTGCTCCATCTCGCCGATATGACAGGCCATCGCCTCGGCGCTGTGGCCAGCGGCGCGAATCTCGTCCACCACGCGCTGGCAACCGTCGAGCTTGCGGCTGGTGACGATGACGTGGGCACCCTGTTCGGCCAGCAGCCTGGCGATGGCTTCGCCGATGCCGCGACTCGCGCCGGCAATCAGCGCGATGCGCCCGCCCAGATCAAAGAGTTTAGTGGCCATTCACTTTCCTCAGCTGAACATCAGCCCTCAGATGGACATCACCAGATGACCGCCGTCCACCGGCAGCAAGGCGCCGTTGATGAAGGAGCCGGCGTCGCTGGCAAGCAGCAACAGCGGCCCGTCCATCTCCTCCATGCGGCCCAGACGGCCGCCCGGCGTGGCGGCGATGTAAGCCTGGCCGGCCGCGCTGTCGAAGTATTCGTCGTTCATCTCGGTCTTGAAGTAGCCGGGGCAGATGGCATTGACGCGGATGTTCTTGCCGGCGAGCTCCAGCGCCATGTGTTTGGTGAGCTGGATCACGCCCGCCTTGGTCGCCGAATAGACGCCGTGGCCGCGGCTGGTGGCCATGCCCAGCACCGAAGCGATATTGACGATGGCGCCGCCGCGCCGGGCGGCCAGCATCCGTCGCGCCGCTTCCGCCGCCACCAGCCAGACACCCTTGAGATTGGTGTCCACCACCCAGTCCCAGTCGGCTTCCGCGGTCTTGTGCAATGTCCCGGGCGCCGCGACTCCGGCGTTGTTTACCAGCAGATCCACGGTGCCGAATTTCGCCTCCGCCGCCGCGAAGGCCGCCGCGACGCTGGCCGCGTCGGTGACATCCATGGCGACCGCGAGCGCCTCGCCCCCGCTGGCGGTGATTTCATCCACCAGTTTATGCAGGCGGTCCTCGCGCCGCGCGCCGGCCACCACCCGGGCTCCGGCCGCCGCCAGCACGCGGGTGAAGTGCTCTCCGAAACCGCTGGAGGCGCCGGTCACCAGTGCCACCCGGCCGGTGAGATCGAAGCGTTTGGGGTCCATGACTTGTCCTCAGGGTTTTACGATGACCTTGCCCATGACGTCGCGGCCGGTCACCTTCTTGATCGCGGCGATACCGTTCCTCAGCGGGAACACCGCGTCGATCACGGGCTTCACCTGGCCGGTCTCGATCCAGCCGAACAGCTCGCGCATGTTGGCCGCGTGCGCCGCGGGTTCCTTCTCGGTGAAAGCGCCCCAGAACACGCCGATCACCGAATACCCTTTCACCAACGTCAGGTTGACCGGCAGGGTCGGAATGCGCCCGGAAGCAAAGCCCACGATCAGCAGGCGTCCGTCCCAGGCCATGGCGCGGGAGCAGGCGTCGAAGGCATCGCCGCCGACGGCATCGTAGACCACATCGGCGCCGCGCCCGTCGGTCAGCCGCTTGATCGCCTGATTCAGATCCTCGCGACTGTAGTTGATGCCTTCATCCGCGCCCTGGGCTTTGGCAAAGGCGATTTTCTCGGCGCTGGAACAGACCGCGATCACCCGCGCCCCGATGGCCTTGCCGATCTGCACCGCGGCGCAGCCGGTGCCGCCCGCGGCGCCCAGCACCACCAGCGTCTCGCCCGCTTGCAGGCGACCGCGCTGACGCAGCGCGTGGTGGGCCGTGCCGGTGGCGCCCAGCAGCGCGGCGCCCTGGTCATAGTTCATGAAGGGTGGCAGCTTGCTGACGGCCGCCGCGGGCAGCGCGATTTTCTCGGCATAGGCGCCGAAGCGGGTGGTGAGGCTCAGCACCCGCTCGCCCACCTGAAAATCATTGACTCCCGCGCCCAGCGCGATCACGTCGCCGCTGACTTCGGAGCCGGGCGCAAAGGGACAGGGCGGCCGGGCCTGATACTTCCCTTCCACCAGCAGGCCATCGGGAAAATTCACCCCGATGGCGCGCACCGCCACCAGGATTTCGCCCGCACCCGGCACCGGGTCCGGCAGGTCCCGATAGACCAGATTTTCGACCGGCCCATAGGCCTCGCATACCAGCGCCTTCATATTTTCTCCTCGACCGGCGCTCAGGGCCGGATCACCACTTTGCCGCGCGCGCCGCGCCCGGTGACGTACTGAATCGCCTTGACGCCGTCGGCCAGCTTGAACACGCGGTCGATCACCGGCACCACCTTGCCCTGCTCGAACCAGGCGAACAGCTCGCGCATGTTGGCGGCGTAGGCCGCCGGTTCGCGCTGGGTAAAGGCGCCCCAGAACACGCCGATCACCGAGTAGCCTTTGACCAAGGTCAGGTTGACCGGCAGGGTCGGGATGCGCCCGGAGGCAAAGCCGACGATCAGCAGACGTCCGTCCCAGGCCATGGCGCGGGAGCAGGCGTCGAAGGCGTCGCCGCCGACGGCATCGTAGACCACATCGGCGCCGCGCCCGTCGGTCAGCGTCTTGATCGCCTGATTCAGATCCTCGTGACTGTAGTTGATGCCTTCATCCGCGCCCTGGGCTTTGGCAAAGGCGATTTTCTCGGCGCTGGAACAGACCGCGATCACCCGCGCGCCGATGGCCTTGCCGATCTGCACGGCGGCGATGCCGGTGCCGCCGGCGGCACCCAGCACCACCAGGGTCTCGCCCGCCTGCAACCGGCCGCGCTGGCGCAGGGCATGGTGTGCCGTCGCGGTGGCGCACAAGAGCGCCGCGCCCTGATCCATGGACATCGAGGCCGGCAATGGAAACAGCTCCCCGGCCGGCACCGCGATCTGCTCGGCGTAGGCGCCGCGCCCGACATTCCAGCCCAGCACCCGGTCGCCCACCGCGAAACCGCTCGCGCCCGGGCCCAGCGCCGCCACCTGCCCGGCGAATTCGCCACCCGGCATGAAGGGAACCTGGGGTTTCGCCTGGTACTTGCCTTCCACCAGCAGGCCGTCGGGAAAATTGACGCCGATGGCCTCGATCGCCACCCGGATTTCACCCGCGCCCGGCACCGGGTCCGGCATGTCCCGATAGACCAGATTTTCGACCGGCCCGTAGGCCTCGCAGACCAGTGCTTTCATCGCCGTGCCCCCTGATTTTTTTGGTTACAGTTCACCCTGTTCGCGCAGGAACTCGATGGCCATTGCCGCCATCGGCCGCGTCATCTGCCCGTAGGTGAGCGCCTGGGTGCTGGACGCGGTGCCGTCCTGATAGCGCTTCATGATGCCCTGCAGGATGGCGGCGAAGCGGAAGAAACTGAACGCGAGATAAAACGACCAGTCCGGAATCTCCGCGAGCCCCATGCGTTCGCAGTAGCGCGCCACATACTCCTCCTCGGTGGGAATGCCGAGCGCGTGGCGGTCGAGACCACCGAGCCCGCCCAGGTTGCCCAGATTGGGGTCGGCCGGAATCCGCAACTGCATGCACTGGTAGGCGATGTCCGAGAACGGGTGGCCCAGGGTGGACAGTTCCCAGTCCAGCACCGCGAGCACTTCGGGACGGTCCTTGGCGAAGATCATGTTGTCGAGCCGGTAGTCGCCGTGGATCAGCGCGACGCGGCCGTCGTCCGCCGGCAGCCGCCCCGGCAGCCACGCCATCAACTGCTCCATGGCGGGAATGGTCTCGGTCTCCGCGGCCCGGTACTGCTTGGTCCAGCGACCGAACTGGCGCTCGAAATAGTTGCCCGGCTTGCCGAAGTCGGCGAGCCCCACCGCCGCGACATCGACCTGGTGCAGGTGCGCCAGGATGGCGTTCATGCGGTCGTACATGATTGTGCGGTCGGCCTTGGCGATCGCCGCCAGGGGCGCGTCCCAGTAGACCGTGCCGTCGAGGTAATCCATGACAAAAAACATGCTGCCGATGACGCTGTCGTCCTCGCACAGCACCCGCATCCGGGGCACCGGCACCGGGGTGTCGGCGAGCGCCTTCATCACCCGGTACTCGCGGTCCACGGCATGGGCGGACGGCAGCACGTTGCCCGGCGGCTTGCGACGCAGCACGTAGCGCGCGCAGTCGGTGGTCAGCAGGAAGGTCGGGTTGGACTGGCCGCCCTCGAACTTTTCGGCGCGCTGGAGCGTGCCGAAGTCCGCGATATGGGCGGCCAGGTAGGCACCGAGCCGGTCTTCGGGCAGTTGATCGATCGCTTGGCTCATGCTGTCTTGATCTCTTGTCTGTCTGGCTGTGTCAGGCGTACTGCTTAACCAGCGAGCGCCCCAACTGCATCATGTGCACCTGATCCGGGCCGTCGGCGAAGCGGATCTGGCGCGCGTAGGTGAACGCCTCGGCGAGGAAATAATCCTCGGTGAGGCCGCCGGCGCCATGAACCTGGATGGCGCGATCGATCACCCGCTGCGCCATCGCCGGAGTCACGATCTTGATGGCGGCGATCAGATCGCGGGCTTCCTTGGTGCCTTCGCGGTCGATTTTCTCGGCCGCGCGCAAAGTAAGGAGACGCGCCTGCTCGATGTCGCAGAACGACTGGGCGATGTCCTCGCGCACCGACTGGTGCTCGCTCAGCTTGCGGCCGAAGGTGCTGCGCCGCTCGACCCGCTGGCACATCAGCTCCAGCGCCCGCTGCGCGCAGCCGATCAGGCGCATGCAGTGGTGGATGCGGCCAGGCCCGAGGCGGCCCTGGGCGATCTCGAAGCCGCGCCCCTCGCCCAGCAGCAGGTTGGCCACCGGCACCCGCACGTTGTCGAACAGCACTTCGCCATGACCCAGGGGCGGGTCGGCATAGCCCAGCGTGGTGAGCGCGCGCGTCACCGTCACGCCGGGGGTGTCGCGGGGCACCAGCACCTGCGACTGCTGCACATGGCGGTTGGGGTTGTCCGGATCGGTCTTGCCCATCACGATCATGATCTTGCAGTTCTCGTGCAGGATCCCGGTGATGAACCACTTGCGGCCATTGATCACATAGTCATCGCCGTCGCGCACGATGGAGCACTGCACATTGGTCGCATCCGACGACGCCACATCGGGTTCGGTCATGGCAAACGCCGAGCGGATCTCGCCGGCGAGCAGGGGCTCCAGCCAGCGCGCTTTCTGTTCCTCGGTGGCGTACTTGATGAAGACTTCCATGTTGCCGGTGTCGGGCGCATTGCAGTTGAACACCTCGGGCGCCCACAGCACCCGGCCCATGATCTCGGCCAGGGGTGCATAGTCGAGATTGGTCAGCCCGTCTTCATGGTGATGGGCCGGCAGGAACAGGTTCCAGAGCCCCGCGCGCTTCGCCTTGGCCTTGAGTTCCACCATCAGCGGCGGGCTGGCCCAGGGATTGGCCGCGGTCTTGAAATACTCCTGATAGGCGTGCTCCACCGGGTAGATTTCCGCGTCCATGAAGTGCTGCAAGCGCAGTTGCAGCGCGCGGGCTTTGTCTGAGTAGTCGAAGTTCATGGGCGTGTCTGTCCTCTGGCAATGATTCGGTGGTGATCGGGTGGCCGGTTAGACCATGGTGATCGCGTGTTCGCGATCGGGCCGCTCCATGTGCGCGAGCGCATTGAAGGCATGCAGCGATAACCGCGCGCCGTCGCTCAGAAAGCGGGTGGTGGACGTGTTGCGGATCTGCATCATCAGTTCGACGGCAGCGGCGTCGGACAGGCCCATGACGTGCTTGACGGCCAGCGACTTGGGCCCACCGGAGGAGACGATCAATACCCGCTCGCCGTGTTTTCCCGCGCGCGCCGCCTCGACGCCCGCCACCACACGCTCGTTGAATTCCCGCCAGGTCTCGGTGCGCTGGCCGCCATGCTCTGCCTGCGCGGCCAGATCGGCATCCAGATCGCCGGCGATCCAGGCCGCCATCACTTCGCGCAGGATGCCGAAAAATTCCGCCGCCGTGGTCGGCTCGGGGGCTTCCGGCCGGTGGCGCTGACAGTACAGGCGCATCACCGGGCGGAAAGTGAATTCATTCAGCCGTCGATCAACATCCGCGTCGAAGGTGCGCCCCATGCCCTCGCCGATGCCCTGCAGCGTCTCCTTGTGACGCTGCATGTCACCCACGATGACCCGGTCGAAATCGAGGCCGCGGGCGCGGTAGTGTTCGCCCAGCCAGCGCGCCTGTTCCCAGCCGAGCGGCGAGAGCTGGTCGTAGTTGCGCGCGCCCAGCGAGGCCTGACCGTGGCGGACAAAGTAGATCTCACTCATGGGCACCTCAAGAGCCTGCTGCTGCGCGATGGCCTGGCGATGGTGGACTTGGGCACCGATCCCGGCGAACGACATCCCGGTCACGACCGCATGAACACCGCTCGCGATGGCGCGGTGGGGCGCCGTCACGACCACGCTGACCGGAGGCGGTGGAGCGACCGGAATGGTACACGCCAGCGCCAGGGCTGTCAGCCAAACCCGGCAGCACCGCTGGCGCGGCAAACCACCGCCTCGACTGGCAAAGCGATGCTCCGTCGGTACAATGCTCCGCGGCCGCTACCGCCATCAGCGACAGGAATGGGTCCATGCTCAAGAACAATAAACGCACACCCCGGCTCTGCTGTGGAATGATCTTCACCACCATCGGGTTGGTCGCGCTGCCGCTCGGCAGCGCGCGCGCCCAATCCGGCACCCTCAGCGAAACGGATCTGCTGGGCGAGATTCCACTCCAGACCGTGGTGAGCCGCTTCCCGCAAACCGCCGCCCGCGCACCGGCCAGTGTCACCGTGATCACCGCCGACATGTTGCGGGCCGCGGGCGCCATGAACTGGGTGGATGTGTTCCGGTTGGTGCCGGGATTCCAGGCCTACGCACCCAACGCCAACCGCTTCGGCATCGACTACCACGGCCAGGGCCGCGAGCTGCCCAACCATCTCGAGGTCATGGTGGACGGCCGCTCGGTGTACGACCCGATCCAGTCCACCGTGGTCTGGGGCGCGCTGGGCATCGACCTCGACGACATCGACCGTATCGAGATCGTGCGCGGCCCCAGTGCGGCGGCGCACGGATCCAACGCTTTCACCGGCGCGGTCAACATCATCACCCGGTCGGCAGTGCAGGATCGGGGCACCCGTGTGCGCGCGACCACGGGCGATCGGGGCACCCAGCAAGTGGGGGTGCGTCACAGCGACCAGATCGAGGACTTCAATTATCGCGTGTCCCTGGGTTTCGACCACAACGACGGCTTTCCAAACTTCAACGCCGCCGGTCCCGACGACGGCGCCGAAACCTGGAACCTCGGGCTACGCTCCACCTACACCCCGAGCCTCGCCGATACGCTCAGTTTCGATGGCGGCTTCAGCCGCCAGGACACCGTGTTCGGAGATGCCGACCGGCTGGACGAATATCTGCCGGTGCGTTACTACGGCCAGCACCAGCGCGTTGCCTGGGAGCATCAACTGTCCGACACCAGCGATTTCGAGTTGACCCTGTATCACAACTATTTGCGCACTTATGGCGTACGCGACCTGGGCCCGATTTCCGCGTTGCTCGGGGTGAGCCCTGCTCTTGTACCGCTGCTGCTGGGTATTCCGGACCAGCACTCGGTACAGGGTTTTCACACCATCGTATCGGAACGTTACGACCTCGAAGCCGTGCAGCGGATACGGTTGTCCGACTCGCTGACTGGCGTGTGGGGTGTGGGGACGCGCTGGGATGGCGTCGAAAGCCGGTTTCTATTTGACGATGGCGCCACGCACGATGAGCAACGCCCGCGCCTGTTTGCCCAGAGCGAATGGCTGCCGACCACGGACCTGACTATCTCCACCGGGGCGATGCTGGAAAAAACCCCGATCGGTACGCTGGTATCGCCGCGCGTCTCATTCAACTACCTCATCCATCCGGACCATACCCTGCGCCTCGGCAACGCGCGCGGCCAGCGCGCGCCTTCGATCACGGAAGCCGACGAACGCCAGGTTTTCCGCCTGGGCGACGTGATCACCGACGACCAGCGCCGGGTGGTGGCAAACCTCGGCGCCGAACGCATCAACAATCTGGAACTGGCCTATCTGGCCCGCCTTCCCGAGCAGGGAATCGACTTCGATATCAAGCTGTTTCGCGAGCAGGTCCGCGACGGACTGGACGACTATCGCGAAAGCATCGCGGCCCTGCCGCCTTTTTTCGACAACGAACGCCTGGTGCGCGACAACGTCGCCCGCTGGAACACCGCCGGCGTCGAAACTCAAATCACCTATCATCTGTCGCCCCGCACCTGGTTCCGCCTGCACTATGCCAATCAGGATCTCAACAGCCGGCGTATCTCTCGCTATGACCCCGTTTTGACGTTCAGAGACTTCGATGGCGGCACTCCACGCCATTCCGGTGGTCTACTGGTCAACCATCGGTGGTCGGACGCGCTCGATTTTGGTGTTTTTGTTTACGCCCAAAGCGCGGTGGATTGGCGCAACGGGAACCCGATCAGCGGATTTACCCGGGTCGATGCCCAGGCCACATGGCATTTCAAGGCGGGTTCGAGCAAAGGCGATCTGCAATTGGTGGCGCAGAATCTCGGGCAGGATTATTCCGAGTTCAACCAGGAAAACAGGTTCGACACGGCGGTTTACCTGCGCGCCCGGTTGGATTTTCCCGATTGATCCGGAGTAGAGAGCAGCGGCCGGGATGCACGGGCAAAAGCCCATGGACAGGGAGTTCGGTCAGTGAGAAAGACCGGCTACAGAAGGGGACGACACCACCGATTGCGCACCGCGTGGTCGTTGCTGCTGCTGTTTCTGTGCTGCGGCGCGCCATGCCAGGCAAGCGCCGCGGTCCGTCTGCTGCTTGCGGGCGATACGCCGTATTACCAAGCGACAGCGGACAGTCTCCGGCACCACCTCCGACTGCTCACGCCCGAGACGGTCGTCAGCATTCACACCCAGACCGGGAACTGGCCTGAGGAAGACATCCTGGTCAGCATCGGCTCGCAGGCGTTGACCGACCTGCGCGCCCGCTATCCCGACCGACCCGCCCTGCATCTGTTCGTCACCAGCGATTTCTGGCGCGAACAATGCTCGCGGGACCCCGGGCTCGGCAACAATACTGCGGTGGCACTCGACCAGCCGCCGCAGCGTCTGCTGCAGTTGGCGCGCTTGCTGATGCCGGAGGCGCGCACCCTGTCCGCGGTGCTGGGGCCGCTTTCCCGCAAGCATGACGCTGCCCTCGAAAGCGGGGCCACCGCGCTTGGTTTCAAGCCGCTGATCGACGTTCTCAAGCCCGACGACAGCCCGATCGCCAGACTCTCGCCACTGATCAAGGCCGCGCAGGTGGTGGTGGTTTTACCCGATAGCGCCGATTTCAATCGCGCGGTCGCCAAATGGCTGCTGCAATTGAGTTTTCGCGCCAGGATTCCGGTCATCGGTTTTTCCCGCGCCTACACCGATGCCGGCGCTTTGGCATCGGTGTATTCGTCCCCGGACAATATCGGCCAGCAGGGCGCCGAACTCGTCACCGAACGGCTGGTGCACGGGCTGTTTCCGCCCGGCGTGCAACCGCCGCGTTATTACACCCTGACCACCAACGCCACCGTGGCCGACGCCCTCGGCATCGCCCTGCCGGTCGCCGCCGTGCTGGAGTCCCGATACGCCGCCGCCCTGCGGGAGCAGCCATGAAGTTTTCCGCGCTCGACATTCGCCGCAACCTGCAGCTGCGCTTGCTGGTGATCGGTTCGCTTCCGCTGCTCCTGATCACCGCGCTGCTGACCGGCTACAGCATCCACGGCCGGCACGGCGACATCCTGCGCAAGGTGGAAGAATCCGGCGCGCGCATGATCGACTATTTATCCAAAACGGTGGATTTCGCCCTTTATTCGAGCAATCTTGCCCTGCTCACAAGCATGGCGGACACCATCGCCGCGGTCCCCGGGATTCGCGGCGTCACGTTCCTTGACCGGCAGCGCCGGGTCATGGTTGCCAGCGCTGATTTTCCGGCATCTGCCCCGGACCTGGATCTGACGCAACCCCTGGGCACGGCGGCGCGTGAAATGCGTGACGTGCTGATCCTGGAGCGCGGCGTCTATGCGGTGCCCGTGGAGGTGGACGACTATCCGGCCGCCGCTGCCAGGCCGCCCCGCGCTCCGCTGGGCTGGGTGGTGATCGCCATGGATCTCACGGAGGCGCGCCGCGCCCAGCACGCCACCGTGGTGAGCAGCATCGGCATCGGCGCCGGCGTGCTGGGGACCGCGCTGCTGATGGCATTGGTGTTATCACGCTCCGTCGTCACCCCCATTCGCGACCTCACCAACACCGTGATACGGCTGCGGCAAGGAAATCTTGCCGCACGCGCGCAAACCACCACGCGCGATGAACTCGCCCACCTGGCTGCCGGTATAAACCATCTTGCCGATTCGGTTGAGCGCAGCCAGCTCGATCTCCAGCAGCAGGTTGCGCGGGCTACCCGGGACCTCTCCCGGACACTCGACGAGCTGCGGACCAAGAACCAGGAGCTGGAAATCGCCGGAGAACGCGCGGAAACGGCCAATCGTGCCAAAACCGACTTCCTGGCGCGGATGAGCCACGAACTGCGCACACCGCTGACATCGATCCAGGGCTTCGTGCGCCTGCTGGAGCGCGATCTGCAGAACACCGCCGACCGCAATTATTGCCACATCATCGACCAGGCATCCGTGTCGCTGCTGGCGATGATCGACGACATTCTCGAGTTCACCAAACTTCAGGTTGGCGCCGAAAGCAGCCGTGCCGAACCTTTTGATGTGCTGGAATGCATCGAGGATTGCGTCCGCCTGCTGGCGCCGGCGGCACACGCCAAGGGCGTCGAAGTCTATCTGGACATCCACCCTGCCATCCCCGCGCGCGCTTTCGGCCACGCCAGGTGGCTGCGCCAGATTCTCACCAACCTGGTGGGCAATGCGGTGAAATTCACTCCCCGCGGCCATGTGCTGGTGCTCTGCGGCCTGGGTCCGGCGGGCGATTTCTCCATCACCGTGAGCGACACCGGGGTCGGCATCGAGCCCGACCAGCAACAGCAGATTTTCGCGGCCTTCGTGCAGGCGGACACCGGCATCGCCCGCCGCTTCGGGGGCACCGGACTCGGCCTTGCCATCGCGCACCGTCATGTGGAGTTGCTGGGTGGGACCATTGAGCTGCGCAGCAATCCGGACGCCGGCAGCGACTTCAGGGTCCGTTTGCCCTTGCAGTGGCAGTCCGCCGCAACGCCCCCGCAACACGCCGGCCAGGTGTTGATCTATGACACCGATGCGCTCGGACGCAACAGCGCCCGATCCCTGTTGCAGCGCCTGTTCGACGATGCGCGCGTGCTGGCCACCTTCGATGACCTGATCGACGCCATGACCGACACCACCCCTGCCGCGCTGGTGATCAACTGGTCACTTGGCGAACCACCGGAACGCCAGCTGATGTCCCTGCGTCACGTCCTTGAAGAGCTGCGCTGCCCGATCGTCGTGCAACTGCCCCTGCGCACCCTGCACGAAACCATCCCCAGGGATCTCATCGATAATCACCCCAACGTTCACTGGCTTGGCAAGCCCGCCGGCATCCGGGACTTTGTGGCCGCGTTGACCGATACCGTCGTGCGCTCACCCGGGCATGCGGACCTGAGCGGCATTCAGGTGTTGGTGGCGGAGGACAATGACTTCAGCCGCCTGCTGCTCACTACCTTCCTGGAACGCACCGGCTGCACTTATCGGGCGGTTCCGGACGGGCTTGGCGCCATTGCCGCCTGCGGGGAACAGAAATTCGACGTCATTCTCATGGACATTCACATGCCCGAGATCACCGGCGTTGGCGCGTTGCTGCAAATCCAGCAGCCTGGAATGCTCAATGCGGCAACGCCGGTCGTGGTGCTTACCGCCGACCAACTCCTCGACGAAGGGCGCGAGCTCGGCCGGGTGCGGGTAGCGCGTGTTCTGGGCAAACCCTACGACGAACGCCAACTGCTGGAGGCGTTGCTGCAACTGTCGGGCCGCACGGGCACGCTCGCCGCCGAGTGGTTCGGCAGTGGCGACACCATGCCCAAAGAACCCTATTTCGACGAGATCGAACGCCTGGTGTCCCGCACCCATGAGTTCCTCGCCGACGCCGATCTCGGCGGCGCCCGCGAGGTTTGCCATCAGTTGGCCGGTATCGTCGCGGTCTATCGCCTGGGTGAGCTCGAAAAGCTTGCGCGCATACTGCATGCGCTGGTACGGGTGGGAGATGTGGAGCGCGCGTCGGCAATCCTGGTAAAACTGCGTCAGGAAAATTTCGCGGTGCGCCGGCGTACCTGCTCGCCAACAGCCTGACAAACCGTGAAAAACGTCGCGCTGAAGAGCCAACGCCAGTTACATGGCGCAGCGTACCGACACGTGTCAACTCGAGCGGCGAGCACCGCGCAACAGCGCAGACGGCTGCCGCAGCAGGTTTTCGCTCCGCTAAGGCGGGTCCGCGCTATCCGCCAGCCAGTCCGACAAGCGTGCCTCGAGCGCCGGTAATCCAAGTCCCGTCTGCGCGGAAAACGTCTGCGCGGTGACCTCCGTGAGGCCCACCCGGGCAACCTCGCGCCGCACCCCCAGCAACGTCGCCTGGGCGGGGCCGCGATTGAGTTTGTCCGCCTTGGTGAGAAGTACGTGTACCGGCAGCGCCGCCTCCGCGGCCCACGCCAGCATGTGTTGATCGAACGTTTGCAGCGGGTGACGGATGTCCATCAACAGCACCAGCCCGCGCAGCGAGGAGCGCGCGCGCAGGTAGTGAGCGAGGTGCTGGTCCCACTCGGCCTTCATCGCCTTGGGCACTTTGGCGTAGCCGTAACCGGGCAGATCGACCAAGCGCTGCCCCGGCGCCAGCGCAAAAAAGTTCATCAGCCGGGTACGCCCCGGCGTCTTGCTGGTGCGCGCCAGCTTGCCCTGGCGCGTCAGCGCGTTGAGCGCGCTTGATTTGCCCGCGTTGGAGCGGCCCGCGAAAGCCACTTCGACGCCCTGATCCGGCGGACAATCCGCCAGGGTAGGCGCGCTTTTAAGAAATACAGCGCGCGGGAAGTCGATCTTGCGCGGCCCTTGCGGGACGTGATTGCCGACGGCGTCGGGCGCCGTTGTCGGAGCTTGGTCGCCACTTTGGCTGGGGTCTCTGGACATGACTCGGATCCTGGGCAAATGTCGGCGTATCCTTCGAATGTCGAGATCTGCTGCAATGCGCACGCCCAGAGAAGACCCATCGACACCTGCGCCTGGCGGTTATCCCGCCGCGTTAAGCTCGACAAACGATTGGTATATACTCCGCCCCCGTCGCGCCGACCCGCGCGGACGGGCGCCCATTCTAGCCAAATCGAGCGAGCAGAATATGATGAAAGCGATACTTCTGTGCCTGGCCGGTGCGATGGCCATCATGCTGGCGCCGGCAACCCTGGCCGCTGGCGACGCCAATGCCGGCAAAAGCAAAACCGCCGCGTGTGCCGGTTGCCATGGCGTCAACGGAGCAAGTGCGGCCCCGAATTTCCCCCATCTCGCCGGGCTGGGAGAAAAATATCTGCTCAAGCAACTGCACGATATCCAGTCCGGTCAGCGCTCCGTCCCGGAAATGACCGGGTTGCTGAATACGTCGAGCGCGCAGGATCTCGCCGATATCGCTGCCTATTTTGACGCCCAGCCGCGCCAGTGGGCCGGCGCAAAGGATGACGCCAAGGCGATGACCCTGGGCGCCACCGTCTATCGCGCCGGCAATCTCGAGACCGGCGTACCGGCCTGTACCGGCTGTCATTCGCCGGTGGGCAATGGCAATGCCCCGGCCGGTTATCCGGCACTGGGCGGGCAACATGCCGAGTATCTTGCGAAACAACTGCGCGCTTTCCGCGACGGTGCGCACGATGCTGCCTGGCCCGGAGCCCGGGGCAACGATGAAAATGCCATCATGCGCGGAGTCGCCTCTCATATGACCAACCAGGAAATCCAGGCCGTAGCAAACTTTATCGCCGGCCTGAAATAAATATCGGGTAGACCGCCGAGCCCGCAACGGTGGCGGGTATGCCGTGTCAAACGGGGGGTGCGGCCGGCAGGCGACACCCGCCCAACACCATGAGGGAGGTACCTCCAGTGGGTCCATCGCTGAAAATCCTGGCACTGAAAGCGCTCGCGACAACCGTTCTGGTGCTCACCACGACACTGGCTCACGCAACCGACTATGTCGCCGGCAAGCACTATGTGCTGCTGGAGACACCGGTGCGCACCGGCGATGCCAGCAAGATCGAAGTCACCGAGGTGTTCTGGTACGGCTGCGGTCACTGTTACACGTTCGAGCCCCTGCTGGAAAAGTGGAGCAAGCGGTTACCCGCCGATGTGGTGTTGTTGCGCAGTCCGGCCATCTGGCATCCCACCATGGAGTTGCACGCGCGTGCGTACTACACCGCCAAAGCACTCAATGTTCTGGACGCCCTCCACCCGGCATTGTTTGATGCCATGAACATAGGCCACGATAAACTGGCCGCGGAAGACGACATCAAAAAAATCTTCACCGCTCACGGCGTGGATGGTGACGCCTTCAGCAAGACGTTCAACTCCTTCGGCGTCGGCAGTGCCGTGGGCCAGGCCGACGCCCGCCAGCGCGGCTACAAGATCACCGGCACGCCGGAGATCGTGGTCGAAGGGAAGTATCGTGTCTCCGCCAGCCTGGCCGGCGGCCACGAGGCCATGCTCGCTGTCATCGACCACTTGATTGCAACGGAACGCGCCGCTCGCGCCAAGCACCACGGAAGTGACAGCGCGGCGACCGCCAAGTAGACTCTCGCTCCCGCCGGAATAGCTCAGCTCGGTAGAGCAGCGCATTCGTAATGCGTTGGTCGGAGGTTCAAATCCTCTTTCCGGCACCAAATACCGTTCCACCCCCTTCCTAAGCGTTCCGCAACCCCCTGATAACCAACGAAATCATGGGCACCATTGCTCGGCATGGTCCATTGCATTCCAGCACAGTAAGGGGGTATCGTCTAGGGGTATTTCATGGACCCCGGGAGACCATACCCCCATGCGGACTCACAACAAGCTGACCGCCAAGGCCGTAGAGGCTGCGAAATTCGAAGGCTCCCCCCGCAAGCTGTTCGACGGCGCCGGCATGTATTTGCACATTCAGTCCGGGGGCCGTTACTGGCGCCTGAAATACCGCCACAACGGCACGGAGAAGCTGTTGGCTCTGGGGGTGTATCCCGCCATCTCCCTGGCCGCCGCCCGGGTTGCTCGCGATGAAGCCCGCGCCCAACTGGCGGACGGCATCAACCCCACCGCGCAGCGCAAGGCGACGAAGGACAACTTGGGGAAGGACACCTTCGAGGCCGTCGCGCGCGAATGGCTGGAAAACCAGGCCAAGGTGCTGGCGGCCGGAACGCTGCGACTCACTCGCCGCCGCTTCGAGACGTGGGCATTCCCAATCATCGGCGCGCAGCCGATGCGCACCCTGGAGCCGCCCGAGCTGTTGCGCCTGCTGCGCCGGATCGAGGCCAAGGGCAAGCACGAAACCGCCAGCCGCGTGCGCCAGCGCATCGGGCAGGTTTTCCGGTATGCCATCGCCACCGGCCGCGCTGATCGAGATCCCACCGCCGACCTGAAAGGTGCGTTGATGCCCGCGGCAACGCAGCACCGGGCCGCCATCACCACCCCCGCCGAGTTCGGGAAGCTGCTGCGGGCAATCGACGGCTACAGCGGACAGCCTGCCAGCCGGGCCGCCCTGTTGCTGGCGCCGCTGACCTTTGTGCGCCCTGGCGAACTGCGCATGGCGCGCTGGCCGGAAATCGACCTGGACGCGGCTGTCTGGCGGATACCTTCCGTCCGCATGAAGATGAAGCGCGAGCACATTGTCCCGCTGAGCCGGCAAGCCGTCGCCATCCTGCGGGATCTGCACCCCGTCACCTGCCACCGCCCGTTCGTGTTCGAGTCGATCCGCGCGGGCCGCCCGCTATCGGAAAACACCATGAACACCGCCCTGCGAACGCTGGGCTACACCGGCGACATGATGACGCCGCATGGCTTCCGGGCTGCGGCTTCGACGCTGCTGCACGAGCTGGGCTGGGCTCCAGAAGTGATTGAACTGCAACTGGCGCACGCCCAGCGCAGTCAGGTTGCCGCCGCCTACAACCGCAGCGCACGGCTTGAGGAACGCCGCCGGATGATGCAGGCGTGGGCCGATTACCTGGACAGCCTGCGCGATGGGGCGGGGGTGGTACCGATTCGCCGGCCGGTTGCGTAACCCATAATTATTATGGTTAGAATGTCGAGTCCGTCCGATGCCAACTGGTTGCGACTGATCCGGTCTGCCGCGGCCGATTCCGCCCATGTGCGGTTGACGGTCCACGCGCGCCGGCGGATGCGCCAGCGCAAGGTGGACATGCGCGAGGTGCTGAACGTGCTGCGACGCGGCGCCTTCGAGGAAGCGCCGGCGCCGAGCCTGGAACCGCCCGGGCACTGGACGGCGCGGCTTTCGGATCGCACGGGGGTGGCCGTGGTGATCGGCTTCGACCCCGAAGGACACCCCATCGTGCTGGACGTTGTCACTGTCATGCGAGGCCGTTGAACCATGCACCATTACACCGAATCCGGCTTGCCCTATGTGTGGCTGGCCGATGGGTACCGCCTGGAACCCACTGCCTACGGCGAGGCCCTGAGCGTTCAGGATGCCGACGGACTGCACCGCGCCATCGCCCGCTGGGTGGCCGAATCCCTGCCCCGACTCCATGGCCGCGAAGTGAAGTTCCTGCGCCTGGAGCTGGACCACACGCAAGCCGAACTGGCCGGCCGACTGGGGGCGACTGAACAGACGGTTTCCCTGTGGGAACGCCAACCCAGCAAACCGATCCCCGCCGCCGCGGATCGCCTGCTGCGCCTGCTGGTGGAAGCCTGGCTGGACGATGGGCAACCGCTGTCCCAGGCCATGGCGCGCGTACAAGGGGCAGCCGCGCATGCGCCCGTGGTGCGGCAACCCTTCCGGCGCGGGCGCAAGGACTGGCGAGCGGCGGCTTAGGGGAACGTGGTGCTCATCCCCAATACTGGCGCCTAACCCAACCCTTGTGGGACGCTCACGGACTAACGTAGACTAATAAAACCTTATGCCGTATACGGTGCAGTGGACGCGCAACGCCGCCAAGCAGGCCAGCAAACTGCCCCAGCTGGAGCGGATACGCATCGTTGCCGCGGTAGGTCGGTTGGCGAACTGGCCGGACTGCTCCCTGGACATCAAGAAGTTGCAGGGACACGCGCACCAATACCGGCTAAGGGTCGGCCGCTATCGCGTCCTGTTCGAGGTGGAAACGGGCGTGAGGGTGGTGAGAGTAGAGCAAGTGAGGAAACGCGATGAACGCACATATTGAATACCGGATCCGTGAAGAAGCCGGCCAGCGCTTTGCAGTGGTACCACTGGAACAATTCACCGCACTGGTGGAGCGGGCAGGGGAAACCGACGCCCTTACCCTGCCCCATGAGGTGGTCGCCCGCCACTTGGTCGAGGAGGTGCCGCTGCTGCGCGCCTGGCGGGAATACCTTGGCCTGACGCAAGCGGAGCTCGCCGAGCGGCTGGCCGTCACCCAAGCGCAGGTCGCGCAATGGGAAGCGCCCGGCGCCCGGCCCCGCCATGCGACCCTGAAGCGAGTGGCCGCCGCCTTGGGACTACACGTCAGTCAACTGACCTTGGCAGATACGGATGCGTAGGTTGTGCTCGGCGCGCAAGAGCTTGAGAAGCCCCGAGCGCCGGCCGACACACCCCGGCGCAGTGCTGCGGGAAGACGTGCTCCCGGCGCTGGAGATGACACAGACCGAGTTCGCTCGGCGCCTGGGCGTCTCACGGCTGACCGTCAGTGATCTGCTGCATGAGAAGCGGGCGCTGTCACCCGGATTATCCGTGCGGCTTGCGCGCTTGCTGGACACCACGCCGGAATCCTGGCTGAACATGCAAACCACGCTCGACCTGTGGGAGATAGAGCAGAACCCGGAAGGGTGGGAGCACGTCGAGCCGATCAGGGTCACCGGCTGATTCGAGGAAGCTGACCGATGGCAGGAATGAGCGACCTGAAAAAGCAGTGGCTCAAAGACCCGGTCTTTCGCGCCGAGTACGACCGCCTGGCGCCGGAGTTTGCAGAAATCCGGGAGCTGGTCGAGGCCCACACCCGGGCCGGTCTGGCCCTGCCCCATGAGGTGGCCGCCCGCCACTTGGCCGAGGCGGTGCCGCTGCTGCGCGCCTGGCGGGAATACCTTGGCCTGACGCAAGCGGAGCTCGCCGAACGGCTGGCCGTCACCCAAGGGCAGGTCGCGCAATGGGAAGCACCCGGCGCCCGGCCCCGCCATGCGACCCTGAAGCGAGCGGCCGCCGCCTTGGGGCTGCACGTCAGTCAACTGACGCTGGCGGACGTGTAGGTGCATGGCACGCCAACCCCAGGGGAAACAACCGACGAAGCGGGCGCTGGAACGGATGATCGTGGCGCAGGAGCAGGCGCAGGTCGTCGGTCCGCAGGAACAACCGCGGAAGCAGGCGCTGGAACGGATGATCGACCAGTGTCGCAAGGTCGGCGCGGAGGATTTGGCCGGATGGTATGAAGCGCTGCTGGCTGATACCCCGGGGGCGCGCACCGTTCGCGAGTGGTTCAAGAGGCACGCCCGCCCGAACTTGGGCGGCTTGCGCAGAATGTTGATCTGCCACAATTGCGCGCCGTGTCGGGCGCGGCACTGGTCTGGCGACTTGAGCGGAATGTTGGAGTGCCAGAATTGCGCGGATTGGGAGGCGGAGCTTTGGGGGCTGGTAAGCATTACCTTCGTCTTGACCAAGCCTGTCAGTGCAAGGGAGCGCGCCGGCAAGGAAAAGCGTACCAAAGAAACGACCGAAGCAATCACCCAGGCGCGAGCACTGGCCAAGTATCTGGCGAGTCCAGCCGGGCCGCCGGTCCCGTCTGTGCTGGCCCTTTTCGACCCTGATCGCGCGGTAGACATAATCCGCGCCCTGCCTCCCGAGCGGGCGCAGTCCCTGCTACGGCTGACGGGCTATTCAGCAAACCCAGGCGACGGATACCAGCGCACCGCGAACCAGGTCTATTTCGACAATGGGCGGCGCTTGGCATGGCAAGACCCTGCCGCCAACCTTGCACGCCACTTTGGGGGTGCGTGGGGATCTGCCGAGGCCGCACAGCTTTTCCCTGAGTTGCTGGCCCAGTTGGCGGACTATATCGAGGCAAATTTGGCCCGGGAGGCGCCTCGCCTCCCGAGGCCGAAAGCACACTGGGGTGATGCCCGGGTATTTGCCCACGAGCTTGCCTATCATTTCCAGACCACCCACGACGCCCGTCCCCACGCCGTAATTGCCGCACTGGTCGCCATCAAATACCCCGACCTAGCCGAGAAGTTGGACGCCCACAACACCCCGATACTGTGCACCGATACCATGAAAGACTGGCTGAAGCACAAGCCACGGAAACCGAAAAGGGGACGTTCGGCGAAAAAGAGGCCCAGCACGTCCCCCTGATTATGCCACCCCCGCCGCGCTTAATAGCCACCGTAATCAACAACGGAAGCGGGTGTACTAATGAGCGAAAACCGAATCGTCAAACGCCACGAAGTAACGTCAATATCCGGTCTCAAACGGTCAACAATCTACAAAGGAATGGCTGAAGGGACGTTCCCAAAAAATATAAAACTCACCCCAAGCGGCCGGGCCGTTGGCTGGAAACTGTCGGAAATAAACGCTTGGATCGAGGCTCGCGCCACAGCGAGCGGCGCGAGCACAGCGGAAGCCACGCCCACCGCCGAAGCCCGGGGGTAAGTCATGGCGCCCACCAATGAAAACGCCCCGGCCGTTGTAGCGGCACGGGGCGAAAGCGATTACCAAAACAAGCCCGCCCATCTTACCCCATTGTGCCCCAGGCAGGCCCGTGCACTCGCTGCGTTGATGCGTGGACCGCTGAGCCGCAAGGATCTGGACAAAATCGCGGGTGTTACGAACTCGCCAGCTCTTGTGGCGCAACTGCGCCGGCGGGGGTTGGAGTTCCCGTGCACGATGGTGGCCACCCTAGACCGCGATTGGCGCCCGTGCAAATTTGGGGTGTATTCCCTGACGGCGGAAGACCGCGAAAAAGCCGCCCGGTGGCTGGCGCATGAACGCTGACCGCGCGCGCGAGGCACTGGCCGCAATCCCGCCGGACTTGCCGCGTAAAGCTTGGGTGCGCACCGGCATGGCCGCGCATTCCGCCGGGCTCACACTCGAAGACTTCGCCGCCTGGAGCGAGCCGGCCGCCAGCTACAACGCCCGCGACTGCCGCGACACCTGGAACAGCATCAAGCCCGGCGCGGTTGGGGCCGGCACGTTGTTTTACGCTGCCCGGCGCCACGGCTGGCAAGACAGACACCCACCAGCACTGCAACGGCACGCGACCCCGCGCGCTCCCAACACGCCCGCCGATGTTTGGGGCCGATGCGCTCCGGCAACAGGCGAGCATCCCTACATTAAGGCGAAGCTGGGCGACCCCGCCGGGCTGCGCGTGGTGCCCGAAGGCGACCCCCTGCGCATTGCGGGCGAGCCGATGGCCGGCGCCCTGGTGGTGCCCTGTTGGCGCCCTGACGGCACGCTGTCAACGCTGCAACTGATCCCGACGCCCGAGATTGCCGCGCGACTCAAAGCGGCCGGCCGGCCCGCCAAGCTGAATCTGCCGTGCGCGCGCTTGGAAGGCTGCTTTACCGTGGGCGAGCCGGGGCCGATGACCTACATAGTCGAAGGCATCGGGCAAGCGTGGGCCGTGCATCAAGCGACCGGCTGCGCTGCCGTGGTGGCGTTCGGCTGGGGCCGCGTGCGCACAGTGGTTGCCCAGCTTCGGGAGCGCGATTCAAGCGCCCGGTTGGTGCTGGTGCCGGACCGTGGCAAGGAGACCGAAGCCAAACAACTCGCCCAGGACCACGGCGCCGCAGTGGCCATGATGCCCCAGGGCGAACCGAACAACTTCGACTGCAACGACCTTGCCCACCGCGACGGGCTCGAAGCACTGCGCGCGCTGCTGACGGCCGCCACGGCGCCGCGCTACAAGCTACTGGGTTCCGATGGCCTGCGGGCGCTGCCGCCGCTGGCGTGGCGCGTGCGTGGCGTGCTTCCCGCTTCGGGGGTGGCTGCGCTGTACGGCCCGAGCGCCAGCGGCAAAAGCTTCCTTGCCCTGGACGTGGCCGCCGCGATTGCCGAGGGCTCGCCCTGGTTCGGCTGCAGGGTGACGCCCGCGCCTGTGGTTTACGCCTGCCTTGAAGGGGAAGCCGGCTTTCGGCTGCGCGTGGCTGCGTGGGAGGCGCGCAACGACCGCACGCAGCCCGATGCGCTGCGGATAGTGCTGCAAGGCTTCCACCTGGCGGATGCGCGCGACGTGCTGGATCTGGCCGCCGTGGTGCCTGCGGGGGGTGTGTTGTTTCTGGACACCCTGAACCGCGCCGCGCCCCTTGCGGATGAAAACAGTTCCCGCGACATGGGCGCGATTCTGGAAGCCGTGAAGGCGCTACAGGCGGCGACGGGCGGGCTTGTGGTGCTGGTTCACCATACCGGCAAGGACAGCGCCAAGGGGTTGCGTGGCCATTCCTCCCTGTTCGCTGCGATGGATGCCGCCGTCGAAGTTTCCCGCAACGATGACCGCCGGGAATGGCGCGTTGCCAAGTCAAAAGACGGCGCGGACGGCATATCGCACCGGTTCCGGCTGGCCGTGGTGGAGCTGGGGACGGATGAACACGGAGACCCGGTAACATCATGCGTTGTCGAGGCGGACCAAACCGCCCAGGCGGTCGCCGCCATTCAATTGCCACGCGGCGGAAATCAGAAGCTTGTCATGGATGCGCTGCGGACCATCCTTGCCCGGCAATCACCGTTGTCGGGCGAGTATCCGTCATTCATTCCACCGGGCCGGGTTGCTGCCGAGTTCGAAGCCGTGCTTCCCGAGGTGGCCGAGTCCATGACCTGCGAGCCGAGGCGGAAAAACACTCGCGCCAGAGAGGCGATTACCGCACTTATTGCCCGTGGGGTTTATGAGTTTCGGGAGGGTTGGCTGTGGAGAGCCTGAGACCGAAAAGACCGTTTTGACCGAAACCGGCCCAGTTCGGACCAGTTACCGGACCGAAAAAGACCGCTCCCCCTATAAGGGGGAGGTCTTTCGGTCTCCGGTCCGGTCTGGTGTCACAGATGGCTTTCTGCTGGAGCGCTTTTCAGACGCCCGCATCGATGCCACTGGCAGGGAGGTGGCCAGCCTGATCGCAACCAAGGCCCGAGGCAGCGGGTCCTTCCCGCGTGTTTTCCCGCCCGCGGGGACGCAGAATCCGCGGTTCCCGACGTTTTTTTTTGGGCAGTGGCGTTGGGCGGCGGCGGTCTGCACGATATCCTTGTTTTTAAGGGGTCGGATGGCCAAAAAGCACTGCCTGCACTGCCTAATTTTTCAAGAAACGGTGCACAGCCCGACGACGCACGTCGAGAAAATCGGCTTTTTTGGCAAAACTCGGCTTTTTTGCCAAATATGGCGAAATTAACAGGCGCAATTGACGGGGTTTTCTTTTGCAATCAGTCGCTTGTGTTTCTGTGCGCGCAACCTCGAAAACTGCGCCGTCCTTGGCGCCGCCAACTACCCTTCTTTGTTTGCCGCTTCGGCTTCGGCAATCAGGGCGTCCATGTCTTCTCGCGTGCACAGGGCAATCATCATTTTCGCTTCGGCTTGTTCCATGAGATTGGCCACCGTCTTGTAGAACCCCACTCCATTGCACAACGCGCCATAGATCCCCGCGACTGTGAGCGCGAAGTCACGGTCTGTTTCCACTTTTTGGGCCAGCCAAGAATAGGGCTTGGTCATCATCGCCAGCGTGCAGCGCCGCATTGGCATCTGTGTGTTCCAGACCTGTTCGATGGTATCCATATCGTCGAGCGTCAACGCCGGCCCCTTGGATTCCGCAAGAGCTGTAATCTTCTCGGCGAATTCGTCCTGGTCGAGTGCGGCCCAATCGATGGGCTCAAGCGCTTGCTCGGAGGTGTTCGTGGGCATGGTCATGGTGCTTCTCCTGTTGTTGATGGGCTGGCGGCCGGCTGATTTACTCCGCTACCTGGCCGAAGAGCTGTTCGTAGGTTTCCGCATCCGCGTGGCGTTCAACCCACTCGCGTGCTTCCGGTTCGGTCAAGGGGATGACTCGGCTGCTTCCGGTCCAGCTGTTTTGGTCAATTGCCCGAGCGTATCGCGTCATCGGGCCGCCTTCGCCAGCCACGAAGCATTCGCCGGTCCGCTTGCGGTAGAGATCCTCGCTCCACCACTGGAAGTCAGACCTGCTGCCGTGGTAGCTGGCGCTCGCGACGTGCTCGGCTGTGGTGGTGTCGTATTTCTTTCCGTTGGTGATCGCTCGCATCGGTATAATTCCTCTCGCACTGTTTTGTGGATGAACACGCCGGTCACTTGGGGGTACTTTTGGGGGTATATCGAAAACGTGGCCCTGAAAGCGGCTTTGAAAAACAGTGCATTAGCCTCTTTATGTGGTGCCTCTTTCCGGCACCAGACGTCCCGGCGCCGCCGGGTTTCAACTATCACGGCGTGCATCCAGACCGCTTTGTGATGCAGAATCAGCGTGCGCTTGCGCGGCGCTCATCGATTCCCCGGCGCGACGAAAGGAGACGTTCACCCATGGCCGCCGTATCGCGCCTGATGCTGACCGCCCTGGTGTTTGCACTGCTGCCACTGGGGGCGTGGGCGGACCCGCGCAGCGAATCTCTGACCCAGGCACTGGCACGCAGTGCTCCGGCGCTGAACCGCCAGGTGTTGACCAAGGCGGTCACGGCGATGAACTGCGCTGTAGCGGGCGGGGTAAGCCCGGCACGCCGACTTGCGGTCATCGATTTTTCGCTGCCGTCCACCAAGCAGCGGTTCTGGGTCTTCGACCTGGAGCGGCGCAAGCTACTGATCGAGGATCACGTCGCCCATGGCCGCGGATCGGGCGATGAAATGGCAACGGAGTTTTCCAACGACATGGGCAGTCGCCAGTCGAGCCTGGGGCTGTTCCGCACCGCCGAAACCTATTACGGCAATTTCGGCTATTCGCTGCGCATGGACGGGCTCGAACCCGGCATCAACAACCTCGCGCGCAAGCGCAAAATCGTTATTCACTCCGCCGAGTACGTCGATCCGATCTGGATCCAGCTCAAGGGCGGCATCGGCCGCAGTTACGGTTGTCCCGCGGTCCGCCCCAACATCATCAACAAGGTGGTGGAGAACCTCAAGGATGGCCAGTTCCTGTTTTCTTACTACCCGGATCGCCGCTGGCTGAACCAGTCGCTGTACCTGAATTGTTCGCCGGACCGGGTGGCGGCGATCGTCAGTCCCATTCTCCACGCCAGGCGTTGAACAACCTGCCACTCAGGCGCCACCCCGGAACCCATAGACCGTGATCCAACTCACCGGCATTACCTTGCGCCGGCATGTCGAGCCCCTGCTGGAGAACGCCTCGGCGACGCTCTATCCTGGCCATCGCGTCGGCCTGATCGGCGCCAATGGCAGTGGCAAAAGCTCGTTGCTGGCCTTGTTGCGTGGCGAACTTTCGTCCGAGACCGGCGAGACCGCCATCCCGAAGCAGTGGATCATCGCCCATATGGCGCAGGATCTCGGCGACCTGGAGCGCTCCGCCCTCGATCTGGTACTCGACGGAGATCCGGGATTTCGGGACGCCGAGCGCGAAGTCCTGCGTGCCGACGCCGATGGCGACGGCACCGCCATCGGCCGCGCCCATGCTCACTATCAACAGGTGGACGGCTACACCGCCCACGCCCGCGCGGCGACGCTGCTGTCCGGCCTCGGCTTTCGCGCCTCCGATCAGCAACGACCGGCCGCCGCGTTTTCCGGCGGCTGGCGCGTGCGCCTCGGCCTCGCGCGGGCGTTGATGTGTCCGTCCGACCTCCTGCTGCTCGATGAACCCACCAACCACCTCGACCTCGAAGCGGTGCTGTGGCTGGAAGACTGGCTGAAGGCCTATCGCGGCACCCTGTTGCTGATCTCCCACGACCGCGATTTCCTCGACGCCGTGGTGAACGAAGTACTCCACATCGAACACCGGCAACTGAACCAGTACCGGGGTGGCTACAGCGATTTCGAACGCCAGCGCGCGGCGCGTCTGGCGGGACAACAGGCGACCTACGAACAGCAACAGCGCGCCGTGGCCCATATGCAGCGCTTCGTCGACCGCTTCCGCGCCCAGGCGACCAAGGCGCGCGCCGCGCAAAGCCGGATCAAGGCGCTGGAACGAATGACGCTGGTGGCTCCCGCCCAGGTCGACAATCCCTTCCGCTTCAGCTTCAAGGAACCGCCGCGCGCCGGCAACCCGCTGCTGCGCCTGGACAGCGCGCGCCTGGGTTACGGTGATCCGCCGATCCTCGACGGCATCACATTACAACTCTCACCGGGCGATCGCATCGGCCTGCTGGGCCCCAATGGCGCGGGCAAATCGACCCTGGTACGCGCGCTCGCGGGCGAGCTGCCGCCGCTGACCGGCACGCTCGAAACCAGCGCCAATCTCCGCATCGGCTATTTCGCCCAGCACCAACTGGAGCAGCTCGATCCCGGCGCCAGCCCTCTCGAACACCTCGCCCGACTCAGCCCCGTCGCCACCGAGCAGCGCCGGCGCGATTTTCTCGGCGGTTTCGGGTTTGCCGGCGATCTGGCAAGCAACCCGGTGGCGCCGCTGTCGGGTGGTGAAAAGGCACGCCTGGTGCTGGCCCTGCTGGTCTGGCAGGCCCCCAACCTGCTGCTGCTCGACGAGCCCACCAATCACCTCGATCTGGAAATGCGCGCGGCGCTGACGCTGGCGTTGCAGGACTATGCCGGCGCCCTGGTGGTGGTCTCCCACGACCGCCATCTGCTCGCCACCACGGTGGATACCTACTGGTTGGTGAGCGACGGCGCGGTGACCGTCTTCGATGGCGACCTCGCGGACTACCGCCGCTGGCTCGAACGCCGTGCCCGGAACGCGGCGCGTCCGGCTGCGCAAAACACCGAGATCGACGGCGGGGACCGGCGCGATCAGCGCCGGCGCGACGCGGCGCGGCGCGCGGAATTGCGCCCGCTGCAGGCGCGCGCCTCCCGTCTCGCCGCGGAGCTGGATCGGGTGGGCGCCGAACTCGCGGGGCTGGAACAGGAGCTGGCGGCTCCCGCGCTGTATGGCGCCGATGCCCGCGATCAACTCGCCGCGTTGCTCCAGCGCCAGGGCAGGCTGCGCCAGCGCGCGGAACAACTGGAAGCAGACTGGATCGCCGCGGAAGAATCCCTGGTTGCCGTACAGGTCGAATGAGCCGGGTCTGATGCAGGACCGGTCCGGCGTTATTCGACCGTAACCGACTTGGCAAGATTGCGCGGCTGATCCACGTCGGTGCCTTTCAACACCGCGACGTGATAGGCGAGCAGCTGCAAGGGCAGGGTGTAGACGATGGGTTCGAGGCTCTTGGGGACGTGGGGCAAACTGACCACCGTCACTCCCGGCTGATCGCGAAACCCGGCGTCGCGATCAGCGAACACGAACAGCGCGCCGCCGCGCGCCTGTACTTCATGCAGGTTGGACTTGAGTTTTTCGAGCAGCTCGTTGTTGGGCGCAACCGCGACCACCGGCATATCCGCATCGACCAGCGCCAAAGGACCGTGCTTGAGCTCCCCGGCCGGGTAGGCCTCGGCGTGGATGTAGGAGATTTCCTTGAGCTTCAGCGCACCTTCGAGGGCGATGGGATACTGGACACCGCGGCCGAGGAACAGCGCGTGGTGCTTGTCGGCAAAGCACTCGAACGTGGCTTCGATTTCGGCGTCGAGTGCCAATACCCGTCGACTCAGTTCGGGCAGGGCATGCAAGGCGGTGACCAGCTCGGCCTCCCGCTCCACGGACAGCTTGCCGCGCGCCCGCGCGATGGCGATGCACAGCAGTTGCAGCGCCACCAGCTGGGTGGTGAACGCCTTGGTGGACGCCACGCCGATCTCGGGACCCGCGCGGGTGAGCAGGGCGAGGCCGGTCTCCCGCACCAGCGAGCTGTTGGCCACGTTGCAGATGGCGAGGCTGTCGAGATAGCCCGCCTCGCGCGCCACCTTCAACGCCGCCAGGGTATCGGCGGTCTCCCCGGACTGGGAAATGGCGACGAACAGGGTATTTTTCGGCACCACCACCTTGCGGTAGCGGTATTCGCTGGCGACTTCGACCTGGCAGGGGATGCCCGCCCATTCCTCCAGCCAGTAACGCGCCACCAGTCCGGCGTGATAGCTGGTGCCGCAGGCCACCACATGCAGGTTTTCCACCGCCGCGAAGCATTCGGTTGCGGGCGCGCCGAATATCTCCGGCAGGACCCGGCGCGCACCGATGCGACCTTCCAGGGTGGCGGCCAACACCGCCGGCTGCTCGTGGATTTCCTTGAGCATGAAGTGGCGAAAACCGCCTTTGTCGGCGTGATCGACAACGTCGGACAGGGAGTGGACGCCGCGCGCAACCACGGCGCCGTTGCGGTCGCGCACCTGATAGTCCGCTGCCGTCAAGGTGACCCGGTCACCGTCCTCCAGGTACACGAACCGGTCGGTGACCTGGCGCAGCGCCAAGGGATCGGAAGCGAGAAAGTGCTCCTCGATGCCGACCCCCAGGACCAGTGGGCTGCCGCTGCGCGCGCCCACCAGGGTGCCGGGCTCGGTCGCCGAGACCACCGCCAGCGCGTAGGCGCCCTCCAGCCTTGTCACCGCGGCATCCAAGGCACCGGCGAGATCCAGACCCTGCTTCAGCAGGTGGTGCATCAGATGGGCGACCGCTTCGGTATCGGTGTCCGACTGAAATTCATAGCCCAATGCCTCTAGCTCCGCGCGCAGGGCGCGGAAGTTCTCGATGATGCCGTTATGGACCAGAGCAATCGGACCCGAGCGGTGGGGGTGAGCGTTTACTTCGTTCGGCTTGCCATGCGTCGCCCAGCGGGTGTGCGCGATGCCGAGGTGACCCGGAAAGGGGAGATGTGCCAGATCGTCCGCCAGCAGCGCGACCTTGCCGGCATGCTTGCGGCAGTGCAGGGCGCCGTCGGCGACGATTGCCATGCCCACCGAGTCGTAGCCGCGATACTCCAGACGCTTGAGTCCCGCGAGCAGAATGGCCGCCACATTGCGCTGGGCGGCGGCGGCAACGATCCCGCACATCAGTGATCATCCTTTTGGGGGGGCCGCTGCCAACCGGGAATGTTGCGCTGCTTGCCACGACCGACGCCGAGGTGCCCGGCCGGCACGTCGGTGGTGATGGTGGAGCCGGCACCGACGGTCGCGCCGGGGCCGATGGAAACCGGCGCCACCAGCGCGCTGTTGGAGCCAATGAAAGCACCAGCGCCGATGTCGGTGCGATGCTTGGCGATGCCATCGTAGTTACAGGTGATGGTGCCCGCGCCCACGTTCACGTCCTCGCCCAGCCGGGCGTCGCCGACATAGGCAAGGTGATTGGCCTTGCTGCCGCGCCCGAACTCCGCCTGCTTGGTTTCGACGAAGTTGCCGATCCGCGCCTGCTCGCCGATGTGTGTGCCCTCCCGCAACCGGGCGAAGGGGCCGACCTGGGCGCCGGCGGCGACGACGACCGGCCCTTCGATCACGGTATTGGCCTTTATCACCGCACCGCGACCGATTTCCGCATTGCGAATCACGCAACTGGGGCCGATGCGGACGTCATCGCCCAGCACCACGCGGCCCTCGAATACGCAGTTGATGTCGATGAACACGTCGCGGCCGACGCGCAGTTCGCCACGGCAGTCGAAGCGCGCCGGATCGGCGAGCGTCGTGCCGGCGGCCAGCAGACGCTCGGCCAGCCGCCACTGATAACGCCGTTCGAGACGGGCGAGCTGGGCGCGGTCGTTGACGCCTTCGATCTCCGCCAGACTGTGAGGATGAAAGGTCTGAATCACCGCGCCTTCCGCGGCGGCAAGGGCGACGATGTCCGTCAGATAGTATTCGCCCTGCGCATTTGCGTTGCCGACCCGGGCCAGCCAGGCGCGCAGCTTCTGCACCGGCACGGCGATGATTCCGGTGTTGATTTCGGTGCGGGCACGCTGCTCAGCGCTCGCGTCTTTTTCTTCGACGATTCCGGTCACCGCGCCGCTGCCATCACGCAGGATGCGGCCGTAGCCGGTGGGATTTTCAGTGTGCACCGTCAACAGCGCCAGCGCGCCCTGGGCGGCAGACGCCACCATGGCGGTGAGCGTGGCCGGCTCGAGCAGCGGTACATCTCCGTAGAGAATCAGCGCGATGCCGGGGTCGTCCAGTTCGGGCAGCGCCTGGCTCACCGCATGCGCGGTGCCCAGCGGTTCGCGCTGCTCTACCCAGGAAACCGGATAGCCGGCGCAAGCCTGTTGCACCACTGCCAGGTCCGCGCCGGCAACAACCCAGGTGCGCTGATCAGGGAGCCTTTGGGCCGCATCGAGGACATGGGCGAGCAGGGGCTTGCCGGCGAGGAGGTGAAGGACCTTGGGCAGGGCGGAGTGCATCCGGGTCCCCTTGCCTGCGGCGAGCACGATGATCTGTGTCTGCACGATGATCCTGTCGAGTTCGCTACCGGACCCAGTATAACAGCGGGCCAAAAGACGCCGGCGGCGTCAGAGGTCGGGGGGAAATGACGGGCGGAGTCCAGCGTGCCGGAGGGTTGGCCCCGGCTCCGGATCAGCCCGCGTGGCGGGCGCGGCGGCGCAACTCCTCGATGGTGCGCAGACGTGCAGCGGCCTCGCCCAAGCGGGAGAGTGCTGCCGAATACTCCATCTCGGCCCCGCGATTTTGCAATTCCTGCTCGGCTTGGCGCTTGGCCTCCAGCGCGGCGGCCTCGTCGAGGTCACCAGCGCGATCACCGGCGTCGGCAAGGATGGTGACCAGATGGGGTTGGACTTCAAGAAAACCGCCGGAAAGGAAATAAATCTCTTCCTGCCCGCCCTGACGTACGACTCGCACCGGCCCCGGCCTGATGCCGGTCAGCAGGGGCGCGTGGCCATAGGCGATACCCAGCTCTCCCAGCGTGCCGGTCAGCACCAGCATTTCCACCGAACCCGAAAACATCGATTTCTCGGCGGTCACTATGTCGCAGTGAAACATCATGGCCATCGCTGGTTCGCGCCCCGCCCGCAGTGATTAAAGAGTTTTCGCTTTCTCGACAGCTTCTTCGATGGAGCCGACCATATAAAAAGCCTGTTCGGGCAGATGGTCATAATCGCCATTGAGAATGCCTTTGAAGCTGGCAACCGTTTCTTTCAACGGCACATATTTGCCCGGGCTGCCCGTGAAAACTTCGGCCACGAAGAAGGGCTGCGACAGAAAGCGCTGAATTTTCCGTGCCCGATCCACCACCAGCTTGTCTTCTTCGGATAGTTCGTCCATGCCGAGGATGGCGATGATGTCGCGCAGCTCTTTGTAGCGCTGCAGCACCGACTGCACACCGCGCGCCACTTCGTAATGATCCTTGCCGATCACCAGGGGATCCAGCAACCGCGAGGTGGAGTCGAGGGGATCCACCGCCGGGTAAATCCCGAGCTCCGCGATCTGCCGTGACAACACCAGGGTCGCATCCAGGTGCGCGAAGGTGGTGGCGGGCGAGGGGTCGGTGAGGTCGTCCGCAGGCACATACACCGCCTGGAAGGAGGTGATGGAGCCGGTTTGCGTCGAGGTGATGCGCTCCTGCAACACACCCATTTCGGCAGCCAGGGTCGGCTGATAACCCACCGCCGACGGCATCCGGCCGAGCAGCGCGGACACTTCGGTACCGGCCAGCGTATAGCGATAGATGTTATCGACGAACATGAGAACGTCGCGGCCTTCATCGCGGAAGTATTCCGCCATGGTGAGTCCGGTCAGGGCGACGCGCAGACGGTTGCCGGGCGGCTCATTCATCTGCCCGTACACCAGCGCCACCTTGTCGAGTACGTTCGATTCCTTCATTTCGTGATAGAAATCGTTACCTTCCCGGGTGCGCTCGCCGACGCCGGCGAACACGGAAAAACCGGAGTGCTCCATGGCGATGTTGCGGATCAGCTCCATGAGCGTCACGGTCTTGCCCACCCCGGCACCGCCGAACAGGCCAACCTTGCCGCCCTTCGAGATCGGCATGATGAGGTCGATTACCTTGATGCCGGTTTCGAGCAGCTCCACGGCGGACGACTGCTCGGCGTAGGACGGCGCGGCGCGGTGAATCGGCATCCGCGATTCGTGCTGGATCGGACCGGCTTCGTCGATGGGGTTGCCGAGCACGTCCATGATGCGGCCCAGGGTGCCTTGCCCGACGGGCACGGCAATCGGGCTGCCGGTGTTGCTGACATTGAGGCCGCGACTGACGCCCTCCGATGAACCCATGGCGATGGTCCTCACCACGCCGTCGCCGAGTTGCTGCTGGACTTCGAGGGTAAGACCCCGCTCGTCCACCATCAGCGCATCATAGACATTCGGAACGCTGTCGCGCGGAAACTCCACGTCGATGACAGCACCGATGATCTGCACGATACGTCCGCTACTCATTTGCTATCCTCTCGCAATACGAAATATACGTTGCTGGTGCCAAACCGGATCAGACGGCAGCCGCGCCGCTGACGATCTCGGACAATTCCTGGGTGATCGCCGCCTGCCGTGCCTTGTTGTAAAGCAGTTCCAACTCGTCGATCAGGGTGGAAGCATTTTCGGTGGCATTTTTCATCGCCACCATCCGTGCGGCCTGCTCGCAGGCCTTGTTCTCAACCACGCTCTGGTACACCTGGGATTCCATGTAACGCGCCAGCAGTCCATCGAGCAGCTCTTTGGCGTCGGGTTCATACAGATAGTCCCAGTGATGCTTCATCTTGTCGTCGCTGACCGGATCAAGCGGCAGCAACTGCTCCAGCGCGGGCTTCTGCGTCATGGTATTAACGAATTTGTTACTGGCGAGAAACAAGCGATCAATGCGTTTTTCGTCGTAGCTGTCGAGCATCACCTTGACGCTGCCGACCAGCGTCTGCACCGACGGCTTGTCGCCAAGGTCGCGCACGGTAGCAACGACGTTGCCGCCGTGACTGCCAAAAAATGTACTGGCCTTGGCGCCTATGGTGCAGACATCGATGCCGACGCCCTGACGGTTCCATTCCGCCATCGCTTTCAGCGCGGTCTTGAAGAGGTTGATGTTCAAACCGCCGCAGAGACCGCGATCAGTGGAAATCAGAATGAAACCGACGCGCTTGACCTCGCGCACCGCCATGTACTGGTGGCGATACTCCGGCGACGCGTTGGCGATATGCCCGACTACCCCGCGAATACGTTCCGCATAAGGCCGGCCGAGCGCCATCTGGTCCTGGGCGCGGCGCATTTTGCTGGCCGCGACCATCTCCATGGCGCTGGTGATCTTTTGCGTACTCTTGACGCTGGTGATCTTGGTCTTGACTTCTTTTCCAACGGCCATCGCAGTTTGCTTCCCGGCGCTCTAGGTGTTTACCAGGTTTGGGTGGCGACGAATTTATCGAGCGCCGCCTTGAAAGCGCCCTCGATCTCGTCGTTCCAGTCGCCCTTGGCATCGACGCGCTCGATCAGGGCCGCGTGCTCCGCTTTCATGTAGGAGAGCAGCGCCGCTTCGAAGGCGCCAACCTTGTTCACCTCGACGTTCTTGAGGTAGCCCTGGTTCGCGGCGTAAAGGACGACACCCATTTCGGCCACGCTCATCGGCGAATACTGCGCCTGCTTCATCAGTTCGGTGACACGCTGCCCGTGCTCGAGTTGCGACCGCGTCGCCTCATCGAGATCGGACGCAAACTGCGAGAACGCGGCCAGTTCGCGGTACTGCGCCAATGCAAGCCGAATCCCGCCGCCCAGTTTCTTGATGATCTTGGTCTGCGCGGAGCCACCCACCCGGGAGACCGACAACCCGGCGTTCATGGCCGGACGGATCCCGGAGTTGAACAGGTCGGTCTCGACAAAAATCTGTCCGTCGGTGATCGAAATCACGTTGGTCGGTACGAAAGCCGAAACATCACCCGCCTGGGTTTCGATGATCGGCAGCGCGGTAAGCGAACCGGTGCGGCCTTTCACTTCGCCCTTGGTGAACTTTTCGACATAGTCCGCGTTGACGCGCGCGGCGCGCTCAAGCAACCGGGAGTGCAGATAGAACACGTCACCGGGATAGGCTTCGCGGCCGGGCGGGCGCCGCAACAGCAGGGAGATCTGGCGATAGGCCCAGGCCTGCTTGGTCAGATCGTCATAGATGATCAGGGCATCCTGGCCGCGGTCGCGGTAGTACTCGCCCATGGTGCAGCCCGCGTAAGGCGCGAGAAACTGCATGGATGCCGGATCGGATGCCGTTGCCGCCACCACAATGGTGTGGGCCATGGCACCGTGCTCTTCCAGCTTGCGCACGACGTTGGCGACGGTCGAGGATTTCTGGCCGATCGCAACATAGATACATTTGATGCCGGTATTTTTCTGATTGATGATCGCGTCGATGGCGATCGCGGTCTTGCCGATCTGGCGGTCGCCGATGATCAGTTCACGCTGTCCGCGGCCGACCGGGACCATGGCATCGATGGCCTTGAGTCCGGTTTGCACCGGCTGGTCGACCGATTGCCGCTCGATAACTCCGGGGGCGACTTTTTCCAGCGCATCCGTCAGTTTCGCGGCTATCGGGCCGCGACCATCGATCGGATTGCCGAGCGCATCCACGACCCGGCCTTCCAGCTC
This sequence comes from uncultured Gammaproteobacteria bacterium, assembly GCA_947084925.1. Classification (GTDB taxonomy): domain Bacteria; phylum Pseudomonadota; class Gammaproteobacteria; order Pseudomonadales; family Porticoccaceae; genus JAGPUQ01. The sequence continues at coordinate 43,500 of CAMTUJ010000027.1, forward strand.
GGGGCCGATGGGTACTTCCAGAATACGCCCGGTGCAGCGTGCTTTCTGGCCTTCCGCCAGACCCAGATAATCGCCGAGAATCACGGCGCCGACGGAGTCGCGCTCGAGGTTGAGCGCCATCCCGTAGATGCCGCCGTCAAAGGCGATCATTTCCCCGTACATCACGCTGCGCAAGCCGTGGATGCGCACGATGCCGTCGGACACCGAGACGATCGTTCCCTCGTCCTGGGCTTCGGCGGCCACATCGAGGCGTTCGATCCTCTGCCTGATCAGTTCGCTGATTTCAGACGGATTCAATTGCTGCATGTCGTGATTCCTCGATTCCTAGGAAAGTAATGCATCGGCGAGTTTGTTGAGGCGTCCGCGCAGTGACCCGTCGATCACCATGTCACCCGCCCGGATCACGGCGCCGCCCAGCAGCGTCGGATCGATGGTGACCGCGACACGGACGTCACGGCCCAGGCGTTTGCCAAGAGCCTCCGTCAACCGCGCGCATAACGCTTCGCTCAGTGGCGCCGCCGTGAGGACGTCCACATTGATGGTGCGTTCCAGATTGGCTTTGAGGACCTGGAATTGTTCCTGAACGGCTGGTAGCAGCAGCAGCCGATTGTTGTCGGCCATCACCTGCAAAAAACGCTGCATCCCGTCACTCAGGGAGCTGTCGCACAATTTGAGCAACAGCGCTACCCGCTCCGAGCCCGCGTAGGTCGGCGAGCGCAGCAACACAGCGACTTTTTCCTCCCCGCACAACGCCGCCAGCAGCCCGAGTGCCTGCGACCAGGGTTCCAGCGCGCCTTCGGCAACCGCATATTCGAATGCGGCGTTGGCGTAGGGCCGCGCGAGGGTGCTGAGTTCAGCCATGGTCGCTTCCTACAGCTGCGCTGCGAGGCTGTCCACCAACTCGCTGTTGGCCGCCTCCCCAACCGAGCGCTGCAGAATTTGTTCCGCGCCGGCAATGGCGAGCTGGGCAACCTTGCTGCGCAACTCTTCCTTGGCGCGGTTGAATTCGCGCTCGATCTCGGCCTGGCCCGCCACACGCAAGCGTTCGCTCTCTTCGCCGGCTTTTTGCTTGGCCTCTTCGAGGATCAGACCGGCCTGCTTGCGCGCCTGATCAATGATGGCCGCAGCCTCCTGCTTGGCTTGGCGCAATTGATCGGTGGCCTTGTCCTGAGCCAGCTCCAGATCGCGGACCGCGCGGTCCGCGGCGGCCAAGCCCTCCGCTATCTTGCTCTCGCGCGCGGCCATGGCACCGATGATCGGCGGCCAAATGTACTTCGCGCAGAACCACACGAAGATGGCAAACGAGATTACCTGCCCGATAATGGTCAGATTGATATGCACAGCGACACCCTCGATCCTGTACTGGTGTTATGGCCCGGAATCAACGCCCGGCTACAGCAAACAGCAGGAAAAGGCCAATACCGACGCCGATCATGGGCACCGCGTCCACCAGACCCATCACCACGAAAAACTGGGTCCGCAGCAGCGGGATCAGCTCCGGTTGGCGGGCTGCGCCTTCGAGAAACTTTCCGCCCAACAGGGCAACGCCGATGGCGGCACCCACTGCGCCGAGACCCATTACCAGTGCGCCAGCCAGATATATCAGTGCATTTTCCATTTTCGCTCCATTTGGTGTCGTTGAACGTGGGTTGGTGGTTGTAACGGTTAGTGCTCTTCCACTGCAAAGGCCGCCGAAAGATAAACGATGGTCAGCACCATGAAAATGAAGGCCTGCAGAAAAATAATCAGGATGTGGAAAATCGCCCAGGGCACCGACAGCGCCCACTGTCCCCACCAGGGCAGTAGTGCGATCAGGATGAAGATCATCTCCCCGGCGTAGAGGTTGCCGAACAGCCGCAACCCCAGGGAGAGCGGCTTCGCGAGCAGGGTCACGGATTCGAGGATCAGGTTGACCGGTAGACCGAGTTTGCCGAACGGGTGGAAGGACAATTCGGCCGCAAAACCGCCCAACCCCTTTTGTTTGACGCTATAAAACAACACCAGGGCAAACACACTGAGCGCAAGCCCCATGGTGATATTGACATCGGTTGACGGAACCACCTTGAGGTAAGGTACGCCCGCCAGTTGGGCCAGTCCCGGAATGAAATCCACCGGCACCAGGTCCATCACGTTCATCAGGAACACCCAGACGAAGATGGTCAGCGCCAAAGGTCCGATCATCCTGCTGTCATGGGTGAACATGGTCTTGATGTTGTTGTTGACAAATTCGATAACGATTTCGATCAGATTCTGCCGACGGCCGGGAACACCGGCGGTCACTTTGCGGGCCACCAGCCAGAACAGGGCCAGAAAAAGGGCGCCGAGAACTGTCGAGAAACCAAGAGTGTCGAGATTGATGGACCAAAACCCCATGTGGGCGATCTCTTCGCCGCTGTGGGCGATACCCCAGGTGCCATCCGCATGGCGCCCGAACGTGAGATTGGTCAGGTGGTGGGCGATGTACTCCTCCGAAGAGTGCGCGCCGCTTTCTGATGCCATAGGTCAAACTTCCCAGCAGGTCAGGGCTATATCAACGGGAACCGGTCCATGGTGGACCCAAGACTCCGCCGTCACTAAAACTTGCTGCTCGTGATCACCGGCACCAGCCACGGCGCCGTCAGGGTAGCAGCGAAGACGCCAAAGAGCAGCAGCGCGTTCGGCCCGGTTAATTCCTGGGCGCAGCAGCGGGATACCAGTACAAAGCCCACTGCAACTACGACAAACTTTCCAACTTCGCCCACATAAAAGGCTACTACTACAGCGCCTCCCGACCGACCGCGGACGGACATCAAGCTGATCAGCCCGAAAACCGCACTGGCCGCCAACGCGATGGCTCCTCCCATCAGGGCGGCAAGCGCCGACACCGGGCTCCACCATAGCGCAACCAAGGAGCCGGTCGCGACCACCGCCAGTTGCAACCCAATGACCCGGATCAAAAGGATCCGTTGGACGCCCCCTGGCCGCTTGATCGCCGGCAACACCCTGATCACCAATGGTTCTCTAATCGGCAGCAAATTTGGCGCTGGGCCAAACCGGAGCCCCCGGAAACGCCAAGGCCGCGGAAGCGGGGCGCATTATAGTCAGGGGTGTCGAACGAGACAATGCAAAAACCATCCGGCTGATGCCGGAAACCTCCCGAACCCGCGTTTCCGGGGAATCTCCGGTCACCGAATGCGCTCGAGGATGCCTTCCAGAACTTCGAGACTGGTGTAGTGAATCACCAGTCGGCCGCTGCCGCTGTTGCCGTGCCGCAGGTCGACCGCGGCACCCAGCCGGTTTGATAGATCTTCTTCCAAGCGTGCAATATCCGGGTCCTGCCGCACCGGCGCACTCGTGGTTTCGGGAGCCTGCCACTTGCGCGCCAACGCTTCAGTCTGGCGAACAGTGAGGCCTCCGGCGACAACCCTGCGGGCCGCGACCAGCTGGTCGCTTTGAGCCAGTGAAAGCAATGCCCGGGCATGGCCCATCTCCAGGTCGCCACGCGCCAGCAGTTCCTGCACTTCAGGGGCCAGCTTTACCAAACGCATCAGGTTCGCCACCGCAGCGCGCGACTTGCCGACGGCGATCGCCACCTGTTGCTGATTGAGACCGAACTCGTCCTGCAGCCGGACCAGGGCGATGGCCTCTTCCATGGCGTTGAGGTCTTCGCGCTGGATGTTTTCAATGAGCGCCAGCGCCAGCGCGGTTTCGTCGTCGACAACCTTCAGCAGTACCGGCACTTCGTGGAGGCCCGCCATTTGTGCCGCCCGCCAGCGCCGTTCGCCGGCGATGATCTCGTAGTCGTCACCTTCCAAGCGACGCACCACCAGCGGCTGCATCAAACCCTGGTGGCGGATGGATTCGGCCAGTTGTTCCAGCGCTTCGGGATCCATGTCCCGGCGCGGCTGGTAGCGCCCGCGCCGGAGCCGGTCGATCGGCAGGGTTCGGTACTCGGTTTCCGGTGCGCTCACCGAGGCGGTAACGGTACCGACATCCTTCGCACCGCTGCCCAGCAAGGCTTCGAGACCACGCCCGAGTCCTTTGCGGCCCCCGCTCATGGGAGTGTACTCATGGGGCCGCGTTGCCTCGTCGTCGCAGGATCTCGTCCGCCAATCCCAGGTAGGCGACGGCCCCGCGCGAATAGCGATCGTATTGCAGCACCGGCTTGCCATGGCTCGGCGCTTCGGCCAGACGTACATTGCGGGGAATCACGGTTTGGTACACCCGGTCGCCGAAATAGTGGTGCAACTGATCGGATACCTCGTTGGTGAGGCTGTTGCGGGCATCGTACATGGTGCGCAGGATACCCTCCACCCGGAGCCTGGGGTTGGCCGCCCGACTTACCCGGGCGATGGTGTCCACCAGTGCCGTCAAGCCCTCGAGGGCGTAGTACTCGCACTGCATCGGGATGATCACACTGTCCGCCGCCACCAGGGCGTTGACCGTGAGCATATTGAGCGACGGTGGACAGTCGATGATGACGAAGTCGTAGGGGTCCGCCGTGTGCAACAACAACTGCAACTGGCGCTCGCGTCCGCTGATGTTCAGCAGCTCGACTTCCGCGGCGGTCAGATCGCCATTGGCCGGCAGCAGGTCGTAACCCGCTTCCGGGCAGGGCGTCAGGATCCGATGCAGATCGGCCTTTCCGGTAACTCCCTCGTAGATCGAGCACTCCAGCGCGGTTTTGTCGACACCACTGCCCATGGTGGCATTGCCCTGGGGATCGAAATCCACCAGCAGAACCCGTTGCGCCAACCGCCCCAGTGCCGCCGCCAGGTTCACGCTGGTGGTCGTCTTGCCGACGCCGCCCTTTTGATTGGCTATCGCGTAAATGTGGGTCAAGTCAGGAAATACCCGTATGCGCCGTGAGTTCTACCAGATGGCGATCGGCGTTTGCGCCGGGAATGGCCAATGGCCGCAGAGCGCGGACCCTATAGGGTTTCGGCAGCGCACACAACTCGGCTTCCGGTCGCATCCCCTTGAACGCGTAAATGGTGCCGTCAGGGGTCAACAGGCGGCCCGCGGCGTTCACCAGCTCCGCCAGCGAAGAAAAAGCCCGACTCAGGATGCCGTCATACCCACCCGCGAGGTGCACATCCTGGACGCGCGCCTGAATGACCTCGACATTGGCGAGCCCGAGTTCGATTTTCGCCTGCACCAGAAACCGGGTCTTGCGCCCGTTGCTGTCGAGCAGGACGAACCGGCGCTCGGGAAACCAGATCGCCAGGGGGATTCCGGGAAGTCCGGCGCCACTGCCCACGTCCAGAAAGCGTTCACCCCGCAGGTAGGGCGCGACCGCCAGACTGTCGAGCAGGTGGCGATCGACCATGGTCTCGGGATCCTTCACCGCCGTGAGGTTGTACACCCGATTCCAGCGGCGCATCAGCGCCAGGTAATCCAGCAGCTTCTGCTCGCGAACGGATGGGGCTTCGAGGCCCAACGCCGACAACCCGGCGGACAGCAATCCACCCAAATCCGTGTGGTCGGTTCTCACATCAGGCCATGGGTTCGCGCTGGAGCGTGCGCTTTTTCAGGTGAATGAGCAGCAGGGAAACGGCGGCCGGGGTAACACCGGGGACACGCGCCGCCCTGCCCAGGGTTTCGGGGCAGGCCGCCCCGAGTTTCTGCCGCACCTCGTTGGACAGCCCGGTTACCGTCCCATAGTCGAAATCGGACGGGATCGCCGTCGCTTCCTGGCGTCGCATGCGCTCGATCTCGTCGCGCTGGCGCGCAATGTACCCTTCATATTTGGCTTCGACCTCGACCTGCAGACCGATGGCGGCGTCGGCACCGCCGCAGTCGATGGCGGCCAATGCGGCGTAATCGAGCTCCGGGCGGCGCAGCAGATCGAGCAGGCTGACATCCCTGCTCAGTGGTTTTTCGAGTCGCGCTGCCAGCGCGTTGGCTGTGGGGGATCCGGGGTGCACCCAGGTGCCCGCGAGCCGCCGCTGTTCGCGTTCGATGGCTTCGCGCCGCGCGCAGAAAACGGCCCAGCGCGCGTCATCCACCAGGCCCAGTTCACGGCCGACCTCTGTGAGCCGCAGGTCGGCATTGTCCTCGCGCAGGAGCAGCCGGTACTCCGCGCGGCTGGTAAACATGCGGTAGGGCTCGCGGGTGCCATGGGTAATGAGATCGTCCACCATCACGCCGATGTAGGCCTGATCGCGCCGCGGCGTCCAGGAATCCCGCTCTCGCACCTGACACGCGGCGTTGACGCCCGCCAGCAATCCCTGGGCAGCGGCCTCCTCGTAACCCGTGGTGCCGTTGATCTGTCCCGCGAAAAACAGTCCCCGGAGCTCCCTGGTTTCCAACGTCGGACGCAGATGCCTGGGTTCAAAGAAATCGTATTCGATGGCATATCCAGGGCGCGTGATGTGGGCCTGCTCGAAGCCTTTGATCGACCGCACCAGTTGCAGTTGCACATCGAACGGCAGGCTGGTGGAAATACCGTTCGGGTAGACTTCGTGGGTTTCCAGGCCTTCCGGTTCGATAAAAATCTGATGGCTACTCTTGTCGGCGAATCGCACCACCTTGTCTTCGATCGACGGGCAATAGCGGGGGCCGATACCTTCGATCACGCCCGCGTACATGGGTGAGCGATCGAGGCCGCCACGGATGATGTCGTGGGTGCCGGCATTGGTGTGAGTAACCCAGCAGCACACCTGACGCGGGTGCTCCGCCACCGAGCCGAGGTAGGACATCACGAGTTCGGGTTGATCACCCCACTGCTCGGCAAGCCCTTCAAAATTGATGGAGCGGGCATCGATCCGCGGTGGCGTGCCCGTCTTCAGACGATCCACCCGGAACGGCAGCTCGCGCAGACGATCCGCCAGGCGGAGGGACGGGGGATCGCCTGCGCGCCCTCCCGCATGATTCTGCATGCCGACGTGGATCCGTCCGCCGAGGAAAGTCCCGGCCGCCAGCACCACGGCCTGTGCCCGGAACTCGATACCGGTCGCCGTCACCACCCCGACAACCCGCTCTCCCTCAACGAGCAGGTCATCCACCGCCTGCTGGAACAGGCTGAGATTGGGTTGATTTTCGAGTACGTGGCGGATTGCAGCCTTGTAGCGCACCCGGTCGGCTTGCGCCCGGGTTGCCCGCACGGCGGGGCCTTTGCGCGCATTGAGGACCCGGAACTGGATACCGCCGGCATCGGTGGCGCGCGCCATGGCGCCGCCCAGCGCGTCGATCTCCCGAACCAGGTGACTCTTGCCGATGCCCCCGATCGCCGGATTGCAGGACATCTGGCCCAGGGTCTCGACATTGTGGGTGATAAGCAGGGTGGCGCATCCCATCCGCGCGGCCGCCAGGCTGGCTTCGGTGCCCGCATGCCCGCCGCCGATAACGATGACATCAAATACCGCCGGAAAGCGCATGGTCGCTGAAATTTTGGGGATGACCGCTGATTATAAAGCCAGTCTCCCCGCAGGCGTTAAGACAATGCACCGCAATTTTCTCTTGTTGGATATTAAAGTATTGGTTTTCTTTTCAAGAATGGATAATTAAATAGTTCTTGTAGTTATTACATCGCCCGGAAACCCCGCATAACAAATTTATCTTATTGATAGTAATAGCTTTTATCGTAATCAAACCCCTGTATCGAACGGCATCGGGTGGACCAGCAAGCTGGGGGTCGATTGTTAACAAGTCAGCGACCTTCCTGCCATCAAATCCGCCTGTGCTTGTTTTGGGAAGCCAAGCACAGGTTATCCCCAACTTCCGGTGGCCGAGACAGGAGACAGGATGTTTCGTGTCTACCGGGGATGCGTCGCCAACAACATTTTTGGCCCAGGGTGGACAGGCGGTAAATCACGGCATTGAACGGTGGAGCCGATTTCTTTAGAATCCACGCCCCGCCGTGAAGCACATCGAGTCGCTGCGGCAGTGACCGGAGCCAGAAGGACCATGAAGCGTACTTTCCAACCCAGCAATATCAAACGCAAACGGACCCACGGGTTCAGGGCTCGCATGGCCACTGCCAAGGGCCGACTGGTACTCAAGCGTCGCCGTGCCAAAGGGCGCAAGCGCCTGACCGCCTGAGCAGCCTGTGACCAGCGGTGTCGTGCCCTCCGCATCATTTACCCGGGCGCGACGACTGTTGACGGCCGCTGATTTTCAGGCCGTTTTCTCCGGCACCGAGAAGCGCATCTCCCGCCGTTACTACCTGGTACTTTTCCGACGCAATCAGGGTGTTGGTCCCCGCCTGGGAATGGTGGTAGCGCGCAAGAACATCCGTCTTGCCACCCGACGCAATCGGATCAAGCGGGTGGCTCGCGAAACGTTTCGTCAACACCTGCATCTCCTCGGTGCCGTCGATATTCTGTTTTTGCCCCGGCGCGGCATAGACGAACTGGCGCCGGGTCGGCAAACTCGCCTGCTTTGTGAAGCGTGGCGGGAATTGGCTGCCGCGCTCAAAGGAGAAGCTCCACCGTGCCCACCCGAGCCCTGATCGCGCTCATCCGCTGCTACCAATGGCTGCTCAGCCCGGTGCTCGGGGCCCATTGTCGATTTCATCCAACCTGCTCGGCCTACGCCGTGGAAGCACTCCAACGGCATGGTCTGTGGCGCGGACTCTGGATGGGCACGTGCCGGATAGGCAAATGCCATCCGTGGCACCCGGGCGGTTACGATCCGGTGCGCCATCCGACCTGTACCGCTGATTTGGAGTCCTGACCGTGGATTGGCAACGCAATGTGTTGTTGGCGGCCATTTTTGTCGTGTTTGCCGTGTTGTTCGTGCGCTGGAATGAATTCAGCGAAGCGCGGCTGCCCAAACCGATCGCCGCGACGAATCAAGCGGTTTATGTACCCGAGAGTCCTCCAGCGGCAACTGCCGTACCGACGGCGGCCGACAGCAATGGTGCGGCGGTGAACCCGACGAAAACCGATGCGGGCGAACGGTTGATTCGCGTGAAGACGGACGTGCTCGATCTGGTGATAGACACTCGGGGTGGGGATATCGTGCGCGCGACGCTGCCGGAACACCCGGCGGAGTTGAGTGAGGGATCCCCACCGTTTTTGATGTTGAATCGCACGCGAGACCAGATTTACGTGGCCCAGAGTGGTCTCATTGGCGCCAATGGAACGGATCGCGCCGAGGAGCGGCCTCAGTTTGTGGCGGATCGCACGGACTATGCGCTCGATGGGTCGGCAGAGCTGCATGTCCCGCTCACGTATCACCAGGGTGATGTATCCATCACCAAAGAGTTTGTTTTGCGAAAGGGAAGTTACTTGGTCGATGTCGTCTATCACATCGACAATCGAGGCACCGCGCCCTGGAGCGGGCGCCTGTTCGGTCAGATTCAGCGCGATCGCTTTAATCCGGTGCAGAGCGGCGCCTTTGGCATGAAACCCTATCTGGGGGCAGCACTGTCCACGGCTGACGAGAATTACAAGAAAGTCAGTTTTGATGCGCTCGACAAAAAGACTTTTGACACCGAGCGCACCGGTGGCTGGGTTGGCATGGTGCAGCACTATTTTATAAGTGCGTGGATTCCGGCCCCGAATGAGAACAACCAGTACAAACTGCGCCGTCTGGGAGGGGACAACCTCTATGTGTTTGGGTTTGTAGGACCTGAACACCTTGTGGACCCAGGGCAAAAGGGCAACTTTGGTGCCGGGTTTTACGTTGGTCCGAAAAATCAGGAGCGCTTGGGGGAGATCGCGCCGTACCTGGATTTGACCATCGACTACGGTTGGCTCTGGTGGATTGCAAAGCCCTTGTTTGCCGGACTTAAGCTACTTCACAACGTGCTTGGAAACTGGGGTTGGGCGATTGTCGTCGTCACGATACTGCTGAAACTGGTATTTTTCCCCCTGTCAGCCGCGAGCTATCGCTCGATGGCGCGGATGCGCAAGCTGCAACCGGAAATGCAGAGTTTGCGTGAGCGTCATGGTTCTGATCGACAACAGTTGTCGCAGGAAGTGATGGCGCTGTACAAACGTGAAAAAGTAAATCCCATGGGTGGTTGTCTGCCCATGTTGATACAGATGCCGGTGTTTATTGCGCTCTACTGGGTGCTCAGTGAAAGCGTCGAGTTGCGGCATGCTCCCTGGATTCTCTGGATCGCCGACCTGTCGGTTCGGGACCCGCTTTATGTGCTGCCGGTCCTTAACGGCATCAGCATGTTTGTGCTGCAAACCCTGCAGCCGGCACTTCCGGACCCGACCCAGGCCAAGGTCATGAAAGTAATGCCAGTGATGTTTTCGTTTTTCTTTGTCTTTTTCCCTGCCGGGCTGGTGCTCTACTGGACCGTCAACAGCGTGTTGTCCATCGCCCAGCAATGGGTAATTACGCGGCGGATCATTGCTGAGTGATGTGATGCCGAACCCGCTGGCGGCCGACGCGGACACCATCGTCGCGGTAGCGACCGCGCCCGGTCGTGGCGGTGTGGGAGTGGTCCGGATTTCTGGCGTATCCCTCGATGCCTTGCTGCCGGCCCTGTGTGATCGCCCGATAGAACCCCGTCGGGCGGTGCACTGCCGTTTTCTGGATCAGGACGGCAGCGCCATCGACGAAGGCATAGCGCTTTATTTCCGCGCACCGGCCTCGTTCACGGGCGAGGATGTTGTCGAGCTCCAGGGTCATGGTGGCCCGGTGGTGATGGACATGCTCGTGCGCCGGGTGATGGCACTGGGGGCAAGGCTTGCCCGACCGGGTGAATTCAGCGAACGCGCTTTTCTCAACGGCAAACTCGATCTGGCGCAGGCCGAGGCGGTCGCGGATTTGATCGCCGCGGACACCGAAGCGGCCGCGCGCGGCGCCATGCGCTCGCTTCAGGGCGAGTTTTCGAAACGGGTTCAGTCGCTCACGGACGCCCTTGTCAGTCTGCGGGTCCAGGTGGAATCCGCGCTGGATTTCCCGGACGAGGATGTTGGCGAGGCGGAAAACACGGGGCCCTTGCTAGCCCGGCTTGATGCACTGCTCGCTGCGTTCGAGGCTTTGTACGCTTCGGTACGGCAGGGTGTCGTCTTGCGGGAAGGTATTCGCGTTGCCATAGCCGGCCCGCCCAACGCGGGCAAGTCGCGATTGCTCAATGCGCTATCCGGTCAGGAAACGGCCATCGTCACCGAGATGGCTGGAACTACCCGGGATGTGCTGCGGGAAACGATCCAGCTGGGGGGCGTCCCCGTACATCTCGTTGACACAGCTGGCCTGCGCGACAGCGACGACCTGATCGAGGCGGAGGGCATGCGGCGTGCCCGGATGGAGATCGAGCGGGCGGATTGCGTATTGCTGGTGGTGGATTCCCAGCGGGAACAATGGAAAGAACCACACGAATTGATAACAGAGGAGTTCGCCGCCTGTGCGCAAGACGGGCGCCTGACCCTGGTACTCAACAAAGCCGACTTGTCCGACCTCTCTGTCGGGGAGCGCAGTGGCCCCGTGCCGATCCAGGTGGTGTCCGCCGCAACCGGTGCCGGGCTGGATGCCTTGCGGGCCCATCTGATCGCTCGGGCCAGGGGCAACGGAGGGTCCGCGGCCGAGTTTTCGGGGCGGCGACGGCATTTATCGGCGCTGGACGCGGCAGCCGCGCACATTGCGCGGGCAAGGTTGAATGCCCAACGGCAGGGGCCGGAACTGCTCGCCGAAGAGTTGCGGCAAGCACAGCGGGAACTTGGCGCCATTTCGGGAGTTTTTACCACGGAAGACTTGCTGGGAGAGATTTTTGGTACTTTTTGCATAGGAAAATGAGCGGATGTAGTTGGCCCGCCCGGGGTGATTATCCGATGGAAATGAGGTCGCGTTCAGCCTTGGTGGTCATGCGCTGGAACTCTACAGGAAAGACACGGGCTATAGACGTGTTAATAACAGGTTATCCACAAAACTGGTTGAAAAACGCGCACTTTTCTCCCTCCTCCCTGTGGATGACCGGCTCCCGGCATTATTTGTAACCAATTGAAAATAAATAACAAATCGTTCATGCCAACTATGTTGCTTTTCCCGGTGGTGTGGATAAGTAGCCTCTGAGCGGCTACACTGCCGCCGCAGTTGGCAGCGACTGAAAACAACGCAAGCAGGGGGCACGGATTTTGGGCGAAGCGATCTGGCAACGGTGCCTTGGCTGTCTGCGCGACGAGTTGTCACCACAGCAATTCGAGACCTGGATCCAGCCGCTGCGCTTTGATGTGATGTCGGAAAGTGCTGTGCGGCTGTTGGCACCCAATCGCTTCGTTCAGGATTGGGTGGCGGATAAGTTTCTCGACAGAATTCGGGAGATTTACCGAAAAATCGATGGAAACCAATCGGTTGCCATGGAGGTAACCGCCTCGAACAGCCTTCGCGAGACCGTTTCGGGGTTCCCGCAGGGAAAGTATCCTGCGAGCGATACCGGCACGGCAGGCGCCACCTTCGAGGAAGACACCGCGCGGACACCTGCCCAGCAGGCAGCGCCGAAGCCGTCAAGTGTCGCTGCGCCGCGCAATCCGCGTTATTCCGACCAGGGGCAGCATCAGCCTCAGGCGGGCTATCACGTTGAAAACCACCTGAATGACAACTTCCTGTTTGAGACCTTCGTCGAGGGTAAATCCAACCAACTGGCGCTCGCCGCAGCACGTCAAGTGGCGCAAAACCCCGGTGGATCCTACAACCCGCTGTTTATTTACGGCGGAGTGGGACTGGGTAAAACGCATTTGATGCATGCGGTGGGCAACCAGTTGATCGCCGCCAACCCGGGCGCGCGGGTGGTCTACCTGCATTCCGAACGCTTTGTTGCCGACATGGTCAAGGCGTTGCAACTGAACGCCATCAACGAATTCAAGCGCTACTATCGTTCCGTCGATGCCCTCCTGATTGACGACATCCAGTTTTTTGCCCGCAAGGACCGATCCCAGGAAGAGTTTTTTCATACCTTCAATGCACTGCTGGAAGGTGGTCGGCAAATGATCCTGACCAGCGACCGTTACCCAAAGGAAATTGACGGTGTTGAAGAACGGCTGAAGTCGCGCTTTGGGTGGGGTTTGACGGTTGCGGTTGAGCCCCCGGAACTGGAGACCCGGGTCGCCATTCTGTTGCGCAAGGCGGAGCAGGCTGGCGTGGCGCTGCCGTCCGACGTGGCTTTTTTTATGGCACAGCGTATCCAGGCCAACGTGCGCGAGCTGGAAGGCGCATTGAAGCGGGTGATAGCCAGCGCGCACTTCACCGGACGGACCATCAATGTGGACTTTGTTCGGGAAACGCTGAAGGATTTGCTTGCGCTCCAGGACAAGCTGGTCACCGCCGAGAATATTCAACGGACGGTCGCGGACTATTACAAACTCAAACTTTCCGATCTGTTGTCCAAACGGCGCAGCCGCTCCGTAGCGCGCCCGCGGCAGGTCGCGATGTACCTCGCGAAGCAGTTGACGACGCGCAGTTTGCCGGAGATCGGCGAGGCGTTCGGGGGACGGGATCACACCACGGTGTTACATGCCTGCCGCACCATAAAAGCCTTGCAAGAAACCTCCCACGATATCGCCGAAGACATTAAAATCCTTACCCGGGCGCTCAAGACCTGATCAGATGATAGGCCGGCGCGATTTCCCGTAACCCCAGCGAATCCTCTTGAAGGGAAGTCGATGAAATTTACCGTTGTTCGAGAATCCTTGCTGAAACCCTTGCAGCTCGCCGCCGGGGTGGTGGAGCGGCGCCAGACACTTCCTGTACTGGCCAATGTTTTGCTGAGCCTTGAGCCGGGGGAGCTGTGTATCACGGGTACTGACCTCGAGGTCGAAATCCGGGGCACGCTGCCCCTGGACGGTGTGGTCGAGGTTGGCCAAATTACAGTCCCGGCGCGCAAACTGCTCGATATTTGCCGTTCGCTACCGGACAGCGCAGCCATTACGGTGTCGACGGATTCCGAGAATCGCGTCCGGATCCAGAGCGGGCGCAGCCGGTTCACCCTGGCAACGCTGCCGGCGGACGATTTTCCCGCGGTTGATCGGGAGCCCGGCCGTATCCAGTTTCTGATCAGCCAGGACAGACTCAAGCGATTGCTCGATCAGACCTCCTTTGCCATGGCGCAGCAGGATGTCCGTTACTACCTCAACGGCATGCTGTGGGAGATCACCACTGGACGCCTGCGCGTGGTGGCCACCGACGGGCACCGGTTGGCGCTCGCGGATGCCGGCGTCGATGTAACATCGGCAGAGCGGATTCAGGCCATTTTGCCGCGCAAGGGTGTCCAGGAGCTGGCCCGTTTGCTGGGCGACGCCGCCGATGCGCGTGTTGTCATCGGCACCAACCATGTGCGGGTGGAGGGCGCGGACTACCGTTTGACCACGAAGCTGGTGGATGGTGCCTATCCAGACTACGAGCGAGTGCTGCCCCGCAACGGCAACCAGATAGTGGAAGGTGATCGCGAGACGCTGCGCCAGGCTTTTTATCGCGCGGCGATTTTGTCGAACGAGAAATACCGGGGAGTACGACTGGGGCTCACCCAGGGCACTTTAACCGCCGTCGCCAACAATCCCGAGCAGGAACGCGCCGAGGAGGAGGTTTCGGTGGACTATGACGGCGATCAGCTCGAGGTGGGGTTCAACGTCAGCTATTTGTTGGACGTCTTGAACGCCCTGCCCGGGTCGCGGGTGCGATTTTGTCTGGCAGACGCCAACAGCAGTGTGTTGCTCACCAACCCGGACGACAGCGATTCTGCCTATGTAATCATGCCGATGCGGCTCTAGGCGCTTTCACGCCGGGGAACGCTCTCCCGTGCCGATCAGCGGCTTGAGATTACAGGGGATACGCAACCTTGTTCCCCAAGCGATAACCCCCTGCGCCGGGATCAATCTTCTCGCCGGGCCAAATGGTGCGGGCAAAACCAGTGTTCTGGAAGCAATTTGTCTGCTCGGTCGGGGACGTTCGTTCCGCGCCCGAGCAATCGACGCAGTGATTGCCTATGGCGCTGATCATTGCACGGTTTTTGGATTGATCGACGCCACGGACGGGCGAGGTAACCAGGCGCAACGACGACTGGGTGTTTCACGTGAAACACGCGGCGGATTTCATTTCAAAGTAGATGGCACTGCCGTGACGGCCGCGTCGGCATTGGCGGACATTCTGCCTCTGGTCCTCATCAACAGCGATAGCTTTGCCTTGCTCGAGGGATCGCCCCAGGGTCGTCGGCGCTACCTTGATTGGGGCGTCTTCCACACCGTGCCCGCCTCGCGGGAGCTATGGCGACAGCATCAGCGTGCCCACCAGCAACGCAATACGCTGTTGCGGCAGCCACGAATCGATCGCCAGCAATTGACGCTGTGGGACGAACGTCTGGCGGCGGCCGGAGAAGCGGTAACCCGGTATCGGCGGGACTACGCACTGGAGATTCACCCGATCATAGAGCGCGTCCTGTCGGAAATAACGCCTGATCTGGGCGAGCTTCGGCTGGGGTTCTATCCGGGCTGGGACGCCGAGCGGTCCCTGGCAGAGGCCTTAGGGGCCCATCGCGAAAAGGATATAATGCAGGGCAGCACCCAGGTTGGCCCGCACCGTGCGGATCTTCGTGTCCGGCTGGATCGGCGTGTTGCCGCCGAAGCGCTTTCCCGCGGCCAGACCAAGATGCTGGTTATTGCGATGCTGATGGCTCAGGGCATCCATTATCAGGAGCGGTGTGGCAACGCTTGCGTCAGTTTGCTGGACGATCTGCCGGCGGAGCTTGATCCAGAGCATCGGCGACGGGTAGCCAGATTGGTATCGAGCACCGGACAGGCCTTTGTTACCGGGACCGACGCCAGCCTCTTGCTTGCCGCATGGGCGGACAGTCTTGCAGAACTGAAATTGTTTCACGTGGAACAAGGCCGGCTTGCCGACCGAAGCTCCCCAGATTCATTACTTCATCGAGAGTCACCGTGACAACCTTACCGACCCAGGCCAGAGAAACGGACGCAGGCGTTTACGACTCGTCATCCATCAAGGTTCTCAAAGGACTCGACGCTGTACGGAAGCGGCCGGGGATGTACATCGGCGATACCGATGATGGCACGGGTTTGCACCACATGGTATTCGAGCTGGTCGACAACGCGATCGATGAGGCGCTGGCCGGTTACTGCACCGAAGTTTCCGTAACCATTCATGCCGATGAATCCGTCACGGTGACCGACAACGGTCGCGGGATCCCCGTCGACCAGCATGAGGAAGGCGTATCGGCGGCCGAAGTGATCATGACGGTGCTCCATGCCGGCGGCAAGTTCGACGACAATACCTACAAAGTCTCTGGTGGTTTGCACGGAGTTGGGGTCTCGGTGGTCAATGCACTGTCCGAGAAACTGCATCTCACCATCCGCCGCGACCGCAAGGTTCACGAGCAGATTTATCGTCACGGGGTTCCTGAAGCGCCTTTGGCGGTGGTCGGCGATTGCGTCGGCTCGGGAAGCGAAGTGCGCTTTTGGCCGTCGCCCGAGACCTTTACCAGCATCAAGTTTCATTACGAGATACTGGCGAATCGGCTGCGTGAACTGTCGTTTCTCAACTCCGGTGTCCGCATCGCGCTTTCCGATCAGCGGAGTGGAAAACAGGATATTTATCAATATGATGGCGGCCTGCGAGCCTTTGTCGAGTACCTGAATCAGAATCGGACGCCGCTCAACCGCGTCGTGCACTTCAATACCCAGCGTGATGACGGCACTGGTGTGGAAGTTGCGCTGCAGTGGAACGACGGCTACCAGGAAAACATTCTCACCTACACCAACAATATTCCCCAGCGGGACGGTGGCACCCACCTCGCCGGTTTTCGCGCGGCGCTCACCCGCACGCTGAACAACTACATGGAGCGCGAGGGGGTGCTGGCGCGCACGAAGATATCGCCGTCCGGGGACGACGCCCGCGAGGGCCTCACCGCCATCATTTCCGTCAAGGTCCCGGATCCGAAGTTTTCGTCCCAGACCAAGGAAAAGCTGGTCAGCTCGGAAGTAAAGGTCGCCGTGGAACAGGAAATGGCGCGCGCGTTCGGGGACTATCTGCTGGAAAACCCCGGTGAAGCCAAGCATATTGTCGGCAAGGTCGTCGACGCCGCGCGCGCCCGGGAGGCCGCGCGGCGGGCCCGTGAAATGACCCGGCGCAAAGGCGCATTGGATCTGGCCGGTCTTCCCGGCAAGCTCGCCGATTGCCAGGAGAAGGATCCGGGTCGCTCGGAGCTGTTCCTGGTCGAGGGTGATTCCGCCGGAGGGTCTGCCAAGCAGGGCAGGGACCGTCGCACCCAGGCGATCCTGCCGCTGAAGGGCAAAATCCTCAATGTTGAAAAGGCGCGCTTCGACAAAATGCTGTCCAGTGCCGAAGTGGGCACCCTGATCATCGCGCTCGGTTGCAGCATTGGAACCGCCGAATTCAACCCTGACAAGCTCCGCTACCACACCATCGTCATCATGACCGACGCCGATGTGGATGGTTCGCATATCCGCACCCTGTTGTTGACCTTTTTCTTCCGCCAGATGCGCGAGCTGGTCGAGCGCGGCCACCTGTACATTGCCCAGCCACCGCTCTACAAGATCGCGAAAGGCAAGCAGGATCAATACCTTAAGGACGATGCGGCGCTGGAGGAGTTTCTCACCAATACCGCCATCAGCGATGCCAGCCTGCATCTGAGCGCGGATGCCCCCGGGTTGCGGGCCGAAGCCCTGGACGCTCTGGTGAACGACCACCGGCGTTTGATGGCCGTGGTGGAGCGCATGTCGCGCGCTTACCCGCGCGAGCTGCTGTTACGCATGGCGGAAGCTCCGGTGCTCAGTGTGGCGCAGCTTGGCCGTCGGGAGGAAGTGGATGCCTGGGTTGCGGCCCTGGCGGAAGATATCGCCGGCGGCGGGGCCTCCGCCGGCTATCGGATGAGTGTGTTCCGCGATCCCGAGCGCTCCCTGTTTCTGCCCTGTTGTGACCTGGTAACCCACGGTGTCGGCACCAGGTACCTGGTGACGCCGGACTTTCTCGACTCGGCGGAATATCGCGCGTTGACGACGCGGGGACATCAGTTCAAGGGACTCCTGGAGCCCGGGGCCTATGTGGCTCGCGGAGAGCGGAAGGCTCCGGTGGCCAACTTTGAAGCCGCGCTGGCCTGGTTGATGGTGGAGGCCCGGCGCGGCTATACCGTGCAGCGCTACAAGGGTCTGGGGGAGATGAATCCGGAGCAGTTATGGGACACCACCATGAATCCCGAGACCCGGCGGTTATTGAAGGTGACCATCGAAGACGCCATCGCGGCCGATCAAATGTTCAGTACCCTGATGGGCGATATCGTTGAGCCCCGCCGCGCGTTCATCGAGGCGAATGCCCTGTCGGTGGCCAACCTGGATATCTAGCCAAGGTGGTCAGAGCCAGGTTGGCCAGAAGACGGGGAGCGACCCGCTGTCGGTCGAAAGACCGTAACGCCGCTTCGGGCTGATAGCGGTCAGTTTCTTCCCCCAAAAAGCTTATCTTCCCGGCGCTGGCCGTGATTCTTGCGACGGTCTTCCAGATCCGGCTCAAAGCGCACTTCCTCGCGCCGGTCGGTTTTTTTCCGGCGTTGCTCGCGACGCCGCTCGGGACCTTTGTAGGTATCCGCCACAGTCGTGCCTCCCTCTAGGGTTGGAAAATCCTGACGAAATCATAACATCGGGTGCTCGCACCGGCTAACCGGTCAGCCCGGCAAGCGTCGCTTCCATCCACTCCGCTACGTCGTTTGTGATGGACTTGGCATCGCGTCCCGTGGTGTCGATGGGTTTGCCGAATACCAGGGTGATGGTCCCCGGATATTTGATGAGTCTGTGGGCTGGCCAGCAGGCCCCGGCGTTGTGGCAGATCGGCAGCACGGGAACCCCGGCAGCGATGGCCAGCGCCGCGCCGCTGCGGTTGAACTTCGGAGCGGTCACGCCCGCGTCAATGCGCGTTCCTTCGGGGTAGAGCAACACGTTCATCCCGGCGTCCAGGCGTTCGCGACCCTGCTCCATCACTTGGCGCAGCGCCTCCCGGGGATTGCCGCGGTCGATGGCGATGGGCGCCACCACCGCGAGGCCCCAGCCAAAGAAGGGGATCTTGAGCAGCTCCCGCTTCAGCACCGTGCTCACCGGTCGCAACAGACGCTGCAGGTAATAAGTTTCCCAGCTGGACTGGTGCTTGCTCAGCGCAACAAAGGGCCGCCGGGGGATGTTTTCCCGCCCTTCGACCCGCAGCTTCACGCCGCAGCAGAGACGCAGCCAGAGCACGACCAGGGCATTGGCGGTGGTCGCCAGGGTTTGTCGCGGCGCTTGTGGCAGCAGCATTCCCACCGTGAACGCAAGGGACGAAAAGAACCCGACGATGACGACGTAGCCGCAGTAAAACGCCAGTGAACGCAGTGCCAGCCACAGCGTCATGATGACTGCCCCGTGAGCAGGAAATCCGCGGCGGCGGCGAGATCATCCAGCACGACCGTGCGGTGCAGCCGGGCATCCGGATGCAAAGCGAGCGCGCGTTCCGTTGCCCGGCCGTTGCCGGTGCGCACCAGTATCGGTTCACAGCCCGCGGCGAGCGCTGCCTCCAGGTCGCGCAGGCTGTCGCCAACGGCCGGAACCCCGGTCAGATCGATGGCAAACCGCGCCGCGATGCCGCGCAAAAGACCGGGTCGGGGCTTGCGGCAGTCGCAGCCATCCTCCGGAAGGTGAGGGCAAAAAAAGATACCGGCGATCCGGCCTCCGGCGGCGACCACCAACCGCTCCAGCTCGCGGTGGATGGCGGTGACGGCCTCCGGCGTGATCAGACCGCGTCCCACTCCGGACTGGTTGGTGGCCACGGCCACCCGAAAGCCGGCGCGGCACAGGCGCGCAATGGCGTCGATGCTGCCGGGCAGCGGCCGCCATTCGTCCAGGTTCCTGATGAAGTGGTCGGAGTCCGCATTGATCACGCCATCCCGGTCCAGGATCACCCAGGAGGTCATTGGGCTCCGGTCCGCGCCGCGAGCTGGGAGAGGTCGGCGATGGCGATAAAGCGCGCGCGCAGCGCGGCCA
Source organism: uncultured Gammaproteobacteria bacterium (assembly GCA_947084925.1). GTDB lineage: Bacteria > Pseudomonadota > Gammaproteobacteria > Pseudomonadales > Porticoccaceae > JAGPUQ01. The sequence continues at coordinate 63,407 of CAMTUJ010000027.1, forward strand.
GCAACCGCAGGCGATTGCGGCGCAGGGCGGCATCGTCGGCCATGACCATGACGTCCTGGAAAAACCGATCGACCGGATCCCGCAATTGCCGGAGGGCGTCCAGTGCCGCGCTGTAGTCGCCGCGGGAAACCAGATCCCGCAGCCGAAGATCGACCGCACCCAGGCGCGCCCAGAGCGCATGCTCGGCTTCCGTCTCAAACAGCGCCGGGTCCACGGTGCCGGCATCCAGGGCTTGCTGCTGTTGCAGGTTGGCGATGCGCTTGTCGGTGGCGACCAGACTGGCGGCCTCCGGCAGCTTGGCAAAAGCTTCCACCGCCAACATGCGGCGCCAGAGATCCAGCGGCCTGGCAACGCCAAGATCGGACACCGCCAGAAAGGCTTCGGTTGAAATGCCCTGTTCTTCGCTGAAGGCGCGCAGCCTGCCCATGATGTAGGCAAGGACGCGGTTTGCCAGCGCTTCGGGCTCGCCGAGCTGCGGATGGCCGCGCGCGGCCGCCATCAGCAAGGGCTTGAGATCCAGATCGAGCCCGCATTCTATGAGTATGCGCAGTATGGCGATGCTGGCGCGGCGCAGCCCGAAGGGGTCGCGGGAGCCGGTAGGCTCCAGCCCCACGCCAAAGATCCCGGTGAGGGTGTCGAGACGGTCGGCCAGCGCCAGCGCAATGCCGGCGGGCGTCGCCGGCAGCATGTCGCTGGCGTGGCGCGGCAGGTAGTGCTCGAACAGCGCCTCGGCCACTTCACTGGCTTCGCCATCGTGACGGGCGTAATAGCGCCCCATGGTGCCCTGCAGTTCGCCGAACTCCTGCACCATGGCGCTGACCAGGTCCGATTTGGCCAGTTCGGCGCTGCGCATGGCGTGGCGACTGTCGGCTCCGACCTGGGGCGCCAGGAACCCGCACAGTTGCGCAAGACGTTCGGTCTTGTCGTAGAGGGTGCCCAGGCGGTCCTGGTAGACGATGGTGCGGAGTCGCTCGCGCCGTGCCGCCAGAGTGGTTTTGAGATCGGTCTGATAGAAGAAGGCGGCATCGGCGAAACGGGGTCGGATGACACGTTCGTTGCCGGCCACCACCAGCTCCGGTTGGCCACTTTCGATATTGGCAACGGTAATGAACACGGGCAGCAGGGAGCCGTCGGCGGCGATCACCGGGAAATACTTCTGGTGCGCCTGCATGGAGCTGACCAGCGCCTCGCGCGGCACCGCGAGAAAGTGCGCTTCGAAGCGGCCCAGCAGCGGAACCGGCCATTCGTTGAGCGCTGTCACTTCGTCAAGCAAATCCGGATCGAGTAACGCCGTACCACCGGCGCGTGTCGCCAGCGCGGTCACGCCGGCAACGATGGTGTCCCGGCGGGCGTTGAAATCGGCTATCACGCAGGCGTCGCGCAGTTGCGCTTCATAGCTTTCGGGCGAAGTAAGCACTAGCTCGCCAGGCGCGTGAACCCGGTGGCCGCGCGTCGTGTTGCCGGCATGGACGCCGAGAATGTCGGCGGGAATGAGCTCGTCGCCGAAGAGCAGGACCACCCAGTGCACAGGGCGCACGAACTCCACCCGGCTGGCGCCCCAGCGCATGCGGCGGGGAATCGGCAAAGCGCCGAGCGCCGAGCGCACCAGCGCGGGAATCAGATCGCGGGTCGCCGCGCCGGCGCGCGTTTCCCGGAAGCAGAGCCGCGGACCTTTATCGGTCTCGACCCGCAGCAACTCGGCCGAATCGGTCAGACCACAACTGCGCGCAAATCCCTGGGCGGCCGGAGTCGGTGTGCCGTCAGCGGTAAAGGCGGCACTCACCGCCGGACCCAGCTTCTCGATGCGGATATCCGGTTGGCGCTCGGCGAGTCCGGCCACCCGCACCGCGAGGCGCCGCGGGGTCGCGAACCCCCGCACCGGGCCGTGTTCGAGCTGAGCGCCGGCGAGGCCCGCCTGAATTCCCGCCACGAGCGCCTCCATCAGCGACCGCAGCGCCTTCGGCGGGAGTTCCTCGGTACCAATTTCCACCAGGAGCGAGCGGCTCACGAAGGGCCACCGCAAGCCATGTGCCGGACTTCCTCCGCGAGTGCCGGGGGCGCGAGCGGGAAGCCCAGCGCCAGGCGGGCATCGAAATAAGCCTGGGCCACGGCTCGGGCCAGCGTGCGGACGCGCAGGATATAGCGTTGGCGTTCGGTTACCGAGATGGCATGACGCGCATCCAGCAGATTGAACGCGTGGGAGGCTTTCATCACCATCTCGTAGGCGGGCAGCGGCAGGCCGGCGGCGACCAGGCGTGCGCTCTCGCTCTCGCTATGGTCGAAAGCGCGGGCCAGGAATGTCACATCGGCCTCCTCGAAATTGAAGCGCGACATCTCGACCTCGTTCTGGTGAAACACGTCGCCATAGGTGACGACGCCGCCGTCGGGCGCGCGGGTCCACACCAGATCGAAAATGCTGTCCACGCCCTGCAGGTACATGGCCAGGCGTTCGAGGCCGTAGGTGATCTCGCCGGTCACCGGATAGCACTCCAGGCCGCCCACCTGCTGGAAGTAGGTGAACTGGGTCACCTCCATGCCGTTCAGCCAGATCTCCCAGCCCAGCCCCCAGGCGCCCAATGTCGGCGATTCCCAGTTGTCCTCGACAAAGCGGATATCGTGAACGGCGGCGTCGAAGCCGAGTTCGCGCAGGGACGCCAGATACAGTTCCTGAATATCGGGCGGCGAAGGTTTCAGCACGACCTGAAACTGGTAATAGTGCTGGAGTCGGTTGGGGTTCTCGCCGTAGCGGCCGTCGGCCGGGCGCCGACAGGGTTGCACATAGGCGCTGTTCCAGGTTTCCGGCCCGATGGCGCGCAGGAACGTGGCAGGATGGAAAGTGCCGGCGCCGACCTCCATGTCCAGCGGCTGCAAAATGACGCAGCCCTGGCGCGCCCAGTAGTTCTGGAGCGCTAGAATCAGACCCTGAAAAGTCGCGAGATCAGGCATCGCCACAGCGCCGCCCCCTGGTTCAAGAGCCGGCGATTATATCGGCACCCCCGGGGGGTGACGAGGGTGCGCGACAACACCCGGATGTTACGCTTCGGTTGTCGCTCTGCGCGGAAACCACCAACAGGAGCCGGAATATGAAGACCAAGAGGGCAATGACAGCTAACTGGCGGTTCAATCTGGGGTTGTTGGCGATCATCTGGGGTGCGACGCCGTTCAGCCGAGCGGCCGACCACTGGGATTCCGTGGCGATCGAAACGGTCCCGGTCGGCGCGGGGATCTATATGTTGACCGGCGAGGGCGGCAACATCGGTGTCTCGGTGGGCGTGGACGGAACCCTTATCATCGACGATCAGTACGCGCCCCTGGCGGGCAAGATCGAGACCGCGCTCAACCGACTCGCCCAAGGGGTCCCGAGATTTCTCGTCAATACCCATTGGCACGGCGATCATGCCGGTGGCAACGAACACTTCGGGCGGGCGGGCGCCATCATCGTCGCCCACGCCAAGGTACGCCAGGCACTGAAAACCGAGAAAACCATCCCGCTGTTCAATATGCACAAACCGCCCTCGCCGCGCGCGGCCCTGCCTGTGGTCACCTTCGACGATCGCATGATGCTGCACTGGAACGACCATGAGATCGTCTTATTGCATGCGCCCAATGCACACACCGACGGCGACGTCATCGTGCATTTTCGCGATGCCAATGTGATCCACATGGGAGATACCTTTTTCAATGGTTTTTACCCGTTCATCGATACCGGCTCCGGCGGCAGTATCGCTGGCATGATCGCGGCCGCGGAGCGGGTGCTGGCGATCGCCGATGAGCACACCAGGATCATCCCGGGCCACGGCCCGCTCGCCGACCGCGCTGCGTTAATGGCCTATCGCGACATGCTGGTGATCGCGGAGCGGGAAATCCGGGTCCTGCGCGATGCCGGCAAGACACCAGACGAAATTGTCGCGGCCAAGCCCACGGCAGCGCTCGATCCGGACTGGGGTAAAGGTTTTCTCGCTCCGGATGTCTGGGTGCGTATCCTGGCAAGCGGGATGCCCTGAAAGCAGCGTAAACGGACCCGCCCCGTGAAGGATGGTGGTGAAGGTCATGCGGGCCGGAGCGCGGACGAGACATGGCGTTGACACACGATTGTCACATTTCATTCATAGTCTGGTCATCCTCCGCGTCTAGGCTGGCGCAGCGAAATCCCTCTCACAGGAGATAAAGTGTGAAAGCTACCCTCAGAAACAGTATTTGCGGTTTGGGCGTTGGTGCCGCGCTGGCGTTGGTCGGCACCAGCGCATTCGCGCAGTCGCGGGACACCATCAGCATCGTCGGCTCCTCGACGGTGTATCCGTACGCCACCGTGGTGGCCGAGCGCTTCGGCAAGGCCAACAATGGTGCGACTCCCAAGGTGGAATCCACCGGCACCGGCGGTGGCCTGAAACTGTTCTGCGGTGGCGTGGGCACCGGTCATCCGGACATCGCCAACGCTTCCCGCCAGATCAAGAAGTCCGAATTCGACGAGTGTCAGGCGAACGGCGTGAAGGAAATCATCGAAATCCAGATCGGCTTTGACGGCATCGTGGTGGCCAAATCGATCAAGGGAGCGCCGCTGCAACTCACCACCAAGGACATCTATCTGGCTTTGGCGAAGGGCATTCCCGCAAAGTACGGCCCGAAGCTGGTGCCCAACCCCAACAAAACCTGGAAGGACGTCAACCCCGCCTTGCCCGACACCAAGATTGAAGTGCTGGGACCGCCGCCCACCTCTGGCACCCGCGATGCCTTTGTCGAGCTGGCCATGGAATCCGGTTGCAGTTCCTTCGAGTGGATCAAGGATTTGAAGAAAGTGAACGAGGCAGAATACAAAAATATCTGCCACACCCTGCGTGAAGACGGCGCTTTCGTGGAAGCAGGCGAAAACGACAACCTGATCGTGCAGAAGCTGGTTGCCAATCCCAACGCACTGGGCGTGTTTGGCTTCAGTTTCCTGGAGCAGAATAGTGACAAGGTGCAGGGCACCGCCATCGGCGGAGTTGCTCCCAGTTTCGACAGCATCGCCAACAAATCGTATCCGGTGTCGCGGTCGCTCTTTATTTATGTCAAGAAAGCGCACATCGGCGTGGTACCGGGCATCGAGGGCTTTCTGGCCGAATTCACCAGCGAAAAGGCCTGGGGCGACGATGGCTATCTGACTGAAAAGGGCTTGACTCCGCTGCCGGCGCCGCTGCGCGCAACCATGGCCGCGAAAGCCGCCAACAAGGTGACTATGGGCGGAGCGGCGGGGCTCAAGTAAGCTTCCCGTCCCGGAGCCGACACGAGGGCCCGGCTCAGGCCGGGCCTTTTTGATGTTCAGGCACACTACTTTCGAGCCCGGCACCATTGGGTACGACACGGCGGCAGGCGATGGCAGATGTCTCTGGTTAACCTGATCATCACACTGGCGCTGCTGATCGCAGTGGCGTACTTCTGGGCGCACAGTCGTTCGTTGGCGCTTGCCAAACCCCTGGGTGGTATTCGCCATCTGCATTCACTGCCGCTCTACTACGGATTGCGCGGTGCGGTCTGGTGCGGGCTCCCGGCACTCGTCGTTCTTTGTCTGTGGCTGATGTTCGACGACCCCGTGGTGCAGTCGCTGGTGCTGGCGGGGCTGCCGGCGGACGCGGTGCCTTCAGGACCCGCGGAGCGCAGCCTCTTGCTGAGCACCGTCGTCAATGTGGCGAGCGGTGCATTGCCGGTCGCCGACCAGCCGGCCGCGGTGGCGGCGGCGGCGGAACGCTACAACGCGCTGCGCGGCACCGGCCAACTGCTGATTGCGGTCATCACCCTGGGCGTTGCGATCAGCGGTCTGCTCTGGGGTGTGCGGCGGATGTCCCCGCAGTTGCGCGCTCGCCAGGAGGTGGAGAGGGTATTTCGCTGGGCGCTGCTGGCCTGCGCCAGCATTGCCATTTTTGCCACCCTTGGCATCGTGGTGTCGGTGCTGTTCGAGGCGCTGCGCTTCTTCGAGGCGGTGCCGCTCACCGACTTTCTGTTCGGGCTCGAATGGAGCCCGCAGACGGCAATCCGCGCGGATCAGGTGGGAAGCTCGGGTGCTTTCGGTGCGGTGCCTTTGTTCATGGGCACCCTGTTGATTTCCGCCATTGCACTGCTGGTGGCAGTGCCGGTGGGTCTGATGTCCGCCATTTATCTGGGCGAATACGCGGGTCCGCGGCTCCGCAATATCGCCAAGCCGGCCCTGGAAATTCTTGCCGGGGTGCCGACCGTGGTCTACGGCTTCTTTGCGGCGCTTTCGGTGGCGCCTTTTATCCGCGATCTGGGCGCGAGCCTGGGGCTTTCAGTCTCGTCCGAAAGCGCATTGGCCGCGGGTCTGGTGATGGGCGTGATGATCATTCCCTTTGTCTCGTCGCTCGCCGATGACGTCATCACGGCGGTGCCCCGTAGCCTGCGCGATGGCTCGCTGGCGCTGGGAGCGACCCGCTCCGAAACCGTGAAAAAAGTGATCATCCCCGCCGCCCTGCCCGGCATCGTCGGCGGTGTGCTCCTGGCCGCCTCGCGCGCCATTGGCGAGACCATGATTGTGGTCATGGCGGCGGGGATGGCGGCACGACTCACGCTCAACCCGCTGGAAGCGGTGACCACGGTTACGGTCCAGATCGTGACCCTGCTGGTGGGGGACCAGGAGTTCGATAGCCCGAAAACCCTCGCTGCCTTTGCGCTGGGGCTGATGCTGTTTCTGATCACGCTGTTGCTCAATGTGATCGCACTGTACATCGTGAAAAAGTATCGGGAGCTCTATGACTGAGCACAAGGCTTCCACGGCGGAGATCATTCGCGCCAGTCTCAAACGCCGCTACCGCGCGGAACGGCGATTCCGGCTGTACGGCATCCTGGCGGTCTCCTTCGGACTGCTCGCGGTGCTGCTCCTCCTCACGGACATCATCGGCAAGGGCCACGGGGCTTTCCGGCAGACCTATGTGCAGTTGCTGATCCACTACGACCCGGACGTGCTCGGCATCGCCAGCGCCACCGACCCCGCGGCGTTGGCGCTCGGGGATTACGAGGCGCTGGTGCGCCAGGCGCTGCACCAGCGCTTTGGCGAGCCTGTGGAGCGTGCCGGGCGGCGGGAACTGCACGCGCTCATCAGCAACGCTGCCGGCTACGAGTTGCAGGATCGCTTGCGGGCCAACCCCGCGTTGCTGGGTGCCAGCGAGACGCTCTGGCTGCTCGCCGATGATGATATCGACGCCTGGTTCAAAAGCCGTGGCGGCGGCGCCGAGTTCACCAGCAGAATGGGCGAGCGGAAGCTTGCGTGGGTGGACAGTCTGCTCGAGAAGGGCGAAATCGCCCTCCACTTCAATCTTGATTTCTTTACCCGGGGGGATTCCCGCGAGCCCGAGCAGGCCGGCATCGGCGGTGCGGTCAAGGGCTCCCTGCTGACGCTCGCGATCACCCTGTTGCTGTCCTTTCCGATCGGTGTTGCGGCGGCAATTTATCTGGAGGAGTTCGCACCGCAAAACCGCTGGACCGATTTCATTGAAGTCAACATCAATAATTTGGCGGCAGTACCATCTGTCATCTTCGGCTTGTTGGGCCTCGCGGTGTTCATCAATTTTTTCCACATGCCGCGCTCGGCCCCCGTACTGGGCGGCGTGGTGCTTGCCCTGGTGACCTTGCCGACCGTGATCATTTCCAGTCGCGCCGCCATCAAGTCCGTGCCGCCGTCAATCCGGGAAGCCGCGCTCGGCGTCGGTGCTTCCCGCATGCAGGTGGTACTCGGCCATGTACTGCCGCTGGCCATGCCCGGCATGCTGACCGGAGCCATCCTGGGCATGGCCCGTGCGCTCGGCGAAAGCGCCCCGCTGCTGATGATCGGCATGGTGGCGTTCATCGTTGATGTACCGCACGGCTTCACGGACCCCGCCACGGTGCTTCCGGTGCAGATTTTCCTGTGGGCAGACAGTCCCGAGCGCGCGTTTGTCGAGAAAACTTCCGGCGCCATCATGGTGTTGCTGGCGTTTCTCACCTTGATGAACGCATTGGCAGTAGTATTGCGCAAGCGCCTCGAACGGCGCTGGTGAAGGAGGCAGCGAGATGACAACGGCAGCACTGGATTCAGCCTCGGCGGCGGCAGCGCCGGGCCGCCACCGCGTTACCGAGTTCAGCGAGCTGCTGACTCAGCGCACGACGGGCAAACCTTTCGTCGACGCTGCCAAGATGCGGACCCGCAACGTGAATGTCTACTATGGCGAGAAACAGGCGATCTTCGATGTCGGGCTGGATATCGGCCGCAATCAGGTCATCGCCATGATCGGTCCCTCGGGCTGCGGCAAGTCCACCTTTCTGCGTGCCCTGAACCGCATGAACGACACGGTGATCGGTTGTCGCGTCACCGGGGAATTTCTGCTCGACGACGAAGACATCTATGCGCCGAAAATGGATCCGGTGGCGCTGCGGGCGCGGGTGGGCATGGTATTTCAGAAGCCCAATCCCTTTCCGAAAAGCATTTACGACAACGTTGCCTACGGTGCAAAACTGCACGGACTGGCAAGTCGGCGTATCGAGCTGGATGAAGTCGTCGAGGGCAGCCTGCGCAAGGCGGGTCTGTGGGACGAGGTAAAGGATCGCCTCGTCCAGCCCGGCACCGGCCTGTCCGGCGGTCAACAGCAGCGGCTGTGCATTGCCCGCGCGATCGCCATCAATCCGGAAGTGATCCTGATGGACGAACCCTGTTCCGCGCTGGATCCCATCGCCACCGCGCGGGTCGAAGAACTGATCGCGGAGCTGGCGGAAAATTACACCATCGCCATCGTCACGCACTCGATGCAGCAGGCGGCCCGGGTCTCGCATCGCACCGCTTACTTTCATCTCGGCAAGCTGATCGAAGTGAACGATACTCAGACGGTATTCACCTCGCCGCAGCATGAATTAACCGAGGCCTACATCACTGGACGTTTCGGCTGAGGAGGTTGTCATGGAAAAAGTGTCGCTCGACCAGCACATCTCGCGCCAGTTCAACGCCGATCTTGAGCATCTCAAAAGCCAGACCCTGGCGATGGGCGGCATGGTGGAGAAACAGCTTCACGATGCCATGATGGCGCTGGAGAACGCGGACAGCGAGCTCGCGATGCAGGTACTCGAGGCCGAGAAAAAGATCGATGAGATGGAACTCATCATCGATGATGCCTGCACTACCATCATTGCCCGCCGCCAGCCGGCGGCAACCGATTTGCGGATGATCCTGGCGGTGAGCCGCTCGGTGCGCGACCTCGAGCGCATCGGCGACGAAGCCCAGCGCGTCGCCAAAATGGCGATCGGGCTCAGCGAGGAAGGGCTGGCACCACGCGGCTACGTCGAGGCACGCCATATCGCCAACGGCGTGCGCGAAACCTTGCGCGGCTGTCTGGATGCCTTCAGTCGCTTCGACGCCCGGGCCGCGCGCGAGACCATGGCCAAGGACAAGCAGATCGATCTCGACTACCGCTCCGCGGTGCGGGAGCTGGTCACCTACATGATGGAAGATCCCCGCAGCATCTCCCGGGTCATGAACGTGCTCTGGGCACTGCGCGCGCTGGAACGTATCGGCGATCACGCCAAAAACATCTGCGAACACATCGTGTTTCTGGTGGAAGGCAAGGACATTCGCCACGTGCATCCCGACGAACTGGAGTGAGTGGATACAGCCTGTCAGCGGACAACGCCCAGGTGCTCCCGCGCCCGCTGGCCGATGGCGCCATTGTCGGCTGCCGCTTCCCGATAGTAGATGTCGGCCTGGCGGAGGGCACCGTTCGCCTCCGCAATTTCCCCCAGATACAGGCTGGCGAGCGGCGTCGGCAGTAGCCGGCGGCTTTCTTCCAGATCGCGCTGCGCCTCCTGGTACTGTTTGCGCTCGAATCTCAGCGCCCCGCGCACCAGGTGGTGGCGGTAGTAGCCGGGATTGCGGCTGATCGCGGCGGTGAAATCGGCGTCGGCGTCCGACCATTGTTTCAGCATCACCCGCGCGTGACCGCGCGACTCCCAGAAGCGGCCTTCGCCGGGCTCGATGGCGATGGCCTGATCCAGATATTTGATGGCTTCATGCGCATCCTTGCGCTTCATGGCGGCTGATGCATTCGCCTCGGCCTCGTAGGCGGGAACATCCTTGCGCAACCGCGCGGTGGCACGCTGGTAGGCTTCCGCGTTGCGGGCGCCGCCCGGGGGGAAGTTCTGGGCGCGGCGCAGATTGGCGTTGACCCGCTCCTGCGACGGCGGGTGGCTGGCGAACAGGCCGCTGATGAAATCGGAGTTGCCGCCCGCGGCCAGTTTGACGAAGGTTTCCTGCACATCCACAGCGGCTTGCGGGTCGTAGCCGGCGCGCGCCATGTAATCCATGCCGTAGGCGTCGGCTTCAAGCTCCGCGTCGCGGCTGTAACGCGCCATCCAGGCTCCGGCACCCAGTTGCGCGGCCTGCCCGCCCAAATTGCCGAGCCCCGCCTGCTGTCCCGCGACGCCGAGCAGTTGCGCGCCCAGATTGATCAGCGAGCCCTTGCTCATCTGGCTGGCACTGTGGCGCGCGGCGGCGTGGACGATTTCGTGGCCGACCACGGCGGCCAGCTCGGCCTCGTCGCGAAGTTGCAGCAGCAATCCGCTGTTCACCGCGATCTTGCCACCCGGCAGCGCCCAGGCGTTGGGCACCGGGTTGTCCAGTACCACGAACTCATAGGGCAGTTTCCGGTCGCTGCCGGCCGCGAGCCGGTTGCCCACCGCGCGCACATAATCCTGCAGCCTGGGATCGAGGTAGTAGGGTCCACCCTGGGATTGCTGTGCAGGGCCATACTGCTGTTCGCCGATGGCGATTTCCTCGCTGCCCGAGACCAGTGAAAGTTCTTCGCGGCCGGTGACCGGATTGGTGGCGCAGGCGCCGATGCCGAGCGACAGGGTGACAAGCAGTGCGAATCTGACGGCGGTCAAGCGAGGTACTCCTGGACTGGCGGCCGATGGTGGCTGGCTATAATGACCCGCGCGTCGCCACCGGGGTTCCGTCGTGGGCACAGGATCGCAATGGTAGCGGCAAATTCGCCGCGGGGAATGCCGGTGTGCGGCCGGAAAACGAGGTCGAGCAGCGTGGAGAAGCCCTTTTCGCAGGCCTGCGAGAACAACAAGGCGCCCATTCTTGCGGTGCTGGAACAGGTGTTTGCCTCTTGTCGGAATGTGCTCGAAATCGGCAGTGGCACGGGACAGCACGCCGTCCACTTCGCGCCCCGCCTGCCGCAGCTGCGCTGGCAACCGAGCGACGTCCCGGAAAACCTTCCGGGGATTGAACAGTGGCGGGAAGCCGAACCCGCGCCCAATCTGCTGCCGCCGATCGCACTCGACGTCCGCGCGCCACATTGGGGTGTCGCGCCGGTCGATGGCCTGTTCACCGCCAACACCTTGCACATCATGCCCTGGAGCGCCGTGCAGGCGTTCTTTGCCGGCTTGCCCGGCGTGCTGGTCCCGGGCGGTGTCCTCGCCGTCTATGGGCCCTTCAATTACGGTGGCACGTACACATCGGCAAGCAACGCCCGTTTCGACCAGTGGCTGAAGGCCCGCGCTCCGCACCAGGGCATTCGTGATTTCGAAGCGGTGGCCGAGCTTGCGGCCGGCGCGGGACTCGCACTGCGGGAAGACAACGCGATGCCAGCCAATAACCGCTTGCTGGTCTGGCGGCGCAATTCTTGAAGCCACCTCAGCTCTCCCGCTGACTTTCCTGGCGATAGGGCAGTTGCGACCGGGCGGCGGCCATGTAGTCCTGATTGTGTTCGCGCTCCCGCGCCAGAAAATCGGCAATGGCGGTTGCGAAGCCGCGATGGCGAATCCAGTGCAGCGACCAGGTTTCGACCGGTGCGAAACCGCGGGCAATCTTGTGCTCGCCCTGGGCGCCGGCGTCGAATTTCGTCAGACCGCGCCGGATCGCGTAGTCGATGCCCTGGTAGCAACAGAGTTCGAAATGCAGGCACTCGTATTCCCGGACGCAGCCCCAGTAGCGGCCGTAGAGCGTCTCCCGATCATGAAAATACAGGGCGGCGGCCACCGGTTTGCCGGCAGCGTAGGCGACCGCCATGGCAATCTGATGCGTCAGGGTTGCCCCGATGCGGCGAAAGAAGTCCGGCGTCAGGTAGCCGCCATTGCCGCTGCGCTTGGCGTAGGTGTTTTGGTACAGACCGTGGAAGAAGGACCACAATTCCGCGCCGATGGCCGGCCCTTCCAGCATGGTGACACTGAGGCCCTGGTCCGCAACCGTGCCGCGTTCGCGGCGCATCATCTTGCGCTTGCGTGACGCCAGTCCCGCGAGGAAGTGCTCGAAGCTTTCGTAACCCTGGTTGTGCCAGTGAAATTGCACGCCGGTGCGTTCCAGCAGGCCGCGACCGCGTAACAGCTCGCGGGTGGCCATATCGGGAAACAACAGATGCCAGCTGCTGGCGCCGGTCGCTTCCGCGGCTTCGGCCACCGCCGCCAGCAGCGTCGTGGCCGCCCGCTCGGTATCGGCGCCTGCGGCGAGCCGCAGGCGCGGGCCGGTAATCGGCGAAAACGGGATCGCGGTTACCAGCTTGGGGTAGTAGGCCAGTCCGCTGCGATGGTAGGCATTGGCCCAGGCCCAGTCAAAGACGTACTCTCCGTAGGAGTGGGTCTTTACATACAGCGGCATGAACAGGGCGCCATCCGCACTGCCGAGGTGGCGCGGTTCCCAGCCGGTAGCGGCGGTAGCGCTGCCGCTGTCCTCGAGCGCGGACAGAAATTCGGGCTTCAGAAAGGGGTAATCGGACACCGGCGCTAGCACCGTGTCGGTACGGGTTCGAACTCACAGCGAAAGGTGCTGCCCTTGCCGGGGGTGCTGCGGATTTCCAGATGCCCGCCGTTGCGCAACAGCGAGTGCTTGACGATGGCGAGGCCGAGACCGGTGCCGCCGGAGCTGCTGGCGCGACTGCCCTCGACGCGGTAGAAGCGTTCGGTGAGGCGGGGCAGGTGGCGCGCATCGATGCCGATACCGTTGTCGGTCACCTCGACCCACACACGGCCGTTGTCGCTGCCCGCGCGCACCTGGATCGTGCAGCCCTGCGGATTGTGTTTGACCGCGTTGTAGACCAGGTTGGCGAAGGCGCTGTGCAGTTCGCGCGCCGCGCCCTGGGCGATCAGAGTGTCGGGGCAGTCCAGTTCGAAGTGGTGCGCGCTGCCGCCGAGCGCACGCGCGTTCGCGACGATCCCGCCGAGCAGGGGTTGCAGCGGCACGGGTTCGGTGCGCGCGGGAAGGGCGGTGGACTCCAGTTGCGACAGGGTCACCAGATCCTCGGTGAGCAACGTCAGGCGCCGGGTCTGCTCGTTCATCTGCCCGAGCGCCTGCCGCCAGCCCGCCGGGACCTCGGCGTCGCTGTCGCCCAGGGTCTCCAGATATCCGGTGAGGACCGTCAGCGGCGTGCGCAGCTCATGGGAAATATTGGCCACGAACTCCTTGCGCATCTGTTCGAGATGGCGCAGGCGGGAAATGTCCTGCACCACCAGCGCCACTTCGTTGTTGCCGAAGTGGTTGGCACTGAACTGCAAAACCTGGTTCGGATCACTGGGAGCTTCCAGTTCCACGGGCTCGGTGAAGAGACCCGCGCGGATAAAGGCGACAAAGGCGGGTGCCCGCACCAGGTTGATGATGGGCGCGCCTTCGTCTCCGCGCCGCAGGCTCAGCAGTTTTGCCGCCGCCGGGTTCCACCATTCCAGGGCGCGGTCGGCGTCGAGAATCACGATGCCCTCGTCCAGGGCGTCGGTGATCCGCCGTATCCGGGTGAGCAGGTTGAGGTGATCCTGACGGTGGCGGTTGTTGCGCTGGCGCAGCCGGTAAAGGTGGTCGGAGACTTCGCCCCAGACGCCGGACGCCGGCGGCGGAAAGTCACGTCCGCCCGCCGCCAGCCAGCGGTTGAGGCGGTGGATCCGGTGCAGGGTCCAGAGCATGTAGAGGCTGCCGCCGGCAATCAGGGTCAACAGCGAATAGCCGTTGAAATAGCCGGCGGCGACCAGCAGCACCGCCAACAGGGCGATGCGTTGCAGTTCACTGCGCAGGCCCGGAGTGAACACTAGCTGACAACCAGTTTCTCGGAAAACCGGTAGCCGGCGCCGCGCACGGTCTGGATGAAGCGGTCATGGCTGCCGAGCGCCTTGCGCAGGCGGCGGATATGGACATCGACGGTGCGCTCATCCATGTACACGTTGCCGCCCCAGACGTGGCTGAGAATCTGGTCGCGGGAGTAGACGCGGTCCTGGTGAGTCAGAAAAAATCCCAGCAGCCGGTATTCCGTCGGCCCCATGGCAACCGGCACGCCGGCGCGGGTCACGTGATGGCTCACCGGATCGTACACCAGGCCCTGCACCTCGATGGGTGTGTCGCTGGCGCCCTGCTCGCGGCGGCGCAGCAGGGCGCGAATCCGCGCAATGAGCGCACGCGGTGAAAACGGCTTGGCGATGTAATCGTCGGCGCCGGCATCGAGCCCCTGAACCTGATTGTCCTCTTCCGTCTTGGCTGTGAGCAGGATCACCGGCAAATTCGCGGTCAACTCGTCGCGGCGCAGGCGGCGCAGCAATTCCAGCCCGCTGGTTTCCGGCATCATCCAGTCGAGCAGGACCAGATCCGGCTGCTTGTCGATGATCAGCGCGTGGGCGGCGCGGGCGTTTTCGGCGTGCAGACATTCGAAGCCTGCCACTTCCAGCGCCACCGCGATCATGTCGCGAATGGCGGGTTCGTCATCTACTACCAGAATTCTGGCGTCAGCCATGGCGCTTTTGCTCCTCGCAATTTCCGCAGCTCATTGGATGACCGCCTCATGTCAGCATTATGACAGCCAGAGGCACCAATCGCCGTCGTCAGCCCGGACCCAGCGGCCAATGGTAATCGAGCACCATGAACAGAAAGAGCGTGGCGCCGGCCCGGTTGTTGCCGAGAAAGGCACGAAAACACCCGTCGCGGTCGCGCTGGCGGGCCAACCGGTGCTGGTGAAAAAACCACAGCGCCATCGCGCCCAGCCCCAGGTAATACCAGAGGCCGCGACCAAAACTGCTGCCGGTCAGCGCGAAGGCAAGCAGCGCCAGCACCTGAAGCGCGCCGATGATGAGCAGGTCGTCCGTGCCAAACAGAATCGCGGTGGATTTCACCCCGAGCTTGAGGTCGTCATCGCGATCCACCATGGCGTAGTAGGTATCGAAAGCCACGGTCCAGAGCACCACGCCGGCGTAGAGCGACCAGGCGGCGGTCGGCACGGTTCCGGTCTGGGCGGCAAAGGCCATGGGAATGCTCCAGGCCCAGGCGGCGCCCAGCACGAACTGGGGCAGATGGGTGTGACGCTTGGCGAAGGGGTACAGGGCCGCGAGCGCCGCGCCGCCCAAAGACAGCAGCACGGTCAGCCGGTTGGTAAGCAGCACCAGCAGAAAAGCCAGCAGACAGAGCCCCACAAAGAGCCGCAACGCCTCGCGCGGCGTTACCCGGCCGGTGGCGAGTGGCCGGTCCCGGGTGCGGGCTACCGCGCCATCGATATGGCGATCCGCATAATCGTTGATCACGCAGCCAGCGGCGCGCATCAGCGCCACGCCCAGCACAAAGATCGTCAGCACATCCAGGTCGGGCATGCCTCCGGCGGCAAACCACAGCGACCACAGGGTCGGCCACAGCAGGAGCAGAGTGCCGATGGGCCGGTCGAGCCGCATCAGGCGGGCAAAATCGGGCATACGCTGAAGTGCGGTCTGCATGGCGAAATCCGGACGGGCATGGCGACAGTTTAGGGGCGGAAGCCCGGCAAAAACATTTCCGCCACCAACAACGGCTGCCGGTCCAGATAAAACAGGGAACGGCGTACCCAGGCCGGTCCGTCTTCCACGACCGCGGACAGAAATCGCGGTGGCGCTCGTCGTGTCACTTCGATGGCTCCGCGACGGATTCCGGCATCGCGAAACAGCAGTGCGCCCAGGGGCTTGGTGCCCAGGCGGCGCAGAAAGCCATAGCGGCCGTGCAATACCGCAAGCGGTATTACGCTGCGCGCATAGACCCAAGGCTCGCCGCGTCCGCGCAACAACACTTCGCGCACCAGCGCGACCTGGCGCACAGGCAGGCCGAGCGCGACGCGCTCCTCCCGCGAAGGTCGACGCAGCGCCTGCGCCAGTACCTGTACGCGGAAGTCACCACCGCTCGCCGCCACCAGGCGTTCGGTGAGCGAATCTTTGTCCAGCAACCACTGCCGCCACGGGTGCGGGATCGCCCGGGGTGCGTACGGCCGCGCCCGTCGCCAGCGCTTGGGGGAGTGCCGAGGGTCGGTTATGGCAGGCGGTGCGGTCACAGGCTGTAGGACAGGCTGATGGATCCATAGCGATGAGGATGGGGCTGGCCGTCGAACTCGCGGGTTCGGAGTACCCTGGCGTAGGAGACCTTCCAGCGCCCGGTGAGAAAACTGACGCCCGTGGCCAGGTCGGCGACGCCGGTTTTCCGGTCCACACTATGGCTGTCCTTGACCGTATTGCCGTCAAGAAAGATGTCCCGCGCCACCAGGCGGGCGTCGAGGGCGACGAAGGCATGAAGTCCGTAAACCCGGGATGACGATGGGCGCCGGCGCGGTCCGTGTCGGCCCGGGGCGCTGTTGTCCCCGCCGGCGCGCACGGCGGAGGTGCCGAAATCGTCCGGCAGCTCCCATCCGATGCGGTATTCACCGCCAAAATTCAGGTACGTGGCGAAGTTGCCCAGGCTGACACCACGGTGGCCGATGAAGTCGTGGCTGAAACCGCCGCGCCAGCTGGTCTGGAACCATCTCAGTTTCTGCTCATAGAGCAGTTGCACGGCGGGTTCGTCACGCAACTGGTTGTCCCAGCCGTTATAGGTGTCGAAACCGCGCAGATGGTGGATGAAATTCTGCGACTCGTGGGCGCGCGCGGACGGCCCGACGATACCAAGATTCAGCTCCATCACATCCAGCCGCTGGTCACTGCGGGTGTGATAGGCGATGCCGCCATAGAGATAGCCGGCGTAGGGGCGTTGATCGGGTACCAGCGTCGACGCGACCGTGTTCTCCGGGGTAAGCATCAACTGTCCGAGACTCAGTACCAGATTGTGCTCGGTTTCGGGGTCATTGCTGTGGAGCAGGCGGAGCCGGCGGTTGGCGGCGCGCAACCAGGCCGGGAACGCCGGATCGTTCTGGTAGGACGCGGTATCCGGCGAGATCCAGGACAGGCGGAAGCCGTTGGTGTAGTTTTGGTCGGTCTCGTCGAACAGGTCATTTTCAAAATAGGCGTTGACGGTCCAGGGATTGGGATCCGACGCGGCGGCCGGCGCGCCAAGGCTGCACAGCACGGACAGGGCCAGCCATTTCAGGTTGTGGCGAGGCGCATGTTCAGGTGACACAGCAAGGCCCCCACTCTGATCTGACATTGTACCTGCTGCGGTCGTGCGGCACCGGGCCGCGCGACATTCCTGATATTCTCCCGGCACAACCACGGCATCCGGGAGCAAGTCATGACCAAAGCGCAACCATCCTACGCAACCCTCAGCGTCGAACATCGCGATGGCGTCGACTGGTTGACGCTGAACCGGCCGGCACAGTTCAACGCCCTCAACCGGGCGATGATGGATGAGCTGCTCGATTACTTCGGTGGCCTCTATTTCAACCACGCCGTGCGGGTGGTGGTGTTGCGCGGCGCCGGCAAACATTTCTGCGCTGGTCTCGACCTGAATGAAGCCGGCGATTTCACCACCAGCGTGGCGGCCGGCGCGCGCGGCCAACGGCGGGTGGCGGAGATCATTCTGCGCATGCGGCGCTGCCCGCAGCCCATCATCGCCCTGGTGCAGGGCGCGGCCACCGGTGCAGGCATTGCGTTTACGCTCGCGTCCGACGTGCGCTACGCCGCCGACAACGCGCGCTTCAATGTGGCCATGGCGAAAATCGGCCTCACCGGCTGTGACGTCGGCATCAGTTATTTCCTGCCCCGCGCGGTGGGCGCCACCAACGCGGCCGAAATGATGATGACCGGCCGCTTCGTCAATGCCGAGCGGGCGTTGCGGATTGGACTGGTGTCGGACGTGATGGCGGCGGATGCGCTGGAAAACGCCGGACGGACGCTCGCCGCCGAGATGACGGCCATGTCGCCGCTGGGTCTGCGCCTGACCAAGGAGGGGCTCAACCTGTCCCAGGATGCCGGCAGTCTGGAGGCGGTGATCGCCCTCGAGGATCGCGGTCAGGTGATGTGCCTCGGCCCCTTTCTGGAGGAAGGCGCGGCGGCGTTTCTGGAGAAGCGGGCAGCGCGGTACAGCGACGAATGACGGAGGAATGGATGATGTTGTGCCAGGCGGCATTCCGGTGCGATTACGGCTCCGTCAGCAGACCGCCAGCGTGACAGGGTTACTTGCCGCAGCGATTCCCGGTGCTGGTTTGGCCTCATCTGGCGGAGCGAGTTCGCTCCGCACCAAGACGTTGCCGGCGGTGCATTTGGCGCGATGCTTGGTGTGGGTCGCCTGCTCCACGATGTAATCCAGGTGGTGTCGTTGGGGATCGGCAACCACCAGGGCGCCGATCGAGAGGGAGATGAGCGGATAGTGCTGCTCCTGGTTATTGCGGTCGTGGGCGCAGGTGTAGCCCCGGCGCAGATCCTCCGCCGGGTAATGGCCGGTGATCTGGTGGGCAAATTCGGCGAGGAGATCGTGGCAGCTCTGCTCCCAGTCCGGGCGTTGGAAGAACACCAGAAAATCGTCGCCGCCGATGTGGCCGATGAAATCATCCGCGGCGCACGCCTGGGCGCGCAGCGTCGCGGCCAGCAGCGCGATCACTTCATCCCCCCGGGCATAGCCGTAGGTGTCGTTGAAGGGTTTGAAATGGTCCAGGTCGCAATAGGCCATAACGAAAGATTGACCGGTGCGGATCAGCTTTTCCAGGTGGCGCATGATGGGCACGTTGCCGGGCAGCAGCGTGAGGGGATTGGCGTGCCGGGCCATTTCGATCTGCTGGCGGCTGATGCTCTGCAATAAATCCAGCAGGGTGCCGCGGCCGGCGAAGTGTCCCCGATCGACCAGCACGAATTCGTCCACATGGGTATCCGGGGTGCCGGTAATGCGTTTGCTGATGATGTTGAGCGGAGTCGAGACATCAAAGGTCAGATAGTTCTTCTCGGCGAAGCGGCGTACCGGCTGGCGGCCGTACAGCTCGCGGCCGAAGCGGTGTGCGTACAAATTCATGAAGTTGGTGCGCAGCACGATGCCCACTGGCTCGTCCTGGTTCAGGACACAAATACTCTGCACCGCGGGATGGTGCAGGAACACCTCGGCCGCGGTATCGACGCTGTCCTCGGCGTTGACGGTGGGCATGGGTTTGAGCAGCCCGACGGTGGTGTGGGTGCGGGCGGGAATGCGGCGCGCGCCGGGAACGCGAAACCAGGCGGGGTCCGCCGCCAATGGCGGATTGGCGCCGGGCCGGGCGAAATAATAGCCTTGGGCAAAGCTGGCCCCGAGCTTGCGTATCGCGCTGTACTCGTCGCGCGTTTCCACCCCCTCGGTGATGACCTGACAGCCCAGCGACTGGCTGATTTCCAGAATCGAGCGCACGAACTGGTGCTTGATGCGATCGCTGTCGATGCCGGTGATGAAGTGGCGGTCGATCTTGACGAAGTCCGGGTGCATTTCCGACCACAGCTTGAGTCCGGAATAACCGGCGCCGAGATCGTCGATGGCGATGCCGAAACCGGCCTCCCGATAATGTTCGATGGCGGTCTGGATCAGCCCGTAGTTTTCCACCGGCTGCGTCTCGGTAATTTCGATAACCACCTGATCGGGGCTCATGCCGCAGTCGCGCAGATAATTCCGGGTGAGGCCGGCAGCGTAGTGCGGCGACATCAGCACCTCGGGGTTGATGTTGAGGAACAACCGTCCCGGCAGGCGCAGGCGGGCGAACTGTGCGATCAGCACGCGGCGGGCCAGGTAGTCCAGCTCCAGCAGGCGGCCGTAGCGCGTGGCGGCCTCGAACAGGCGCGCCGGGCTGTGCAGCGGCGAATCCGACGGGCCGCGAATCAGACCTTCGTAGCCGTAGAGCGCGCGCCGACGCAGATTGATCACCGGCTGAAACACCGGATGCAGGTGCTCGCCGATGAGGATGGTCTCGAGTGCGTCGAAATCTTCGGGAGGCATGGTCGGGGCATCGCTCCAGGCGAGCGGGTAGGGACCAGCAAAACTACACCGGAAATGTGACAGGTCGGTGAAGTTACCGGCCATATCGGTTCGCGAGCCCGCGGCAGCACGGCTGCTCGCCGGCGCGGCGGGTTCTGTTTTAATGGCGCACCACCTGCGCGTTGACGGGAAGAGGGAATGTCCGCCGATCACCCTCGTCACAGTCAGTTTGCCCTGCTGCGGCAGCGTCGCTTTCTGCCCTTTTTTCTGACCCAGTTCGGTGGCGCCTGCAACGACAACCTGTTCAAGAATTCGCTGCTGGTGCTGCTGGTGCTGCTGGTGCTGCTGGTCAGCGGCGCCGTCGCCGGTGAACGGGTGGATACGCTGGTCAATCTGGCGGCGGGATTGTTCATCCTGCCGTTCTTTCTGTTCTCGCCGCTCGCCGGCCAGCTCGCCGACAAGTACGACAAGGCGCGGATGATCCGCTGGATCAAGCTGGCAGAGATAATGATCATGGTACTGGCCGCGCTCGCCTTTCAGGCGCGGGCGTGGGGGCCGCTGTTGGCGCTGCTGTTCGCGATGGGCACGCACTCGGCATTCTTCGGGCCGCTCAAGTACGCGATCATTCCCCAGCATCTCCATGCCGAGGAGTTGGTGGCGGGCAACGCCCAGGTGGGGATGGGCACTTTCGTCGCCATTCTGCTGGGGACCATCGGTGGCACCCTGCTCGCCGGGCGCCCCGATCCGGCGGCGGGTATCGGCGCGGCGATCATGCTGGTTGCGCTGTTGGGCTGGTTCGCCAGTCGCGAGATTCCCGCGGCGCCGGCGGCGGCACCGGGATTGTGGCTGGACTGGAACCCACTGCGGGAATGGGTCGCGCTTTATCGACAGACGGTGTCGCGGCGAACCGTTTTTATGGCCATCCTCGGCATTTCCTGGTTCTGGGCGCTGGGTGCGAGTTACCTCACCCAGATGCCCCATTTCGCGATCTCGGTGCTCGGCGGCACGCCGCCGGTGATTGCCCTGCTGTTGTCGGCCTTCATGGTGGGCGTCGCGGCGGGTGGCTGGCTCTGTGCATGGCTGAGTGGTGCGCGGATCATGGTCGGCCTGGTGCCCCTGGGCGCCATCGGTCTGAGTCTGTTTGGTGGGGATTTATCCTGCGCTGCCGCGACGGTCGCGGCCGGGACGCAGCCATTGGGCCCGCTGGCGCTGGCGGAGCACCTGTCCATGCTGCGCGTATTGACCGATATCCTGCTGCTCGGTTTGTCCGGCGGCCTCTATGTCGTGCCGCTCTATGCCCATGTCCAGGCGCACACGGAGCCTGACCGACGCGCCCGGGTCATCGCCTTCAACAACATCCTGAATGCGCTGTTCATGGTCGCCGCCAGCGTTCTGGGTATCCTGCTGCTCGGGGTCGCGGGGCTTGGCATGCCGCGCTTTTTTCTGGTGCTGGCGTTGTTGAATGCCGTAATGGCCGCGCTGCTGTTTGCACGCGCGCCGGGGTTTCTGTCAGGAATGCTGGCGTGGATGGCGCGGCCGAGATGATCCGCCGTCTGCCGTGGCGTAAAGCGCGTCGGTCAGGTGGGGCGACCGCTCCGGCATGACCCGGGAAGTGTTTTACGGGGGTCGCGCCCCGGGGTACAGCAAAGGAGGCTCTAGCGCGACTTGAGCAGGTCTCGTATTTCGGTCAGCAGAGCCTGCTCGGCGGAGTGCGCAGGAGGCGCCGCTTCTTGCTTGCGTTTGAGCGCGTTGATGCCTTTTACCAGCATGAAAATGGCGAACGCCACAATGATGAAATCCACCAGGGTCTGAATGAATTTGCCGTAGCCGATAACGATCGCCGGGGTGTCGGCCGTGGCGGGACTCAGGGTCAGTGCCAGGGCGGAAAAGTCCATGCCCCCCAGCAGCATGCCGATCGGCGGCATGACGACATCGCCCACGACGGACGACACGATTTTCCCAAAGGCGGCACCGATGATGATGCCGACCGCCATGTCGACGGCATTGCCTTTGACCGCGAATTCCTTGAATTCCTGCACGATGCTCATAGGTTGTTCTCTCGCTTCCTGGGCAGGAGTATTTGAGGCGAAGCCTGTGAAGTGAACCAGCGTTTGCCCGGTTTCCGCCGCTCAGCGCGCCAGCCGGGAGCGCAGCGCCTCCAGGTCGTAACCCGCGGCGCGTGCGGTAGCGAGCAACTCGTCCGCTGGCTGGGTGCCGGCCCGGGACAGCATCCAGAGCATGGTGCAGCGGGTGCCGGTACGGCAGTGGGCGAGGGTCTTGCCGGGTGTTTCCGCGACCAGCCGCGCAAAGGTACCGACATCGGCGTCGCTGATATTGCTGCCGACGACCGGCTGATGAACATAGGCGAGGCCGGCGGCCCTGGCGGCAGCCGCGATCTCGGCCGCCGGCGGCTGCCCGGGCTCTTCGCCGTCGGGGCGGTTGTTGATGATGGCCGTGAAGCCCGCGGCGGCGGCCTGCTTCACGTCGTCTACCGTGATCTGACCGGCGACGTGCAGTTTGGCGGTGAGTTGCTTGCTGATCATTGGGGATTCCTGTATCGCGAGGGCGGCTCACCCCCTCCCGGGTTATGCCGGGAGGGGGTTGCCCAAACTAACCAACTGATCGGCGTCGTGGCCACATCCGGCCGCGCGCCGCTGCTGCCAGGAGCAACAAAGCTCCCAGCAACCACAGCATAGCGTTGCTCAAGGTTGGGATGGGCAGCGCGGTTGAAGATTCAAAAGCGCCGATGTCGATGATCGCAATCCGCCGTGGTCCGCCCGGCAGATCCAGGGTAAATGCCGCGGGCAGCGCGGAGTCCAGCCCGACATTGACAGCGTCGGAACTGGGCAGCAGAGCATAGTTTCCGCCGGCGGCATCCACAAATGCCGGATTGCCGGTACGTGTCCCGGGGCCGGGGGTAAAGTCGCTGGGAGCGCTGTTGCCGAACAGCAAATTATGGCTGTTCAAAAAACCGGGCAAGCCGGTATCGATGCCAATCCCGTACGAGCTCATGAACGCCACGATATTGTTGTAGAGCCCGCCGGTAATGTTGGCGCCCAAATCGGTGCGTGCGCTTACCAAAATGCCGGTGCGACCGCTGGCGAGGGTGTTGTTGACCACTTGGACATCGGCCAGTGCATTGTTGCCGTCCGCGGAAATAACAATGCTGCCGGGCGCGCCCACATTGCCGTTCTGGCCGGTGACGAGATTGTTGGATATTTGTGCCGTGATCAATCCGGCCGGATCGCCTGGGTTAGCACCAAAATTGCGGGCCTCAATGCCATAGTCGAAATTGCTGCCGGTGATGCGGTTGCGATCAATGAGCGCAGTACCTGACGGACCCGCACCGACCACGGCCTCAATGCCGCCACACTGCGACAAATCGGTGGCGATAATCTGATTGTCAGTGATGGTGGCGTCAAACCCGGCGGAGGTTCCGACGATGGAAATGGCGGTGGCACAACTGCCGAAGGCCCCGGCGGATTGCGTGATGCGATTGCCGGTGATGATGGCGGTTTTGGTGCCGTAGGTTCCGACTGCGGAGCCATCGCTGACGGCGATGGCGCTGCGTTGGCTGGCATTGATGTCATTGTTCAAAACGCGGAAAGTCAGATTCCCGCCACCGAAACCCAGGCGCCCCTCCAGCAGGAGGGTAACGGTAATGCCCTGCACGGTGACATCCACATTGGTGGTGGTCGCAATCGCAAAAAGACCTTGCAGGATCGGTGTAAATCCCGCCGCTGGGCCAACGGTGAGGGATTTATCGACCGTGACCACTTCGAGGATCTCGGTGTTGATGGCCAGTTCAATGGTGTCGCCCGCAGCGGCGCCGACGATGCACGCTTGCAAGGTGGTGTTACAGGGAGCCGCGCCGGGGTAAGTCAAGGTTGCGCCCGATGCCGCCACTGAAAGCGTCGCGGCGATGATGAGCGTCAGCGCAGTGCGTATGTTGAGAAGCAGATAATCCATCATGGGCCTCGTTGGTTGTCGTGATTAGCGGAGATCAGGGATGCCCGGAACGATACGGCCCGCGTATGCTTCCCCAAGATAGCGTAGCGCAATCAGCAGATCGCCTGAAGGGGCAGTATATAGCAGCGCGGTGGCGAGCCAATCAACTGGTGCGCAGGCTGCGCAATCCCTCCTGGATACGCACCAGATGGTCTTCGAGTTCGGGGCCCTTGCGCTGCGCGACGCCGATGGCCAGCACATCGATCACCACCAGATGGGCGATGCGCGATGACAGCGGCGTGTAGAGCTGGAAATCTTCCTTGACGTCGATGGCAATGGGGATGGTGGCGGCGGCGGCCACCGGCGTGTGGCCGGGCGCGAGACCGATCACGATGGCACCATGTTTTTTCACCTGTTTGATCGAGTCGAGCAGCGCCCGGGTCCGGCCCGACTGCGAGAACGCAACCACGACGTCGCCCGGCTCCAGCGACGTGGCCGACATGTTCTGCAGGTGGGGATCGGAATAGGCGGCGGTGGCCAGGCGCAGGCGGAAAAACCGGTGCTGGGCGTCGAAGGCGACGGGAGCCGAGGCGCCGAAGCCGTAGAACTCCACCCGCCGCGCCGCGCACAGCGCGCGGATGGCGCGATCGAGCATTTGCGGGTCCAGGCTGTCGCGGACCTTGAGCAGATTGTCCACCGTGGTATCGAACACCTTGTCGGTGTACTCGCGCACCGAATCGGTATCGGTGACGGCGATCTGGCCGAAGCCGGGGCTCGCCGCCAGTTGCTGGGCCAGGGAGAGCTTGAAATCCTGAAAGCCGCCGCAGCCGACGGCGCGGCAAAAGCGCACCACCGTCGGCTCGCTGACCCCGGCGTGGCGCGCCAGATCGACGATGCGCATGCGCACCACCTGTTCCGGATCGATCAGCACATAGTCGGCCACCCTGCGTTCGGCCTTGCGCAGAGTGGGCAGTGCGGCGTTGATGGTTCGTGTCAATTCGGCGGGCTTCACCGGCTACTCCGTCGCGCACTGGCGCGATTGTAGTTTATTCCCGGCCAGCGCCCGCGGGCCGCAGGTTGGCCCTCGTTTCGCGTCGCGGCCCCACCAAAACCATTAATTGCGGGTGGCGTTTGTTAGAATCCCGCAATGAACCTGTCCCCCATTCTCGATCCCCTCAACGACGCCCAGCGCGCGGCGGTTGCCCACGCTGCCGGCCACCTGATCGTGCTGGCCGGCGCCGGCAGCGGCAAGACCCGGGTGCTGGTGCACCGCATCGCCTGGCTGGTGCGCGGCGCGGGGGTTTCGCCCCAGGGCATCCTTGCCGTCACCTTCACCAACAAGGCGGCGCGGGAGATGCGCGAGCGCCTCGCCGATCTGCTGGGCATGGCCGCGCAAGGCATGTGGGTCGGCACTTTCCACGGTTTGGCCCACCGCCTGTTGAAAACCCACTGGCGCGATGCGGGACTCACGGAAAATTTCCAGATCCTCGACGCCGACGACCAGCTGCGGCTGATCAAGCGGGTCTATGTCGCGCGCGGGCTCGACACCGAGCGCTGGCCGCCGCGCCAGGCGCAGTGGTACATCAACGCCCAGAAAGACGAGGGCTTGCGTCCCCAGCACATCCGGGAGACCGGCGACCCCTTCGTCGCCGCCATGCTGGGGGTCTACCGCGACTACGAGGCCGCCTGCGCCCGCGGCGGAGTGGTGGATTTCGGCGAGCTGTTGCTGCGCGCCCACGAACTCTGGCTGCGGCATCCGGAGCTGCTCGCCCACTACCAGCAGCGCTTCGGCCATCTGCTGGTGGACGAATTTCAGGACACCAACGCCATTCAGTATGCCTGGCTGCGCCTGCTGGCCGGGGAGTCGAGTCGCGTGACCGTGGTCGGCGACGACGACCAGTCCATCTACGGCTGGCGCGGTGCGCGGATCGAGAACATCCGCGATTTCAGCCGCCACTTTGCCGGCGCGAGCACGGTGCGACTGGAGCAGAATTACCGCTCCACCGCTACCATTCTGGATGCCGCCAATGCCGTTATTGCCCACAACGCCGGGCGCATGGGGAAAGAACTCTGGACCAGTGGCGAACGCGGCGAGCCCATTTCCGTCTACGCCGCGTACAACGAGCAGGATGAAGCGCGCTTTATCGCCGAACGCATCCAGGTCTGGCTCGCCGCTGGCGGCAGCTGCGACGAAGTCGCCATGCTCTACCGCTCCAACGCCCAATCGCGGGTGCTGGAAGAAGCGCTGCTGCGCGCCGCCATTCCCTACCGGATTCACGGTGGCCACCGCTTCTATGAGCGCCTCGAAATCCGCAATGCGCTCGCCTACCTGCGCCTGCTGGTCAATCCCGACGACGACGCGGCGGTGGAGCGGGTGCTCAATGTGCCGACCCGCGGCATCGGCGAGCGCACCGTCGCGCAACTGCGCGAGGTCGCCCGCGCGGGCGGCATTTCGCTTTGGCAGGTGCTGCGCAATGGCGTCAGCGACCTGCCGGCACGCGCCGCCGGCGCGGTGCGCGGTTTTACCGCGCTGATTGAAGAATTGCGCGCCGACGTTGATCGCTTCGATCTGGCGGAGCTGGCCGATCGGATGCTCACGCGCACCGGGCTGCTGGAATTCCACCGCCGCGAAACCGGTGAACGCGGCGCCGCCCGCGTCGAAAACCTCGACGAGCTGATCAGTGCCTGCCGGGCCTTTGTGCCGGAAGCGCCGGACCAACCCCTGTTGCCGCAGTTTCTCGACGCCGCCGCGCTCGACGCGGGCGATGCCCAGGCCGAGGGCGATACCGCCGCCGTGCAATTGATGACGCTCCATTCCGCCAAGGGGCTCGAATTTCCGCTGGTGTTCATGGCCGGCGTGGAAGAAAACCTGTTTCCCCACAAAATGTCCCTCGACGAACCCGGGCGCCTCGAAGAAGAGCGGCGGCTGTGCTATGTGGGCATCACCCGCGCCATGACCAAGCTGTATCTGACCTGGGCCGAGACGCGCAATCTTCACGGCCGCGAACAGTTCAATACGCCGTCGCGGTTTCTGCGCGATATACCGGCGGAGCTGCTCGAGGAAGTGCGCCTGCGCGCCACCATCACCCGGCCGGTCAGTTTCACGGCGCGGCCCGTGAGCTACGCCACGCGGCCCTCCACCGGCACCGCCAAGCTCGCCGACAACGGTACCGGCTTCGTCCTGGGGCAGCGGGTCGCGCACAAAAAATTCGGCGAAGGCGTGGTGCTGGGTTTCGAAGGGCTCGGTCCGCAGGCGCGGGTCCAGGTCAACTTCCGCAGCGGCGGCACCAAATGGCTGGTGATGCAGTTTGCCGGGCTGAGTCCGCTCGGCTGATGGCCCGGCGAAAAACTCTGCGAAAAACTCTGCGGCGACCACCAGCATCGTTGCGCGCATCGGGTCGCCACAGATGCCTTGTTAACAAGCCGCCCCGGGAGGCGTGGCTTGCCCCGGTCTACACCTCCAGCAACAAAGTCACCGGACCGTCGTTGACGAGCGCCACCTGCATGTCCGCGCCGAACACACCGCAGGCGACGGGCGCGTGGCGTTCCCGTGCCCGTGCGACGAAGTGGTTGTAGAGGTGCTCGGCCTGCCCCGGCGGCGCGGCGGGCGTGAAGCTCGGTCGCAAACCCTTGCGGGTGTCGGCCATCAAGGTGAACTGGGAGACGATCAACAGACCGCCACCGATGTCGGCGAGGCTGAGGTTCATGCGGCCCTCGGCGTCCGGAAACAGGCGGTAGCGCAGTACCCGGTCGAGCAGGGTATCGGCGCTCGCGACGGTATCCGCGTGGGCGATGCCGACAAGCAACAGCACACCCTGCCGGATGGCGCCCACTTCGGCGCCGCCGGCCACAACGGCCGCGCGACGCACCCGTTGCAGCAGGCCGCGCACGCTAGAATTTTCCGGTCAACTCGCTGGCGAAGCGGTCGGTGGCGCGGATCAGCGCATCCAGGGTGCCGGGTTCGCTGGAGGCGTGCCCGGCGTCGCGGATGATGTCCAGTTCCGCGTGGGGCAGCGCCTGCTGGAGCGTGAATGCCTGATCCACCGGACAGACCACATCGTAGCGGCCGTGGACGATCACCATGGGAATGCCCGCCAGCAGGTGCGCGTCGCGACAGATCTGGTTTTCGGCGATGAACGCATCGTTGACGAAGTAGTGCGCCTCGATGCGCGCCATGGCGATGGCGACCTGGGGACTGCCGAAGCGGGCCACGACATGGCCGTTGGGCTCATGGGTGGCGCAGCGCGCCTCCCACAACGCCCAGGCCTTGGCGGCCGCCATGCGGATGATGTCGTTATCCCCGGTGAGGCGTCGATGGTAGGCCTGCAGCAGATCGTGACGTTCTTCAGGGGAAATCTGGCCGATGAAATCCTGCCAGTAGTCGGGAAAGATGCAACTCGCGCCGTATTGATAAAACCAGTCGATGTCCGTTTTGCGGCACAGGAAAATACCGCGCAGCACCAAACCCAGAACCCGCTCCGGATGGGCTTGGGCATAGAGCAGGCTGAGGGTCGAGCCCCAGGAGCCGCCGAACAGCAGCCAGCGCTCGACGCCGAGCTTTTCGCGCAGCGTTTCCATATCGGCCAGCAAATGCGCGGTGGTGTTGTCGTTCAGGTCCGCGTGGGGTCGCGCACGACCGGCACCGCGCTGATCGAACAGAATGATGCGGTACTTTTCCGGATCGAAGAACCGGCGGTCCTGTTCGCTGCACCCCGCGCCGGGGCCGCCGTGAACGAACAGCACCGGAATGCCCTCCGGGATTCCGCATTCCTCGACGTAGAGTGCGTGCCCGCCGGCGACATCGACACGATGACTGGCATAGGGACGGATGGCCGGATAAAACTGCCGCATGCGCAAGAATACGCTCTTTCCAGGAGAGCGGCTAACCTAAGGGAAGCCCCTGTGAAAGGCAACCGGAATCTCCCCGCGCGCTCGCCCGACACCAGCCCGCAGAGCCGGGACTCAGCCGGCTTTCAGTTCGTGGCGAAGCCGCCAGGCCGCGATCAGATAAAGCACGGCACCGATGCACGCCATCACTTGATGAATTGCTTCCGCCACGGTTGGTGCGGAGGCGATCAAGTTTAGTGCCGACGGGAGGAGGGGTCAGGGTTGGCCGGGATACTGCCCGGCGCGGGTGAGCGCGTAATCCTGACCCAGGCTGTAAAGCCCAAGGCCGATGAACGCCAGCAGAAAGCGGCCTTCCATCACCGCGCTGTAGTGTCCACCCGGGAACGGCGAGGCGTCAGTGAGGAAAATCAGCGCCAGCACGCCGATCATCAGCACCCACAGCACCGCGCCCCAGAAATAGCCCAGCAGGTAGAGCAGTCCGGGCGTAAAGGCGAGGCACCAGTACAGGCCGGTCTGTTCGACACCCCCGTGCAGCACGAGCATGAAGAACAGTCCCAGGATTGGCACGATGAAATACCACTTGGCGCCCGTGTGATAACCCACCAGTTGGGCCACCACCAGACCGGCGAAGGATGCGGCGGAGCAGGTAAACAGCGCGCCGGCCAGCAGCAGGTCGCCGCGGAAGAAATCCAGCAGGCCCATGACCAGGCTGAAGATCCCGAACAGCGCCAACCCCCAGGTGATCAAACCCGTCGAACGCCACAGACCCAGTTGTGCATCGAAGTAAAAATCGCGCCGGTTGTGGCCGCTTCCTTCGTCCATGATAGCTGTCCAGTACCCAGGTCACAAAACCATAAGCCTCGACCGGGGAGTCGGTAATCTTTGCCGACCAGTGGCGCCGAAGTTCCGACCAGTGGTGAGTCGACGGTCAGGAGGCCGCCTTGCCGCGCTTGCGATCCTGCTCCCGCAACAGCTTCTTGCGCAGGCGGATATGGTGCGGCGTCACCTCGACCAACTCGTCCTCGGCGATGAATTCCAGCGCCTGCTCCAGCGTGAACCGGATCGGCGGCGTCAGCACCAAGGCTTCATCGGTGCCGGCGGCACGGATGTTGGTGAGCTGCTTGCCTTTGGTGGGGTTCACCGGCAAATCGTTACCGCGCGAGTGAATGCCGATCAACTGGCCTTCATAGACATCCTCGCCGTGTCCCAGAAACAAACGCCCGCGCTCTTGCAGGTTGTACAGCGCATACGCGAGCGCCTTGCCGCGCGTCATGGAGACCAGCACCCCGTTCTGCCGTACTCCCGCCACGCCGGGCTTGATCCGGTCATAGCGGTCGAAGATGCTGGTGAGGATGCCACTGCCCGAGGTCAGGGTGAGAAACTCGTTGCGAAACCCGATCATGCCCCGCGACGGCACCCGGTACTCGAGCCGGACCCGGCCACGGCCGTCGAGGACCATGTCGAGCAGGTCGCCCTTGCGGCGCCCCATCTCCTCCATCACGGCGCCCTGGTGGGTCTCCTCGACATCGGCGACCACAATCTCGAAAGGCTCGAGGATTTCGCCGTCGACTTCCTTCTGAATCACCACCGGTCGGGAAACGCCGAGCTCGTAGCCTTCGCGGCGCATGGTCTCGATCAACACCGCAAGGTGCAGCTCGCCACGTCCCGACACCCGAAAGCGATCCGGGGTATCGCCAGGCTCGACGCGCAAGGCGACGTTGTGAATCAGTTCCTGCTCCAGGCGTTCGCCAATGTTGCGCGAGGTGACGTACTTGCCATCCAGCCCGGCGAAAGGCGAGTCGTTGACCTGAAACGTCATGCTGACGGTGGGCTCGTCCACGTCCAGGGGGGGCAGTGGTTCCACGCAGGCCGGATCGCACAGAGTGTCGGAAATCCCGAGCCCCTCGATCCCGGTGATGCAAACGATGTCGCCGGCCGTTGCGCGATCCGTGTCCACGCGCGCCAACCCCAGGTAACCCTTCACCTCGAGGATACGGGCGCGCCGCTGGCCGCCTCCCGCCGCCGCGACGATCACGGACTGTCCCGGCACCAGCACACCGCGGGCGATGCGCCCGATACCGATAACCCCGACGTAACTGTCGTAGTCGAGCGCGGAAATCTGCATCTGGAACGGCCCGGCCTCATCCACGACCGGCGCGGGCACGCGCTCCGTGATCATTTCGAACAGGGGCGCCATGTCGGGCGCCAGGTGGTTGTAGTCCAGGCCGGCGACTCCGGTGAGCGCGGAAGCGTAAATCACCGGAAAATCGAGCTGCTCTTCGGTGGCGCCGAGGCGGTGAAAGAGGTCGAACACCTGGTCAACGACCCAGTCCGGGCGCGCGCCGGGGCGGTCGATCTTGTTCACTACCAGGATGGGCTTGAGGCCGCGGGCGAACGCCTTGGCGGTCACAAACCGGGTTTGCGGCATGGGGCCGTCGACGGCATCCACCAGCAGCAGCACCGAGTCGACCATTGACAGCACCCGCTCCACCTCGCCGCCAAAATCGGCGTGGCCCGGGGTATCGACAATGTTGATGCGGTAATCGCGCCACTGAATGGCCGTGTTTTTGGCGAGAATGGTGATGCCGCGCTCGCGCTCCTGATCGTTGGAATCCATCAGGCGTTCGGCGCCCTGACTCTTGCGATCCAGGGTCCCGGACTGCTGCAGCAGTCGATCGACCAGCGTGGTCTTGCCATGATCGACATGGGCGACAATGGCAATGTTGCGCAACTTGCTGACCGACATGGAGGGATACCGGGAAAAGGGGCGCGCATTATACGCGCGCGCGCCTTACCGGAGAATGACCTTGACGAACGGCCTCAGGGCCGGTAGACCGCGACGCGGGTAAAGCCGCGCTCGACCAGCAGCTCGGCATGCAGACGGCTCATCACCCCCTTGTCGCAATACAGCAGATAAGGCGTCTCCGGCGAGACCTGGGCAAAGAACTGCTGCAGCCGGTAAAAGGGTACCGCCTCGACCGGGACGCTGCCGGCGCGCAGCGGGCGGTCGGCGCTCTGGTCCGGGTGGCGAACATCGAGAATGGTGATGCCCGGCTGCGGCGCCTGAAAGATCTCCACCGCTATCTGACCGACCGCGCCTTCCATTACCGATTCGATGTCTTCTTCCGTGCGCGCGGCGATGGCGCGCTCCAGGATGGCGAAGTCGAACTCGGCCTCGGCGCGCTCGACGCGGTCGCGACGGGCATGGGTGGTCGGCTTCACCGAGATCACCCCGCAGTATTCCGGCATGCTGGCCGCGAACGGCTCGGTGCCGATGGCGCGGGCAATCCCGATGATGTCCTGCTTGTCCATCGCGATCAGCGGCCGCAGCACCAGCATGTCGGTGACCGCGTCGATCACCGCCAGATTGGGCAGGGTCTGGCTGGACACCTGGGCGATGCTCTCCCCGGTGACCAGGGCATCGACCCCCCAGGCACGCGCAATCGCCGTGGCCGCGCGCAGCATCATGCGCTTGAGCACCACGCCCATTTGCGAGTCGTCCACCCGGGTCAGGATCTCGGCCACCACGCCCTCGAACGGTACGCTGATGAACTTGACACTGTGGCTCGCGCTGTATTTTTCCCAGAGGAAGTGCGCGACTTCCTTGACGCCGAGCGCGTGGGCGCGACCGCCCAGATTGAAAAAGCAGAAGTGCGTGCGCAGACCCCGCCGTAACAGCATGTAGCTGGCAACCGTGGAATCGAAGCCCCCGGACATGAGCGCCAGTACCGGCGGCTGCTCCCCCAGGGGAAACCCGCCGATCCCGGCCTGCCGCGATTCGATGACATAGAGCTGATCCGCGACGATTTCGAGGCGCACGGTGATTTCCGGGTTATCGAGTGACACGGAAGCGCCTTCCGCCCGTGCCAGGAGTCTGCCCCCCACCTCCCGCTCGACCTGGGGCGAGGTGAACGCATGACGTCCCGTACGCTTGACGCGCACCACGAGCCGCCGCCCCGCCAGGGACACACCGTAACAGCGCCAGGCATGCTCCGCCATGGCGTCGAAATCGCCGAGCGGGTACAGCTCCACCCGGGCAAAACTGGAGATGCCCGGCGTTCGCGCCAAGAGGTCGGCGATCCGGTCGGCAGCCTCGGGCGGCAGTCCGGCACCGCCGAGCTCCAGCCGATCCCAGTCGCCCGTGATGGTCACGCCGGGAACGACAGGCGCGATCAAGGTCCGCAGATTGCGCCTCAGCTGCCGAATCAGGCGCCGGCGTACCGGCGCGCTCTTGATGATGATCTCGGGGGACAGTTTGACGACGAAACGCATCGCTGGATGGGCTACCGTGGTTGAGAAGGCAGCCAGTATAGGAGGTTACGTCAGCGCTTCCCCGCGGGATTCGCCGCGCCGCCGATGCGCGCACCGCAACAGCGCATTGCACAGGTCGATCGCACCAATATAGCGCAGCACATTGCTCCCCGCGCGGATTCCGCGCCGACACCTTCGCTGTTATAGTTGGCGCCTGCCACGACCCGCCGGCGGCTGTCCCGACGTTCTTGATGCCGGCTGCCCGCCGAGCGGCGCGCAGCGATGGTGCCGAATGGCACATGTTTTGCTGAATCGTGCGTACTTTGCCCCGTCGGCACAGACCCCCGGCGCGGCCATTGCCATCAAAAAAGATCCCTTTGGAGGAGCAGAATGTCAAAGACGTTGGAGTTGATCAAAGAAAGTGAAGCGCGCTGGATCGATCTGCGTTTCACCGATACCAAGGGCAAGGAGCACCACGTTTCCCTCCCCTCCACCGAGGTCAACGACAGCTTCTTCGAAGACGGCAAGATGTTCGACGGCTCGTCCATCTCCGGCTGGAAAGGCATCAACGAATCCGACATGGTGCTGATGCCCGATGACAGCACCGCTATCCTGGATCCGTTCACCGACGACGCGACCGTCATCATTCGCTGCAACATCGTGGAACCCACCACGATGCTGGGTTACACCCGCGACCCGCGCTCCATCGCCGACCGCGCGCAGGAATACATGCGCTCGACCGGCATCGCGGATTCGGTTTTGTTTGGACCCGAACCCGAATTTTTCGTTTTCGACGAGGTGAAGTGGGGCGCGAGCATGAGCGGCGCCTTTTACAAAATCGCTTCCGAAGAGGCCGCCTGGGCGTCGGAGCACGACTTCCCGACCGGCAACCGCGGCCATCGCCCGGGCGTCAAGGGCGGTTATTTCCCGGTCCCGCCGGTGGATACGCTGCACGACCTGCGCGCCGCCATGTGTGACGCCATGACCAGCATGGGTCTGGTGGTGGAGGTGCATCACCACGAAGTTGCCACCGCCGGCCAGTGCGAGATCGGCGTCGGTCCGAATACCCTGACCAAGAAGGCCGATGAAGTCCAGATCCTGAAGTACTGCGTCCACAACGTCGCCCACGCCTACGGCAAGACCGCAACCTTCATGCCCAAGCCGCTGGTCGGCGACAACGGCTCCGGCATGCACTGCCACCAGTCCCTGTCAAAGGACGGCAAGAACATCTTCACCGGCGATGTGTACGCGGGCCTGTCGGAAACCGCGCTGTATTACATCGGTGGCATCATCAAACACGCGCGCGCGATCAATGCGTTCAGCAACCCGGCCACGAATTCGTACAAGCGCCTGGTACCCGGCTACGAAGCGCCGGTGATGCTCGCCTACTCGGCCCGCAACCGCTCCGCATCCATCCGGATTCCGTTCATCGCCAACCCCAAGGCGCGACGCATTGAAGTGCGCTTTCCGGACCCGGCGGCCAACCCTTACCTGGCATTCACCGCGCTGCTGATGGCGGGCCTCGATGGCATCAAGAACAAGATCCACCCCGGCGACGCCGCCGACAAGGATCTCTACGACCTGCCTCCCGAAGAAGCCAAAGCGATTCCCACCGTGTGCGGCTCGCTGGAGCAGGCACTGGCTGCGCTGGACGCCGACCGCGCGTTCCTGACCGTGGGCGGCGTGATGGATGACGACATGATCGACGCCTACATCGAACTCAAACAGATCGAGGTGGATCGCCTGCGCATGACCACTCATCCGGTGGAATTCGACATGTACTACAGCGTTTGAGGCACTTCAGTCACTGAGACGATACCGCCTCCAGGGTGGTATCCTCCGCTTGTCAAAAAAGCCCGGCCGCCCAGCCGGGCTTTTTTTTCGGGCTATAATCGGTCTCGGCCTCATTCAGTCCACGCATCGGAGTGCAGGACCATGACCCTTCAGCGCGCGCAAGCCCTTGTGGATGGACACCAACTCCGCGACACCAGCGTCCTGCGGCGCGCGGCGGCAATCTGTTGTGTCCTGGTGTCCTGCGCAACCCTGGCCGACTCCGCGGACCCGACCATCTATCGTGTCATCGACGCGCAGGGCAAGGTTTCCTACACCGACACACCGCCCAAAGACGGCACCGCCGAGCCGGTCACCCTCAAGGAAGTGAATACCCAGCCGGCCATGGAGGCGCGCAAAGCCCAAGCGCCCGCACCGGACGCGGCGGCGAATCCCTATACACGCATCGAAATCGCAAGCCCCGCCAACGACAGCACGATTCCGCCGGGACAGCTCAGTGTCGTCGTCCAGTTACAACTGGAGCCCGCGTTGCAGCCCGGCCACAGGGTCCAGTTTTATCTCGACGGCAAGCCCCAAGGGCGGGCGGCGGCCGCGATCGCCATCACTTTGAATGACCTGTATCGGGGCAGCCGCGCGATTCACGCCGCCATCGTCGATGCCAAGGGCGCCCAGGTGGCGCAGAGCAACAGTGTGGTAATCCACGTCAAACGCACATCCGTGAAGCTGAGACCTCCGGGCGCACAGCGCTGACCAGCGCACGGCCGGCAACCGCACTGACCTGGTGCGGATGACTCAAGCGAGCCGCCTGTGATCGGGCACGCGGCAGCGCAACCTGAACAAACACCGGTGAAAATGGCCCAATACTTGCTGCCTCAGAGGCTACCCGAGGTGGTCAGATGTCGATAAGCCAACACATTCCTCTACCGACACCCGAATCGCTGCTGCTGGACAACCTGAAAACAGCAATCGTGGTGCTGGATGCCGACTTGCATGTCCAGTACCTGAATACCGCGGCCGAAACCTTGATCGAAGCGAGCGCGAGCCGGCTGCGCGGCGCCCAGTTCGTCAGCTGCTTTGCCGAGCCCGCGCCCCGGCGCGCCCTGCTGCGACAAGCGCTCGATGAGCAGCAGCCCTATACCGAACGTACGGTCAAGCTGGTATTGGTCGACGGGCGCGAAATCACCGTGGATTACACGGTGTCGCCCATTCAACGCAAAGCGGAAGCCCTGCTGCTGGTCGAAATGCAGCCCATGGACCGCAGCCTGCGGATCGGTCGGGAACGCGCCCTGCTGTCCGCGAACGACACCTCGCGCAATCTGATTCGCGGCTTGGCGCACGAGATCAAGAACCCGCTGGGCGGCATCCTGGGCGCGTCCCAGTTGCTGGCCCAGGAACTGGCCCGCGACGACCTGCGGGAATACACCGATATCATCATCGCCGAGACCGAACGGCTGCGGCAGCTGGTGGATCGCCTGCTCGGGCCCTCGCAGCCGGCGCAACTCGCGGCGGTCAACATCCACGAGATCACCGAGCGGGCGGCAGCCCTGGTCGAAGCGGAGACCGGCGGGCAATTGCGGATCCAGCGCGAATACGACCCCAGCATCCCGGACATCAGCGCCGATCGCGGCAAGCTGATACAGGCGACGCTGAATCTGGTGCGCAATGCCATGCAGGCCGTCGAGGCCGCGGGCCGCATCGCCGACGGCAGCGCGCGCGTGATCCTGCGCACCCGCGTGGTCAATCATTTCACCATCGGCGGGCACCAGCATCGCATCGTCTGCCGCCTCGACGTCATCGACAACGGCGGGGGTATCCCCGACGAGATCAGCGACCGCATCTTCTACCCGATGGTCAGCGGGCGCCCCAACGGCACCGGCCTCGGCCTGCCCATCGCACAATCCGCCATTCAGCTGCATCGAGGCCTCATTGAATGCGACAGCGTGCCGGGCCATACCCGGTTCTCCATTTATCTGCCCATCCAATCAACGCGCGGACCCCTGCATGAAGCCGACCATCTGGATCGTTGACGACGACAAATCCATCCGCTGGGTGATGGAGCGCGCACTCGAAAAAGCGGACATGACGGTAGAGTGCTTCGAAGATGCTCAAAGCGTCCTCAAGCGCCTCGATCGCGGTCTGCCCGATACCCTGATCAGCGACATTCGCATGCCCGGCATGAATGGCCTGGAACTGCTGGAGCGGTTGCGCCGGGAAAATCCCGCCATGCCGGTGATCATTACCACCGCGCACTCCGATCTCGACAGCGCCGTGGCGGCGTATCAGGGCGGCGCTTTCGAATACCTGCCCAAGCCGTTCAATATCGACGAACTGGTCTCGGTGACCCGGCGCGCGATCGAATACGCGCGCGAGAAGAGCACGGCGGCAAAGCCGATGGAGGCCGAAGTCTCCAGGGAAATCATCGGCGAAGCGCCGGCGATGCAGGAGGTGTTCCGCGCCATCGGCCGGCTCTCCCATTCGAACATCACGGTGTTGATCAATGGCGAGTCAGGCACCGGCAAGGAGCTGGTCGCGCGCGCTCTGCATCGCCACAGCCCGCGTCAGGACCAGCCGTTTATTGCGCTGAACATGGCGGCGATTCCCCATGATCTGATCGAGTCGGAGCTGTTTGGGCACGAGAAGGGCGCCTTTACCGGCGCGGCCCAGCGCCGTGTGGGGCGCTTCGAGCAGGCCGATGGCGGTACTTTGTTCCTGGATGAAATCGGTGACATGCCGCCGGAAGCACAAACCCGCCTGCTGCGCGTGCTCGCGGACCGCGAGTTCTACCGCGTCGGCGGTCACACCCCCGTCAAGGTCGATGTCCGGATCATCGCCGCGACCCACCAGAATCTCGAAATCCTGGTGGGTGAACACCGGTTTCGCGAGGACCTGTTCCACCGCCTGAACGTGATTCGTATCCATCTGCCGCGGCTGT
Organism: uncultured Gammaproteobacteria bacterium; assembly: GCA_947084925.1. Classification (GTDB taxonomy): domain Bacteria; phylum Pseudomonadota; class Gammaproteobacteria; order Pseudomonadales; family Porticoccaceae; genus JAGPUQ01. The sequence goes on from CAMTUJ010000027.1 coordinate 101,251, forward strand.
CGGATCGTCGCGAAGACCTGCCGCAACTCATGCAGCACTTCTTCAAGACTTCCGCCGAGGAACTCAATGTCGAGCCCAAAATACTGTCGCAGGAAGCGCGTGCTTACCTGTGCGGCTTGCCCTGGCCCGGCAATGTGCGGCAACTGGAGAACACCTGTCGCTGGCTGACGGTAATGGCGGCGGGGCGCGAGGTGCTCAAATCCGACCTCCCGCCCGAGTTGCTCGCCATCGACACGCCCAGTCCCCGCGCGGCAGGCGACTGGGAGCAGTCGCTGCGGCGCTGGATCGGCAGTCAGCTTGCCAGCGGGGCGCACGACATTCTGGGCACGGCCACTCCCGCGTTTGAGCGCGCCGCCATCGAGACCGCGCTCGAGTACACCGCGGGCCGCAAGCGCGATGCCGCCGAACTGCTGGGCTGGGGCCGTAATACGCTGACCCGGAAAATACAGGAACTGGGAATTGCGGATGACCGCGACAACGAGGCCTGACAAGGGCCGCAAGAGTCTGTCAGGCCCCGCGGACGGCGGCGCTACGCGGCGGTTCCGCCGGCCGCGCGCTGGGCGGCGGCCTGGCGATACAGCCCGTCGAAATTCACCGGGGGCAACAGCAGTGGCGGAAAGCCGCCGCGCATCACGGTGCTGTCCACCGCCTCGCGCGCGTAAGGGAAGAGCACCGTCGGACAATGGACGTTCAGCACCTGGGTCAGTTCCGCTTCTTCCAGACCGGAGATCATGAATACGCCCGCCTGATGGATTTCGACCAGATACAGCGTCTGCGCGCCGTCCTTCAGGGTGACCGTCAGGGTCAACATCACTTCGTAGCGATCCGGTTCCAGCCGCCGCACGCCGATGCCCATCTCCTGCGCCGCCTGCGCCTGTCCTTCGCGCGTGAGCACATCCGGGCCGGCCGGGGTTTCAAACGACATGTCTTTGACGTAGATCCGCTGAATGGCCATCTGGGGACCACGATCCCCGCTGGAGTTGCCGGCAGTGGCGTTGCTGTCGGAAGTCATGCTTCGGGTTCTCCGGAAGTGTTGGGTGCAACGGCTTCGGACGGGCTCAACAGCTGGTCGAGCACGCCCTCGCGCTCAAGGGCCAGCAGATCGGTAAAGCCGCCGACGTGATAATCGTCAATCCAGATTTGGGGCACGGTATCACGTCCGCTGCGGGCTTCCACCTCGCGGCGCAGGGCGGCGTTGCCGTCGACCGCGATATCCTCGAATGCCACGCCGCGCTGACGCAGAAACAGGCGCGCCCCGATGCAGTAGGGGCAGAAGCGGGTGCCGTAGAGCAACACCGACGGCATCAGGACACCACTGGCAGGCTCTGGCCCTGCCATTCGGCCATACCGCCGCGCAGGCGCTGCACCTTGAACCCGGCGCGGCGCAGGGTGCGGCCGGCACCGGCCGCCTGCTGTCCGAGTTTGTCGACCAGAATCACGATGCGATCGCGCGCGGATTCGAGTTCAGCCATGCGGACATCGAGCTGCGCAAGGGGGATGTTGATCGCCTGGTTGATATGCCCGGACTGGTACTCTTTCGCATCACGAATATCGACCAGGAGAGCCTCGCCGCCATTGAGCAGGCGCGTGACATCATGCACCGACAACTGCTTGCCGGCCTTGAAGTGTTCAAGCACCACGAACAGGTAAACCAGCGCCAGAAACAGGCTGACCAGCAGCCACTGCGCGCTGACAAAAACCAGGAAATCCGCCACCCGCAACCTCGTTGCCACACCGCCATCCGAACGGCGGCGTAGTATACACAGGCACATCCCGCCCCGCTGTTGCCGTCAGCGCGACCGGGCCAAATAGTTTTTCCCGCCTCGAGCCAGTACCATGGCGTCCTTTTCCGCAACTCCCCGCAGGGCAGTATCCCACAGATGGAAAATGGCAAACGCCCTACCGTTTTGCTGATCCTGGACGGCTGGGGACACAGCGAAACCAGCGCCCACAATGCCCTCCACGCGGCGCAAATCCCGGTCTGGAACAGACTCTGGGCACAATGTCCCCACACCCTCATTTCGGGCTCCGGCCTGGATGTGGGTTTGCCCGACGGCCAGATGGGCAACTCGGAAGTCGGCCATATGACGCTGGGGGCGGGCCGGGTTCTCTACCAGAACCTCACCCGCATCAATGCCGCGCTCGCCAGCGGCGAATTTGACGCCAACCCAATCTATCTCGCGGCAATCGATCGCGCCATCGCGGCCGGAGGCGCGGTACATATCCTTGGGCTGCTGTCCCCGGGCGGCGTCCACAGCCATGAAGAACACCTCCGGGCCGCCGTTGCGCTGGCGGCGAAACGTGGCGCGCGGCGCGTGTATCTGCACGCCTTCCTGGACGGTCGGGATACGCCGCCGCGCAGTGCCGAAGCATCCTTGCAGCGCACCCGGGAGGTGTTTGCGGCGCTGGGTTGCGGGCGCATCGCGTCGATCTGCGGCCGCTACTACGCCATGGACCGGGATCACCGCTGGGATCGCACCGAGCGCGCCTACGACATGCTCACCGCGGCGACGGCGCCGTTTCGGGAAGCCGATCCGATCAGCGCGCTGCGCGCCGCCTACGCGCGCGACGAAAACGACGAGTTCGTGCAGCCCACGCTCGTGCAAGGCCCCGGTGAAGCGGATGCCCCGATTCGCTCCGGCGACGCGGTGATCTTCATGAACTTCCGCCCCGACCGCGCGCGACAACTCACCCAGGCGCTGGTCGAGCCGGAGTTCACCGGGTTTGCGCGCAAGCAGTGGCCCAGGCTGAGCGATTTCGTGACCACCACGGAATACGAAGCGAACCTGCCGGTGCACTGTGCTTTTCCGCCGGCGTCTCTCACCAACTCCCTTGGTGAATATCTGGCGAACCTGGGCAAAACCCAGCTCCGCATTGCCGAGACCGAGAAATACGCCCATGTGACCTTCTTTTTCAGCGGTGGTCGCGAAGCCTGTTATCCGGGCGAGGAACGCATCCTGATCCCGTCGCCCCAGGTGGCGACCTATGACCTCAAGCCCGAGATGAGCGCATTCGAGATCACCGACCGACTCGTCGAGGCCATCGCCGGGCGGCATTTCGACCTGATCGTATGCAATTTCGCCAACGGAGACATGGTTGGCCATACGGGGATCTTTGCCGCCGCCGTGCGAGCGGCGGAGGCGCTCGACATCTGCATCGGACGCATGGTCGCGGCCCTGGAGGCCGTCCAGGGCCAATGCCTGATCACCGCCGATCACGGCAATCTGGAGCAAATGGAGGAAGACGGCCAACCGCTTACCTCCCATACCACGCTGCCGGTGCCCCTGGTCTACGTCGGTCCCCGAGACATCGGACTGGCCGCGGGTGGCACCCTGGCCGACGTCGCGCCGACCCTGCTGACGCTGATGGACCTGCCATTGCCGGCGGAAATGACCGGCCACTCGCTGCTGGCCGCTGATTCCGGCGAACCCCGGAGCGCGCGAGCGCGGGGGTGAAACGCATTGCGCTTGCCTGGTGCCTCGCCAGCCTCGCTGCCGGTACCGGTGCCGGTGCCGGGGATGAGGCCGGCAAATTGCAGAAACTGCGCGGCGAGATCGGGGCTCACGAGCAACGCGTGCAACAGACCGACGCCCGGCGTGCCGCGCTGGAGAGTCAACTCCAGCAAGCCGAGACCCGTCTTGCCGAACTGCACGAGCGTCACACCCATCTCGCCCGGCGCGTCGCGGCCGGCGAGGCGGAATTGAACGTGCTGGACCAGCAGCGGACGGCGCTCCAGCAGACGGCGACACAGCAATCGCAACGACTGGCCGCCGACGCCGCCGTAGCCTACCGGCTCGGCCGCAGCGAACCCCTGAAAATGCTGCTCAACATGGAGGATCCCCAGCAGGCCCGCCGCATGATGGCCTATTACGGCCGCTTCATTACCGCGCGCGCCGGGCAGCTGACCGGCTACCAGACTACCCTTCAGGAACTGGACGCCACCACCGCCGCCATTGCGGCGCGCCAGTCGTTGCTGGAAGCCGACCGTACCGCGCTGGGCGACGCCCTGCGTCAGCAGCAAGGGCAACAAACCGCACGCCGCGATGCCATGGCGGCACTGGCTCGTGACCTGACGGACGAGCGCGCGCGGCTACGGCAGCTCAAGACCGAAGAACAGCGTCTGCGCGACCTGCTCGATCGACTCGCCCGCAGTGCCAGCGCGGCAGGCAACGGCCCCTTCGCAAAGCAGGCGGGTAAGCTGCCGTGGCCGGTGAATGGCAAGCCGCTCAATCGCTTTGGGGCCAGCCGCGCCAGTGCATTACCCTGGACCGGCTGGATGATCGAAGTCCAGGAGGGCAGCGAAGTCCACGCGATCCACGCCGGCACGGTGGTGTTCGCGGACTATCTGCGCGGTCACGGTCAGCTCATCATCGTCGACCATGGCGGCGGCTATCTCAGTCTTTATTCGCACAATCAGGCCCTGCTCAAGAACACCGGCACTCGGGTGCAGGGTGATGAGGTGATCGCCCGCGCCGGCGCCAGTGGCGGCCTTGAGCGCAGCGCGCTCTATTTCGAGATCCGGCAGGGCGGAAAAACCCTGGACCCGGCCGTCTGGCTGCGCAAGCGGAGGTAACGCGCGGCCCGGGCCGCCGGCTGTGACCTCGCGGTGACCAGGCATGACGCTGTTATGATTGCCGCGCGGCTTGCCGCTTTTGCGTACCGAGGATTCCGATACCATGAAACTGCGCCAACTGATCCCCTGTCTGTTGGGTGCCTGCGCCTGCGCTTTCGCCGCCGAATCCGGCGACGTCGCACCCCGGCTGCCCCTCGATGAATTGCAGCTTTTCGCTCAGGTGTTCGATCAGGTGCGCAACGCTTACGTCGAAGAAATCGATGATCGGGTCCTGCTGCAGAAAGCGGTGACCGGGCTGCTCGGCCAGCTCGATCCCCACTCCGCCTTTCTCGAAGCCGAGTCCTACACCGAATTGAAAGAACACACCACGGGTGAGTTCGGCGGCATCGGCGTCGAGCTGGGCCTCGATCGCGGTTATGTCAGCGTTGTCTCGCCCATCGACGACACGCCGGCCGCGCGCGCCGGGTTGCGGCCAGGGGATCTGATCCTGCAACTCGACGATCGCTCCACCCAGGGCATGAGCCTGGAGGAGGCGATCTCGCTGATGCGTGGGGACAAAGGCAGCACCATCAAACTCACGCTAGGACGGGAAGGAGCGACCGAACCCTTGGTGGTCACGCTCACGCGCGACATGATCGCCATCAAGAGCATCCGCAAGGAGGTGCTGGAGCCGGGATTCGCGTATCTGCGCATTGCCCAGTTCCAGGAACAGACCAGTGCTGAATTTACCCGTGCCATCGCCGATCTGCGCAAACAGGAACCCGCGCTCAAGGGAGTGGTGATTGATTTGCGCAACAACCCGGGCGGGCTTCTCCCCGCATCGATCGAAGTGGCCGATGCGCTGCTCGACAGCGGCCTGATCGTTTACACCGAGGGTCGCATCGCATCCGCCAACACCCGGGCCACGGCGACGCCCGGCGACGCCCTGGCGGGGATCCCGCTCGCGGTGCTGATTAACGAAGGTACCGCGTCGGCGGCGGAGATCGTCGCCGGCGCACTCAAGGATCATCGCCGCGCCCTGATTGTCGGCACCAAGAGCTTTGGCAAGGGCTCCGTGCAAACCGTGCTGCCACTGCAGGACGGGCGCGCGATCAAACTGACCACGGCGCGCTATTTCACGCCCAGCGGCAATTCCATTCAGGCGGACGGGATCCAGCCCGATGTGGAGGTGCGCCGCGCCGAGGTGCACGAACTCGAGCCCGGCTTCGTGATCAAGGAATCAAACCTCGGGGGGCATCTGGAAAGCGGAAGGAAACAGCCGTCGCCGAAGCATGACGCTGAATCCGGAGAGCCCGTCGATAATCAACTCCACGAAGCCGTCAACCTGCTCAAGGCGCTGGCGCTGTTCAGCCGACCGGCGGACCCGCTGGCGGATCAGTGAGCTTGCAACACTGCGCCGGGTTGCTGTACAAAGAGGGAGTCGCACGGATCGCGGTCGTCGTCATGCTGCCGATCTGCCGCGCGACCCGTGCGGCAGCAACACGCAGGCGCCCACACAACACAGGTAAATGGTTATGACCGAGGCTCTGACCCCACAGATTTCCTGCCTGCCGCGCGCTGGTGAGGGGACTGTGCATGAGGTGATCACCTCTCGCCGCGACCGGCTGTTCCAGGGTTCCGACGGCTGGTACTTCAGCACCCGTGAAAAGGTGACCTTGGGCCCGTTTCCGGCGCCCGAGAAAGCCGAAGCCGCCGTGGCGGATTTTCTGATGTTCATCAAAAGTGCGCCGCCGCGGGTGATCAATGTGTTCAAAGGCGGGCCGCAACAAGCGACGGCTCCCGGCGCCGGGCTGCATACGGCGCACTGATCTCGCGCCTGGCGCACGGCACGGGCGGTCGCCGCCCGTGCGTTTCAGCGTACCTGGACGCCCTGCGCCGCCATGAACGCCTTGGCCTCGGCGACGCTGTATTCCCCGAAGTGAAAAATGCTCGCGGCCAACACCGCGTCAGCGCCGCCTTTCTGCACACCATCCACCAGATGCTGCAGATTGCCCACCCCCCCGGACGCGATCACCGGCACCGCGACGGCGTCGCTGACCGCGCGCGTCAACTCCAGGTCGAAACCATCACGCGTGCCGTCCCGGTCCATGCTGGTCAGCAGGATTTCGCCTGCGCCCAGTTCCGCCATGCGCTGGGCCCAGGCCACGGCGTCCAGGCCGGTCCCCCGGCGCCCGCCGTGGGTGAAGACCTCCCAGCGCGGCGCTTCGCCCGGGGCGCTGACCCGTTTGGCATCGATGGCGACCACAATGCACTGGCTGCCGAAGCGCGCCGCCGCCAGCCGCACAAGGTCGGGGTCATTCACCGCCGCCGAGTTGATGCCCACCTTGTCGGCGCCCGCGCGCAACAGGGCCTTGATGTCGTCGAGCGTGCGCACTCCGCCGCCCACGGTCAGAGGAATGAACACCGCCGCCGCCATGCGGGCGACCGTATGGAGCATGGTGTCGCGGCCTTCGTGGCTCGCGGTGATATCGAGAAACGTGATTTCGTCGGCGCCGGCTTCGTCATAGCGTCGCGCCACCTCGACCGGATCGCCCGCATCGCGGATATCGACAAAACGAACCCCCTTGACCACGCGCCCGGCGTCCACGTCGAGGCAGGGGATTATGCGTCTGGCAAGCTTGGTCATGAAGGTTCTCGATTGGACTGGATTGGTTGCACCGGATTACCGCAATGGCATGCGCGGATCAGTATTTCTGGCGCAGCACCATGACGCCGCCTTCTTCGGTCATCTCGACCTTGGCCAGAAAACTGTTGCCGAGCAGAATCGACAGGGGATAGGCGCCGGTCACCACGGTGGCGGGAATCTCATGGAGGGTGATCGGACCGATGCTGACCGTCGTCAGGGTGAGTTCACGCGCCTCGGCCACCCCGTTCGCGGTATGCGTAGCGCCCCGGCGCCCCGACCGCCACGGCAAACCCAGGCGCTCGGCGTCCACGCTGCTCATGGCAACGGTAGTGGCGCCCGTGTCGATCATGAAGCGCACACTGTGCCCGTTGATGCTGCCGCCCACGAAATGATGGCCTTGCTCGCCGCGCGGAATCCGCACTTCGGCAAATTCGGCGGCGGCGAAATTGGCCGCGATGCGTTGCGACAATCCCAGCGGGATGCGCTTGCCGCCGATTTCGAGCACCGCACCTTTGCTGTCACTGGCGATCAGCTTCACGCCCTCGGGTGTTGTTTCGCCGGCCTTCAGCAGTCGCTGCACGCCGTTGATCTCGAGCATCGCACGGTCCTTGAACAGGGCGATCGCCTGCACCTCGGGCGCCGCCACCGCGCCGGCGTTCGCCAGCACCAGGCACAAGCCCGCGAGCCATCGCCTCATGACGCCGCTCCCGCCGCGTGCAGTATCAGGCCCGCCAACAATCCCGCCACCAGATCATCCGCCATGATGCCCAGGCCTCCCTTCCAGTGCCGATCGAACCAGGCAATCGGCCAGGGTTTCACGATATCGAAAATCCGGAACAGCACAAAGCCCGCGATCCACCAGCCGAACCCGGCGGGCGCGAGCCCCAGGGTCAGCCAGAGCCCCGCAAACTCATCCCAGACGATACCGGGATGATCGGGGGCGTCCAGTCGCCGCGCCGCGCTGCCGCAGATGGCGATGCCGGCGGCGACCACCGTCCCCAGCAACAACCACCGCGCCGACGCGGGCAGCGTGAGCGGCAACCAGGTGAATCCGGCGGCGAGCGCAAGAGCGACGAGTGAACCCGCCGTGCCCGGAGCGCGCGGGGCCAGGCCGCTGCCAAACCCGAAGGCCAGCAGCAGCACCGGTTCGTGCAGCAACCGGGAAAACGACGGCAGGGGCGCGGCCGGCTTCAAAAGTGGCGATATCCCGTGCCGGTCAACGCGACGCTTCGCCCCGCGCCATCCCGGGCGTGGACGCCGGCGCCGGACACCAGGCGCCCGACGGGCAGCGCCCGCAGGTGTCCGGCGCGGACGGACTCTTCCAGGGCCGCGAGCCGCGAGGGCGGCACCGTGAAGCAGAGTTCGTAATCGTCGCCACCGCCCAGCGCCCAATCCCGTGCTCGATCGCCACCAAAACGGGCCACCGCGGCCCCACAGAGCGGCAATTTCTCCAGTTCCAGTTCGGCGGCGACACCGCTGGCGCGCGCCACATGCCCGAGATCGGCGACCAGGCCATCGGAGATGTCGATCGCCGCCGAGGCGATGCCGCGCAGCGCCACACCTTCCCGAAGCCGGGGCTCCGGGTACCAGTAGCGCGTGTTCAGGGTGGCGTCGGCCGCGCGGCACGCGCCGGTCTCCGTCATGTCCGCCAATGCGGCCGCCGCACCGCCCAGCTCGCCGGTGACGAACACCAGGTCTCCCGCGCCGGCGCCGGAGCGCCGCAGCGCGACGTTCGCCGGCACCGCGCCCATGGCGGTGATGGTCACCGTGAGCGGTCCGCGCGTGGTATCGCCTCCCACCAGCGCGCAACCCCGGGCGTCGGCCACCGCGAAAAGTCCGGCGCTGAATGCGCGCAACCAGTCTTCGTCGGCCACCGGCAGCGTCAGCGCCAGCAAAAACCAGCGCGGCTCGGCACCCATCGCCGCCAGGTCGCTGAGATTCACGCGCAGGGCACGCTGGCCGATATCGAATGCCGACGCCCGGGCGGGGAAGTGAATGTCGGCCACCAGGGTGTCCGTGGTCACGGCCAGCGTACCCGCCGCGCCGCCATCGAGCAGCGCGCAGTCATCGCCGATCCCGGCCAGCACGCCGGCGGCGGGCGTCGCGGGCCGGCGGAAGAAGGTTTCGATCAGGCTGAACTCATCGACCGGCATCGGACGGGCGTTCAGCGCGCGCGCGCGGCGATCTCGAGCTGGCGGCTGCCCGCCGCTACCTTGTCGAGGATGCTGTTGACGTACTTGTGGGCATCGGTGGGACCAAACGCTTTCGCGAGGTTGATGCCCTCGTTGATGGCGACCCGATAGGGCACGTCGATGCGATGCAGCAGCTCGTAGGTGCCGAGTCGCAGCAGCGCCCGCGAGACCGGATCGAGTTCGTCCAGCGCGCGGTCCAGATATTTCCCGTAACAGGCATCGAGTTCGTCGACCGTGGCGGCAATGCCGTGGAGGAGCTCGCGGAAAAACTCGACATCCACCTTGCGCATGTCGTTGTCCGCGAAGAACTGCGCCTCGATGACATGGAGGTCGGCGCCCGCCAGCTGCCACTGGTAGAGCGCCTGCACCAGCAGGTGGCGAGCTTTCTTGCGGTTCGACGGCAGTGCGGCCACGGATTGCCTCACAGTTGCCGGAACAGGGAAATCATCTCCAGCGCGGTAAGCGCCGCCTCTTCACCCTTGTTGCCCGAGTCCTCGCCGGAGCGGGCGCGGGCCTGGGCCTCATCGTCGGTGGTGAGCAGGCCGAACGCCACGGGGATGCCCGTCGTCAGCGCAACCTCGCCGATGCCGCGGGTGGTTTCCGCGCAGACGTATTCGAAATGGGGCGTGCCGCCGCGAATCACGGCGCCCAGCGCGATGATCGCATCGAAGCGACCGGTCTCGGCCAGCTTGCGCGCCGCCAGCGGCAGCTCGAAAGCGCCGGGCACCCGGTAGACCTGCACGTCCGCGTCCGGCACCTGATGGCGTTGCAGCGCGCGCTGCGCGCCGCGCAGCAGGCTCTCGGTGATCCCGCCATTCCAGCGCGCCACCACGATGGCAAAGCGGGCGCCGTCCGGCGCGAAGTTGCCCTCGACGGGTCTGGATTCACTCATGGCTCAATTCCTCGGGATCAGGGGCATTCGACATAATCGACCACTTCCAGATCGAATCCGGAAATGGCGTTGAACCGGAACGGCGCGCTCATCACCCGGATTTTCTGGGCACCCAGGTCGCGCAGGATCTGCGACCCCGCACCGATCTGGAGATACACGGTTTCCGATGCCTTGATCGGGCGCGCGCGGCTCTCGAACAGGGACTCAAGCTCTTCTTCCACCTGCGCCGCGGTCTCCTCCTGCTGGATCACCACGATGATTCCGCGCCCCTCCTCCTGGACCTTCTGCATGGCCTTGGCGATGGTCCAGCTGGGGAATTGCCCGGGACGCTCGATGGCGAAAATATCGCGCGTGCAACTGGGCAGGTGGACGCGCACCGGCACCGGCACCGCGCGATCGATCTCGCCTTTCACCAGCGCGAAATGAAGCTTCTTGCGCGCCGTATCCATGTAGGTATGCAGACAGAATTCGCCGTAGGCGGTCTGGATGGTGCGCGCCCGCAGATGCTCGATGGTCTTCTCGTTGAGCATGCGGTAGTGAATGAGGTCGGCGATGGTGCCGATCTTGAGCCCGTGCTTCTGCGCAAAGGTCTCGAGATCCGGGCGCCGGGCCATGGTGCCGTCGTCGTTCATGATCTCGACGATCACGGCGGCGGGCTCGCAGCCGGCAAGGCGCGCCAGATCGCAGCCGGCTTCGGTATGACCCGCGCGGCTCAGCACGCCGCCGGGCTGGGCCTTGAGGGGAAAGATGTGTCCGGGCTGCACGATGTCGTCGGGGCCTGCGTTCTTGGCCACCGCCACCTGCACCGTGCGGGCGCGGTCGGCCGCGGAAATGCCGGTGGTGACGCCTTCAGCGGCCTCGATGGACACCGTGAAATTGGTGCCGTGGCTGGCCTTGTTGGCATCCACCATCAGGGGCAGGGCGAGCTGCCGGCAGCGCTGCTCGGTCAAGGTCAGACAGATCAGGCCGCGCGCATGGGTGGCCATGAAATTGATGTCGGCGGCCGTGACCTTCTCCGCCGCGATCACCAGATCGCCTTCGTTTTCGCGATCCTCGTCGTCCATCAGGATCACCATCCTGCCCTGACGGATGTCTTCCACCAATTCGTCGATCGTGTGCAGCGACATCTTGCTTCAACCCCTGTTCAAACGGTCATTCGGGAGCGCGCCGGAGCCGCCGTCGCCGGCACCCCACAGCAGGCGCTCAAGGTAGCGGGCGATCACGTCCACTTCGAGATTCACCCGGGTGCCGGGCTGGTAGGTCCCGATAATGGTGTGGGTCAGCGTGTGCGGCACGATATTGATCTCGAACTCCTCGCCGTCCACGACATTGACCGTGAGGCTGGTGCCGTCAATGGTGATGGAGCCCTTGTGGGCAATATAGCGCGCCAGCCCGGCCGGCGCGCGCAGGCGGAACCGCTCCGAGCGCGCGTCGCTGTGGCGCGCCAGCACCTCGCCCACGCCGTCCACATGACCCGACACGATGTGCCCGCCCATGCGCTTGGCGGGCGTCAGCGCCTGCTCCAGATTGACCGGCGTGCCCGCGACCCACTGCCCTGCCGTGGTGTGGTCGAGCGTCTCCACCGACACATCGGCCGCGAAACTGTAGCCCCCCAGCTCCACCACCGTGAGACACACGCCGTTGACGGCGATACTGTCGCCCAGACGGGCGGCGCCAAGATCCAGCCCGGCGGCGCTGATGAGCAGGCGCACATCGCCGCCCTGCCGCTCGGTGCCGGCGATGCTGCCCAGTGCTTCAATGATTCCGGTAAACATTCAGTTTTTCCTCCTGGGCTGGGCGGTGAAACGCCAGTCGTCTCCCACCGCCCGCACGTCGGTCACGGTCAGATCAATCGCTTCCGCCAGGCGCGTGAACGGCAGCGTCGCGAGCGGCCAGCCTGAGCTGCCGAGCAGCTTGGGCGCCACATACAACACCAGTTCATCCACCAGACCGGCATTCAGGAACGCTCCCGCCAGCCGGGCGCCGGCCTCGACCAGCACGTCGTGGCACTGCCGGCTGCCCAGATGCCGCAGCAGGGCGTCGAGGTCCACCCGTCCGTCGGCGTCGGGCAGCGCGATCAACTGCGCACCGGGAATCTCCCGGGAGGCGCCCGCCGTCGCGATCAGCACCGCGCCGGGCTCGCGCAGGATACGCAGATCGTCCCGCGTGCGGAGGTGGCTGTCCACCACCACCCGCAACGGCTGGTCCACCGGTCCGGCGCAGCCCTCGGGCAATTCGAACTCCCCGCCGCGCACGGTCAGCGCGGGATCATCGGCGAGCACCGTGCCGATGCCGGTGACGATGGCGCCGCTCGCCGCCCGCAGGCGCTGGACATCGCGCCGCGCCGCCGCTCCGGTAATCCAGCGGCTCTCGCCGCTCGCCATGGCGGTGCGACCGTCAAGGCTGGCGGCGATCTTGAGCGTGACCCGGGGCCGGCCGCGCTCGCAGTTGGCAAAAAATCCGGGATTGAGCGCACGGCACTCCGCTTCCAGCACCGGCCCGTCCACCGCCAGGCCCGCGTCCAGCAACGCCGCCACGCCCCCGGAAGCTATCCGGTGCGGATCGCGCGCGCCATGGACCACGCGCGCGATGCCGGCGGCGATCAGCGCCCCGGTGCAGGGCGGAGTCCGGCCCTGGTGATTGCAGGGCTCCAGCGACACATAAGCGGTCGCGCCACGCGCGCGGTCGCCCGCTGCCGCCAGCGCCGCCACCTCGGCATGATCACCGCCCGCGCGCTGATGCCAGCCCTCGCCGACCACGGCGCCGTCGCGGACGATGACGCAACCCACGCGGGGGTTCGGCCGCGTGCTGTACCAACCCCGCCGCGCCAGACCCAGGGCGCGCGCCATGAAGACGGCGTCGCTGCGCTCAGTCATCGGCGCCGGCTCCGGGCGGTGCGCTCTCGCGCTCCAGGCGATCCAGCTCGGCGCGGAACTCGCTCAGGTCCTGAAAGCGGCGATAGACCGACGCAAACCGCACGAACGCCACATCGTCGAGCCCGCGCAACTGTGCCATCACTTTTTCGCCGATGACGCGCGACGGTACTTCCCGCTCGCCAGCGCTTTGCAGCTCGCGCTTGATGGCGCTGATCGCCGCCTCCACGGCCTCGACGCCGACGGGCCGCTTCTCCAGGGAACGCTGCAAGCCGGCGCGCAGTTTGTTTTCGTCGAAGGGTTGGCGGGAATCGTCGCGCTTGACGACCCGTGGCATCAGCAGCTCCGCCACCTCGAAAGTGGTAAAGCGCTCCCGGCAGGTGGCGCACTCGCGACGGCGACGGATCTGGTCGCCGCCGGCCACCAGCCGGGAATCGACCACGCGGGTGTCATCAGCGCCACAGAAGGGACAGTGCATCGAAAGGAAGGGGCGCGACCGGGGAGCGGTCTAGTCTAGCACGGCCTCCGCGCGCCGCCCCTGCGCAACCGCTGCCCGTCAACCATAGACCGGGAAGCGATCGCAGATCGCCTGCACCTTGGCGCGCGTGCCGGCGATCACGGGTTCCGCCGCGCCGCTTTCCAGGCCGGCCAGAATGTCGCAGATCCAGTGGGTCAATTCGATGCTCTCCGCCTCGCGGAAGCCCCGGGTGGTGATCGCCGGCGTCCCCACCCGCAAGCCGCTGGTGACGAAGGGCGAGCGGGGGTCGCTCGGCACCGCATTCTTGTTGACCGTGATGTGGGCTTCGCCGAGGGCGGCGTCCGCGTCCTTGCCGGTGTAGTTCTTGCCGATCAGGTCGACCAGCATCAGGTGGTTGTCGGTGCCGCCGGACACGATGCGGATGCCCCGCTCGATAAAGGTCGCGGCCATGGCGCGGGCATTGGCGACCACCTGCCGCTGGTAGGTTTTGAAATCGTCGCTCATCGCTTCCTTGAAGCACACCGCCTTGGCCGCGATGACGTGCATCAGCGGCCCGCCCTGCTGGCCGGGGAACACGGCCGAATCCAGCTTCTTCTCGACGTCCGGATTGGCGCGCGCGAGGATGAGGCCGCCGCGGGGACCGCGCAGGGTCTTGTGGGTGGTGGAAGTCACCACATCCGCGATGGGCACCGGACTGGGATAGCAGCCGGCGGCCACCAGCCCGGCGACATGGGCCATGTCCACCATCAGCCAGGCGCCGACCTGATCGGCGATGGCGCGAAACCGCTGCCAGTCCATCACCCGCGAGTAGGCGGAAAATCCGGCGACGATCATTTTGGGTTTGTGCTCGCGCGCCAGCGCCTCGACCTGGTCGTAGTCGACTTCGCCGGTCGCGGGTTTCAGGCCGTACTGCACAGCGTTGTAGGTTTTGCCGGAAAAATTCGGTTTGGCGCCATGGGTCAGGTGGCCGCCTTCGGCGAGGCTCATGCCGAGAATGGTATCGCCGGGTTGGCACAGTGCCTGATAGACCGCCGCGTTGGCCTGGGAACCCGAATGCGGTTGCACATTGGCGTAGTCGGCGCCAAACAGCTCCCTCACGCGCGCGATCGCCAGCGCCTCGGCGCGATCCACAAATTCACAGCCGCCGTAGTAACGCTTGCCCGGATAGCCTTCGGCGTACTTGTTGGTAAGCACGCTGCCCTGCACCTGCATCACCAGCGGACTGGCGTAGTTCTCCGAGGCGATGAGCTCGATGTGATCTTCCTGGCGGCGCGCCTCGGCGGCAATTGCCGCGGCGAGTTCGGGGTCAAAATGCTCGAGGGACAGGTTTTTTGCAAACATGGGGAGGGCTCGGCTGACAACAGCGAGCGCGGATTTTACACGAGCCGAACTGGGGCGCCTATCGCGCGCGGACCGTGCTTCCGGCAGCCCTCAGCCCTGAACAATCAGCCCAGTCCGTAGCTGTCGCGCCGCGCGAGCAGGGCCTGCACATCGACGGCCATGCGCAAGACATCGTGAAGTTTGCCCGCGCGATCCTTCACTTCGTTCTCGTGGAGCGCTTCGGGCCGGAAGCCCAGCTCCTGAAACAGCGAGCGGGCGGCGGTCTGATCCAGGGTCATGCGGGCGATGACTTTTTCGACACCGCGATTCACCGCCAGCGCAAACACCTCCCGGATCATGGCGCGGCCGAGGCCGGTCTCGCGGAAATCCGGGTGCACCAGGACACGCAGTTCGGCCAGATGCCGGCTCCAGTCCAGATCGTTCAGGCTCAGCATGCCGTACCCGGCCATGCGGCCGTCGATCTCGGCGATCACCAGCAGCGCCAGGCCCTGATCGACTTCGTCCAGCCAGCGCGCAATCGTCTCGGGTTTGGTGATGTCCCGGCGCAGAAACATCAGGTCATGAACCGGCAAGGAGCGAGCGAACACCAGCACGCTTTCCTCATCACCGTGAGCCAGCGGGCGCAGCACGGCGGAGGTAGCGCGCAACCGGACAGTTTTCGGGTAGATATCCACGACAATCTCCTCAGATGCAGCGTTCTGACAGCCAGCCGGACAATTGCGGCCAGAGCCGGTAAACGGCGTTGCCGCCTGCGATCAGGCTCACATGCCCGCCCTTCAAAATGATCTCTTTTTTGTCGGCGCTCGAAACCAGATCGAGAATGCCTTTGGAGGCGCCCGCGGGAACGATGTGGTCATGTTGCGCCGCGATGTGCAGGAAAGGCACCCGGATGCTCCGCAGATCGACGCGTCGCCCCTTGATCTCCATCTGGCTCTTGAGAAACTTGTTGTCGCGCATGAAGTCCTTGAACAGCTGTTTGGCCAGGGCGCCGGCCATGGGAATCTGATCCGCCGCCCAGCGCTCGAACCGGTAGTGCGCCTCGACGAACTGGTCGTCCTCCACATTGTCCAGCATGCCCAGGCGGCTCGCGGTCTTCTGCAATGGGCGCAACGCCTGGATCACGGCATCGACCATTTGCGCGGGCACATTGCCGAGCTGATCGACCAGGGCGTCGATATCAAAGTTCTCGCTTTCCGCCCAGGCCTTGTACAGCGTCATGCCGTTGGTATCCACCGGCGTGGTGAAGCACGCCAGCGCCCGCACCTGTCCGGGCCGCGCCAGCGCCGTGTGCATCATGGCGAGCACGCCGCCGAGGCAATAGCCAACCAGGCTCACTTCTTCCTCACCGCTGTCTTCATGCACCTTTTCGAGACACTCGGGCAGCACTTCGCCCACATAGTGGTCAAGATTGAGATGGCGATGCTCCGGGCGCGGGATACCCCAGTCGATCAGGTAGACATCGAAGCCCTGATCGACCAGATACTCGACCAGACTCTGTCCCGGCGCGAGATCCATGATGTAGTAACGACTGACCAGCGACATCACCAGCACAATCGGCACCCGGTAAATTTCGTCGCAGGTCGGCGTGTAATGATAGAGCTTGGTGGTGCCCCGGGAGTGGATGATGTCCTTGGGCGTGGACCCGAAGTCCATCGCGATATCTTCCAGGGTCTTGAGGCCCGCGATATTGCGCGACAACACGCGCTCCAGCGCTTCGCGAATCCTGGCCTGCTGGGCGCTGGTTCCGTCGGTACCCGGCATAATTTCATCTCCCGGCGTTGTTCGCCGTGTACATGCGATCCGCGATCTGGCCGTGGCGCTCGATGCGTTTTACCTGACGACCTTTACACTTCGTTGACAGCGGTAGTTTGTTTGCACATTGAAACTACAACTTTTGTGCCAAAGCGTGTGCGGTGGCGTTTGCGCGCCACTGTCAGTGCTTCTGGCTGCCTCCCGGAGGCGTGGCTTCGCTTGCCGATGGCGGTTTGCGGGTGCGCTTGACGGCGGGACGCTCGACTGCCACATCCACCACGGCTTTGCTGGTCAGGGCGCGGCGCAACTGGGCGATCTCGGCGGTCAGGCCGGCCAGTCCATCCTCGACTTCGCCGAGGCGGTCGCGAACATCCAGGATGTCGCCGCGCGACGGCATGTTGAAAGCCGCCAGTTGCTGGCCGATCATTTCCGAAAGCATGTGCTGGGCGTGCAGCCATTCCTGAAACAGGTGCCCGAACGTCTTGCCGAATTTCTCGTCCGCCATGGCGTCCGTCAGCATTTCGCTCCATTGTTTTTCCGACTTCTGATACCACTCCCGCCACATCCGCATGGGCTCCAGCAGGCGGTCTTCGCGTTTGTCACTCATGGTTTATCTCCTGGTTTGGGCTTGCGGGTTCGCGGGCGGCGCGCGGCGGTTGGACGCGCAGGTGCATCGTCGCCGCGAGGCGCGCGCCCGGTCGGTCGGTCCGCGGGGCCGATAAAGGCATCCAGCGTCCTGCGGTGGAAGTCGAGCAGCGACATCCAGTTGTCGAGAAAGAGTTTGCCGGCAAGGGTGAGACTGTACATGCGCCGGGCCGGGCCGCCCGCGGCGGTGTCCCACAGCGACGAAATCAGCCCGAGGCTCTCCATTTGCCGCAACATGCGGTAGAGCGATCCCGTGTTGTAGCGCCCGAAGCCGGCTTCCTCCAGGCGCTGGGCGAGCTCGTAACCGTAGCCCGACCAGTCCTTGAGCATCGCCAGCAAATGGGCGGTCAGCATCTCTCCGGGAAGCCGTGGTCCGTCGCCTGCGCCGCCCGCGCCGGGGCGTTTATTTTTGGGGTCCGCTGCCATGATGATCTCGCCAAGCTAAATTCACGTTGACATTTAACTGCATTTTGCATATAACTGCAACACGAGCGGAGCCTTTCGATTGATCCGCTCACCACCGAAGCGGTTTTATATCTTACTGGAGACTGCCATGAGCGACACCGCCACTGCTGCCAAGACCACAAGCACCAAAACGAAAGCCAAGCCTGCCACCACTGAAACGCAGCGCTTTCTCGACGCCCTTACCGCAAACCAGTCCCTGATGTGGGAAGCGATGGAGAGCGCGCGTCAACGCGGCATCCGCGTCAGCAACGTGCTGGCGTCCACTTTTGCCAAGAGCCAGGAAGATCTTACCGGCCTGGCCTGCACGCTGGCGCTTTCCCCCAGGGACTACAAAGGCAACTTCACCGCGGCCATCGAATCCCTGACCAGATCGCAAAGCCGGACCATGGATTTGTTCAAGGCGCTGCTGTCCGAGCAAACGCAGAGCCGCGACGTTACCCGCAAGATTGCGCGCGAGCTGTACGAAGGCGGCAAGGAGGCAACCACTGCCGCCATTGAAGCCGGTAAAACGCTGTCGGCCGCCAATCCCCTCACGGAGTCGGTCAGCAAGGCGTTCACCGGCTTCAAGAAAGCGGCCACCGCCGCCCGCGAAGCCATGGCCTGAATGTCGGCAGTCCGCGCGGGGCTGATGCCCGGCGCGGACTGCGACCCGCCCCGCAGTCAGTGGGCTGACCCATGGACCCAAACTACGCAAATCCCGTCGCCGATATCGACACGCTGATCGATGTCATGGCGGACGACGCCGATCCCTTTCAGCACGATCCGGGCGTTGAAGCCGTCAAGACGCCGCTCTGGCGTGAAGCCCTCTGGCCGACCGAGCTGGGCCGGCTGCTGTGCAGTCCGCTGTACCAGGGGCGCGGGGTGCCGCACGGTCACGGTGAGCCCGTCCTGGTCATTCCGGGATTTCTCGCCAACGACCTCATGATGATGCCGTTGCGGCGCTGGCTGCGGCGCATCGGCTACCGGCCCTACCACGCCGATATCGCGTGGAATACCGACTGTCCCAACAAGACCGCGCTGCGCCTCGCGCACAAGGTCAAGGTGATCCACCGCAAAACCGGGCAAGGCGTCGTGCTGATCGGACACAGCCTGGGCGGCATGCTTGCCAAGTCCGTGTTGCAGCATGTGCCGGAGCTCATCGATCGGGTGATTACCCTGGGATCGCCGTTTCGCGACCACGTCCGCGCTCATCCGGCCGTGACCGGGGTGTGGGAGTACCTGCTCGCCGGCCAGGGCAGGCTGGTCGGTCGCAATCTGCATGCTTCCTGTGGCACCGGCTATTGCATGTGCGACTTCGTGCGCCACATGTTGCAACCGGAGCTCAAACCCGTACCCCAGTTCGCCATCTATTCGCGCAATGACGGCGTGGTGGATTGGGCGAGTTGCGCCGAAGAAGACCCCGCCGCCAACACCGAGATCAACGAGTCGACCCACATCGGGCTGATCTTTCATCCTCACGCGCTGCGTGCCGTCGCCGAGCGGCTGGCGCAACGCGTCGCCAGGGATGGATGACGACTACCCGACGACCGGCAGGTTGATGCACGAAGGCAGGTCGCTGGTGTGAAACACGGTTTGCAGCGCCGGCGCGCTGCCCGTCGCGGTGAACGAGCTCGCGCCGGTGTTGGGATTGCGATCGTAGCGGGGGAAATCGCTGGAGGTGACGATCACCCGCAGGCGATGGCCCGCGCGAAACACCATGGCAGTCGCCCACAGGTCGAGCTCCCGGCGGATCGGCGTGTCGGGCGCGCCGGCCGTGCCGTTCGTGTGCGCCTGGTAGGATGCCCGCACCACCCCATCGCAGACATTGAAGGTGCGCCCGTCCGGGTGAACATCACAGAGTTTGGCCATCCAGTCGGTATCCACCGCGCTGGTGCTCGCAAACAGATTCAGGGTGACGGGCCCGCAGATTTCCAGATCCTCCGCCAGCGGCGCGGACGTGTAGACCAGCACGTCCCGGCGCCCCAGGATCGGCGCCTGATCCACCGGCCCGGGACTGTACTGGGGCGGCATCAGCAGGGTGCCGCCACAGGTCGGACAGGGATCTTCCGGGTCGTAGACGTAGCTGTCGGAGCGCTCATCCGCGCGCGGCGCCCGCGCGCAGATACCAGGGTGTGAGGCGCGCCCGCGCCGGCGGCCAGACCGCCTCGTCGCGCCAGCGATTGGCGCCCTGCACAAACACCCGTACCGGCGCGTCCGTGGCGAAGCTCGTCGCGTCGCCTTTCAGCCAGCGGTTGAACCAGCGCAACTGCATCTGGGTGAGGTCTTCGCGCAGATCGAGCAGGTAGCCGCTGCTGCGAAAGCCGAAGTCGAGCTGGCCCACGTAGTTGAGGAACATGGCGTGCGACCAGGGGCCAATCACCAGACGGGTCTGCTCGCGGGCTTCGGCGGAACCGGCGCGCGTCCGCATGCCGGCGTAATGGCTCAAATCGCCGCCCAGCAGCATGTCGTGCCAGCCCGCGATGATCAGGGCCGGGGCCCGCACCCGATCGTGGCGGTCGCTGAACAGCAGCGACTCCGTCCAGGCGTCCGGCCGGGGGTGGCGCAGCACCTCGAACAGGAAGGGAACGAACTCCGCGTCTTCGGGATGGGCCGCCAGCAGGCGATCGAGCGGCCGCTCGCGCACACAGTCGCCAAAGTGATCCAGGGCCTCCACCAGTTCCACCAGGCGTGCGCCCAGGGTCGGCAGATCCAACCCGCGCCGCAGCAGGGCAGCGGGTCCGATCACCCGCAGCGCCCACATCACCAGGGTGGATAGCTGGAGCACGCCGTCGCGCCAGAAGTGATTGCGCCAGAAATCGTTGGGCGCGGTGGTGGGGGAAATCGCCTTCAGCGCCGGGTGACCGGAGGCCGCGCACAGCCAGGTGGTGCCACCCATGTAGGACAGCCCATAGGCGCCGATGCCGCCGTCGCAAAAGGGCTGCGCGGCGATCCAGTCGAGCGTATCGGCGCCATCCGCTGCCTCGTTGACGTAGGGAAAAAAGACGCCGCCGCCGGAAGCCCAGCGCGCCCGCACGTCCTGAATCACCACCGCATAGCCGGCCGCCGCCGCGCGAATCGGATCCAGGGTCATGCCCACCAGCGGCAGGAATTCCTTGTTGTAAGGCGTGCGCTGCAGGAGCACCGGGCAAGGGTGTTCCCCCGTCGGGCGGTAAATGTCGGCGCGCAGCACCACGCCATCGCGCATCGGGATGGCGACGTTCTTCTCGATGGTAATGCTCATGACACAGGTTCTCCTTGAGCGTGACGGACATCATCACAGGGCAATTACCGTTCCATCCCCGCGTCGCACGGCCTTATCCTGAACCACATCCATGTCACCCATATTGCGTCCGCGTCGGTTGTTCCGCATCTGGCACATACGCGTCCGTTGTCCGGCGTTGCGAGACCGGATACTTCGCTGGCGGCTTGCAATAAGCGGCCGGTCGGGTTGACACTCAAAACCGAAGCCGGGAAAATCGCGCCCCCTTCCAAGGCTACGTAGCTCAGCTGGTTAGAGCACAGCACTCATAATGCTGGGGTCGGCGGTTCGAGTCCGCCCGTAGCTACCATATCGATATCAGTGCCGAACTTGTCCTCCCGGCAAACGCCGGGCGCACCCCGAACCGGGGGCGCCGGCGCCTTCACCTATAATCAACGCAAGTGCTCGCATCCGGCGTCTTCATGCAGGTCGATCTTCACACCCACTCCACCGCGTCCGACGGCAAGCTGACACCGCTTGAGCTGGTGGAGCGCGCGCGCGCGCGCGGAGTCGATCTGCTCGCGATCACGGATCACGACACCACGGCGGGTTTTGACAGCCTTGGCGATGCCCGCTTCGGATCCCTGCGCCTGGTGGCCGGGATCGAGCTGTCCGCCAAATGGCGGCAGCAGACGATTCACGTGGTCGGACTCAATATCGGCCGCGACCGCGGCGCCATCCACGAAGCCGTCGCGGTCCAGCAGGCCGCGCGGCGCACACGCGCCGGCATCATCGCGACGCGGCTGGCCAAGCAGGGACTCGGCAATCTGACCGATCGTGTGGAAGCACTCGCCAGCCGCATCAGCATCGGGCGTCCCCACATTGCCGAGATGCTGGTGGAATCCGGCGCCGTGCGCACGGTCGATGAAGCCTTTCGCAAATATCTGGGCAGCGGCCGTATCGGCGACGTGAAGGACGAATGGGCATCGCTGGCGCAAATCATTGCCTGGATTCGCGCGGCCGGCGGCACCGCGGTGATCGCCCATCCGGAGAAATACCAGCTCACCCGCACGCGCCTGCGCGAACTGATCGCGGACTTTCGCGCGGCGGGCGGCGAGGCCATCGAAGTGGTCTCCGGCCGGCAGGCCGGTCCCGAAACCCGCGCCCTGGCGACCCTGTGCGAGCAGAGCCAACTGAGCGCGTCCAGCGGTTCGGATTTCCATCAGCCCGGTCAGCACTGGGCTGAACTCGGGAGTCAACCCGCCGTGCCGGACGGCTGCCGCCCGGTCTGGGAGCGCTGGTAAGCGGACCGGCCGGAGCCCCCGCCGGCCGCTGCGTCGCCAGTGCGCAGGCCCAGCGCACCGACTGATCGGCGTGGCGCCGGGCTCCGTCTGTCGTGTAACGCCCTGCCGGCGGATGACGGCCCGCGGCGCCGCGGGTACCATGAGCCATCCCTTGGCAATACCCGACCCGGCAGTATCAAACCCCATGCAGTTAGAGCAACCGCTGGCTACCGCTCCCCTCGTCGCCATGCGGGGCCTGTGCAAGCGTTATGCGGATCGCAGCGTGGTCGACAGTCTGGACCTCGTCGTCCAGGAGGGCGAGTGCTTTGGCCTGCTGGGGCCGAACGGCGCCGGCAAAACCACGACGCTGCGCATGCTGCTGGGTCTGACGCCGCCGGACAGCGGGACGATTCAGGTGCTGGGTGAGCCGATTCCCGAGCGGGCGCGCGTTGCGCGCGAGCAGATCGGGGTCGTGCCCCAGTTCGACAGCCTCGATCCCGACTTCACGGTGCGGGAGAACCTCGTCACCTACGCCAGTTACTTCGGCCTGCGCGGACCGCACATCGAGCAGCGCATCGCCGAGCTGATCGCATTCGCGCATCTCGAAGGCCGCGAAAACGTGGCGATTCCCGAACTCTCCGGCGGCATGAAGCGCCGGCTGACCCTGGCGCGGGCGCTGATCAATCACCCGCGCCTGGTGGTGCTCGACGAGCCCACCACCGGACTCGACCCCCAGGCCCGGCACCATATCTGGCAGCGTTTGCGGGAGCTGCGCGACGCCGGCACCACGCTGATCCTGACCACGCATTACATGGAAGAGGCGGAACGCCTGTGCGATCGCCTGGCGATTCTGGATGCCGGGCGCATCGTGGCGAGCGGCACCCCCCGGGCGCTGATCGCCGAGCACATCGAGCCCCATGTGCTGGAGCTGACCGGCGCCGGTGCCGACACCTGGGGCGCCGACGCGGCGCCGGATGCCGGGGTTCGCATTCACCGGGTCGGGGATCTCACGCTGCTCTACACCGCGAAACCGCGCGCCCTGCTGGAGCGGCTCGATGCCAGCGACCAGCGCTACCTGCACCGGCCGGCCAATCTGGAAGATGTCTTCCTGAAATTGACCGGCCACGATCTGCGGGACTGATGCCATGTCCAGCCCGCTGACTCCCAGTCCCAGCACGCGCAGCTTCGCGGTGTGGCGCCGCAATTTTCGCGTCTGGCGCAAAATTCTGCTGCCCTCCGCGCTCGGCAACTTTGGCGAGCCGCTGCTGTACCTGATGGCCTTCGGCTACGGCTTCGGGCAACTGGTGGGGGATCTCGGCCAACTGCCTTACATGGCGTTCCTGGCCTCCGGAATCATCTGCTCCAGCACCCTCTTCACCGCCAGCTTTGAGGCCATGTATTCCGCCTACACCCGCATGGCGGGCCAGCAGACCTGGGGCGCCATGCTGAATGCGCCCCTTACCGTGGACGACATCGTGCTCGGCGAGATTCTCTGGGCGGCGACCAAGGGGCTGATGAACGCCACCGCCATCCTCATCGTCGCCGCGCTGCTCGGCCTGGTCGCCGACCTGCGCGCGCTGCTGGCGCTGCCGGTACTGGCGCTGGCGGGGTTCACGTTTGCCGCCTGCGCCATGGTGGTGACGGCCAGATCGCGATCCTACGATTTTTTCCTCTATTACTTCACGCTGGTGCTGACGCCCATGCTGCTCACCGGCGGCGTATTTTTCCCGCGCGAGCAGTTCCCCGAACTGCTGCAGGATCTCGCCTACCTGCTCCCGCTCGCGCATGTGGTCGATCTGGTGCGCCCGTTGCTCACCGGCGGCTCCCTGCATGTTCCGCTGCTGCATCTGCTGGTGATCGTCGCCTACGGCGCGGCGGGACTGCTGGTCGCGACCGCCGCCGTCCGCCGGCGTCTGGTGCGTTGATCGCGCTCGCCACCTACACTGCCAGGGTGACTCGGCACACAGAGCGCCTGCGCAGTGCATGAACAAACCCGTTTCCCTGTTGTGTCCAAGGAGATCTCGATGAAAGCCCGACTTTTGCTGTTGGCCCTGTTCGGTGCCGGCTGTGCCCAGGCCGCCGAGCTATCGGTGCCGATGAATACCGTGGATGCGAAGGGCGCCGGTGCCGCGCTGGGCGTGGTGACCGTCACCGAATCAAGCCATGGCCTGGTGTTCACCCCGAAACTGAGCGGACTGGCGTCCGGACTGCGCGGTTTTCACGTGCACCAGAACCCCGCCTGCGGGCCGGCCGAGAAAGACGGCGCAACCGTGCCCGCCGGCGCCGCGGGCGGCCATTACGATCCCGCCACCACGGGCCATCACGGTGCGCCCTGGGGCGACGGCCACCTCGGCGATCTGCCGCCGCTGTTCGTGGCGGCGGATGGCACGGCGACCCAGCCCGTGCTCGCGCCGCGCCTGACCAGGCTCGCCGACATCCAGGGCCGCGCCCTGGTGCTCCATGCCGGTGGCGACAATCATGCCGATCTGCCGGCCCCGCTGGGCGGGGGTGGCGCACGTCTGGCGTGTGGAGTGGTTGGAGCGGCGAACTAGACCGCTGTCCGGCGCGGCAAACCTGCCCAGCCCGTGCGGCAGATCGTTGAGAGAATGACTCCTGACCGGAAGCGAACCGGTTTTCCGGCTTGTCAGCCGGGATGGCTGGGCCCCGATGGCGCCCGGAGCCGCGGACCGGTCCGGTCCAGTTCCCGGGGGATGATTTCGGCGGCCGTGCGGTAGCCCACCTCGATCAGCTCGGCGGCGCGGTGGAATTCGTGGATGCGGCACAGGTTGCGGGGAATCTCCACCAGGATGTCGGGCGGATAGGCCGCCATCTTCTGGCGCGCGATGGTGCTCTGCATGGCGTCGAACGCCTGGGTGGCGATATCCAGCATCTGCCAACTCACCGGCACCGCGCTGCGCTCGCGCAAATTGTTCACGGCACGGCGCAGGTATCCGCTGTCGCTGTCGGCGCTGACCGGGGGGCTCTGCGCCTCGGGCGCGGCGAGTTGCACCTGGCCGCTGACGTTGATGGCGATGGTGAGGTCGGTGTCGTCGCCCAGCGTGGGCGCGATGGGCACCGGGTTGAGGATGCCGCCGTCCACCAGCAAGCCGCCGTTGAGCCGGTACGGCGAAAACAGCACCGGGATCGAGATCGAGGCGCGGATCGCTTCCAGGAGCGGTCCGCGGGTGAGCCAGACTTCGCGCCCGGTCTCGATGTTGGTGGCGACCGCGGTGAAGCGGATCGGCAGCGCCTCGATGGCGACAGCGCCGATCAGGTCGCGCAGCACTTCGGCGAGTTTGTCGCCGGCGATCAGGCCGGTGCGCGGCAGGGTGATATCGACGAGCGCGAGCAGTTCGCGCCGGGACTGCCCGAGCAACCAGCGTTCGTAGGCGGCGAGTTTCCCGGTCGCGTGGAGGCCGCCGATCAGGGCGCCGATCGAGCAGCCGGCGATGGATGCGATCCGATAGCCCTCTTCTTCCAGCCAGCGGATGACGCCGATATGGGCGAGGCCGCGCGCGCCGCCGCTGCCGAGCACGAGGGAAACACTGCGCTGGCGCGGCGGCACGGTCATTGGCTAGACGGCGAAGCGGGTTTTGAGCTTGCGCGGGACGAGCGCGTTGGCGGGCCGCGCGTAGCGGGGCACGCCGTTGTGATAGGGCGGATAGTCTTCGCCGGCGATCAGCGGCGCCAGGTATTCGCGCGCGGCGGGAGTGATGCCGAAGCCGTCGCGGGTGATGAAGGCGCGCGGCATGTTGCGCTCCACATTGGCGACCTTTTCCAGCGGCGCTTCGCCCAGGCTCCAACTGTATTTGCTGCCCGGTGCGCGCTCGATGGTGACCATCACGCCGTTCTTGCCCGCCAGCGCGTATTCGACCCCCGCGCGGCCCACCGCATAGGCCTGCTCGACATCGGTGGCGGAGGCGATATGGCGCGCCGCGCGTTGCAGGTAGTCGGCGAGTGCCCAGTGGTATTTGTAGCCGAGCGCCTCTTTCACCATGGTCGCCAGCGTCGGCGCTACGCCGCCCAGTTGCTTGTGGCCAAAGGCATCGGTGCCGCCGGCATCGGCGAGGAAAGCGCCGTCCGCGTAACGGGTGCCCTCGGAGGCGACGATCACACAGTAGCCGTTGCGCTTGACGGTGCGCTCGACCCGGGCCAGAAACTTCGCCCGGTCGAAGGCGATTTCCGGAAACAGAATGATGTGGGGTGGATCGCCGTCCCGTTCCGCCGCGAGTCCGCCGGCGGCGGCGATCCAGCCGGCGTGGCGCCCCATGACTTCCAGGATGAAGACCTTGGTCGAGGTCTCGCACATGGAAGCCACATCCAGACTGGCTTCGCGCGTCGCCACCGCGACGTACTTGGCCACCGAGCCGAAGCCCGGGCAGCAATCGGTCAACGGCAGATCGTTGTCCACCGTCTTGGGAAGATGAATCGCCTGCAGCGGGTAGCCGTGGTCGCGCGCCAGTTGCGCTACCTTGAGGCAAGTGTCGGCGGAATCGCCGCCGCCGTTGTAGAGGAAGTAACCGATATTGTGGGCCTCGAACACGGCGAGCAGACGCTCGTACTGGGTGTTGTCCACGGCCGGGTTCCTGAGCTTGTAGCGGCAGGACCCGAAGGCGCCGGAAGGCGTGTGGCGCAGCGCCGCGATGGTTTTCGCGCTCTCCTTGCCGGTGTCGATCAACTCTTCGCGCAGCGCGCCCAGAATGCCGTTGCGTCCCGCGTACACCGCGCCGATACGGCGGCGATTGGCGCGCGCGGCTTCGATCACGCCGCAGGCGGTGGCGTTGATCACCGCGGTGACGCCGCCGGACTGGGCATAGAACAGGTTGCGTTTGGTCATGAAAGATCCCGTTCGGACACTGTGCTCAGGGATGCCGGATGATACTGGAATCACCCTGTGGCCGCATGGCATGAGGCCCAAACATGGCCTTCATCGGAGGTGGTGGCTTCGCGGATTTGCCGTACTGGCAGACTTGAACCATCCTGCTCTGGTCTCTGGGCGACCACGGCCCTCGGGCGATGCTACCCCCGGCAAATCGGGGAGGCCGCGCCGGGATATGTTGTCTATACAATACGACCCCGCAAATCGAATTCGATCCGTTCGTCCTTGACTGGATCGAATTCGATTTTGAAACAGCTTTTTATGCCGTCGATAGCCGGCGCGATTACGGAGAAACCCGTGTCCGCGCTTTGGGCTATCTCGGTGATCGCTTACCTGCGCTGGTGTACGTCGGGATTCCGCAAGGAATCCGCGTCATCAGCCTGCGCGGCCAACCAGCGAGAGGTGGCACGATATGAGCTCCAAACCCAAACTTGACCCGATGGACGACAACCCGGAATGGACCGAAGAGGACTTCAAACGGGCCGTGCCCTTCTCCGGCCTGCCGGAATCCTTGCGCAACACGCTTTCCAGCCGCGCGCGCGGACCGCAAAAAGCTCCCGTGAAGGAGCGCATCTCCATTCGCCTGTCACCCGAAGTAGTCGCCAGTTTCCGCGCCACCGGCGCCGGCTGGCAAACCCGGCTGGACGCGACGTTGAAGGACTGGCTCAAGACCCACAGGCCTCAGTGATTCGTAGGGCTACTCATACCCGCACACAGAGGCGAGTAGTGCACCGTTAATGCGACATTGGGGTCGGCCCTCGCGAACCATCCGGTCGACCGCTGCCTGCAAAGCGCTCCAGAAAACTCGATGCGAAGGATCATTGCCATTCATGGCGCATGTGCCACTTTGATTCCATATTACAATAAGAGACCTGACCCCGGCGTTACATGATCACGGTTATGGGATACGAAATTTGGGGGCAAGGTCAGTTAGGCTTTGGTAGGCGGTCTTTAAGATCGTCAATTGCACGCTTTATGTCCCCCGGCCTCAAATATGAAGTGCAACACTTGCCGGGAGGTAATGTGTTGCAATGGGAACGAACTACAAACACCTGAGCTGTGAAGAACGCACGATGATCCAGTTGCATCTTGAGCAGGGCTGCACGCTGCGGGCAATTGCCC